>QCRF01000006.1 GCA_003209375.1 Prochlorococcus sp. AG-459-N19 | reverse complement strand
TCCGATTGTTACTCATCCTGGAAACATTGGCACCAAAGATTCACTGGTTAATATTTGGAAAGTTTTTGAAAATAATAATAATATTTAAAATTAGAAATTTGAGATAATTTCTTCTGCAAAACTGCTGCAGGATAAGGGTTCTACTTTTGGTTCCATTAAGCGTGCTAGATCATAGGTTACTTTTTTTTGCTCTATTGCCTTACTTAAACCATTAGTAATTAATTTAGCTGCCTTATCCCAACCAAAATATTCAAGCATCATTACACCGCTAAGAATTACTGAACCTGGATTAATCTTATTTAAGCCTGCATGTTTTGGCGCAGTACCGTGCGTAGCTTCGAAAATTGCTGCATTATCTCCAATATTTGCACCAGGAGCCATACCTAGGCCACCAACAATTGCGGCAGCTGCATCAGAAACATAGTCTCCATTGAGATTTAAGGTTGCAAGAATTGAATATTCTTGAGGTCTAGTTTGAATTTGTTGAAATATACTATCAGCTATCCGATCATCAACAAGAATAAGTTCTCTCCATTTTCCATCTCCGTGAGAATTTGATATTGATGCAATAACTTCTTTAATTTCTTCGCAAATGAATGCTTTTTTGTTATTTGTAAGTTTGTCAAAACCTGGTTCAATTTTTCGAGCATTATTTTCAATTGTAATTTCTGGATTTTTCTGAATATTATCTAAAATCCAGCTTTCTCTTTCGGTAATGCAATCTTCTCTAAATTCATTTACTGCTAATTCATATCCCCAATCTCTAAATGCACCTTCTGTATATTTCATTATATTTCCTTTATGTACAAGAGTCACATGCCTTTTATGACCTGATAATCTTTTGGCATGTTCAATAGCTTTTCTAATATGCCTTTGGCTACCAGATTTACTCACCGGTTTAATTCCAATACCTGATCCGTCTGGTATACATCTATTTTTTAAATTTTTACTTTTTGGTATGACAACGTTATTTAAGTGATTAATTAATTCAAGACAGTTATTATCCTCTGCTTCCCATTCAATTCCCATGTAGATATCCTCAGTATTTTCTCTATAAACAATAACGTCTAAATTTTGGGGGTTTTTGTGAGGGCTTGGAGTTCCTGAATAATATTTGCATGGTCTAACACAGCTATATAAATCAAATATTTGCCTTAATGCAACATTAAGAGATCTAATACCTCCACCGATGGGAGTGGTTAAAGGACCTTTGATGGCTACGCCAAAGTGTTTGATTGCTTCAATAGTATCTTGAGGCAGGTAGTTATATGTTCCATAAAGTTCACAAGCTTCATCGCCAGCATAGACTTTAAACCAATTAATTTTTCTTTCATCTCCATAGCTTTTTTTAATCGCTGAATCAAGAACGATTTGAGTTGCAGGCCAAATATCAACTCCAGTACCATCACCCCTTATATATGGGACAATTGGATTATTAGGAACATTAGGTTTGCCTTGATTAAAAGTTATTATCTCGCCTTCATTAGGTAAAGTTAATTTGTCAAATTTGGGCATAGCATTGAATTAATAAAAGATAACTCATCGAAGTTCTTCGTATTGTAATTTGCGATGAGTTATTTTCTTAAAACCTAGAAATTTATTATTCAAATGTGAATAGAGAATACTTTATTGATCAGCATTTCAACATCTTTATTAAAAGAAAAAGTAGTTAATAAGCAAGTTAAAGCAAATTATGTCATTTTCAAAAAAATGCTCAGCTACTTATGAATGCGAGTTCAAATGTAAGTAATGTTGAAATAGCTAATAAAATTGCTTCCACCGCAGCTTTGTTTCGCAAATATTTTCCAGATGCAAGCGTAAGCTTTAGTCCATGGGACAACTCAAATAATGAATCCATGCAAGATTCTATTGATTTTGCATTTCATTTCCCTGGTTGGAGCCCTCTTATTGAATGTAGAGCAATACTCTTACAATTAAGAATTGAAAATGATAATAATGGCAGAGTTCCGAAATTGTTGGGAATAATAATGCGAGGTATGATCGTTCCCTCCGAGAGATGGAGAGTGGCTACCATCGGGGATTGGGAAATGACTGGTACTCATCTACCGCAAAAGGAACAAAAAGATAATCTTTTTTTGGTTTGTAAAGAACTTTATAAGCTATTCTCTACAACATCGGCTGGTAACAAAAATTAGCTGTTTTGTGTTTTTTCCTTGTAGATTAAATACACTTACAAAAATAATTCAAAATATATGGCAGTTGCTCTTGCAGGACAATTAAGAGAAGGGACAAAAAAATCCCATACCATGGCAGAAAATACTGGCTTTGTGGCTTGTTTTTTAAAAGGAGTTGTCGAAAAAAAATCTTATAGAAAATTAATAAGTGATTTATATTTTGTTTACGAAGCTATGGAAGAAGAAATTGAAAGACTGGTCAATGAGGAACATCCCGTAATAAAACCTATAGGTTTTAAATCATTATTTAGGAAAGAAACTCTTGTAAATGATCTTAAATTTTATTTTGGTGAAAATTGGAAGAATGAAATTAATATTTCTCACTCAGCAAAAGAATATGTTGAGAGAATCAGAGAGGTCGCAAAAAATACACCAGAGCTCTTAGTTGGTCACCACTATACCCGCTATATAGGAGATTTATCTGGGGGACAAATCTTGAAAAGGATCGCTAAAAAAGCATTAAATTTGCAGGGAAATGATGGTTTAAATTTTTATGAGTTTGAATTAATTGCTGATGAAAAGAAATTCAAGGAAGAATATTCCCTTACTTTGAATCAACTTCCAATAAATCAAAAGACTGCTGATCAAATTATTGATGAAGCTAATCAAGCTTTTACTTACAATATGAAAATGTTTAAGGAGCTTGAAGGTAACTTGATTGCAGTTTTAGGCAAGATTGTATTCAATTATATTACAAAGAAAGTTAGGAAAGGAAGTACCGAGACCTAATATTTATGTTTGATTCATTAGTTGATTTCCTTAAAACCAATATTGATGAATTAAATGGACATGAAATACAAATATCTAGCGAATTCAAAGAACATCACAATGATGACTCAAAATATATTATTAAAAATTGGCTTTTTTCATCTCCTGAGTATAGAAAGTGGCGAATAACAAGATTAGATGGTGGCAAAAAACTGCAAGTGTTTAATACGGTCGCATATCCTAATTTTGATAGTGAAATGCCTATTTTAGGAGCTGATATTTTATGGTTTGGAACTTCTCAAAAATTATTAGCAATACTTGATTATCAACCTTTAATTCAAGAAAGCAAATATCTTGAAAAATATTGTTCAAGTTTAGGTAGTATTAAGAAAAAATATTCTGCATTTGATAATAATAAAATGAAGAATATATATGATTCAAAAAAGTATTTTTCCCCATGGGTTATTATATGCAGAGGAAATAAATCAAATCTTGATAGAGATTTAAATAATATATTCCATTCATTTGTAAATAATTATTTGAACATTAATAAATCGAATCCTGTTAATCAATTTTTAAATGCAGAAGAAATAAAGATTAATCAAATTAAATATGATAAGTACAGTTTTGAAAAAGACCCTGCAGATAAATTGTTTAAATCTTTTTTTGGAGAAAAATGGACAAAAAAATTTATCAATAAATTTCTATTTACATTAAATAATGAGATTATTCGTTGAATGTTAATACAAGATACTATTTTTTACAGGCCAGATTGGAGATGGCATAATTTTTTAAAATATTTAACAAATAATTTAAGTAAATATAACTGTTTAGAAAAAACAATACCCTCTAAGTATTCTTATAAAGATTCAACTTATGGTTCAAAAAAATCAAAAAAAAATGTGAATCTATCTACTTGGGGTGTAACGCATAAAAAAAGAATTCAATTCGCAAGAGCAGTTTGTATAAATAGTACAAATTATTCTGTTTTAAATTTTTTAATTATTCCTAATACTATTTATAACGTCCCATTTTTTGGTATAGATTTTGTTTCTCTACCTAATACTTATTTATTAGTGTTAGATTTTCAGCCTTCATTAAAAATACAAAATCAATACAATAATGAGTTATTAGAAAAACTTATAAAACTCAAAAATCATTGTCATTCATCACTCCCATTAGCTGAAAAAATGTCTGAGGATGTAGCTAGATTTTTTTCTCCAGGAGTAATATGGTCAAAATTACCCAAAGAAGAAAGAAGTGATTTTTTAATTAATAATCAGCTTTATACCTCATTTAAGGAATATCTTGATTTGTATTTGGAAATTCTTTTCGAAAGCAAAGAAGTCAATATTGAACTGCAAAAAGAATTAATAAACGGTCAAACTAATTATTTGAATTACAGAAGAGATAACGATCCAGCAAGGCCAATGTTGTCGAGTTTGTTTGGTAAAGAATTTACTGAATCTTTAATTAATGAAGTTTTATTTACTACTTAAAAGTCTTATAATTTATTGAAATTTGAAATCATATGAAAAAAATTTCTGTTCTTTTTGTATGTTTGGGAAATATTTGTAGATCACCTGCAGCAGAAGCTATTTTTATAAGTCTACTTGAAAAGAAAGGATTAACCGAGGGCTTTATCGTAGATTCTGCTGGAACTGGGAGTTGGCATATTGGAAAAAAAGCTGACCCTAGGATGAGAATTGCGGCAGAAAGAAGAGATATAAATATTTTAAGCAGGGCTCGTCAAATTACTAGCAAAGATTTTGACGAATTTAATTATATTCTTGCGATGGACGATTCAAATTTTAGAAATATCCAAGATCTTAAAAATAGAACAGCTTCAACTGGTTTTGCATCAATTAAAAAAATACAAGATTTTAGATCAGTTTTTAATGAGCAAGAAGTTCCTGACCCTTATTTTGGAGGTGATGAGGGCTTCGATTATGTCCTTGATATTTTAGAAGACTCTGTAAACTGCTTTTTGGAAAGTATTTCTTGAATTTATTTGATCTCAGTCTCTTTAGGAATCTTGTCATTATAAAGATCAATAATCTTATCCACTACCTCGTTAATTGTATATCCATCCGTAATAATTTCTATTGCGTCATTCGCTTTTGTTAGAGGTGAAATTTCCCTATTCGAATCTTCAAAATCTCTTTTCTTTATAAGTTCTTTTAATGTATGAATGTCTATTTCTTGTGAGTCTTTACTATTTTTATCAGATTTCCTTCTTTTTGCTCTTTCATCGATGCTAGCAGTTAAAAATATTTTAAGTTCTGCATGAGGAAAAACAGTAGTTCCTATATCTCTCCCTTCAGCTACAAGTCCGCCTGATTCTCCAATTTTTCTTTGTTCTTCTACTAAGAATTTTCTTACTTCTTTTATTGAGGAAATTTTAGAAACAATGGAACTTATCTTTTGGGACCTAATTTCTTCAGTAACACAGTAGTTATTAACGTAAACATCCTGATGGGAATTTGCATTCGACTTGAAAACAATAGATATTTCTTTAAGAATATTCTGTAATTTTTTTTCTTTTTTATAGTCAATACTTTCTTTAATTATCAGCCAGCTCAATGCCCTATACATTGCGCCAGTATCTAAATATAAAAGTTTAAGTTTCTTCGCTATTAACTTTGTTACTGTACTTTTACCTGAACCTGCAGGACCATCAATTGCAATAATCGGCCTTCTTTTCATTAGAAAAACGTGATCAATTAATCTTGTCTCTCCACATCTTATCGCACCAGCCAATAACGAAATATTATCCTCAAGTCTTGCTTTTTGGAGTGTATGAGGGTGTAAATGTTCTAAATATTCAATTGAAATTTTTTTTGCTGATAACCTCTTAATTATTTGGTTTAAATTGATCTTTTTATCTTGTTGGAAATTTTTTTTTGCTTCTAATAACTCACTTGAAAAGAACCTAATCAATTTTCTTTCGTTTTTTGATAAATTTAAATTACGTGAACTTAAAGGAATTCCATCAAAATCTCTTTGGGTAGGAATCGATTTAATAGCAACATTTAATTTCTTTGTTAGGACAAGATTTTTTAAAATTAAAAGTTGTTGCCAATCTTTTTCTCCTAAGTAAAGATTTTTTGGCTTGATGAGATTAAGTAATCTATAAACTACTGTACAAACTCCATCAAAATGTCCAATTCGACTTAACCCGCATAATTTAGAAGATAAATCTATTGGAGCTTTCAGGAATTTAATATTTTTATTATTCGGCGGATAAATATCTTCATTACTTGGGATGAAGATGGCATCTGCGCCATTTGAAAAGGAGATTTTTATGTCATTATCAATTGTTTTAGGGTAATTCTCTAAATCTAACTTGTTATCAAATTGAAGTGGATTAATAAAAATACTTACTAAATTAACATTAGAATTTTCATTTTTTGCTGTTGATATTAGTTTTACATGTCCATTGTGAAGATTACCCATTGTTGGAATGAAGTTAATTTCACTATTTATATTTCTCCTCCAATTTTCTATTTCTTCAGTTTTCTTTATGATTACTTTCTTCACTTTGTTTTTAAAAAATAAATCTATTTGATAAATAATTACTGGACAAAAGCAATCTTAGGAGGAATATCTATATAGGGAAAGTCTATCATTTTTATTTCATGGATTACAAAACATCAGGTGTTGATATAGAAGCTGGGCGAGAATTTGTTTCCGAAATTAAACAGGCAGTTGAAGGAACTCATACATCTAATGTGATTGAGGGAATTGGTGGGTTCGGAGGTTTGTTTAGAATTCCCATCGATAGTTTTAAAAAACCAGTTCTTGTTTCAGGAACTGATGGTGTTGGAACAAAATTAGAATTAGCCCAAAGTAAAAACTTTCATTTTGAGGTTGGCATTGATTTAGTTGCTATGTGCATGAACGATATCATTACTAGTGGTGCAAAACCTTTATTTTTTCTTGATTATATTGCTACTGGTAAACTTGATAAGAAACAATTATTGAGGGTTGTTCAGGGAATTTCACATGGCTGCGGAGAAAATAAATGTTCATTACTCGGTGGAGAAACTGCTGAAATGCCTGGATTTTATTCAAAAAATAAGTATGATCTTGCGGGATTTTGTGTTGGAATAGTTGATGAGGATAAGCTTATTAATGGTAAAAAAGTATCTGAAAATGACTTAATAATTGCTTTAAAAAGTAATGGAGTTCATAGTAATGGCTTTAGTTTAGTAAGAAAAATTATTCAAAACAATAATCAAATAGATAAAGAATTTGAAAAAGTTTCTCAGTTAAATTTTTATGATGAGTTATTGAAACCTACAAAAATTTACAATAATGTGATAAGCCAAATGTTATCTGAAAATATAGAAATTAAAGCAATGTCTCATATTACTGGAGGAGGAATTCCAGAAAATTTACCAAGATGTATTCCTTCTGATTTTATTCCTTATATCAATACCAGTTCTTGGGAAATACCTATTTTATTTAAATTCCTTAGAGAGAAAGGATCGATTCCTGAAAAAGATTTTTGGAATACTTTCAATCTTGGAGTGGGATTTTGTTTAATTATTGATAAACAATTTAAGGACGCGATATTAAGTATCTGTAAAGATCATGACATAGATAGTTGGGAAATTGGAAAAATAGTTCGAAAAAACAATTCAACAATTAGTAAATTTTTGCCAGATATCATAACTTAAATTTTTTTATCTTTTTTAAATGAGTTTTTAAAAATTATTTTTTATACCCAAATGAAAAAGTTAGGTGTAATATAATAAAATCACCGCCGAATTATATCGGAAGTTTAAGTTTTAAGATTTAACCTTTTATTCAATGCCCTTTGCAAATAATCAAAGAATTACACGTAGACGTAGTTCAGCTGGCCCTACACCTCCAAAAAGACCAATAGGTAATAATTCTGAATCAATTGGTAGACAGGCTCAAGGCCCAAGACCAACTTTCTTGACACTTAGAGATCATGGTAAAGTTTTTGTCGCTGATTTACCTAATTTGTCCGATGGTCAATTAGCGCATATTAGTAAAGAAGCTAATGAAGTTTTAAACAGTTTGGAAAAAAGATTAAGTGATCTTGAAAATGAACCTAATGTTAGTAATCCTGAAAATGATACGCTGATAAAAGCCTCTACCAAAAGAGATGTCACACTGAGATTTATTAAATCAATAGAAGAAGAACAAGAACATAGAAAGAATAATCCTGCTTTACGAGATGCTGCATCTGAATCGTTACCGAGAACTTTTCTTGAAGTTGCAAGACATAGATTGCCTGGAGCAACTTTTGATTCATTACTTAGAGAGGCTCTTGAAGCTTGTGCAGTTGATGAGAGCTCTGAAGAAGATCAAGTTATTGATGAGCCTAAAGAAACTGTAAAAATTATGGATATACCCTCTTCCAACGCAAATGCTTCACTTGTTGTTAGTATCGAAACAAGTGATGATTCCAAGAATGACTCTATTTGATTCAACACAAGAGTTAATTAGTTTTAAAGACCAAAATAATTCAAAAATTAACCTTACTTCAGAGAAAGATCCCATATTATGTAACCATTGTAAAAGGACCGCATCAAATGGTGTTAGATGTTTAGGGATGTGTGTAGCAGATAATGATTACTAAAATAAATCAAATTTATACATAGATAATCTTATGAAAATAATTAATAATTCCATTTAATTTTATTTATTAATGGATATGAGTTATTATTTATCAATAATAAAGAAAAAATTATTCTTCTATAGATCAATAAGTAATTGAGACTTTATACCCTTTATGTGAAATTGAAGTTCTTCGAAAACTTCATAATTAAAAGCGTAAAAAAATTAAATAAGGCGGCACCCAGATTCGAACTGGGGATAAAGGATTTGCAATCCTCTGCCTTACCACTTGGCCATGCCGCCGAAAAAGATTCGATTAAATCTTTTTATGATCTTAACAGTAAGGTGTCTCATTCTCTATTATTTATATGCAATGGTCATGGAGAAGATGTAATCGCATCGGAAATAATAAAAAGATTACTAAAAATAATAAAAAATAAAAATATTGAAGTTTTGCCGTTAGTAGGAAATGGAGATGTATTTGATTCCATAAAATCAAAGAATTTTCGAAAAATAGGATATATAAAAGAGCTGCCTAGCGGAGGTTTTAGTAATCAAAGCCTGAAGGGATTTGTGCTTGATTTGTTTGCAGGATTTTTAATCGATAATTTAAGAAATTTTTTACTTGTAAAACAGAAGTCAAAAAATAATTGCAAAATTATCGCAGTAGGTGATTTCTTGCCATTACTTTACGCTTGGAGTTCAGAATGCGAATTTAGTTTTATTGGAACTCCCAAAAGTGATCATACTTGGAGTAGTGGACCAGGTTGGGATTTAAGTGATTTTTATCATAAGTTGAAAGGTTCTGAATGGGATCCATGGGAAATGTTTTTAATGAAATCTCCAAGATGTAAAAATTTAATTATGCGAGATAAAATCACAGCTAATAATTTGAATAGAAAAAATATTGATGCAAAATACTTGGGTAATCCAATGATGGATTTTGTTAATCCATCAAACGAAAAGATATCAAATATTATTTCTTTTAAAAGGATTATTTTGTTAGTTGGAAGTAGATATCCTGAAGCTCTTAAAAATCTTGATAATTTTCTAAATTGTTTGCATGATTTTGATTTGTCAAAGGATTTGGTAATACTTTTGCCTTTGAGTATTAATGCGAATATGATTCAAATTCAAAGTTATTTAAAAAAATATGGTTTTATAAAAAAGAGTAAAGTTAAATTTCTAATTGATGAAGATTCAGTATGGAAAAAGAGAGATCATTTTGTAGTGATTGGAAAAGGTAAATTCAATTCATGGGCCAATATGGCAGAAGTTGGATTGTCTAATGCAGGAACTGCAACAGAGCAAATTGCTGGCCTTGGAATTCCATCTCTTTCTCTACCTGGATCTGGACCACAATTTACAAAATCATTTGCAAAAAGGCAATCAAGATTATTGGGTGGTAGTGTTTTAGTCTGCAATAACAAAAAAATTCTTTTAAAACGTTTAAGTTTACTTTTAAAAGGAAAAGTTGATAGGTTAGAACAATCAAAAATCGGAAAGAAAAGAATGGGGGAATCTGGAGCAAGTAAGAAAATTGTAGATGCAATAAACCTTCATTTGTTATCTTAGTAAATGGAACAAGCTTATTAATTATTAATTCTTTTATGTATCCAATAAATGATCGGCAATATCTAAAAATTTGTGCAGAGATTGCAAAATTTATGAGTATTAGCTTATCTTCTGCTAAGAAGAAAGTTGAAATTCAAATTGCAAAAGAAGGCTCGAAATCTATCCAAGAAAAAATACAAGTTGCGCAAAATGTTTTAAAAATTTGTGAAAAAAAAGATGGAGATAGACTAAGTTCTTCAAGAATACTTGATAAGCTTATGGAAACTCTTGATGGTGAAGATAATTTTTTAACTGAAGATTGATTATTAATGTTCAAATATATTTGAGAATTTTAGTATGTCTAAGTCAGCATGTACAGAAACTGTTTCGAAACATTTTTGAGCTAATTCATATCTATTCTCTCTTTCTAAGATAACTTTTAATTTATGCATAGCTTCAATTAAATATCTAACATCATTTGCTGCATAATCTAATTGATCTTTTGTTAAATCTTCATTGCTGCCCCAATCGCTACTTTGCGAGCTTTTGTCCAGCTCTATACCTAGCAATTCATTAATTAAATCCTTTAAACCATGTTTATTTGTATAAGTTCTTGCTAACTTGCTAGCAATTTTTGTACAAAAAATATTTTTTGTATTAATTTGAAGATTGCATTTTAGAGCCGCTACATCAAATCTCGCATAGTGAAATATTTTGGTAATTTTGTCATCTTCAAGAAGTGCTTTTAAATGAGGTGAAGAAGATGTATTGAGTTCGATTTTTATACAGGATGTCCTTTTAAATTCATTGCATATTTGTACTAAACATAGTCTATCTCTTCCATGGATTAAACCCATTGCTTCAGTGTCAATTGCCAGGAAGGATGATTTTCTATAAAGATTGTATAAATCTGTTGTTAAATCGCTAGAAAGAAAATCAATGTTTTTATTTTCAATAGTCATTTTTGATAAGTATCTAAAGTAATTTAAGATTTAGGATATTACGTAAAATTTTATTTAATTAAGAATTTTTATCTAATAGGAATATTTTACAGAATAATTCTAAAAAATTATAATATGATGTAACTTTAATTTTTATTGTCGAGTTACTAGAAAAATTTATTTAATGTCCTATTCCTTCAATTCAACATTATTGCTAACAATTCTCTTGGCCATAGGATTATTTTTTTTTCTTAGGGCTTCCAGTAAAGATAGAACGACTATTGTTGAGATTTCATCTTCTCAGAAGCCAGTCAAGGTTTTAAATGGTTTATGTGAATGGCTTAATTTGAGGGGATGGAAGCAAACAGGAGGAGATTTTGAACAAAGACTTTTAATATTTAAGGGTCAAGTTGTTTCTAGTAAATTTTTAGCAGTTTTTTTAGGTTTTCTTGGTGGTTTTGGTTCTTGTGCTTTGGGATTAGTAATTATTCAAATATATCCTGAATTAGGTTGGTGGCCTATTCTTTTGGGATTAATTGGTGGCCCTTTGTCTGGAATAGTTTATTTTAAAAAATCAGCAAGAGAGGAGAAATTCGAATTAAGGTTGATCAACGAAAATGAAAATGATTCAACTTTCATGAGGCTAAGAGCGCATAGGGATGAATTGATCTCTTTAGAAAATGAACTTGGAGAAAAACTTCAGTTGAAAAGTGACGGTTCTTTATTTAAAACACCTATTTAGAATACTTTAAAAAGTTATTCGATAAGTTTTAATCAAAAATATTATTATCTATACAGAATTTCTCTAACTCTTTATCATTTAACCAATCTTGGGGTTTTGTAAAAATTGATGTGAGAAACTCCTCCCGAGAGCCTTTTTTAGCTTTATAACCATATTCCCATCTAGCTAAAGGCGGTAATGACATTAATATAGATTCAGTTCTGCCATTTGTTTGTAGTCCAAAAATCGTTCCTCTATCCCAAACTAAATTGAATTCGACATATCTACCCCTTCGATATAGCTGGAATTCTCTTTCATGAGAAGTGTATTTTTGAGAAGCTCTGTTTTCAATAATTGGGAGATAAGAAGGTAGGAATGCTTGCCCACAGTTTTCCGCTAAAGAAAATAAATTATCCCAGTTTAAATTAGTTTTGCCAATATTTTCTGAAGCTTTTGATGCCTCTCCATTTTGATTATTTCCTCTATAAATATTGCCTGAACCATCTTGATAATCATAAAAAATACCTCCTATGCCTCTGGATTCATTTCTATGCTTCAAGAAGAAATATTCGTCACACCATGGTTTGAAAACTTTATGCAAATCTTTACGAACTTTCTCACAAGCTTTTTTATGCTCGTTATGAAAATTCCTTATATCAGAAAGATAAGGATAAAAAGGGGTTAAGTCTGCACCTCCCCCAAACCACCAAACAGGACCAGCTTCGAAATATCGATAATTAAGATGAACTGTAGGAATGTAAGGATTCTTAGGATGCAACACCATTGAAGTTCCCGTAGCAAACCATTCATGACCTTTTGCTTCGGGTCTTTGAGAGATTATAGATTGAGGTAATTCTTTTCCCTGTACTTCAGAAAAATTAACTCCTGCTTGCTCAAAAATAGAACCATTTTTTAATACCCTTGATCTTCCACCACCACCTTCTTCTCTTAGCCAGGATTCTTCTATAAATTTCCCTTTGCCATCTACATCTTCAAGCCCTGAACAAATTTTGTCTTGTAGAGTTAATAAGAGATTTTTAGTTTTTTCTCTCGAGTTTGTAGGAGGTTCTTTGAACATGTATTTAGAAAATCTTAAAGAAAAAAATTTTTTGGTTAATTATAAGTTTCCCTTTATAATTTCTCTTAGGGAGTCCTTATTGCCTATTATTTGATAGTTCGACATAGTTCTTAATCTTTTAAACAGTCGACTACCTTGTCAAAATATTTAAAAATTTAATGACCACAATAGAAGATGCGAATTTTGCTTTACAAAAAGTTCTAGATGCTGGATCACAGAAAAATGTAATTGAATTAACTTGGATAAAGAATGTAAGAGTAACTATACCGAGAGTAATCGTAACATTATCATTACCATCATTTGCAAATTCGCAGAGAGATAGGATTGTCCAAGAGGTTAGAAAAGTACTACTGGATTTTGAAGATATTGATGATGTTCAAATAGAGATAGATAATAATCCTTCCAAAACAGAATCTCAAAATCAAAGTAATGCTCCTGAGTTGCAGAAAATTGATGGAATTCGGCATATCTTAGCTGTTAGTAGTGGTAAAGGTGGAGTTGGAAAAAGTACCATTGCAGTTAATCTCGCTTGTTCTCTAGCTAAATTGGGCTTAAAAACTGGTTTGCTGGATGCAGATATATATGGACCTAATACTCCCTCAATGATGGGAGTTGCCGAACAGAATCCAAAGGTTACAGATGGTAGTGGCAGTGATCAAAGGTTAATACCAATAAATAAATTTGGCATTTCATTGGTATCAATGGGTTTCCTTATAGAGGAAGGTCAGCCAGTTATATGGAGAGGACCAATGCTTAATAGTATTATCCGACAATTTTTATACCAAGTTGAATGGAATAATCTTGATTTTTTGGTTATTGACTTGCCTCCAGGAACAGGAGATGCTCAAATATCCCTTTCTCAATCTGTTCCTATTTCTGGAGCTATTGTAGTCACAACTCCTCAACAAGTATCTTTGCAAGATGCAAGGAGGGGATTAGCAATGTTTAAACAACTCGGAGTACCTTTACTTGGAATTGTAGAAAATATGTCAGTATTTATTCCCCCGGATATGCCAAGTAAAAAATATGAAATTTTTGGTAAAGGTGGTGGAGAAACATTAGCTAAAGAAAATGATTTGCCATTATTAGCCCAAATTCCTATTGAAATACCTCTCGTTGATGAGAGCAATAAAGGTATACCAATTTCAATTAGCCAGCCCAATAAAGAAAGTTCTATTTTATTTGGTAATTTAGCTAAATTAATTAAGAATCAATTTGTTAATAGTTAATTGATGTTGAGGAGAATATCTTTATTAAGTAAAAGAGGATTTTTACAAAAAAAAGATAATTTTAATAGAAGTTTTTTATTTTCTCCACTACTAATAATTCCTTTCTTTTTGGTTATTATTTCGGGTCTATTAATAAAAAGTATTCAGGGTGATTTTTTAGTATCGAATTATTTAGGTCACATCCTAACTGGTTTTCTAGGTTATTTTTTAGCATTGTTTATTTCTTACATACCGATAGAGAGAATTAGAAAGTATTTGGTTCCATTTTATTTGAGTACTCTAATATCCTTATTACTAATTTATTTTTTTGGGATTTCAGTTTCTGGAGCGCAAAGATGGCTAAACTTTGGCATCTTTTCTTTTCAGCCTTCAGAAGTAGCTAAACTTAGTACCGTATTAACTCTTGCTTTAGTACTCGACAAAAAAATAATTCTAACGATAAGAGATTTAGTTTTGCCTTTATTAGTAGTAGCTATTCCTTGGTTATTAATTTTCTTTCAACCGGACTTAGGTACATCTTTAGTTTTACTCGTTTTGACAGGTGTGATGCTCTATTGGTCCCTAATGCCCATAGAGTGGATTTTGATATTTGTGTTTTTTATTGTGACTTCTACGTTATATCTAACTTTACCAATCCTTCTTATTTTCTGGATTCCATTTATAGGATATCTTGCTTATAGATCATCGAAAAAGAAAATTATTTTTTCTGTTCTCGCTATTTCGTCACATTTATTAGTGGCAAAATTGACACCAATTTTGTGGCAATATGGCTTAAAAGAATATCAAAAAGATAGATTAGTTTTATTTTTAGATCCAAATAGAGATCCATTAGGTGGGGGATATCATTTAATACAGAGTCAAATTGCAATTGGTTCTGGAGGATTATTTGGGACTGGTTTGCTACAAGGTAAGCTGACTAATTTACAATTTATACCGGAACAACATACTGATTTTATATTCAGTGCCTTAGGCGAAGAATTAGGTTTTGTGGGGTGCATGTTAGTTTTATTTTTATTCTTTTTTTTGATTAAAAAACTTATTTATACGGCAACAATTGCTAGAACTAATTTTGAATCTCTAATTGTCATTGGAGTAGCCTCAATTTTTTTATTTCAAATAATTATTAACTTATTTATGACTGTTGGATTAGGACCAGTTACTGGTATTCCCCTTCCTTTTATGAGCTATGGTCGAACATCATTGATGACAAATTTTATATCCATTGGATTTGTTTTATCTATCTTGAAACGTTCTAGATCACTAAGAAGTTGATGAAATCACAAATAACTATAAAAAAAATTCAAGACCTTTTGATTAAAGGAGTTCAAAATATATATGTGGATGATGATACATCCAGAAGAATGTGGTGGGCTTCTTTAGAAGTTATTCAAAAAGATTTCCTATCTCAGAATTTTAAACAGGGAGGGATTTGGGTTGCCTCGCCTTTGCCAGCTTTTAATGATAAAAAATTTTTAAATCAACTTCATGGATGGCTTTGGTCTCCTGAAGGGTTCCCATACTTTCAAAATGAGAATGCAGGTTTTTTACCAGTGAATAATTCAGATAAGATAAAAAAAGATTTCGATTTAGTTAGGAATTATAAAGTCTTAAGTCTTAGTCAAGAAGATGGTTATGAACCTTTTTTGATGATAATAACCCCAAATTTTCAATGTATATTATCAATTGTAGGAGAAAAAGATAAGAAAATTTTATTAATGAAGTGTGATGAAGAAAGCCTAAAACTTTCAATTGAATTAATGCACGCAAAATTAAATCATGCAAATTATGAGGAAGGAGTAAAATTTCGTAATGCAATCAATAATTTAGGTAACCTTAATATCGATAATCAATTTGAAAAATTATTTTGGCCAATATTATCGGCAAAATTAGCAAAAATTGCGCAAAATCATAATATACATAATTCTTTAAAAAACGAAGAAAAAAATTTGCAAATAACTGAAGCAAAATTATTACGCGCAATCTCTCATGAAGTAAGAACTCCTTTGACAACAATAAGAACCCTCATAAGTTCTACTTTAAAAAAATACAAGATGGACGAATCAATGAAAAATCGTTTAATTCAAATAGATAATGAATGTAATGAACAAATTGATCGGTTTGGTTTAATCTTTAATGCAGCAGAATTAGTGAGTAATGAAGTTTCGTCATTAAATAACTTGGCAAACATTAATTTATCTGAAATTTTTAAAAAGCTTTCTCCTTTATGGAATAAACAATTAAATCGACGCGGGATTTCTTTAAAGATTGATATCCCCAATCAACTTCCTCAAATTTTGAGTGATTCTGAAAAATTGGAATTAATGTTAAGTGGATTAATTGATAAAAATACTAGAGGATTAAAAGAAGGCAGTACATTAATTTTAGAATTAAGACCAGCTGGTCAAAAACTTAAACTTCAACTTAAAGTACAACAATTAGAGAGTAATCAAAAAGAAATCCTAAAAAAAGATAATGGCTCTGATCTTGGTCCTGTCTTAAATTGGAACCCTCAAACAGGTAGTTTACAACTTAGTCAAAATGCTACTCAAAAGTTATTAGCTAGTTTAGGAGGACATGTCACACAAAGGCGTGATACAGGTTTAACTGTATTTTTTCCGATTTCAGATTCAAAATAAAATGAGAAACAAGTTTTGCATATATTAAATAATGTAGAAAATTTCCTGTAAATTTCATATTTTGCAAAATATGAATGCTAATTTCTTATTAGTATTAACTTAAAATCAAGGATGACTGAAACTTTAGTTGGTCAATTTCCAAAGCATATAGGAAGTACTGGGGGTTTATTAAACTCAGCAGAAACCGAAGAAAAATATGCAATTGTATGGAAAAGTACAAAGGAACAAGCATTTGAATTGCCTACTGGTGGAGCGGCAATTATGCATGAAGGTGATAATTTAATGTACTTTGCAAGAAAAGAACAATGCCTTGCATTAGGGACACAATTAAGAGCCTTCAAGCCAAGAATTGAAGATTTTAAAATTTACCGAATTTTCCCAGGTGGTGATATTGAATTTTTACATCCAAAAGATGGTGTTTTCTCTGAAAAAGTAAATGAAGGCAGAGAGAAAGTAGGGCATAATCCCAGAAGAATTGGTGAGAATCCTAATCCAGCTGGTTTGAAATTTACAACCAAGAATACTTTTGATTAACTTCCTTAAAGTTGATATAAAAGAAGAAAATAATTATAATTTGGGTTGATATCAAAAGTATGATCAGCTCCCAGAAAGATAGTTTTATAAAGGCTTACAAAGAAGGTAAAAATTTTATACCTATTATTCAAACTTGGCCAGCAGATTTAGAGACTCCATTGTCAACTTGGTTGAAATTATCCACAAAAGATTCTCATGGTGTTTTTCTTGAATCTGTTGAAGGTGGGGAAAGTTTGGGTAGGTGGAGTATTGTTGCTACTAAACCTCTTTGGGAAGCAGTTTGTTACGGAGAAGAAATAGTTAAAACGTGGAATAATGGTAAAACTGAAATTCATAAAGGTGATCCTTTTGATATTTTAAGAAGCTGGACAAAGGAATATAAGTCCACAGTTCTTGATGAGTTACCATCAATTGGACAATTATATGGCTCTTGGGGTTATGAATTAATAAATCGAATAGAACCAAGCGTTCCAATAAATGAAATGTCTGAAAACAATATTCCTTATGGTTCCTGGATGTTTTTTGATCAGTTAGTTGTTTTTGATCAAATAAAAAGATGCATTACTGCAGTAGTTTATGCAGATATAAATTCTTCAAAAGACTCCTCGATTGAAGAATTGTATCTAAACTCAATTTCTAAAATTCAGAAAACTAGAAATTTAATGAGAGTTCCTCTACATGAAAATGAGTTTTTAGATTGGAATGAAAATGAGAATTTGAATTTAGAACTAGAAAGTAATTGGAAGAAAAAAGATTTTGAGGATGCAGTTCTCTCTGCAAAAGAATACATAAGAAAGGGAGATATCTTCCAAATAGTTATAAGTCAGAGATTCCAAGCTCAAGTTAATAATGATCCCTTTAGTTTATATAGAAGTTTGAGAATGGTTAATCCATCTCCATATATGTCATTTTTTGATTTTGGCTCATGGTATCTGATAGGTTCAAGTCCCGAAGTAATGGTTAAAGCTGAAAAAAATAAAAATAGTCAGATTGTTGCAAGCTTAAGACCAATAGCTGGCACAAGACCTAGAGGTATTGATAATCAACAAGACTTGGAATTAGAAAAGGATTTATTAAAAGATCCCAAAGAGATAGCTGAGCATGTAATGCTAATTGATCTTGGGAGAAATGATCTTGGAAGGGTTTGCGAAATTGGTACTGTGAAGGTCAAGGATTTAATGGTTATTGAAAAATATTCACATGTTATGCATATAGTTAGTGAAGTTGAGGGAATCTTAAAAAACAATGCTGATGTATGGGATTTGCTAAAAGCATCTTTCCCCGCCGGGACAGTAACTGGCGCGCCAAAAATAAGAGCTATGCAATTGATTAAGCATTTTGAAAAAGATGCTAGAGGACCTTATGCTGGTGTTTACGGATCTATTGATATTAATGGTGCATTGAATACGGCGATTACAATTAGAACTATGATAGTGAAACCCTCAAAAGATGGGAAATATGATGTTTCAGTGCAAGCAGGAGCTGGAATAGTTGCTGATTCTTTTCCTGAAAATGAATATCAAGAGACGATAAATAAAGCAAAGGGGATACTAAAAGCATTAGCCTGTTTGGATAAATAAATGAGTCAAAATAATCTTTATAAGGGTTTTGAGGTAGAGCTTTTCACAGGTTCTTCAAATTCTCATATTGGTGTTTCGGCTGAAATTGAGAAAAAATTTCCTGATTTTGTAAAAGAGCCAGATAACAGAAACGTTGAATACATAACAAATCCTGAAAAAGACTACAAATTTCTATATGAGAAATTAATAACTCCAAGAAAAAAGTTAAGAAGATTTCTAAATAAAAAAGAGTTAACAATAATTCCTTCATCCACTCTTTGTTTCAAACATGATATTCAATTTCAAAGATCTGATTTTAACAATGTTTATCATCAATTTATACAAGATAATTACGGAACCTCCATAGCAACTTCAAGCGTACATATAAACGTAGGAATAGATGATTTGGATAAACTTTTTGCTGCTATTAGACTAATAAGATCTGAGGCTGCTTTATATCTATCCCTAAGTGCTAGTTCACCTTTTTTAAATAATAAAATTACGGAGAATCACTCTCAAAGATGGATGCAGTTTCCTAAAACACCAAGTAAGGTTCCTTTTTTTAAAAATCATAATTCTTATATCGATTGGATCAAGGAAAATATAGCTAATAAAAATATGCAAAATATCAGACATTTTTGGTCTTCAATCCGACCAAATGGTCCCAAAAGACCTTTGATTCTTGATCGTTTGGAATTAAGAATTTGTGATTTTGTTTATGATATTAACTTACTTTTAGGAATTACGGCCATGCTAGAACTAAGGATTTTAAATCTTTTTGAAAATATAAATACTTTAGACCCTTTGAATGCCAGTTTTTTTTCTATTGATAAATTATCAGAAATTTGTGATCAAAACGAAACTAATGCTGCTAAAAATAGTCTGAATGCAGAATTAATTAACTGGCAAGATGGCAAAAAAGTTATTTGTAGAGAGTGGATTAAAAACTTATTATCAGATTTGTCATCCACAGCAGAAAATTTTGGAATGAAACATCTATTGAATCCTATCTATAAAGTCCTTGAAGAAGGTAATCAATCTATGAAATGGATAAATCAATATGAAAAGGGTCTTTCTATTGAACAAATAATGAAAATTTCTATCGAAGATATGATTCGGTGTGAAGGCGAGAATGTTTGATTATTTAAATAAACATTTGATCTGAACATTTTCACTTGTGACATAATGATTATATGGAATCTTTTCAACAGATAAAAAATAATAATGTGGATCTGATAAGTAATAATGATCCACTTGATAAAAATCGTCTTTTAATAGAAGATCTATGGGAATCTGTACTCAGAGAAGAATGCCCAAATGATCAAGCAGAGAGATTGATACAGCTTAAAGAATTAAGTTATTCAAAACAAATTGATGGTGACAGTTCAAAAACTTTTAAAAATGAAATAGTTGATATTGTAAATTCAATGGATTTAGCAGAATCTATCGCAGCAGCTAGGGCTTTCTCATTGTATTTTCAACTGGTAAATATTTTGGAACAAAGAGTTGAGGAAGATAGATATATTCAAAGTTTTACCAACAAGGATGTTCAAAAATCTCCTGATAATCTTGATCCTTTTGCTCCAGCATTGGCTCGGCAAAATGCTCCAGTTACTTTTAGAGAATTATTTTACAGGCTAAGGAAATTAAATGTACCACCAGGCAAATTAGAAGAGTTATTACAGGAAATGGATATCCGTTTAGTTTTTACTGCACATCCTACTGAGATAGTAAGACATACGATTAGACATAAGCAAACAAGAGTGGCAAATTTGTTAAAAAAAATACAGATTGAGCAATTTCTAACAAAAGAAGAAAAAATTTCTCTAAAAACTCAATTAAAAGAGGAAGTTAGACTTTGGTGGAGAACAGATGAATTACATCAATTTAAACCATCAGTTTTAGACGAAGTAGATTATGCCTTGCATTATTTTCAGCAAGTTTTATTTAATGCAATGCCGCAATTGAGGGGTAGAATCGCTGAAGCACTTACAGAGAATTACCCAGATGTTCAATTGCCCTCTGAATCTTTTTGTAACTTTGGTTCTTGGGTAGGCTCCGACAGAGATGGTAATCCATCTGTCACTCCTGAGATTACATGGAGAACTGCTTGCTACCAAAGGCAGTTGATGTTGGAAAGATATATTATTGCGATATCAAATCTTAGAGATCAATTAAGTGTCTCGATGCAATGGAGTCAAGTCAGTTCTTCTTTATTAGAGTCACTGGAAACGGACAGGGTAAAGTTCCCGGAAGTTTATGAAGCTAGAGCTACAAGGTATAGATCAGAACCTTACAGATTGAAATTAAGTTATATTTTAGAAAAATTAAGATTAACACAAGAAAGAAATAACTTATTAGCTGATAATGGGTGGAAATTTGACTTAGAGGGAGAAATTGATAACAAAAATTTAGATAAAGTTGATAACTTATATTACAAGTCAGTCAACGAATTCACCTATGATCTCGAATTAATTAAAAATAGCTTGATAAGTACAGATTTAACTTGCGAGTCTGTAAATACTTTACTTACTCAGGTTCATATTTTTGGATTTTCTTTAGCAAGTTTAGATATACGTCAAGAGAGTACAAGACATAGTGACGCTATACAAGAGCTTACAAATTATCTTGATTTATCTGTGAAATATGACCTAATGTCTGAGGAAGAGAAAATCAAATGGCTCATAGACGAATTAAATACAAAAAGGCCTCTAATTCCCTCTGACGTTAACTGGACAAAAACTACAGAAGAAACCTTTTCAGTTTTTAAAATGGTTAAGAGATTACAGCAAGAATTTGGAAGTCGCATTTGTCATTCTTATGTAATCTCAATGAGTCATAGTGCGTCTGATTTGCTTGAAGTGCTCTTACTGGCAAAAGAAATGGGACTTCTTGATCAAAATTCACAAAAGTCGAAGTTATTAGTTGTTCCTCTTTTTGAAACTGTAGAGGACCTTAAAAGAGCACCAGAAGTAATGGAAAAGTTGTTTAAATTAGATTTCTACAGATCTTTATTGCCACAAGTGGGAGAATCTTTTAAACCTCTACAAGAATTAATGCTTGGATACTCTGATAGTAATAAAGATTCTGGTTTTGTTTCTAGTAATTGGGAAATTCATAGAGCCCAAATAGCTCTTCAAAATCTTTCAAGCAGAAACAACATATTACTTAGACTTTTTCATGGAAGAGGAGGTTCTGTGGGGAGAGGAGGAGGACCTGCCTATCAGGCAATATTGGCCCAACCAAGCGGTACTTTAAAAGGACGAATAAAAATAACAGAACAAGGTGAAGTTTTAGCGTCTAAATATAGTCTTCCGGAACTGGCTTTATACAATCTTGAGACCGTAACTACAGCCGTAATTCAAAATAGTCTTGTAAATAACAGACTTGACGCTACTCCAGAATGGAATCAATTAATGTCTAGGTTGGCGGAAACATCGAGGTCTCACTATAGAAAATTAGTGCATGAGAATCCTGATTTGTTAAATTTCTTTCAAGAGGTCACTCCAATTGAAGAAATAAGTAAATTACAGATATCAAGTAGGCCTGCTAGAAGAAAAAAAGGTGCAAAAGATTTATCAAGTTTAAGAGCTATTCCATGGGTATTTGGTTGGACACAGAGTAGATTTCTTTTGCCAAGTTGGTTTGGAGTAGGAACTGCATTGTCATCTGAATTAAATTCAGATCCTCAACAAATTGAATTATTAAGAGTTTTACATCAAAGATGGCCATTTTTCAGAATGCTCATATCTAAGGTAGAAATGACATTATCTAAAGTAGATTTGGAAGTTGCTAGATATTATGTTGATACTCTTGGCAGTAAAGAAAATAAAGATTCTTTTGATGAAATTTTTGGAGTAATTTCTAAAGAATATAATCTTACAAAATCTTTAATTCTTCAAATTACTGGTAAAAATAAACTTCTCGAATCTGATAGAGACTTGAGATCATCAGTAAGCTTAAGAAATAAGACAATCATTCCATTGGGGTTTTTGCAGGTTTCACTATTAAGAAGACTGAGAGACCAGACAAGACAACCCCCAATAAGCGAATTTCTTATTGATAAAGATGAATCTAGAAGAGCTTACAGCAGAAGTGAACTTTTGAGGGGAGCACTTTTAACAATTAATGGAATAGCAGCTGGCATGAGAAATACAGGTTAATAATTGCAATATTTTTCTAAAAAAAAACTTGTTCTCCCAGAAGGTTTTTTCGTTAACTCTTCCAAAGTTCCATTAGCTAAAGAAGTTAACAAACTTTTAGCGAATTGTGGCTGTGAGACATTTCCAATAAAACCTCTTTCTATAGCTATTCAGAAGAGTAATTTCTTTTTCACCATACAGAGTGAACTGAAAAATAAATTATATGGCTTTGTAAGGGTTACTTCCGATAAGGGATTGAATGCTAATTTGTGGAATTTAAGTGCATTACCAGGTGATAATCAGCAACTTTATTATTCAATATTGCTTAAAGTAACTCTTGAGAAAATAAATAGAGAGATGCCTGGATGTAGTATTTCTGTACAAGCTCCAGTATCTTCTTTTTTAAGTTTAGAGGAAAATGGATTCATAATAGATCCAAACGGTATAAGAGTAATGGGATATAAACTTTGAAAATCATTTTACGAGCATGGAGGGATTCGAACCCCCGACTCTCAGAACCGGAATCTGATGCTCTATCCAAACTGAGCTACATGCCCTCTAATTTTTCAATTTCTTTAAAGAAAATCTAAACATTTTAAACTTAGCTAATTTAATTAATGAATGCACAAAAAAAATTTTTTTAAATAATTTAAAAATTAAAAATTTTCGGAACCATAAAAGTTTTGAAATTGATTTAAAAG
The DNA here is from genome assembly GCA_003209375.1 of Prochlorococcus sp. AG-459-N19. Classification (GTDB taxonomy): domain Bacteria; phylum Cyanobacteriota; class Cyanobacteriia; order PCC-6307; family Cyanobiaceae; genus Prochlorococcus_A. Next base: position 56,108 of record QCRF01000006.1, on the reverse strand, counting down.
AGCAAAGAGCAATTGTTCTTGGCTGTAACGGTATTGGGAAGTCAAATTTACTTGAATCGGTTGAATTTTTAAGCCAATTAAAATCTAATAGGGCATTAAGCGATAAAGATTTAATAGAGAATGACAGTGATATGGCTGTAGTCATAGGACAGATAAATTTTAAAGATGATTTAAAGTTAAATTTATTCCGAAAAGGTCCTAAAAGAATTTACGTCAATGAATCAATCTTGAAAAAACAGAGTGAAATAAAAAATTATATTCGTAGTGTATGTTTCTGTTCTAATGATATAGATATTGTGAAAAGTGAACCGAGTTATCGAAGAATATGGATTGATAAAGTTGTATCTCAGCTTGAACCCGTGTATTCAGACCTGATAAGTAGATTTAATAGGCTTTTAAAGCAAAGAAGTCATTTTTGGCGTTCGGAAAGTTTTTTAAAAACCCAATCTTCAGATATTTTGGAAAGCTTTGATATTCAAATGTCAGTAATAAGTACAAGAATTTTTAGGCGTAGAAGAAGGGCTTTATTAAAAATAAAACCATATGTTGAATATTGGCATAATCATTTGAGTAAGTCTAAAGAGCAAATAGACATAAATTATCTTTCGGGGATACAAAATATAAGCCCAGAAGAAGAAGAAGAAGAATTAATTAGTAAAAAAATAGCAGAACAACTCTTTAATCAGCGTTCGATAGAAGCATTGACTGGTAAATGTAATTTCGGTCCTCATCGTGATGATGTTGAGTTTCTAATCAATAATGTTTCAGTCAGAAAATATGGTTCATCAGGACAGCAAAGGACTTTTATCTTGGCTTTAAAGATGGCTGAACTAGATTTATTAACTAAAACATTAAATGTCCCTCCAATACTTATTTTGGATGATGTCTTGGCGGAATTAGATTTAACTAGGCAAAACTTGTTATTAAATTCTGTTGGCAAAGATAGTCAATGTTTTGTAAGTGCGACACATTTAGATAAATTTAATCAATCTTTTATAGGCTCTTCACAAATGATTCACTTATAATTTCAAAAAAAGGATGATTCTTAGCTAATCTTATATTCATATAAATTTCTTAAATGGGAATCTACAAAAAAAGTCACATTTTAAGTTCATTAAGTGATGATCAAAAATTAAGTCATCACAGTAAACACCTTTTGTTGGAACTTTATAGGTGCGATTGCGAAAAATTAAATGATGAATCCTTTCTGCGATGTATTTTAAACAGAGCTGCTAGATTAGCAAATGCAACAGTCCTGAATTTAATAAGTAATAAATTTGAACCTCAGGGGGTTACGGCAATTGCATTACTGGCAGAATCGCATATTTCTATACATACTTGGCCTGAATCTAATTATTCTGCAGTCGATATTTTTACATGTGGCCAAAATATGATACCTGAACTAGCTAGTCAATATTTAATTGAATCTTTGATGGCTAAAGAACATTCTTTGCGCGTCATTGAGCGAAATCCACCTTCAGAAGTAACGAAACAAATCAGAACGGCTGTTTAATACAATATTTACCTATTTAATTTTCCACTTATTAGTCCTTCAAGATCTAGGCTTGTGCAATTAAATCCTAAACTAGAAAAATATTGAACTAATTCACTAAAATTATATTTTTTAAAAAAATGCTTTAATTCACCTTGAGGAATTTCTATTCTTGCAGTTGAGCCTTGGCATCGAACTCTAACCTCAGATAAGCCACCTTCTTTGAGATATTCTTCTGCTTTCTCAACCATTTTTAACCGCTCACTAGTTATTTCATGACCATAAGGAAATCTTGATGATAAGCAAGGTTGAGCAGGTTTATCCCACCAAGGAAAACCTAATGCTTTTGATATATCCCTTATGTCTTGTTTTGAGAATTTAAATTTTGCAAGGGGAGAGATCACTCCTGCTTGTTTTGAGGCTTTTATACCTGGTCTGTAATCTATAAGATCATCAAGATTGACTCCGTCCAAAACAATTTTGTAATTAAGTTTTTTAGAGAGGTAGGTTGTATGTCTGTGGAGCTCTTTTTTGCATGCAAAGCACCTATCCTTAGGATTTTTACTGTAACTTGATTGATCTAATTCTGATGTTTTAATTTCTAAATGCTTTACTCCAATCCATTTTGCTTGACTTCTTGCTTCTTCGCGAAGAGTATTAGCTAATGCAGGAGATATACCCGTTATTGCTATTGCTTTGCTACCCAATTGCTCAAATGCTAATGACGCTACCAATGTACTGTCAACTCCTCCGGAATAAGCAATACAAACACTTTCAAGACTCTTAATGTATCTTCTAATTGTATAAAGTTTTTCACTTTGTTCATCAGAGAGAATTTCTAGTTGATTGAACATGTTAATTACTTTAAAATTCAAGTTACATATAAATAGGTTGAATTAATTATTAAATCTTTAATAATATTCTTATTTATATATTAGATTAAATACATTAATTTTGTTCAATTGGCGAATACGAGTAGAAATAGAGGAATCGGAATTGTCACTGCAAGTGACAGTCAGGAGAGACAAAAAGGTCAATTACATATTTATGATGGAGAGGGCAAGGGGAAAAGCCAGGCTGCTTTGGGAGTAGTACTCAGGACAATAGGATTAGGAATATGCGAAAAAAGACAGTCAAGAGTATTACTTCTAAGGTTTTTAAAAGGTCCTGAGAGACCATATGACGAGGATTCAGCTATAGAGGCTTTGCAAAGAGGTTTCCCACATTTAATTGATCATGTAAGGACCGGAAGATCTGAATTCTTTACTGCTGAACAAGTGACAAAGTTTGATGTTGGCGAGGCTGAGAGAGGGTGGAATATTGCTAAAGGAGCAATTGCTAGTTCTCTTTATTCTGTAGTTGTACTAGATGAGTTGAACCCAGTTCTTGATTTAGGAATGCTTGATATTAATGAAGTAGTTGACTCTCTTCAAAATCGTCCAGATGGATTAGAAATAATTATTACCGGCCGGGCAGCCCCTTCCTCTTTGGTAAGAATATCTCAACTCCATTCGGAAATGAGACCACGTTTGACAGGAGACTTATCAACACTAACCAGAGAAAGTAGTTCTAGTGGTGGAATTGAGATTTATACAGGTGAAGGAAAGGGTAAATCCACAAGTGCTCTTGGTAAGGCTCTTCAAGCTATCGGTAAAGGAATATCTCAAGATAAAAGTCATAGAGTTTTAATATTACAGTGGTTAAAAGGTGGTAATGGTTATACCGAAGATGCTGCCATAGAAGCTTTGAGAGAGAGTTACCCACATTTAGTAGATCATTTGCGTTCAGGCAGAGATGCCATCGTATGGAGAGGTCAGCAACAACCAATTGATTATGTTGAGGCTGAAAGAGCATGGGAAATTGCTAAAGCTGCTATTTTGTCTGGTTTGTATAAAACAATTATTTTGGATGAATTGAATCCAACTGTTGATTTAGAGCTGTTACCTGTGGAATCAATACATCAAACGCTCTTAAGAAAACCACTAGACACAGAAGTTGTCATTACTGGGAGGTGTAAAAATGAACCTTCATACTTTGAACTTGCTAATGTCTACTCTGAAATGGTGTGTCATAAGCATTACGCAAATGTTGGAGTTGATTTGAAAAGAGGTGTAGATTACTAAATATTCTTAGAATTATTAATTGCACAATATTTTTTTTACCTTTTCAATGCCACCTTCAATAGATCTTGACTGAATTTTGAATTGAGACAATATTCTTGATGCTTTTTCAGAACGTTTCCCAGATCTACATATAATGAAAACCTCTTTACTTAAACTTTCTTTTTGAATAAATTTTAAGTCAGATTCTTGGTCTAAATGATTTAGGGGAATTGAGATAGATCCCTCTATCGCAGATGTAGAAAATTCTTCATTTTCCCTAACATCAATTAAAAGAATTTTGTTGGGTTTTGCTTTGTATAAACTATTAAAGTCATGGGCATTAATACTGTTTATCGCATTATTTTTTTCACAATATTCGTCGCAATTATAAAAGCCCTCAAACTGAGACAAATTTTTGATACCTTTATTTAACTGATCACTTTTTAGATGTAATTTTTTCATATTCATATTCAATAGATCAAAAATTAAAATCTTCCCATCTAAAATTTCACCTTTTTTCAAAATGATTTTGATAATTTCATTAACCTGAAGAATTCCTATTAAACCTGTTGAAACACCCACAACCCCGTATTCTGAACAACTTGGGGCAGCATTTTTTGAAGGTGATTCTGGAAGTAAGTCTCTTAAATTAGGACTATTTTTATATAAATTGAAAACACTCACTTGCCCTTCAAAGCCTTGTACACTTCCAAAGACTAGGGGTTTATTTAATATCAGGCATGAATCATTTATTAAATATCTTGTTCCAAAGTTATCCGAGCAATCGCAAATTACATCAAACTCCTTTATTAATTCAAGAGCGTTTTTAGGATTAATTCTCTCTGAAAAGGTTAATATTTCACAATTAGGATTGAATTTTTTAATTCTTTCACGAGCAGAATCAATTTTAAGATTGCCAATAGTATTTGTTTCATGAATTATCTGTCTCTGGAGATTAGACTTTTCAACTTGATCGTTATCAACTATTCCAATTCTCCCAATTCCTGCTGCAGCTAGATAAAGCAAAACGGAAGAACCAAGCCCACCTGCTCCAATGCATAATACTGAGGCGTTTTTAAGATTTAATTGGCCCTCATAACCTATCTCTTTGAGAGTTAAATGTTTTTGATATCTTTCTTCTTCATCAGAGTTTAGGAAATTAAATTTTATATCTTTGGACATTGAAATTCTTTAATTTTTGCGAGATAAACTATGAAAATATAATAATTAAAATAAAAATTTTAGACTTTTAAATTTTTCTTATTATTCTAATTTATAAATGTTTTTGTTAGAACTAGACAATAATGTGAAGTTTTTATAAATCAATTTTAAGTTTAAATATCTTTAGAAAGCATATATACCAGCGCCTCTAAAAAAATACAAAATGTTTCGGTTCGGAATTTTGCACAACAAAAAGGTAGTCAATAGACGTTTTTTCCGATACTGTCTGGTTCATATATTAAGTTTACTGAATTCATGAGTGATAACACTCCAGAGTCAAACCAAGACTCCGGCTCCGATACAAGCTCAGAAACCAAAAGTTTTTCAGAGAAGTACTCTGATGTTATGGGAAAAGTCAACGAAACCCTTGGTAATGTTGATTGGACTCAAATGGGCAAGTACGGCAAGGCGGCAGGCATAATTGCTGTTGTCGTAATAGCTCAGATAATAATTAAAGTTGTCATTGACACGATAAACTTTTTCCCAATTCTTCCTGGTTTACTAGAACTGCTAGGGGTCATTGTTGTCGGTCAATGGAGCTGGCAAAATCTTCGTACAAGTGAAAATCGTGAAGCTGTTCTAGATAAGGTACAAAATCTTAAGAAGACATATTTAGGGTAGTTAAAGATTACATATTAAGAATTGCTTTTACGTAATCTTCAACTTGGTTTAAGTACCCTCCTCCAAACATATTGGCGTGATTCAATATGTGATAAAAATTATAAATAATAATTCTTTTTTCAAATCCGTTTTTTATAGGAAAAATTCTATGGTATTCTTCATAAAATTCTTTTCTAAAACCTCCAAATAGTTTTGTCATAGCTATATCTACTTCATTATCTGCCCACCAAGATGCAGGGTCAAATATAACCCCCTTTCCATTTTTGTCCATTCCTGAATTGCCTGACCATAAATCACCATGAACAAGAGCATTTATTGGTTTGTGATTAAGCAATTCTGATTTAATTTTTTCTTTAACTTTATTTATGATTTCTTTATCTAAAGTTCTCGATTTAAGACTTAATAACTGAGGTATTATCCTTAAGTTTAAAAAACAATCTATCCAATTATCTTCCAAGCCTTTTTTCTGATTTGTTGTTCCGATAAAACCCTCAACTGGAAACCCAAACATTTTGGGGTTAGATTCAGCTGATTTTAAGTGCAATTCACCTAAACCTTTTCCAAGCTTTTTTTGGTCAAAGTTATGCATATCTATCCATTCAATTAAAAGAATCTCTATATTTTTTATATTTTTATATGCAATAACTTCAGGAATAACTAAGTTTTCTTCATTAATATATTTTCTTAAATTTTGGAGACAATATTTTTCAAATTCAAGAAATTTTTTGTTTCTAATGTTTCTTTTAAGAAATAACTTTTTGTTTGAAAATTCTATTCGCCATGCATTGTGAATATCGCCACCATGTACTTGTTCAATACTTTTTGGATAGGTTTCACCTAATTCTTCACAAATTTCGTTAATTTCAATAGGAGATAATTTTTGCATTTTAATGAAAAAGTCTGAAGTTATTGTTGTAGGCGCCGGTATAGCAGGACTAACTTCTGCAGCAATTTTATCAAAACAAGGCTTATCAGTGACTTTAATCGAATCTCATACTCAAGCCGGAGGATGTGCTGGTACTTTTAAAAGAAAGAATTATACTTTCGATGTTGGCGCAACTCAGGTTGCTGGTTTAGAGAAGGGAGGAATACATTCTAGAATTTTTGATTTTTTAGATATTCCATCCCCAGAAGCCACAATTTTAGACCCTGCTTGCATTGTTGATTTAAATGATGGTGGTAATCCTATACCTATTTGGTATGAAAAAAGTAAATGGATTGCTGAACGAGAAATGCAGTTTCCTGGGAGTCAAAGATTTTGGAAGCTTTGTACCCTAATACATGAAAGTAATTGGATATTTGCTAATAATAATCCCGTATTACCAATAAGTAATTTTTGGGATTTTTCTCAACTTCTCAAAGCACTAGTACCTTCAAACCTTGTCACAGGTATCTTACTTAAATCTACTATTTTTGATCTATTGCGGATATGTGGATTATCAAAGAATGAACGCTTGATTAAATTCTTAAATCTTCAACTAAAACTTTATTCTCAAGAGGACGTTTATAGTACTGCAGCATTATATGGATCTACTGTTCTTCAGATGTGTCAACAGCCACATGGTCTGTGGCATCTTAAAAAATCTATGCAGTCTTTAAGTGAATCATTAGAAAGTTCATTAATTAAAACTGGAGTTAATTTAATTTTTGGACAAGAGGTTAATTCTATAACGTTTGACGACGTAAATATGTGTTGGCAACTATCTGCTAATTCGAAAAAAAAATCATTTATTTATCAAGCAAAAGATGTGATCTATACAGCACCTCCACAATCTTTGCTCAAGCATTTGAAAGATCCTTTAGAAAGAAAAAAAAATTATAAAAATCGACTTAATAATTTGCCTGATCCAAGTGGAGCTGTAGTTTTTTATTCAGCATTAAAAAAGGAACATATTAAAAAAACATTCTCCAATCATTATCAATTTGTTTCAAAAGAATTTTGTTCGTTATTTGTATCAATTAGTGATGATGGTGATGGAAGAGCGCCAAAAGGTGAGGTTACTTTAATTGCCAGTATCTTTACCAAAACTAAAGATTGGTTTGATCTAGATAAACAAACTTACTTAAAGAAAAAAAATGGTTTCATGAAAAAAATATCCCTTGAATTGGAAAGTCAATTTGATATTGATCCTGAAAAATGGCTACATAGAGAATTAGCAACTCCATTGGGCTTTGAAAAATGGACAAAAAGACCTAATGGAATAGTAGGCGGGCTAGGTCAAAATCCAGATATTTTTGGTTTATTTGGATTAACAAGTAGGACACCTTTTGAAGGTTTATGGTTATGTGGAGATTCGATTTATCCAGGAGAGGGGACTGCAGGTGTTAGTCAGTCTGCATTAATGGTTTCAAGGCAAATTTTAGCTTCCAAAGGTATAGAAAATTTTAGTTTATAAAATTTTGTCTGTTTTCTTTTGCTTCAGCAAGTTTTTTAGAAAGTAAATCCCAATTTTTTTCTTTTATAAGAGATTCCAGTATATTCAGCTTATTTTTAAAATTATTTATGGAATTTAAAAGATTAATCTGATTATTAATAGCTAAATCTAGGCCTAGTTGTTCATTGCCTCCGCCAACTCTCGAAGTGTCAGCAAATCCTGTAGCAGCTAATTTTTGCGAGAGATCTAATAAAGATTGATTATTTTTTGTTTGCGCAGTTTCTATGAGGGCAGAAGCTAAGAATATAGGCAAATGAGAAATTAGAGATACTGCTTCATCATGCTCTTTTGGCGAAGCTTGGCAAATTTCACAATCCATTGATTTTATGACCTCGGAAATAGTTCTGACTGAATTTAAATCACTATTTTGTGTTGGGGTAATAATCCATTTTGCATTTTTAAAAAGACCTTCAAAACCTGAATCAACTCCTTTTTTTTCTGTACCTGCCATTGGATGAGATCCAATAAATAGAGGATGTGAATTTTCCCATGTATTTACAATTGGTTCTTTTACAGACCCTACATCAGTTAGTATTGTTTCCTGAGGTATTGATGCTACTAATTTTTGCGATGGACTGATCAAATCTTTGATAGGCAATGCCAAAATTATTAGCTCACATTTTTTTAATAAGCTCAGATCGCAGCTAACAAAATTTGCAAGTTTTTTATCCTTAGCTTTTTTTTCATTAAATTCATTATTTGCTATTCCATAAATTGTATGATTTAGACTTTGGAGTTTTAATCCTAAAGAACCACCAATTAATCCTAATCCTACTATTCCAATTTTCATAAATTAATTAATTTAAGACCCTCTTTTATTGATACCAATTTTTTGTATATTAGGTTCATAAATTTTGCATGTTTTTGAAATTAAATTAATTATAAATGCTTGAAATTTTAAGTCATCAATATTTGAAAAATTTTTTGAGAGATCAAAGTATTAATTGGGAGCACATATATTCTTTTGGGAGGATAGTTTCCAAATGTATTGACAATGATTCTACCTATCTAATTAATTCAGAAATTTTCTCGAGCTATGATTGGTTACCTCCAATTTTGATTTCTTTATTTTTAAAGGAAGAGGATTCAACTTTTATTTTATCTAAAGAAAAAATTCAATTTATAAGCCAATTTCAGATTGATTCATTGAAAAATCTAGGTTTTAATTTTATTTTGAAAAATGATCAATTTATTTTTGCAAATCATCATGTTCACTTGATAACTATCCAAAATTTTCTTAATGATCCCAATTCTTGTAATCTTAGAAATCATCGAATAGTTTATTCAGGAATTGAAGATATAAAACAGGATTTAAAAAATCATTTTAGGATTACTTTACTTAAAAAGGATTGGACAAAAAATTTTAAAGAATTTGAATTAATCAATCAAAAATTTATAAAAGTATATGATTCGTTGAAGAAAAAGTTTTTCTTGAGAAAGGTCTTAGGAAATAGTTATATCAATTTAGATGAAAAAGAAATTAGTTTCTTGTCAAACTTTTTTCATGAAAATTCTTTTTTTTCTGATAAATTTTTAAGCGTCAACAAAGCATTATCTCAAGGTTGGGCATGCTGGGTAAAGTTAAACGATACAAATTTAGATTGGAATTTGTATTTACAGCCAATAGATGAACTTTTTCAAATTAAGGAATTTTTTTCAAATAATAAATTTGTTTTTTTATCAGCATTGAGAAAAGATAATTTTTTTCAAATGTATTTTAAAAAGCATAGTTTAGATATTGATTTGGTTATTAATTTCAAGAGTAATTTTGACGAGAAAAAGATTTCTTTATATATACCCTCTAAACAGTTGCTTCCTAATAATCCTCTTTTTACTAATTCAATCTTGGACAAATGCAAAAAGTTAATACTTTTTAGAAAGGGTTTAACTTTAGTGTTGTCTGATGATATTGATTTAAAAACTAATCTTGCTACAGAATTAGCTTCTACTTACGGGAAGAGAGTATTGCTAGAGACAATTCCCTCAGGTAGAAATGAAATCCTTTGCTCTAGTTTTGACTGGTGGATTATGAATTCTTATTTAATTCAAATTCCAGAACAAATTATCATTCCTTTACTTCCGATTCCGAATATGTCAGAACCCATTAATGCAATTACTGTCTCTCATAAAAAGAAGCTTTCTCAAGATTGGTTTAGAGACTTCTTTCTTCCTCAAGCTAGAATTAAACTTGAAAGATCTATTTCTCCTTTAAGAAGAAATTCAGGTAAGTTAATAATCCTAGATGGAAGAGCAAATAAAAGAAACTGGGGAAGATTACTTTTGCAAAACATTCACCCCTCAAAACAAATTAACTATATGCTACCTTTTGATTAGGTTATGATTTTGTAAATAACTAAAGAAATATGGGAGAAGCAAAAAGACGTAAAACACTTGGTTTACCTCAAAAAAAAAATAATACTAAAACTAAAAGTGATGAGTCTCCAAAATTATTTGAATGGCTTCCCTTTACAATCAATCAAAGAGATTACCTAATTAAATTAAGTATTAAGGCCAGTTGGTTTGGAATCGGAGGGTTAGTAATCTTATGGATTGTAGTGAGATTTATAGGCCCTGCTGCTGGGTGGTGGACTTTAGCTGATTCTTTATAAATCTAAGCTACTGTTTTTATATCATTAACAGCGATTGTATTAGTAGGATTGCTATTTAATGCTTTCATTGAATTAGAACTGACTTCAGTTCCTTCTGTTAATTTATCTTTAACCATAGATTCGACTTTATTCCTGATTTCTAAGTTTTGATCAAGCCAAATAATTGTATTATCTCTTCCTTGTCCAATATTTTCTCCTTCATAACTATACCAAGCACCTCTCCTTATGATGATATTAGTCTCTTCTGCTAAATCTAATAAGCATCCTGTTGTACTAATGCCTTTCCCAAAGAGAATATCAAATTCTGCAATTCTAAATGGTGGTGCAACTTTGTTTTTGGCTACTTTCACTTTTGCTCTTATGCCATATTCCTCAGTACCTCTTTTAAGAGTTTGAATTCTTCTGATATCAAGTCTTACTGAGGCGTAAAATTTTAATGCATTACCTCCTGTGGTTGTTTCTGGATTGCCGTATGTAACGCCAATTTTTAGGCGTAATTGATTCAGGAATATTACCGTACATCCAGATTTGCCAATATTTCCTGTTATTTTCCTCATTGCTTGGCTCATTAGCCTTGCTTGGCTTCCAATTACGTGATCTCCCATCTCTCCTTCTATCTCGGCTCTTGGGGTTAGTGCTGCGACCGAGTCAACAACAACAAGATCTACCGCACTCGATCTTATAAGTTGGTCAACTATTTCTAGAGCCATTTCACCAGTATCTGGCTGTGAAACTAATAAATTTTCAACATCAACACCTAAAGAGGCCGCATAAACTGGGTCGAGCGCATGCTCAGCATCTACAAATGCTGCTACTCCTCCATTTTTTTGGACTTCCGCAATCGCGTGAAGCGTTAATGTGGTTTTTCCTGAACTTTCTGGTCCGTAAACTTCTACTACTCTTCCTTTTGGATAGCCTCCTCCTAATGCTAAATCTAATGTGAGCGCTCCAGTAGATATTGTTTCTACTTTCATTCTTGAGGCGTCACCAAGTCTCATTATTGAACCTCGTCCAAAATTTCTTTCTATTTGACCTAAGACAAGACTTAATGCCTTGTCTTTTTCTTTTGATTCAGTTTTTTTCTTTTCTTCAAGGCTCATTGTTTGATTTATCGGTTAAAGTTCTTGTAATTATTCTAAATTTGGAAATTTTTATTTAAACCAAACTTCATAAATACAAACTATAGTACATCTGTACTCTAGCTGACTATCTTTAAATTGCAACTAATTCTCCAAGGTTTCCTAATTTTAATAATTTGATTTCATTACTTAACTTTTTTTTATCTGATTCTTTCAAATATCCCCAATCAGCTAGGAAGCATGGAATGTGAGAAGTTTCTGAATTTTGTTTAATATCGATTAGAGTTTTTTTTCTATCTTCTATAAAGCCTAAAATTTCATATGTTTGTGTAAGTTTTTCAGCTATTTTGATTTTTGTTCCTGATTCATAACCAAAAATAAATTCTGGAAGAATATTTAATTGTTTAAGTATTTTTTCTGCAAATATTTTACCTTTAGTTGTTATGACTCCAGTTTTTATTCCTCTTTTGCTTAATTCTTTCATAAAATTTATAATTTCAAAAAAAGGTTTATGTAAATTTACCCACGATTTAAAATCTTTATCAATTTGGTACTTGCGAGACTTATCTAACATTTTTTGTATATCTTCTGCTATCCAGGAATTTTCATTTAATATTCTCTGGCAATTTTGATGATAATTATTAATGAAATCGTCTTTATTATCACTTTTTAATGGATTTTCTGTTTTTATAATTTCGTGAACAATTAGAATCATTTCCCAGCCATATTTAACCCAAGGCCTAATTTCTTTGAAAGAATTTGGCACTCCTTGATAAAGTTTTTGATCAATAGTGATGTTAGGTGAATTTAAATATTTTTCGCAGGCCAGCAAGGAGCTATGCCAATATTCTTGCATTCCATCAACTATTACTCCATCAAAATCAAATAAAAAAATTTTTTGAGAAGACACCAATTGAATATTAGAACTGGGCCGCTAGGATTCGAACCTAGGAATGTCGAGACCAAAACCCGATGCCTTACCACTTGGCGACGGCCCATTGAAATACCATTTTAATACATGAAAAGATTTTTTTCTATCCAAAAAATACAAAATTTTTTATAAACATGGCGCTAGTTTTGAAAAATAAAAATATTATTTGAATGAGCGCGATTTCCATGGCTCTAGAAATTTCTGAGCTTTTTTGATCGCCAAACCCATTATTTCAGGATACTCATAGATTTTTTTATTATTTTTGTGAGCAAATTCAATAAGGGGCTGCATAATTTTTCTTGCAGCACTTCCAAATGCTATTCCATCTGGGAGATTGTTTGAATTCAACAATTCATGAGTTTTTTCATTTGTTCCCCCTGCTAATTGAATTAATCCTGGTGGAAGATCTGAACCGATTTTTTCAAACAACTTAACAGCATCTCTACTTGTTGTAGGAGCAAGATCTCCAGACATTGGCCTTCCATCTAGTTGCCAAATAAGGGGAATATCTAGCTCATTCAGAATTTCATATCTTTCCCAAAGAGCTTTCAAAAGATCTTCGGGCTCTTGGCCTTTTTTGAAAGATTGATTTAATCCACAACTAATAGATATCTTGTCTAATTTCATTCCAGAACTTTTAAGGATACTTACAACTTTTGTAAAAGAATCTAGGCGATTGATTTCTGTATGAATTTCTACTGCATTAGGCCTTATTTTTTGAAAAGTTGATGCTAAATCATTTTTTGACAAATTATATTCATATTCACTAATTAGATTTAGAGGACAACTATTTAAACATCTTCCGCAACCATAACACTTACTTTCTTTAATTCCGAAATTATCAATTGCAAAGGTGGGGCATACTTTTTCGCATGGTCTTGGACAACTAGGGGGACATTTTAAAGGATCAAATTTTGCTTTTCGAAAGTGGATATCATTACCATCACTAATACTTATCATTAATCCAGGAGAGTTTTTAAAGACTTTTTTTGCCCAATCGATTCCTTTTTTTGCTGCATAAACTATAGATTCTTCTGCTGCGACATCTATGTAGTCGACACCAGCAGCAGTATAAATTGCACATAAATCTTCTATGGCAACAATATCTTCATTACTGGCACCACAAATTAACTTAATCCATTTATCTTTTTTATTCTTGGTTTTAATCAAACAATTTAACTTTCAAATTCATCCAAAATATAGTTACTTAATGGTTTCCATTCAAGTTTTCTTGAACCCCCCATTTCAACAACTATTGTTAGTTTATTATCGTTAGTGCAAATCTCTATTAAGCTTTCTAACTCAGACTGAGATAGTACTTGACCTTCTAATAACCAAAGTAATTTATTTTTATCATTTTCATTAAATAACTCAGAAGCTTGTGGGATTACTTGTTGAACTTCACCAAGCGCTCCGTTTCTTCCTACACTTTGATGACCAAGGTGAGGTGGTCTAACGCCATGCAATTTGAGCAAGAAAACTTCTGGATCTCCAAGCCCTCTTGCTGAAGTTATAAAAGTTTTAAAGCCTTTGGCCCTCATTCTCCTCAAAAGACGAGTTTCATAACCACCTTCAAGAGGAGCAAATATTGCGAGACATTTGTTAGTTTTTAAATCGTTATGAAACTTTTTCCCTGAGAGAAGTAATGGCATAAAAATTTCCTTTATTTCTATTTTATTTTATTTTATGGTACTTGATGATGTACAATTGTAACTCAGTGAATTTTTAAGCTCGCAAGCTAGCCGAGCCTCTGAAAATTTCACATTTTTTAGCGTTTCGTTAAAAAACTCAGGTGGGTTTATCCCGAGAGAAACTATCTATTATTTCAGATAAGTCTCGACCTTACTAATTGTTTTTTATTAACTTCACCTTAATAACTGAAGGTTTAGATAATTGAAAAATTATTACGAGCTAGCCTAATTTAGTCTTATGTCTATCGGAATTTTAGGAAAGAAATTGGGCATGTCCCAACTTTTCGATGATAAAGGTAATTCGGTACCAGTTACTCTTATAGAGGCTGGTCCGTGCCGTGTCACTCAATTGAAAACAACTGCTTTGGATGGTTATACCGCCGTTCAGATAGGTTATGGTTTGTCCAAAGAGAAGCATTTGAGCAAACCTGAAAAGGGACACTTATTGAAATCAGGTGAAGAACTTCTAAAGCATTTGAAAGAATATAGGGTTGAAGAAACTTCATCTTATGAAATCGGAAAAAAAATAACTGTAAAAAACTTTGAGGTTGGTCAAAAAGTTGATATCAGTGGCAAATCTATGGGTAGAGGTTTTGCAGGTTACCAGAAAAGACATGGTTTTAGCAGAGGTCCTATGAGTCATGGTTCAAAAAATCATAGAGCACCAGGATCTACAGGAGCAGGAACAACTCCGGGTAGAATTTATCCAGGGAAAAGAATGGCAGGAAGATATGGAGGAAAACAGATAACTACCAAAGGATTGTTAGTTCTAAAAATTGATGATCAGAAGAATTTGCTTGTAGTAAAGGGTTCTGTTCCAGGTAAGCCCGGCTCAATTGTCAACATTAAGCCAAATAATGTTGTAGGCAAAAAAGGAGGTGAAAAATCATGACAACACTTGAAACTTTAAAGTGGGATGGTAAAAAATCAGGCAAAGTTACTCTTGATTTAGCAGTTGCTAAAGAAACTTCTTCGGAAGACTTAATCCATAGAGCAGTCCTTAGACAGCTAGCAAATAAAAGACAAGGGACAGCATCAACTTTGACAAGATCTGAAGTGCGCGGGGGCGGTAGAAAGCCATACAAACAAAAAGGTACAGGAAGAGCTCGTCAAGGATCAATAAGGACACCCTTAAGACCTGGTGGCGGAATTATTTTTGGACCGAAGCCACGTTCTTACAATCTTGATATGAATCGTAAGGAACGTAGATTAGCTCTTAGAACAGCTCTTATGTCCAGAGTATCTGATATGAAGGCTGTTGAAGATTTTGGATCTACTTTAAAGCAGCCTAAAACAAGTGATATCATCAATGGCCTTGCTCGATTAGGTATACAAAAAACTGAAAAAGTTTTGGTTATTCTTGATAGCCCCTCCGATATTATAAAAAAATCCATTAATAATATTGAGAAAGTAAAATTAATCGCAGCCGATCAATTAAATGTATTTGATATTCTCAATGCCAATAAATTGGTAATAGGTCAATCAGCGATAGATAAAATTCAGGAGGTTTATGCATCATGAGTAGATTATTCGATTCTCGTTTAGCCGATGTAATACGAAAGCCAGTTATTACTGAAAAAGCTACAAATGCACTAGATCTTAACCAATATACTTTCGAAGTAGATCATAGAGCGGCTAAACCACAAATAAAGGCAGCTATTGAAGCCTTGTTCAGTGTTAAAGTCATAGGAGTTAACACTATGAATCCTCCTAGGAGAACAAGAAGAGTCGGGAAATTTTCCGGTAAACGTTCTCAGGTCAAGAAGGCAATTGTACGTCTTGCTGAAGGAGACAAAATCCAACTATTTCCAGAATCTTAAGGAGTTTTAATCATGGCAATACGTAAATTTAAACCTTATACACCTGGCACTAGGCAGAGAGTGGTTACTGACTTTAGTGAAATCACAAGTGCAAAACCTGAAAGATCACTAATAGTTTCAAAACATAGAGTTAAAGGTAGGAATAATCGTGGAGTTATTACTTGTCGTCATCGTGGAGGTGGTCACAAAAGGCAATATAGATTGGTTGACTTTAGGAGAGATAAAAGAAATATCAACGCTAAAGTTGCAGCTATACACTACGATCCTCATAGAAATGCAAGGTTGGCACTTTTATTTTACGAAGATGGAGAGAAAAGATATATTATCGCTCCAGCAGGAGTAAAAGTCGGACAAAATGTCATTTCTGGAGAAAGTGTTCCAATTGAAGATGGAAATGCAATGCCGCTTTCTGTTATGCCATTAGGATCTAGTGTTCATTGTGTTGAGCTATACGCAGGTAGGGGTGCTCAAATGGTTAGATCCGCAGGAGCTAGTGCTCAAGTTATGGCAAAAGAGGGAGATTATGTTGCATTAAAACTCCCATCTACTGAGGTAAGACTTGTAAGAAAAGAATGCTACGCAACTCTTGGTGAAGTAGGTAATTCTGAAATAAGAAATACTAGCTTAGGTAAAGCGGGAAGAAGAAGATGGCTTGGAAGAAGGCCTCAAGTAAGGGGTAGTGTGATGAACCCGTGTGATCATCCACATGGAGGAGGAGAGGGAAAAGCACCAATTGGTAGAGCAGGCCCAGTCACTCCATGGGGTAAACCAGCTCTTGGATTAAAGACACGTAAAAAGAACAAACCAAGCAATAAATTAGTAGTTCGAAGACGTCGTCGCGTTTCTAAAAGGAGTAGAGGAGGAAGAGACTCTTGATTACTTCATCTATTATTTCAATTTCTATTTTATAATCATGGGACGTTCACTAAAAAAAGGACCTTTTATAGCAGATAGCTTGCTCAAGAAGGTAGAAAAACAAAATACTGATAATGACAAGTCTGTTATCAAAACTTGGTCGAGATCCTCTACGATTTTACCTTTAATGATCGGTCACACAATCGCTGTACACAACGGCAAGACTCACATTCCAGTATTTATTACTGAACAAATGATTGGTCATAAACTCGGTGAATTTGCTCCTACACGCACTTACCGAGGTCATATAAGAGATAAGAAAGGAGCAAAATCATGACAAAAACACCTGAAACACAAAAAACAGCCGTTGCACATGGGAATTATGTTCGCGGATCAGCATCTAAAGTCAGAAGAGTTTTGGATCAGATAAGGGGTAGGTCTTATAGAGATGCATTGATTATGTTGGAATTTATGCCTTACAGATCTACAGATCCCATTACTAAAGTTCTAAGATCTGCGGTTGCGAATGCAGAACATAACCTTGGAATGGATCCATCTAACTTAGTGATTTCCTCTGCATGGGCTAATAGTGGTCCTGTAATGAAAAGGTATAGGCCCAGAGCTCAAGGTCGAGCTTTTTCAATTAAAAAACAGACTTGCCACATAAGTATTTCTGTAGAATCTGCTCCTTCCCAAACAAATGCGGAGGTACAAAACTAATGGGACAAAAAATACATCCTTCTGGATTGAGATTAGGAATTACACAAGAGCATCGCTCTAAATGGTTCGCCACTTCTAAAACATATCCAATTCTTCTCCAAGAAGATTCTAAAATTCGTACTTTTATACAAAAAAAATATGGAGCAGCGGGGATTAGCGATGTTTTAATAGCTAGAAAAGCTGACCAACTGGAACTTGAATTAAAAACAGCAAGACCAGGAGTTATAGTTGGAAGACAAGGAAGTGGTATTGAAGAATTAAGATCTGGTATTCAAAAAACTATAGGCGATAGAACAAGGCAAGTCAGAATAAATGTTGTTGAAGTTGAACGTGTTGATGCCGATGCTTTCTTACTAGCTGAATATATTGCTCAACAACTAGAAAAAAGAGTCGCCTTTAGAAGAACTATAAGGATGGCCTTACAAAGAGCTCAAAGGGCTGGAGTCTTAGGTCTAAAAATTCAAGTAGGAGGAAGGTTGAATGGTGCTGAAATAGCTAGAACTGAATGGACTAGAGAAGGTAGAGTACCATTGCATACTTTGAGAGCTGAAATCGACTATGCAACGCGTGAAGCTAATACAACTTACGGTGTACTAGGTATTAAAGTTTGGGTTTTCAAAGGTGAAGTTCTCCCCAAAGAAGAACAAACTATCCCTGCGGGAGTGAGCCCTAAGAGGAAAAGTAGTAGAAGACCTCAGCAATTTGAGGATCGTTCAAATGAGAATTCATAGGAGGTATAAAAATGCTTAGTCCAAAACGTACTAAATTCCGTAAACAACATAGAGGCAGAATGAGAGGAGTAGCCTCAAAAGGTAATACTATTGCATTCGGTCAATTTGCTCTTCAAGCTCAAGATTGTGGCTGGGTAACTGCACGTCAAATTGAAGCAAGTAGAAGAGCCATGACAAGATATATCAAACGTGGTGGTCAAATTTGGATAAGAATATTTCCTGATAAACCTGTAACGATGAGACCTGCCGAAACTAGGATGGGTTCTGGTAAAGGCAATCCAGAGTTTTGGGTTGCAGTTGTAAAACCTGGAAGAATACTTTTTGAAATGGGCGGTGAGGATATCACTGAGGAAATTGCAAAGGAAGCTATGCGTCTGGCTCAATACAAACTTCCAGTAAAAACTAAATTTATCTCCATTGAAAAAAATCTAGATGATTCCTCACAAAAAAATGCAAAAAACAGTAAAAAATCTCAAGAGGAGGTTAAACAATGAAAAACTCAGAGTCTTTTAAAGAATTTAAAAAATTAAATTCTGATCAAATCAATGAAAAGATTAATCAATTGCGAAAAGATCTTTTTGACTTGAGATTCAAGCAAGCTACAAGACAGCTCAATGAAACTCATAAATTTAAGAACATCAAGAAACAAGTTGCGCAATTACTAACTCTCAGTAAGAGTCAATCTGCTTCTAAATCTACTTCTGCTTAATTATTAGTTATGGCACTTAAAGAAAGAATTGGTACTGTTGTCAGCGACAAAATGGATAAAACGGTTGTTGTTGCTGTTATTAACAGATATCCACATCCCACTTATAAAAAAATTGTAAGTAGAACTACACGATACAAGGCTCATGATCCCGAAAATACATGCGTTTTAGGTGATCGAGTTAAAATTAGAGAAACTAGACCTCTTAGTGCTCATAAAAGATGGGCAATAGAAGAGATTCTCACTAAAACAAGTCAGGCGCAGGAGGTAAAAAAATGATTCAACAAGAAACTTATTTAACAGTTGCTGATAACAGTGGAGCTAAAAGACTTCAATGTATTAGAGTTTTAGGCTCCAATAGAAGGTATGCACATGTTGGGGATGTAATCGTAGCAACTGTAAAAGATGCTCTTCCAAATATGGGAGTTAAAAAATCTGAAGTTGTTAAAGCTGTTATCGTCAGAACTAAAGCAACATTAAGAAGAAATACTGGTAATTCAATCAGATTTGATGACAATGCTGCAGTATTGATTAATGAAGATAAGAATCCAAAAGGTACTAGAGTTTTTGGCCCTGTAGCTAGAGAACTGCGGGATAAAAATTATACAAAGATTGTTTCTCTTGCTCCGGAGGTTATTTAAATGTTGGACTCATTAAAACAAAAGAAAAATTTTCAGAGAATAAAAATGAGAATCAAAACTGGAGATTTGGTAAAAGTAATTAATGGCAAGGAAAAAGGGAAAACTGGTGAGGTTTTAAAAACTATTCCTCTTGAAAATAGAGTAGTAGTTAAGGGAATTAACCTTAGGACTAAACACGTAAAACCAACTCAAGAAGGAGAAACTGGAAGAATACTTACAGAAGAAGCATCTTTACATGCATCAAATGTAATGTTCTTTTCAAAGGATAAAAATCTTACAAGTAAGATTGAATACTTTATTGATAAAGAAGGTGTTAAGAAAAGAAGATTGAAGAAAACTGGTGAAGTAATTGATTAATTTTTCATCAAAAACCAGATTTCAACTTTTTAATTTATCAATTCTGACAAAGACCAGAATTAACAAAAAATTATGACTCTAAAAAATCGCTACAAAGAATCAATAAGACCAAAACTTTTAAAAGACCTTGGTCTTAAAAATATTCATCAAGTACCTAAAGTTGTAAAAGTCAACGTTAACAGAGGTCTTGGTGAGGCAGCTTCAAATTCCAAAGCTCTAGAAGCCTCTTTAAACGAAATGGCAACAATTACGGGACAAAAGGCCTTAGTAACTAGGGCTAAAAAAGCTATCGCGGGTTTTAAAATTCGTGAGGGCATGCCGATTGGTTGTACTGTAACTTTGCGGGGAGACAGGATGTATTCCTTTTTGGAAAGATTTATAAATCTAGCTTTACCAAGAATAAGAGACTTTAGAGGAGTTAATCCAAAAAGTTTTGATGGGAGGGGGAATTACACCGTTGGCGTTAAAGAGCAATTGATTTTTCCTGAAATCTCTTTTGATAAAATAGACTCAATAAGAGGTATGGATATAACTATTGTCACTAGTGCAAAATCAGATCAAGAAGGTAAAGCTCTTTTGCAGGAGTTAGGAATGCCTTTTAGTAAGAATTAAATTAAAACTATGTCAAATCACGATCCTATTTCAGATATGCTCACTCGAATTAGAAATGCGAGTCAAAAAAAGCATACAACCACAACAATCCCAGGTTCAAAAATGTCCTTGAGTATTGCTAAAGTGTTGCAAAAAGAGGGGTTCATTGCTGATATTAATGAGGAAGGTGAAGGTTATAAATCACAAATAACACTCGGCCTCAAATATAGTGGTAAAAACAAATTCCCTACTATTCGATCTATGCAAAGAGTTAGTAAACCGGGTTTGAGAATTTATAAAAATACTAGAGGTTTACCAAAAGTTCTTGGAGGTCTTGGAGTTGCCATAATATCAACTTCAAAAGGGGTTATGAGTGATCGCGATGCAAGGAAGCAAGGCATTGGCGGTGAAATCCTCTGCTATGTTTACTAAGGAGAATTAATCA
The DNA here is from genome assembly GCA_003209375.1 of Prochlorococcus sp. AG-459-N19. Lineage (GTDB taxonomy): Bacteria > Cyanobacteriota > Cyanobacteriia > PCC-6307 > Cyanobiaceae > Prochlorococcus_A. Next base: position 35,061 of record QCRF01000006.1, on the reverse strand, counting down.
TGTCAAGAATCGGAAAAACACCAGTCCTTATTCCAGATAAAGTTTCAGTTGATTTTGATGGATTAACAGTTACAGTGAAAGGCCCAAAGGGTGAGTTAAAACGTCTCATGCCTGAGGGAGTTAGTTTTGATAAGAAAGATAATACTGTCGTCGTAAGTCCTACTACAACAAAAATATACTCAAGGCAGAGACATGGTTTATGTAGAGCCTTAATTGCAAATATGGTTGAAGGGGTTTCTCAAGGTTTTTCAAAGAAACTAGAAATTGTTGGCGTTGGATCAAGAGCACAAGTAAAAGGTAAAAATCTAGTAGTAAGTGCAGGATATAGTCATCCTGTAGAAATGATCCCCCCTGATGGTATAACATACAAAGTTGACAGTAATACAAATGTTACCGTATCTGGTATTGATAAAGAAATTGTTGGCAATGAAGCAGCAAAAATCAGATCAATTAGACCTCCAGAGCCATATAAAGGCAAAGGAATTAAATACCATGATGAGACAATTCTCAGAAAAGCTGGTAAATCTGGCAAAAAATAATTCCAATTAAAAAAATGACCAAACTTTCCAGAAAATTACAAACCCAAAAAAGACATAGAAGATTAAGGAGGTTCTTAATTGGAGATTCAACCCGTCCAAGATTGTCTGTTTTTCGCTCTAATAACCACATCTATGCCCAGGTTATAGATGATAGTGCTCAAACAACTATTTGCTCTGCTTCAACTGTTGATAAGGAACTAACAGAAAAAACTAAGAAATTAGCTTCTGATTGTAATTCCTCTTCCATTGTTGGCAAATTACTAGCAAAGAGAGCAATAAAAAAAGGTATTAAGCAAGTAATTTTTGACCGTGGAGGTAATTTATATCACGGTAGAGTTAAGGCACTTGCTGACGCTGCTCGTGAAGCTGGCTTAGAATTCTAACTTTTAATTTTTACTATGACTGACACTCCTACAAAACAAGAAATTCAATCCAAGAATGATAACGTTCCTGGAGCAATGCCTGGCGAACAAAAAAAGAATAACCGTAATGATCGAAAAAGAAATAGAAGAGGCGATTCGAAAAATCTTGAGAGAGATTCTGATTGGCAAGAAAGGGTTGTTCAAATAAGACGTGTTTCTAAAACTGTTAAAGGCGGAAAAAAAATGAGTTTTAGAGCAATCGTTGTTGTAGGCAATGAGAAAGGTCAAGTTGGAGTAGGAGTTGGAAAAGCGGGAGATGTTATTGGTGCTGTTAGAAAGGGAGTTTCAGATGGTAAAAAGAATCTTGTTAGAGTTCCCTTAACTCCAAATAATTCAATACCAACTTTATCTAAAGGTCGAGATGGTGCTGCTAATGTACTAATTAGACCGGCTGCTCCAGGTACAGGCGTAATTGCTGGTGGTTCAATAAGAACTGTTTTAGAATTAGCGGGCATAAAAAATGTCTTAGCAAAAAGATTGGGTAGTAAAACACCTTTAAATAATGCAAGAGCTGCTATGGTAGCTCTTTCTCAATTAAGAACACATAAATCTGCTTCAAGGGAGAGAGGTATCTCACTTGAACAGCTCTATTCTTGAAAATTATGACTTCAACATTAAATACACTTAAATCAAACTCTGGCTCAAGAAAGAAAAAATTAAGAAAGGGTAGAGGTATTGCAGCCGGTCAGGGTGCTTCATGTGGTTTTGGAATGAGAGGACAAAAGTCACGTTCTGGAAGACCCACACGTCCAGGCTTTGAAGGTGGCCAAATGCCCTTATACAGAAGAGTTCCAAAATTAAAGCACTTTGAAATTATTAATCAAAAGAACTTTTCCATAATTAATTTAGATAAATTAAATGGTTTTAAAGATAACGAAACTGTTAACTTAGACTCACTTGTTAAGAAAGGATTGATCTTTAAACCAAAATTTCCTTTAAAAGTGCTAGGTAACGGAAAACTTAATGTAAAGTTAAAAGTTCAAGCTCATGCATTCACAAAAGTTGCAAAACAAAAAATTGAAGACGCAGGTGGATCCTGCGAGCTTATCAATAATAAATAAAATTTATTAAAAATTTATGTAAGCTTCAAAATGTTTGTAAACAAAAGTAGAAATCCTAGCGCTTCCGAAATACTTTCCCAATTATTTTTAAATCAAGAGCTTAGGAGCAGAGTTTTAACAACTTTAGGTCTTCTCCTTTTAGTAAGACTTGGAATCTATATACCTATGCCAGGTATTGATAGGGTTGCTTTTAAAAGTTTTATAGATCAAGGGGGGCAATTAATAGGATTTTTAGATATTTTTACTGGAGGAGGAATTTCAACCCTAGGAATATTTGCATTAGGAATACTTCCTTTTATCAACGCATCAATTATTATTCAGCTTCTCACGGCTTCATTGCCTATTCTTGAAGATTTACAAAAAAATGAAGGAGAAGCAGGTAGAAGAAAAATTGCCCAAATAACAAGATATGTTTCATTAGGATGGGGGTTTTTGCAAAGTATAATTTTTTCCTTAATTCTCAGACAATATGCCATTCAGGGGATAAGTGAAACTACATTTGTCTTGCAAACTTCAATTGCCTTAGTTACTGGTTCAATGTTAGTTATGTGGTTTAGTGAAATTATTACTGAGAAAGGGATAGGTCAAGGAGCTTCACTAGTAATTTTTTTGAATATTGTTTCGACTTTACCTAAAGCTTTAAGTTCAACTATTGAAAAAGCCCAAACTGGTGATAGAGGAGATGTTTTAGGTATAGCAGTTTTACTTGGAGTATTTTTACTGACAATTGTTGGGATCATTTTTGTCCAAGAGGGAGCAAGACGCATTCCTATTGTTAGTGCAAAAAGGCAAATAGGAAATTCAACACTACTTCCTACAAGGCAAAGTTATTTACCTTTGAAATTAAATGCAGGAGGAGTTATGCCTATCATATTTGCATCTGCTTTAATCTTTCTACCTATAACTATTGCAAATGTTACGGGCAATCCAGTCTTAATCAAGTTAGCGAGTAGTTTAAATCCAGGATCTTCTAATCCATGGCCATATGCACTTACATTTTTTTCTTTAATTTTGGGCTTTTCCTATTTTTATGCCTCTCTTACTATTAATCCGGTTGATGTAGCTTCTAATTTAAAGAAGGGAGGGGTAGCGATACCAGGAGTTAGGCCAGGAACTAATACGGCAAACTATTTATCAGGTATACAAAATAGGTTGACATTGTTGGGAGGATTATTTCTGGGTTCAGTAGCTATTATCCCAGCTGCAGTTGAGAGAGCTACAAATGTTCAGACTTTTCAAGGTCTAGGAGCAACTTCATTACTTATTCTAGTGGGTGTTGCTATAGATACTGCTAAGCAAATTCAAACTTATGTTATTTCTCAAAGGTATGAGGGACTAATTAACAGTTAATGAAGAAACATTTGCTATTTTTAGGAGCTCCTGGAGCAGGGAAAGGGACTCAAGCGGAATTGCTCAGTCAAACTAATTCATATTTACACCTTTCTACTGGTGAATTATTAAGAAAAGAAATCGAAATGAATACTAGCCTTGGTATCCAGGTGAAAGACATTATGAATCGAGGTGAACTTGTTTGTGATGAACTTGTATTAAAGATAGTAAGACAAAATTTAGTTAAGGATAATAAAGGGTGGATTCTAGATGGTTACCCAAGAAATTTATCTCAAGCAAATTCGTTGTATCAGGTTTTAACTGAAATAAATCAACCTTTGGAAGTGGTTTTTTATTTAGATATTCCAGAAGAAGTTTTAATTAAGCGCCTGCTTTTACGAGGGAGAAAAGATGATACGGAAGAGACAATTAGAACAAGAGTTGATATTTATAAAAAAACTACAGAACCATTGATTCACTTTTTTAAAGATCTCCAATTGTTAGAGTATATTAATGCTGATAGAGATTTAAAAACCATTTCCTCTGATATCAAACAAAAAATGGCTTGATGATGATGTAGAATATAATATTAACGTATTTTGTTAAACCCCTATGAAGGTCAGATCTTCAGTCAAAAAAATTAGTCCTGACGATCAGATCGTGAGGAGAAGAGGTAAAATCTATGTTATTAACAAGAAAAGACCTCGCAATAAACAGCGTCAGGGTTAAATTTCAACCCTAAATTCAAACTTTTACTTATTCAAAACACGTGGCCAGGATTGCAGGAATTGACATACCTCGCGAAAAGCGAGTTGAAATAGCACTTACATACGTCTATGGAATTGGTTTAACCAGATCAAAGCTAATTCTTGCTAATACGGGTGTAAACCCTGATATTCGAGTCAAAGACCTTTCAGATTCTGATGTGCAAAAACTTAGAGGTGCCACAGAAGAATTCACTTTAGAAGGGGATTTGAGAAGAAAAGAGGGAATGGCTTTAAAACGTCTACAAGATATAGGGTGTGTAAGAGGAAGAAGACATAGAATGAGTCTTCCAGTAAGGGGTCAAAGAACAAGAACCAATGCAAGAACAAGACGAGGTTCGAGGAAAACAGTTGCTGGAAGAAAAAAATAATTAACTAAATTTATCGACACATTGAAGTTTTAAATTAAAAAATTATGGCAGCTACAGTAAAAAAAACAGGTTCGAAGAAATCTAAACGTAATGTACCTAATGGTGTGGTACATATCCAAAGCACATTTAATAATACTATCGTCTCTATTACTGACACTTCTGGTCATGTAATTTCTTGGTCTTCTGCAGGGGCAAGTGGGTTTAAGGGCGCTCGTAAAGGTACCCCATTCGCAGCTCAAACAGCTGCCGAAGCTGCAGCTAGAAGAGCACTCGATCAGGGTATGAGACAAATAGAAGTACTAGTTAGAGGACCTGGCGCAGGTAGGGAAACGGCCATAAGGGCTTTACAAGTGGCCGGATTAGAAATAACTCTAATAAGAGATGTAACTCCATTACCTCATAATGGATGTAGAAGACCTAAACGAAGACGCGTTTAGGTCTTAACCATTCTCAACCCCCCCCAAAAACACTTTTAACCTCATTATTTTCCGTGTTGCAATACCAGATTGACAGAATCGACCATCAGATAGCAGATGATCGCTCCCAAACAGGAACTTTTTTAATTGGCCCTCTAGAAAGGGGACAAGCTACAACTTTGGGTAATTCTCTTAGAAGAGTCCTTATGGGAGGACTTGAAGGGAGTGCAGTAACTGCAGTAAGAATAGCAGGAATTAATCATGAATATGCCACTATTCCTGGCGTTAGAGAAGACGTTTTAGATATTCTTCTCAATTGCAAGCAGCTATCAATAAATAGTTCTAATCCAGAGCTTGAAATCGGCAGGTTAGTAGCAAGCGGTCCAATGGAGGTGAAGGCGAATGATATTCAATTTTCCTCCCAAGTTGAAATTGTCGATGGAGAGAAACCAATCGCAACTATTCAGGAGGGTCACAACTTAGAGTTGGAAATCCATGTTGAAAGAGGTGTTGGATATAGACCCGTCGATCGTAAGAGTGAAGAGACAACTGCTATTGATTTACTTCAAATAGATGCTGTATTTATGCCAGTTAAGAGAGTGAATTTTACGATTGATGAAACTGCTGTAGCAGAGGGTGGAACAGGAAGAGAAAGATTAAAAATGGAAGTTGTAACAGATGGATCAACAAGTCCTGACGATGCTATTGCCGAAGCTGCAAATCAGTTAATAGAACTCTTTCAACCGCTTGCTACTGTGACAATGGTTGAGGAAATTCCTGAAGAACCTGAACCATCTCCTGAAGCTCAAATTCCCCTAGAGGAACTAAACTTGTCCGTTAGAGCATATAATTGTTTGAAAAGGGCTCAAGTTAACTCAGTTTCGGATTTAATGGGCTTCAGTTATGAAGATCTTCTTGAAATTAAAAACTTTGGCTCTAAATCTGCAGATGAGGTTATTGAGGCTCTTGAGCGCATCGGCATTTCTATACCACAAAGCAGAACCTCTGTTTAACAATTTTTAAGATTATGAGACACCAACTTAGAATTCCATTATTAAGTAAACCTGCTGACCAGAGGAAAGCACTTTTAAGAGGTTTAACTACACAATTGATTAGGGAAGGTAGAGTTACAACAACAAAAGCAAGGGCAAAAGCATTAAGAAATGAAGCTGAAAGGATGATTTCACTCGCTAAAGAGGGAAGTTTAGCTTCTAGGAGAAGAGCTATTGGATATATTTATGATAAGAAATTAGTTCATTCATTATTTGAAAAAGCAAAGGAAAGATATGGAGATAGAAAAGGTGGTTATACGCGCATAGTTAGAACCGTATCTAGAAAAGGTGATAACGCCCAGATGGCTATAATCGAACTTGTCTAAAATAGTTAAAAGTGGGGCTTTTACTAGAAAATAACTTTTGAAAAGGGTAGCTTTACTAGTCCAATATGATGGATCTCATTATTCAGGTTGGCAAAAACAAAAAAATGCAAATACAGTTCAAGAAATTTTAGATATTGCTCTCTTAAAGGTTACAAATCATAAGGTTAAGACTTTTGCAGCTGGCAGGACTGATTCTGGGGTTCATGCATCAGGTCAAGTAGTACACTTTGATGTTGATTGTGTTATTCCAGGAAATAGTTATTCTGATGTATTAAATAGTCTCTTACCCTCCACAATTAGGATCTTGGAATCGGTTGAAGTTAAAGATAGTTGGCATGCATGCTATTCAGCAATGTATAGACATTATCGATATGTCATTAATAACAGTAAATTCCCTAACTTGTTCATCAATAATTGGTCATGGCATAGATATCAAAAAGTATTAGATGAAGTTTTAATGTTAAATGCATCCAAGAAAATGGAAGGAGAACATGATTTTTTTGCTTTTCAGAAAAGTGGTAGTAATAGAATAAACTCTATTACTACAATAAAAAATATAGATATTAAAAGAGTAGAAGATTTGATTCTAGTTGATATCAAAGCTAGTGGTTTTCTATATGGAATGGTCCGTTTAATCGTTGGTCAACTAGTTTTAGTTGGAGAAAAAAAAATATCGCCAGAAATTTTTAAAGATAGATGGGTAAACAAAAGGAAAAATGATGTTAAAGAATCTGCTCCAGCTAAGGGATTATGTTTTGTAAATGCTGTATATGAAAAAAATGTTTTTAAAAAGATAAATAACAACGATTTTTTCCCTATATTTTTAATTAAGGGTTTTTCTTAAGTAAAGTTTAATTAAGCGAAGTTTTTTCTTTAATCATTCAAAACTGTTGTTTAATATTCCGCCAATAGGTTAGAATTTATAATTAACTTTAAATTTATTTGTATAAAATTTGGTAAATGAATAAAACAATTACTCCATCTTTAGAAACCATTGAAAAAAATTGGTTTTTAGTTGATGCAAAAGATAAGACACTTGGGAGACTTGCAACAGAAATTGCAACTGTATTGAGAGGTAAAAATAAACCAACATTTACTCCTCATCTAGATACTGGTGATTTTGTCATCGTAGTAAATGCCGAAAAAGTTGAGGTAACAGGTAAAAAAGCATCACAAAAATTGTATAGGCGACATTCTGGTAGACCAGGAGGAATGAAAATTGAAAAATTTGAGTCTCTACAAGAAAGAATTCCTGAAAGAATCATCGAGCAAGCTGTTAAGGGTATGCTTCCACATAATTCTTTAGGAAGACAACAATTTAAAAAACTTAAAGTTTATAAAGGTGCTGATCATCCTCATGCTGCTCAGAATCCTGTATTATTAAATAGTTAATTTATCAAAATGAATAGTCAAATAAAAAACAAAGCTGTTTATTGGGGAACTGGAAGAAGAAAAACTTCAGTAGCTAGAGTCCGTTTGGTTCCAGGAAATGGACTAATAAAAATTAATGGTCGTTCTGGAGATGATTATTTAAACTTTAATCCTCTGCATTTAAATTCAATAAAAGCACCTTTGCAAACATTAGGCCTTGAAAATTCCTATGATATTCTGGTGAATGTTTTTGGTGGTGGATTGACAGGTCAAGCTGATGCTATCAAGCAAGGAGCAGCTAGAGCACTTTGCGAGTTATCTCCTGACAATAGGAAACCGCTTAAAACTGAAGGCCATCTCAGTAGAGATCCTAGAGCTAAGGAAAGAAGAAAATATGGTCTTAAAAAAGCAAGAAAAGCTCCTCAATTCTCCAAACGTTAAAGGAATTTAAATTATGCCAAAATCAGAAATACACCCAAAATGGTATCCAGATGCAAAAGTTATTTGTAATGGAGAAGTTGTAATGACAACTGGCTCAACGCAGCCTGAATTACATGTTGATGTATGGAGCGGTAATCATCCATATTTCACTGGAACTCAGAAAATTCTTGATACAGAAGGTAGGGTTGATAGGTTTATGAAAAAATATGGAATGGGTTCAGCAAATTCAGCCACATCAAAAGAACAAAAAGAAGAAAAAGATTCTAAAAAATAGAATTCTCCAAATCAAGCATTATTTCAATTGGAATACTCAATATTAATTGCAAGGTTGAAAACTGCTTCAGAAAGTTTTGAAAATTTGGAAGTGCAGCTTGCAGATCCTGATATTGCTAATGATCCAAAAAAGTTAGAATCGATAGCAAGGGAAAGGTCAAAATTGGAACCTTTGGTGATTGATTTTAATAAGTTGCTTGACACCGATAAAGAAATTGAAGATTCAAAAAATTTACTAAAAGAGAATAGAAATGATAAAGAAATGGAATCTTTAATAAATGAGGAGTTAATAACTCTAGAGGAATGTAAGAATGAACTAATTCAAAAGACCACAATCGCTTTATTGCCAAAAGATCCAAGAGATGAAAGAAGTGTAATGTTAGAAATAAGAGCCGGCGCTGGAGGTAACGAGGCTTGTATCTGGGCAGGCGACTTAGCAAGAATGTATGAAAGATATGGACAAAAAATCGGATGGTCTGTAAAACCTGTTAGTGCTTCTGAGTCAGATATGGGAGGATTTAAGGAGTTAGTTATCTCTGTAAAGGGAGATTCTGTATATAGTCAACTTAAATTTGAGGCTGGTGTGCATAGAGTCCAAAGAGTTCCAGCTACTGAATCTCAAGGTAGAGTTCACACCTCGACTGCTACAGTGGCCGTTATGCCTGAGGCTGATCCTGTTGAGGTTAAAATCGATCCTACGGATTTAGAGGTTGGCACAGCAAGATCAGGAGGTGCAGGGGGACAAAATGTTAATAAGGTAGAGACAGCTATTGATCTTCTCCATAAGCCTACAGGAATAAGAGTTTTTTGTACTCAAGAGAGATCACAATTGCAAAATCGCGAACGAGCAATGGAAATTTTAAGAGCTAAATTGTATGAAATTCAATTAAAAGAAGCTAATGCAAAAGAAAGATCACAAAGACTTTCCCAAGTTGGAACAGGCGATAGGAGTGAAAAAATTAGAACTTATAATTTTAAAGATAACAGAACAACTGATCATAGATTAGGTTCCAATTTTTCACTTGAGCCAATTCTTGCTGGTCAATTGGACGAAGTAATTGATGCATGCATAGCACAAGAGCAAAAAAGAATGATGGAAGATTTTAATAATGGAGTAGATTAAGAATTTTTGTATTAGATTGCAACCCCTATTACGTATTTACTCCATTCTTTATGCTTGCCAGAGTCAATTTGTCTTGTAGCTTCAAAATTTAGATTACTTAATGGACGATAAGGCTTGCGTTTTAGAGGCATACTCGCTTCTTCAGGAGTTCGATTACCTTTTTGTACATTACATCTGAGACATGCTGTAGTAACATTTTCCCAGTTATCTGTTCCACCTCTGCTTCTCGGTAAAACATGATCTATTGATAGGTCACTACCCCTATAGTTACAGTATTGGCAAGCATTATTATCTCTCAGAAGAATATTTTTTCTTGTTAAAGAAACCTCTCTAAAAGGCACCTTAACATAGTATCGAAGTCTTATTACTGTCGGCAATTTTTTTCCGCTATGTATTGAATATGATTTATCTTCCTCTAAGCTTTCTGCTTTACCCTTAATCATCAAAATTACTGCTCTTCGCCAGGAAGTGATATTTAAAGGTTCATAAGATGCATTTAAAACTAGAGTCTGGCCCATGCCAAAATACAATTTACATGTCATGCTAACTGTATATTTCAATAAGCGCATATAATTGTGCAAAGTTAATGCAATTTCCGCAAACAAATCAGAGATTTATTTTTGATAAATATTCATATTTTGAAAGAGATGTAGATCCAAAACAAAGAGCTTGGATTGAAGTCAATGGTAAAGCAATAGAAAAAAATGTAAGGCAGTTAAGATCTAAATTAAGTAAAAGCTGTCAATTTATGGCGGTTGTCAAAGCTGATGGATATGGACATGATGCAAAAGTAGTATCTGATTATGCTATTAAAGGCGGAGCTTCAGAATTAGGTGTTGCCACTTTAAAAGAAGGGATTAAGCTTCGTTCTTCTGGAGTTAACAAACCAATTCTTGTTTTGGGAAATCTATATACAAAAAAGGATTTAATAATAGCCTTCAAAAATAATCTTATGCCAACTATCAGTAGTCTTAGAGAGTGTTTAATTTGCAATAATATTGGTAAGCAGTTTGGGTTGAAATTTTCTTTACATCTTAAGGTTGATACTGGTATGTCAAGATTAGGATTTGAATCTGATAAGTTTATTCAGGAATTTGAAAAAATAAAATCTTTTGAAAACATTTCAATAGAAGGAATATATAGTCATTTATCATCTGCAGATGAAGATAACTCATTAGATCCTAAAAGCAGTACACAATTACAAAGACTTAAGTTTAGAGAATTATTAAAGCAAATTAAAGTTGATAATGATCACAATATCAAGATTCATTTGGCAAATTCTGCAGGCATGCTTCTTGATAAAGATTTTCATTTTCATATGGTACGAGTTGGACTTTCTATGTATGGATATAGTCCTCTAGCAAAAATAGATAAAAATTTATGTCTTAAACCAGCTTTATTTTTGAAGGTCAAAGTAGCTTTTATAAGAGTTATTGATCAAGGTGTAAGAGTAAGTTATGGAGGAAAATTTGTAAGTAGTAGAAAAACTAAGTTGGCTGTATTAAGTATCGGTTATGCAGATGGAGTCCCTAGAAATCTCTCAGGTAAGATAAAAGTTATCTTTAAAAATAAACTTTATCCCCAAGTAGGATCGATAACTATGGATCAAATGATGGTGGATATTACAGGTTCAGATCAAATTAAAGTTGGCAGTACGATGGTATTATTAGGCTCTGAAGGCGATAAAACAATTTCTCCAATTGATTGGGCAAGGGAATCCAATACTATCCCTTGGGAAATTCTTTGTTCTTTTAAAAATAGATTGCCAAGAGTTCAAGTTGATTAGACATTTCGATTAAATAAATAATTTTGAATGTTTGCAAAAAAATTGATAATGTATAAGAACTGGAGAGGTGGCTGAGTGGTTGAAAGCGGCTCCCTGCTAAGGAGTTACAGGAGGTAACTTTTGTCGAGGGTTCGAATCCCTCCCTCTCCGTGATTAATTGGTTCGTGGAAGTTTATTAGGGTTCGCTGAGGTTTCAGATCTACTGATACGACTACATATACCATTATAAGGTGATTACTGGTTCGCAGAAGTTCAATATTGCGTCAACAAAATGGTGGATAAATTGGTGAGTAAAATCAAATATTGTGAACTAATAGTTGTTAATTTATGATTAAAGAATAGGTATTTTTTATTATTTAAAGACTCACTTATATCTCATGAGTTCTTATGTATTAGGATTGTCTTGTTATTACCATGATAGTGCTGCTGCACTATTGAAGGATGGGGAGATAATTAGTGCTGCACAAGAAGAAAGATTCTCTAGGAAAAAGCATGATTCGAGTTTTCCTAAGAATGCAGTCTTTTACTGCTTAAAATCTCATGGAATCAGTCTTACAGATGTCAAAGAGATAGTGTATTACGAGAAACCTTTAATTACATTTGAACGGCTTCTGGAGACTTATCTAGGAACAGCACCAAGAGGCGGTAGATCTTTTGTTGCAGCGATGCAAGTTTGGTTGAAAGAAAAACTTTTTTTAAAGACTGAACTTAAGAAGAATCTCAAAGCAGTTCAAAAGTCACTAGGATTTCACTCCTCAAAGATTCCCATACTGCTTTTTTCAGAGCATCACCTTTCTCATGCCGCTGCTGCCTTCTACCCAAGTCCTTTTAAGGAGTCGGTCATTCTCTGCATGGATGGTGTTGGCGAATGGGCAACAACCTCTGCTTGGATCGGCAAAGGTAAAGATATTGACCCGCTATGGCAAATCAGTTTCCCACACTCTTTGGGTCTTCTCTACTCAGCATTCACCTATTACTGCGGATTCAAAGTAAATTCTGGCGAATACAAACTCATGGGTCTAGCTCCCTATGGAGAATCAAAATATGTCGACAAGATAAAAGATAATTTAATTGATATTAAAGAGGACGGGACATTCCGTCTCGAAATGAGTTACTTCAAATATCATCGTGGATTCCGCATGACTGGAAGGAAGTTCCACAAACTTTTTGGTAGACCACCAAGACAGGGAGAAACGGAACTTACCCAGTTCCATATGGATCTAGCGGCATCGATTCAGGTTGTTACCGAAGAGATCGTTCTCAAACTGGCAAAGTCACTGAGAGAAGAGACAGGTATCAATAATCTTTGTCTTGCTGGTGGTGTTGCTCTTAATTGCGTTGCTAATGGGAAATTGCTGCAAGAGAATATTTTTGATGACATTTGGATTCAACCTGCTAGTGGTGATGCTGGTTCAGCACTCGGTGCTGCGTTGGTGGGATGGCATCAACACCAAGAACAAGAGAGAGTCGTCAACATAAGCGACTCCATGAAAGGAACATATTTAGGTCCTGAGTTTAGCAACGTTGATATAATCAACTATCTTGAACAGATTAAAGCGCCATTCCACACTAATAATGATCATAAGTTGTTCGAGCAATTAGCAGAGGAACTTGAGAAAGGTCATGTGATTGGTTGGTTTAATGGTCCTATGGAATTTGGTCCTAGAGCACTAGGTGGGCGCTCCATCATTGGGGATCCACGCAACCAGAAGATGCAAAGCGTGATGAACCTCAAAATTAAGTACAGGGAAAGTTTCCGTCCCTTTGCTCCATCAGTTTTGGAAGAAGATGTCAGTAATCAGTTTGAGATGAATGCTAAGAGTCCTTACATGCTTCTGGTTGCTCCGGTCAAAAAAGAACTTTGTAAGAAGATGACAGAAGAAGAAGATAAACTTTTTGGTATTGAAAAACTCAATATTCCGAGATCTTCACTACCTGCAATAACTCATGTTGATTATTCAGCAAGGGTTCAAACAGTAAGCAAAACCACAAACTCCCGCTACTACGAACTTATCAACGCCTTTAAGCGAAAGACTGGTTGTCCTACAATTGTTAACACTTCATTTAACGTCAGGGGGGAACCTATCGTTTGTACACCTCAGGATGCTTATAGGTGCTTCATGCGGACAGAGATGGATGTCTTGGTTCTTCAAAACCAGATCCTTTTCAAAAGCGAACAACCCAAAGTAGAGAAGGATGAGACCTGGATGCAGGAGTTTGAACTCGATTGATAATGAAAGAAAAAATCTCTAAAAAACAACTTCGAGAGTTCGGACTGCTTATTGGATTTGGATTCCCCATTCTAATTGGTTGGTTACTTCCATCACTCTTCGGGCATCAATTTAGAATATGGACTCTTTGGATAGGAGTTCCAGGTTTGCTATTAGGTCTCACTGCACCACGCCTACTTCAATACCCATATAAGAGTTGGATGGCATTAGGACACTTCCTTGGATGGATTAACAGTCACATCATCCTCGGCCTGGTCTTTATTTTTGTATTGCAACCTATTGCTTATATAATGCGCCTTACAGGTTATGATCCTTTAAGAACTAAACGAAAAGGAGAGAAGACATACAGAGAAAACCGCAAAGAACAAAAGATTGACCTAAAACGCATTTTTTAAACCATGGAAGCATTTTTTGATCTAGTTAAAGACATTTGGGACTTTATGAAAGTTCGTAAAAAGTACTGGTTAGCGCCCTTAATTATTACGATTGTTCTCATGGGGTCACTAATTATTTTCACTCAAGGTTCAGTTATCGCACCTTTTATATACTCGATTTTTTAAATGCAAAGATTATATTTGCTTTCTCTAGTAGGTTCAATAAATTAAATTTAAATTCTTATCTAGTAGGCTTAATCTTGGATTTAGTTTATGCCATTTAAGTATGGCGGGTAAATTACTTTCTGTTGGAGTCATCTTAGTTCTTATTGGTTCATCTTAGTTCTCTTGATGTTCTCTTAATGGTGACTCCCTCTCAATGATTTATTTAGAAAATTATTATTTAATATTTGTTTTAAAACAAGCCAAGATTAATATCTTTAAGGTCATAAATAGATTTTAAAATTAAGTCAGCGCCTGCATTTCTAAGATTTGTTTCGTAAGAATTACGTTCTTTTAATCGAGAATTTAAATGTAAATGAGGTGGAGCTATTCCTATACTTATGAATTTCTGAGATGGTATTTCCTTTCTAGCGTTTATAACTGTGTTTATATCTGCAATAGTATCTCCTACATATGCAATGGGAATATTTGATTCGCCAAGTTTATCTCCAATAAGCTTTTTTGATAAGTTAATAAAACCTTTAGGATTAGGCTTTTCAGGAGCATCTCCCATAGATATTAATGGTGGTGATTTTAGTCCAAGTCTTTTTTCTAAAACAAATTTTGCAGAAGCAGACTCTGCACCACTAACAAACCCCCAGATTATTCCATTATCTTGAATTAAATCAAAAAACTTCTTATCAACTAATAACTCCTCATTTGTTATGTAACCAGACCAATATTTACTATCTTTATTTGGATCTCCACCAAAGTAAAACTCTTCAAAACATTTTACTATTTCTTCTCTTGGAGGAATTTTAAGGTTTAAGTTCTCCTTTTTTATACTTCTTTTTATAAGTTCCAAACTTAAATCCCAGTCATTATTCCAGATCCCTTCATTTTTTGCATCATCAATATCTACATAACTTGGCTCCCATCCTGAAAATTTGTAAACTGTTTTCTTTAATGAAAGTCTGTAACTATTTTCTACGCTACGAATTACCCCATCAATGTCAAACAAAATTAAACCAATATTTTTCAATTAATTTCCGTATATTTCTATTATAAAAGATTAGTATTCTTACAGAGAAAAAGCAAAGAAAATCATTCTATATAAAAATTATGGATTATCTAAACTTACTTTTGTAAATATCCTCTGGGAGTGAGAAATATCTCATCAACTAAGGTTGTTTGAGAATTGCCAATAATTATGATTGACAACATATCAATTTCTTTAAAAGGAATAGTGTTTAAAGTAAAAAATTTTTTGGTTTGATTTTCTCTCCCTACTTGTCTAGCTATTAAAACTGGAGTATTACCATGCCTAGATTGTAAACATATATCTATTACACTTTTCAGCTGCCAATTTCTTTCAATGGATTGAGGATTAAATAAAGCTATTACAAAGTCACCCACAAGAGCTCCTTCAATTCTTTTTTTTATTAAAGACCATGGAGTTAATTTATCGCTTAAGCTTACTGAACAAAAGTCATTCATTAGTGGTGCGCCACTAATTGCAGCCGCTAATTGAACACTACTTATACCTGGATGTACTTCAAAGTAAGGTCTATATTCTTTTTTGATTTTTTGAAGTAATTCTAAAAGTAAACCTGCCATTCCATAAAATCCAGATTCACCTGAAGAAATTAAAGCCACTTTTATTCCTTCCTCAGCTAGTTTAATTGCTTTACTGCATCTCTCTTTTTCTTCAGTGAGTTTACTTTCAATTAAAACCTGATCATTCCTTTTTAGGGGTTTTATTAAATCTAAGTACATTTTGTATCCAATCCAAACAGTACATCTTGAAAGTGCTTTTCTTGCATTATTGGTTAGTAAGGAGATATCACCAGGCCCACTTCCAATAATATGTATTTCGCCATGAGTTGGATTAAATTGATTTTTTGATTCTGCAACAGCGATAGTTACTGCCCCAGATTGATTTTTAAAAATTCTTTTTTCTTCTAATAATTTTGATTCTTCTCCTGCTGCAAGTAAGCAAGAGGCTTCTGCTACGGAAGGGGTGCCAATTTCATCTTGCACAACATTTGATGGATTAGGAACAATTATTTTTGAAAGATCTTCTTTACTAAAAAACTTTACAGGTATGTTTTTTTCTTTAGCAAGTTCTAAAATTCCTATTTCATTTTTTTTAATATCAATAGTTGCAAATCCCGCAATTGATTGCTGTGATAAATTTCCTGACTCAAAAAAATTATTTAAAGAATTTTTTATTAATTCTTTGCTTGTATTTCTCTCACATCCAATACCAACCCATAATACGGGCGGGTGCCAAGTTGTTTCATGATTTTTGAATAAACTCACATAAAATGTTGAATCTGGTTTATCAGTTGCTTTTTTATCAATTTGATTAATAATCTCGGCTGATTCTGAAGTTTTCCACAAGTTATTGCCAGATAATTGTTTGCAAAATATATCTTCGTTCTTAGCTTGTTTAATTACTAGTTTTGACCAATCGTTTATTTTGCCAGATCTTTTCCAACCCCATTGATTCCCAAATGCATCAAGATTTAAAAGGCTTTGATCATTGGAATTATTAGTTTCTATAATTTCGCCACCAAGTAAATTAGAAATTTGATAAGCAATATTTTGCGTATTTGACTGGTGTAAGCCAATTAAAGGAATTATCTTGGAGCATTTGTTATCTATAACTATTACTCCGGGATCTTTATCTTTAGAGGTTAAAAATGAATTTATTATGCGTATTGATGCAGCAATTGAGCCTACAAAGATTATTAAATCTATCTCAGGCCATTTTTTTTGTAAGATTTCTCTAGGTTTTTGTACTTGAATAAGTTCATTTTCCTTCCCATCCTCTTTTGAAGAACCTGCAATATATATGTCTTTGACAAATTCGGTTTTTTTAAGTCTTTTTAAAATTTCTTTTGAATTATTAGATAGACCTATCGCAATGCCTTTCAAATTAGAAATTATTAATAGTGACTTTGAAATTATATACTGTCGCTGGAATTAAAAAATTTTCTTTGAAATATAAAAAAAAATTTAAGAAATTTACATAAATTTTGAGTAAAAATACTCATAATATAGTCATAGACTAGAATTTAACAAAATATTCATATAGTAACAATCATTAGAACATTTGTTACGTTAATGCATAACGAAAGAATCTTTGCCTTATTATTTTTGAAACGATTATCTAAAGTTTCGAGGGATTCGTTTTCTTGAACATTATCATTAAAAGTAGGTTCAAGATCCGAACAATCGGCTTTAATGTCAATTATTTTCGAGGTGCTAGATGACCATCAGCCCACCAGAAAGTGGAGAAAAAAACAAAAAAGTTTTGGAAGATCCTGTAAAGGCCGATCCAAGACCCATTGATTTTGCCAAATTAGATAAGCCAGGTTTCTGGTCAAGTAAATTATCTAAAGGTCCAAAAACTACAACTTGGATCTGGAATTTGCATGCTGATGCGCACGATTTCGATGTGCATACAGGCGATGCTGAAGAAGCAACAAGAAAAATCTTTTCAGCTCATTTTGGACATCTTGCAGTCATTTTTATATGGATGAGTGCTGCATTTTTCCATGGAGCAAGATTTTCTAATTATTCAGGTTGGTTAGCTGATCCAACTCATGTGAAACCCGGAGCTCAGCAAGTTTGGGCAATTGTTGGTCAAGAGATGCTTAATGCTGATCTTGGTGCTAACTATAACGGTATTCAAATAAGTTCAGGAATATTCCACATGTGGAGAGCATGGGGAATTACTAACGAGAGTGAACTCATGGCTCTAGCGATAGGTGCTGTAGTAATGGCTGCACTTATGCTTCATGCTGGAATTTTTCATTATCACAAAGCAGCTCCAAAAATGGAGTGGTTCCAAGATATTGAGTCTATGCTTAATCACCATATAGCTGGTTTAGTAGGACTAGGATCTTTGGCATGGGCTGGACATTGTATTCACATAGGAGCTCCTACTGCAGCTCTCTTAGATGCAATTGATGCAGGCTCTCCTTTAGTTATTAACGGCAAGGAAATAGCAACTATTGCAGATATGCCTATGCCGCATCAACTCTGTGATCCACAAATTATCGGTCAGATATTTCCAGGATTAGCAAGTGGCACAGGTAACTTCTTTAGTTTAAATTGGTTAGCTTTCTCAGACTTCCTTACTTTCAAAGGAGGTCTTAACCCTGTGACAGGAAGCTTATGGATGACTGATGTTTCACATCATCATTTAGCTTTTGGTGTAATAGCAATAATAGGTGGTCATATGTATAGAACCAATTACGGTATTGGTCATAGTATGAAAGAAATTTTAGATTCACAGCAAGGAGACCCAATATTATTCCCTGCTCCTAAAGGTCATCAAGGTCTTTTTGAGTTCATGGCAGAGAGTAGACATGCTCAGCTAGCAGTAAACCTAGCAATGCTTGGATCAATAAGCATACTTGTATCTCATCATATGTATGCGATGCCTCCATATCCATATATAGCCACTGATTACATGACAGTTCTTGGATTATTTACCCATCACATGTGGATAGGTGGATTATTCATAGTAGGTGCAGGCGCGCATGCTGGAATTGCAATGGTTAGAGATTATGATCCAGCAAAACATATTGATAACGTATTAGATAGAATCCTTAAAGCAAGAGATGCCTTAATCAGTCACTTGAACTGGGTATGTATGTGGTTAGGATTCCATAGTTTCGGACTATATATTCACAACGATACTATGAGAGCTTTGGGTAGACCTCAAGATATGTTTAGTGATTCTGCAATCCAACTTCAACCAATATTTGCTCAATGGGTTCAAAGCATTCAAGCTTCAGCTGTTGGTACTTCTATATTGGCTGGTACGGCAGAAGCTTTACCTCATAAAGCTATAAGTGAAGTATTTAATGGAAGTTTAGTTGAAGTAGGTGGAAAGGTTGCTATCGCTCCAATCCCCTTAGGAACTGCTGACTTGATGATTCATCATATCCATGCATTCCAAATACACGTAACAGTTTTAATTCTTCTTAAAGGTGTTCTTTATGCAAGAAGCTCAAGATTGATACCTGATAAAGCATCATTAGGATTTAGATTTCCATGTGATGGTCCTGGTAGAGGAGGTACATGTCAAGTTTCTTCTTGGGATCATGTTTTCTTAGCACTCTTCTGGATGTATAACTGCTTATCAATTGTTATTTTCCATTTTTCTTGGAAGATGCAAAGTGATGTTTGGGGACTAACTGGAGGTAACTTCGCTCAAAGTGCCATTACTATTAATGGTTGGCTTAGAGACTTTCTATGGGCGCAAGCTTCTCAGGTTTTGACCAGTTATGGTTCAGCTATAAGTATGTATGGTTTGATGTTCTTAGGAGCACACTTTATCTGGGCATTTAGCTTAATGTTCTTATTTAGCGGAAGAGGTTACTGGCAAGAGCTGTTTGAGTCAATTGTTTGGGCTCATAACAAACTTAAAGTTGCTCCAACAATTCAACCAAGAGCACTATCAATTACTCAAGGTCGTGCGGTTGGCGTTACTCACTTCTTAGTAGGCGGTATCGCGACTACTTGGGCCTTCTTCCACGCTCGCCTTTTCGGCCTGGGCTAATTACCTGAACTTCACCTTTTTAATTCAATGGCAACAAAATTTCCATCATTTAACCAGGGTCTAGCTCAGGACCCTACAACCCGACGAATATGGTACGGAATAGCTACTGCTCACGACTTTGAAAGTCATGACGGTATGACCGAAGAAAAGCTTTATCAGAAGCTTTTCTCTACACATTTTGGTCATCTAGCAATAATCGCCCTCTGGGTGGCTGGTAACTTATTTCATATTGCTTGGCAAGGTAACTTCGAGCAATTTGTACTTGATCCAACCCACGTTCGTCCTATTGCTCATGCTATTTGGGATCCTCATTTCGGATCTGGTATCACAGAAGCAATGACTCAAGCTGGAGCTAGTGGTCCAGTAAACATAGCTTATTCAGGTCTCTATCATTGGTGGTACACAATTGGAATGAGAACTAATGAGCAACTCTTCCAAGCTTCAATATTCATGAGTATTTTGGCTTGTTGGACTCTATTTGCAGGTTGGTTACATTTACAGCCAAAATTCAGACCTTCTTTAGCTTGGTTTAAAAATGCAGAGTCAAGATTAAATCATCATTTAGCAGTCTTATTTGGTTTTAGTAGTATTGCTTGGACAGGTCATTTAGTTCATGTTGCTATACCTGAATCAAGAGGACAGCATGTAGGTTGGGATAATTGGTTAACAGTCCTTCCACACCCTGCAGGATTAGCTCCTTTCTTCACTTTAAACTGGGGAGCATATGCTCAAAATCCTGATTCTCTAGACCAAGTATTTGGAACAGCTGAGGGAGCTGGCACAGCAATCTTTACTTTCTTAGGTGGTCTACATCCTCAAAGTGAAGCATTATGGCTTACTGATATTGCGCATCATCATATTGCGATTGGAACAGTTTTTGTAATTGCTGGTCATATGTATAGAAATACTTTTGGTATTGGTCATAGCCTCAAAGAAATTACAGAAGCTCATAATACAAGACACCCCAATGATCCTCATAAAGGTAGTTTCGGAATTAATCATGATGGAATTTACGAAACAGTAAATAATTCACTACATTTCCAACTTGGACTAGCATTAGCATCACTTGGTGTAGCAACTTCTCTTGTAGCGCAACATATGGGCGCACTTCCTTCTTACGCTTTTATTGCAAGGGACTACACTACACAATCTGCTTTATATAGTCATCATCAGTACATAGCAATGTTCTTGATGGTTGGTGCATTTGCACATGGAGCTATTTTCTTTGTAAGAGATTATGATCCTGAATTAAATAAAGATAATGTATTAGCAAGAGTTCTTGGTACAAAGGAAGCTTTGATAAGTCATCTTAGCTGGGTAACAATGTTGCTAGGATTCCACACTCTTGGAATTTATGTTCATAACGACGTTGTTGTAGCTTTTGGTAACCCTGAAAAGCAAATTCTAATTGAGCCAGTATTTGCTCAATTCATTCAAGCCGCTCAAGGTAAGATGATGTACGGCTTTAACGCTTTATTATCTGATCCTACAAGTTCAGCAAGTCTCGCTGCTAATTCATTACCAGGTAATCATTACTGGATGGATCTTATTAATAGACAAGATGCATTAAGTGCTTTCTTACCTATCGGTCCTGCAGATTTCTTAGTCCACCATGCTATCGCTTTAGGTCTTCATACAACTGCTTTAATCCTTATTAAAGGTGCACTAGATGCTAGAGGAACTAAATTAATTCCTGATAAGAAAGATTTAGGATATGCATTCCCTTGCGATGGTCCTGGACGTGGAGGTACTTGTGATAGTTCATCTTGGGACGCTATGTACTTAGCTATGTTCTGGGCATTAAATTTAATAGCATGGGTAACTTTCTACTGGCACTGGAAACACCTAGCAATATGGCAGGGTAATGTTGCGCAATTTAATGAATCAGGAACTTATCTAATGGGTTGGTTCAGAGATTATCTCTGGTTAAATTCTGCTCAACTTATTAACGGATATAATCCATTCGGAGTTAACTCTTTATCTCCTTGGGCCTGGATGTTCCTATTCGGTCACTTAGTTTGGGCTACTGGTTTTATGTTCTTAATATCATGGCGTGGTTACTGGCAAGAATTAATTGAAACATTAGTTTGGGCACATCAGCGTACTCCAATAGCTAACCTTGTTGGCTGGAGAGATAAGCCAGTTGCACTTTCAATTGTTCAAGCTAGATTAGTTGGACTTGCACATTTCACGATTGGAAACATACTTACATTTGGTGCATTTGTTATCGCATCAACTTCAGGTACGTTTGGTTAAAATTTTCCATAAATAATTTAAATCACCACAAACGTGGTGATTTTTTTTGTTTAATTTTAGTGTTCTAAATTAAGTTAAAATTATATAATTATTATTAAATATAAATGTCAGATATTAAACAATTAATTTCTATTATCGTCCCTGTTTTCAATGAAAGTGAGAGTATTGGTTTTTTATTGGATGAAGTTATAAATGTAATGTCATTTCATAAATATAATTTTGAATTGATTGTTGTAAATGATGGCTCTAAAGATAATACTCCTCAAGTATTAAAACAACTAACTCTCAAAATTAAAGAATTGTCAGTTATTTCCCTTCGCAAAAATTATGGGCAAACTGCCGCAATGTCAGCTGGCTTTGATAATTCTAAAGGTGATATCGTCATTACTTTGGATGGTGATTTACAGAATGATCCAAATGATATTCCTAAATTAATTTCAGAAATTAATAATGGTTTTGATTTGGTTTGTGGATGGAGGTTTGATAGAAAAGATAAATTAATCAATAGAAAGATACCATCAAAAATAGCGAATAAATTAATAGCTCAGGTAACAGGTTTGAAGTTGCATGACTATGGATGTTCATTAAAAGCTTTTAAGAAAGAAATAATTGATGATATTAAATTGTATGGAGAACTTCACAGGTTTTTGCCTGTCTTAGCAAATATTGAAGGTGCAAAAATCAAAGAAATTAAAGTCAATCATAGAAGCAGGCAATATGGATCTAGTAAATATGGAATCGATAGAACTTTTAGAGTTTTAATGGATTTACTAACTGTATGGTTTATGACTAAATTTTTAACAAGACCAATGTATGGATTTGGTTTTGTTGGAATTATAAGTATTTTCATTAGCCTTGCAATGAGTTCTTATTTAATAGTTTTAAAAATAATGGGTGAGGATATTGGAAATCGTCCGTTGCTAATGTTTGCATTAATATTAGGAATTGCTGGGGTTCAATTATTTAGCTTTGGATTATTGAGTGAACTTTTAATTAGGACTTATCATGAAAGTCAAAGTCGTCCAATTTATAGAATTAGGTCAATAAGTAGTGCCGAGCGAAATTGAATTTTTACTTGAAATTTCTGATTAATATAGCTGAAATTTCAACCACTTCAGGAGACATATCTCTCAATCCTTTCTTAAAATTGATAATGTTGATTTATCAGCCAATTCTTCCGCAATTTTTAATGCTTTTAATTTGTCTTATGTATTTCCTTGAAAAAGACTAATCATTTTATTTCTTTGAGAATTCTTATAAAATACTGAGTGCTTTTTTTCTTCGTGATTGTACAAATAACTATTTTTTTTAGATAGAAATTTATTATTACTTTTTTTATTTTTCTTTAATTTAATAGAATCTAATTTGACCTTATTTATTTAATTTTTAAAGCTTCTTTTTTTAAAAACTAGAAGTAATATTCCTATAAAATGATAAGTACAATTGCGAAAAAATTTAACATGTAAAAAGTTAATAATTTTTATATCATCCAGTTGTAAAATTAACACTATTTAGCAGATAAATACTAAAGTGTTTAAAGATGTTTAAAGAACTATGCCATCTGATTTACCAAGTCTTTTACCTTCAATTTTTGTTCCATTAATTGGTATAGCAATGCCTGCTGTTTTTATCGTATTGATTGGAAGATTAATTACAGCAACTGAATAAATTATCAAACACTAAATTATTAAAAAAATGAGCGACTTTCAAAAATCATTCTCAGAATCAACAAGTTCTATTAAGTTTGATGAGAAATATATAGATACTTCTGTACAACCAAATGATATTGGCGTAGCAGAACAATGGGCAGTAAAAACAGTTGCTGATCCTTGTGTTGGTAATTTAGCTACCCCAGTTAATAGTGGTTACTTTACAAAAGCCTTCATAAATAATTTACCTTTTTACAGAGAAGGTATTTCCCCTAATTTTAGAGGTTTAGAAACTGGAGCTGCTTTTGGATATCTTCTATACGGACCTTTCACTATGACTGGCCCATTAAGAAATTCTGAATTTGCTCTAACAGCTGGACTTCTCGCTACTATTGGAGCTGTTCATATTTTGACAGCACTTTTTGTGCTATACAATGCACCTGGTAAAGCACCTAATGTTCAACCTCCAGATGCGACTGTTAATAATCCGCCAAAGGACTTATTTACAAGAGCTGGTTGGGCTGATTTTACAAGTGGATTTTGGTTAGGAGGATGTGGAGGAGCTGTTTTTGCTTGGTTACTTGTTGGGACATTACACTTAGATACCATAATGCCAATCATTAAAAATATTTGGACTGCTGGTTAATTTCTAAATAAAAAAATAAGTAATAATTTAATTTAAAGTTGAGCTGTATTAATTAACGTATAGTACGGTCCCATCTATAATTTCTAATTACTCTTCCTGCCGAAATAAGTTTAGATTTATAATGCAATGAGATTTTATCATTAGACTTTTTAAGGGTATCTAATCCTATTCCATTTCTGCCAAAATCCATTCCAGAGCTATGGTAATAGAATCCGTCTCCTTTGTAGATTCCAATATGATCACATTTTTCTTCATTTCCAAAAAATAAAAGATCGCCAGGACGTAGAGCCGCATACGATTCTTTGTAATAAAAAAGGTGCTTACAAAAACTTTTTATTTGAAAAGAGTCTCGAGGTATAAAAATTTGATGCTTTAAAAAAGCAGTTTGAATTAATCCAGAACAATCAAAATTGGGTCCTAATGTACCTCCCCAAAGATATTCATTATTTAACTCAGATTGATCCTTGATCCATTTTAAAATTGAGTTAACTTTATCTTTTACAAAGAAGTGTTCATTTTCTAAGCTGTTATTTTTTTTGAATTCGTATTTCTCAATAATTAATTCATCTAAATTTATCCAACAGACGTAACCATCTTCATATAGTTGAACTAGTATTCTTGAAAATTTATGGTTGTTTTGATAAATATTTGGATAAATAAGCCTAAAAATTCTATTTTTAAATATTTCAGTAACTAATTTATCTTCTGTTTCATTTTGATATCCCGAAATATTAACTTTTAATTGCCACCAAATAGTTTTTGAAAAATTAGTTTGTTTAAATAGTGAGATAGGATTTTTATAAATTTCCATTCAATGTCCTTTTACTATTTAAGTCAGGAGATGGGTCTAGCCTTAAATGATATTTTAAGGAGAGTATGCTCTCATGATAAAGATTTTTCAAGAGAAGATATTTCGATAACTTGGATTAATTATAAAAGTGAAAATAAAAGTGTATTTAAAGGTTTTGGAACTGGCATTAATAACAAAAAAATGGTTTACCCTGCCAGCATAGTCAAATTAGTTTATGGCCTTGCTGCATTTTATTGGATTAAAAAAGGAAGTTTATTGTTATCAGATGAAATTATTGATGCTGTTGGAAAAATGTTGTCTTTCTCTAGTAATAATGCAACAAGCTTTTTAATTGATTTACTTACTGGAACAACAAGTGGACCTAGTATTGAAGGCGAATTATGGGAAAATTGGAAATACCAAAGAAGTATAATAAATGATTGGCTACATGATTTAAATTGGGAAGAATTGGATGGTATCAATTGCTGTCAGAAGACTTGGGATGATGGACCATTTGGTCGTGAAAAGGAATTTTATGGATATGATAATAAAAATAGAAACGCTATGAACTCTGATTCAGCTGCACGGGTTTTGGAGGAAATTATGATTCATATTGATTATCAAGAAAATAATTTAAATTTGCGAAATTTTTTAAAAAGAAATTTAAATAAAGTTGTTCTTAAAAAGGATTCTCTTAATCAAATAGATGGTTTTTTGGGTGAAGGATTACCAGAAAGCATTAATCTTTGGAGTAAAGCAGGCTTAATGTCTGAAGTTAGACATGATTCTGCTTGGTGGATTAATAATCAATCTCTACAAACTTTATTAGTAGTTTTTTGTAATGGAGAAAAATATTCCAAAGATTCTTCCCTTTTACCGTTTATAGCAAAAGAAGTATACGATTTTAATAAGAGATATACTATTGAGGACTAAAGTGAATCTTCTAAGAAATTAGAATCTAATTCGTCAGTATAGGCTTCATAAGGCAACATCATTACTTCTTCAAAATCTAAATCATTCATGATCCATTCTCTATATTCAGCTAATAAACTTTTTCTATCTTCATTATCTAATTCATAAATACGCAACGCTGTATCTTTAAAATTTTCTTTAATTAAATTTTCAATTTCTTTCCTCTTCATTTTATGTTTGTTCTCCTTCCAAAATTACTCTTCTTATTGTTGACAACGCAATTCCTGTTTGCGATCTGATTGATCGATAAGAATATCCTTCATTACGCAATCTGATTACTAAAGATTCTTTTAGAGGACTTATTTTGGGCCTTCCTCCCAAATTATTTCCAGATAATTTTCTGCGTAATAGTTGTTCTTTTTTTCTTTCACCTAAACTTTTGTCTTCTAAATTATCTAATTCATATAAAATCTTAAAGATTGAAGAATTTGCATTAGAAGATTCATTAGCAGCAAAAAAACCAGTCAAAGTTCGCAATTGAATATCCTGATTAATAAGTTTATTTATTGTTATCAAACATTCTTTTTTATTTTTAAATGCTCGATCAAGCTGAGTTATTATTAATTGATCGCCTTTTGATAAGGAATTTATAGCTTTATTGAGTTGGGGTTTGATTTCTTCATCTAAACTTATAAGTTCAGAGAACACTAAACTGCAACCCTCTTCCTTCAAAATTTTTATTTGCTCTTCTAAATATTCATATTCGTTATGAGTAGCTCTAGCATAACCTATTGCTTTAGAGTTTTTACTTTTTTCCGATAATAAAATACGTTTTCTTTTAAATTTAAAAGTCAATGTTTTATTACATATATTTTTTACTGTATCAAAAAATAATTAAAAAAACACTTTTTAGTACAAAATAGTGCTATAAATAATAACTTTTAAGCTATATTTTTAAAGTTAGTATGTTCTGATATCTGTATTAAAAACAATGTTATGAAATCTGATTCAATTTTAGTTAATGAAACAAAAACGTTGTGTAACGAGTAAATTTAATTAAAAATTTTCTAAATTTCTGAAGGATTAGTTGAATTTATTTATTTATTTACTTCTGTTGAATGAGCTTCGTCTTTGAAACTATAATATAGTTAATTCATCTTGTTTTTAGTAAAATAAAATTACAGGTCAAGAAGATTTAATGTGACAAGTAATCCTAATAGTTTAATTTCAAAACCTGAATGGTTAAGGGTCAAAGCTCCACAAGTTGAGCGAATTGGTAATACTGCAAATTTATTAAACGATTTAAATCTCAATACCGTATGTCAAGAAGCAAGCTGTCCAAACATCGGCGAATGTTTTGCTAGTGGAACTGCAACTTTCCTCATAATGGGTCCTGGTTGCACTAGGGCATGTCCATATTGCGATATTGATTTTGATAGATCTAAGAGAGACTTAGACCCAACTGAACCATATCGTTTAGCCGAAGCTGTTTTTAGAATGAAGCTTAAGCATGTTGTTATCACATCAGTTAATAGAGACGATCTTGAGGATGGTGGCGCATCTCAATTTTTTCAATGTGTTCATCAAATAAGAGAAAAATCTCCTGAAACTACTATTGAGCTTCTAATACCTGATCTTTGTGGCAACTGGAAAGCGCTCGAAAAAGTTCTTGATTCAAATCCAAATGTTTTAAACCACAATATTGAAACTGTGTCTTCGCTATATAAAAAAGTAAGACCTCAAGGCAAATATGAAAGAACTCTTGAGTTGCTTAAAAGAACCAGAGACTATTCTCCCAAAATTTATACAAAGTCAGGCTTCATGCTTGGTTTAGGGGAAAAAGACGAGGAGGTTTTAAGTCTGCTTAAGGATTTAAAAAGTAATTTCGTTGATATTGTTACTATTGGCCAATATTTATCTCCTGGCCCTAATCATTTACCTGTTAAAAGATTTGTAAGCCCTTCAAAATTTAACTACTTTAAAGTGTTCGGGGAAAAAGATTTAAACTTTATGCAAGTAGTTAGTTCTCCTTTAACTCGTAGTAGCTACCATGCTGAAGAGATTCAAAAACTTATGAAAAAGTATCCAAGATAGTTATATTCATTTATTTGGATCAACCCACTCATTTAATTTCCATTCAACTAGATCATTTTTAATCATTGGATCATTCTTAATTATTTTTAGTGCATTTTTATAGTTATTCATCTCAAGAATAAGTAATCCGCCGTCACCTGGCCTATTTAACTCATCTACCAAAAAGCCACTTTTTATATTGATTCCCTCTGTTTTTAATTTTTTTACCCAATCAATATGTTCGTTAATTATTTTTCGTTTTAAATCATTATTAATTAAGTATTCTTTTTTTATAATTTCAGTTTTTACAAAGAAAGGCATTTACATTTTTTTTATACCAAGCATCTCTTCTTCGCTTGGGGGAACAATCAATTTGAAAGTACTTTTAAAATGAGACCAATTTTCAATTATTTTGGCGGCCTTTAAGCTATTTGTTTTTGCTTGATATTCTCTAATAATTTCCAATAAGATATTTTCCTGCTTTGATGAAGTTATTGGATGAATGCTTACTATTTCTTTATTTACTTTATTACTTAAATCATTATTTTCATCGACTATAAAAGCTATTCCACCAGTCATGCCTGCACCAATATTCCTTCCTGTGGAACCTAGAATAACTACTTTCCCACCAGTCATGTATTCACAACAATGATCACCTGCTCCTTCTGTTACCGCTATGGCACCACTATTTCTAACCGCAAATCTTTCTCCCGATTTTCCTAATGCAAATAATTTTCCACCTGTTGCTCCATAAAGACAAGTATTTCCTAGGATTACTTGTTCGGAGGAGATTTCATTTATTTTTGGTGGAATTATTGTGAGTATTCCTCCATTCATTCCTTTACAAACATAATCATTAGCTTCTCCGATTAATTGAACATTCATTCCCTTCAATAAAAAGGCACCAAAGCTTTGTCCTGCATATCCTTTGAAATTTAAGTTGAGTTCGCCATTGAAGCCAGTGTTGCCGTGAAGTTCTGCGATTTCGCCTGATATTTTCGCACAAACACTTCTATCTGTATTTTTTATCTCAATTTCTTTGGTTAATATTTCGTGATTTTTCATTGCATCTATAAATTTAATATCAGACAAAAACTCGTCTTCTAATACAGAACCATTACTATGGGCAGTTTTTAAGTGTTTTAACCATGATCTATCTGGGGTTGAGTGTTCATTTACTAAAGAAGAAAGATCAATATTAGAAGTTTTTGGAAGATCGATGTTTCTTGCTGAAAGAAATTCTTGATTACCAATCAGTTCTTCCATATTAGATACACCGATACTACTCATTATCTGTCTTACTTCTTCAGCAATATACAAGAAAAAATTGACGACATTTTCTGGAATACCTTTAAATCTTTTTCTTAATTCTTCTTTTTGAGTGGCAACTCCAACAGGACACTTGTTTGTATGACAAACCCGAGCCATTATGCATCCTTCAGCAATCATCGCTACAGAACCAAAACCGTATTCTTCAGCACCTAGTAAAGCTGCAATAACTACGTCCCAGCCTGTTTTAAGACCTCCATCAGTTCTCAAAATTACTCTTTCGCGTAAGTTATTCTCTAATAGAGATTTATGAACCTCAGCAACACCAAGTTCCCATGGTAAACCTGCATGTTTTATAGAACTCAGAGGTGAAGCACCTGTTCCTCCATCATGGCCTGAAATTTGAATTACATCTGCATTAGCTTTGCTTACTCCAGCAGCAATAGTGCCTATACCAATTTCAGAAACAAGTTTAACGCTCACTTTCGCTTTTGGATGGACTTGGTGTAAGTCATGAATAAGTTGAGCTAAATCTTCAATTGAATAAATATCATGATGTGGGGGAGGAGATATTAGAGCTACTCCAGGTTTACTATTTCTTAGTTTTGCAATGTAAGAATCAACTTTTGGGCCAGGCAATTGTCCCCCTTCTCCAGGTTTTGCACCTTGAGCCATTTTAATTTCAAGTTGTTTACCACTTCTTAGATATTCAGGTGTGACTCCAAATCTACCTGATGCTATTTGTTTGATAGCTGAACACGCGGTGTCTCCATTTTTTAGACCTTTAATAAATGGTAAAGTCGCTGATTGAGTATTTTCATCGATATCATTTAAAACATTAAAACGAGCTGGATCTTCTCCCCCTTCTCCACTATTACTTTTGCCACCAATTCTGTTCATAGCAACTGCTAACACTTCATGCGCTTCCCTTGATAAAGCACCCAAACTCATTCCTCCAGTACAGAACCTTTTGCAAATTGATTCAACACTTTCAACTTCCTCTAATGGGATGCTTTTTCTTTTTGAACTAATTGTTAGTAAATCTCTTAGGGACGTTGTCGGTCTATTACTAATGAGTTTTTTGTAAGTTTCAAAATGATCGTATCCTGGACCTTGTTTTACAGCTGAATGTAAAACTTTGGACATCTCAGGGTTATTGGAATGATATTCTCCATTATTTCTAAATTGTACAAATCCCAAAAATTCTAATTTTTTTAAATCGATCTCTGGGTAGGCTTTCGTATGTATTGAAATTGTTTCATTAGTTAATTCTTTTAATGTTATGCCGGCGATGCGGCTTGTTGTGCCATCAAAAGCAACTTTTATTAAGTCAGATCCAAGGCCTACAGCTTCAAAAATTTGTGCGCCATGGTAACTAGATAAAAGTGAGATGCCTATTTTCGAAAGAATTTTCCTAAGACCGTCTTCTAAAGCTTTTTTAATATTTTCTTGAACATCAATTATTGATAATGGATTTATTTTTTTGCTATCAATGAGTTTTTGAGTTTTTGGGTGTTTTAACCAGTGTCTACCTGCTTCGAAGGCCAACCAAGGGCAAACTGCGCTTGCACCATAACCAATCAAACAAGCTAAGTGATGTGTGCTCCAACATTGACCTGTTTCAATTATTAAAGAAGCTTTTAGCCTGATTTCTTTTTTTAGCAGATAATGATGAATTGCTCCAACAGCAAGTAAAGGAGGAATAAAAGTCTTTTTAGGATTAATTCCCTTATCAGAAATAATAATTAAAGAGCAACCTTCTTTTATAGAGAGCTCACTCTGTTTACAAATTGCTTTTAATTGGTTCTCTAAGCCTAGAACACCTTCCTCAATATCAAACAAACTTGAAATTGTTTGAGATTTAATTTTTGATTTTTTAATGGAAATGAGTTCTTCCTCATTGAGAATTGGACTTTGTAAATGAATAAAAGGTTTAGGATCTTTAATTTCAAATGGAGTACATCTTGCTCCAAGATGCATCTCTAAACTCATTACCAGTTTTTCTCTCAGTGGGTCAATAGGAGGATTTGTTACTTGAGCAAATCTTTGTTTGAAATAGTCATATAAAATATGTGGCTTTGAAGAAAGCACTGCTAATGGGATATCATCTCCCATGCAATAGGTTGGCTCTTTAGCTAATGAAGCCATTGAATCCAAGATAAGATCATTATCTTCTGCTGAAAAACCATAGGCAGTTTGTTGTTGTAATAACTCAAGGTCTTTTAGTTTGCAGTCTTTAAACCATTCACTATTTTCAATTTTTATAGTTCTATTACTTAGAAGATTTTTATAATCATGCCTTTGAGCGGCTTCAGATTTAACTTCCCAATTTCTTAGGATTCTATTCTGATGAAAATCAACTGCCAACATTTGTCCCGGTCCTAATCGACCTTTTTCTATTACTCTTTCTTCTTCAAGATCTACTACTCCTGTTTCAGAACCCATTATTACAAAACCATCATTTGTGATTGAATATCTTGCTGGTCTTAAGCCATTTCTATCAAGTGTTGCTCCGACAAAATTTCCATCAGCAAATACAAGGAGTGCTGGACCATCCCAAGCTTCTTGTAGACTTGCAGAATATTCATAAAAAGCTTTTATATACTCTCTTTCCTCAAGTTCTGGTTGATCTCTAAATGCTTCAGGAACAAGTTTTAATAATGAGTCAGTAATAGGCTGACCTGAACGAATATTGATTTCAAGGGTTGCATCAAGATTTGATGAATCACTTTTGTTTACATCTACAATGGGCTTAATTTCATTAGATAAATCTCCCCAAAAATCATCTATATGTGTTTCTGAAGCTTTAGCCCAATTAATATTGCCTAAGAGAGTATTTATTTCGCCATTATGACCCAAAAATCTCATGGGCTGAGCTAGTGGCCATTTTGGAAGTGTATTAGTACTAAATCTACGATGATAGACAGAAAATGAAACTTTAAAACTATCTTCTTTTAGATCTTGATAAAACTCGGATAATATTTCAGAGCGAACCATACCTTTATAAACGACTGTTTGAGAACTTAGTGAGGCAAAATAAAATTCACAATCCCCAACATCGTTTTTGAAAGTTTCTCTTATTTTTTTCTCAATTCTTTTCCTTAATTGGAATAAAAGTCTTTCAACATCCTTATGGTCTTTTTTATCTATATATAAAATCCACTGACAAATGAATGGAGCATTTGCTTTAGCTAAAGGACCTAAGATTTCATTATTAACGGGTACTATTCTCCAAGATGTTTCGTTTATATTTAATTTTTCTGCTTCTTTATCACATAATAATTTACATATTTCAATTTTTTCTTTTTTATTAGGCATAAAAACCATGCCTAAACCTCTATTAAATTCTTGAGTATTTTTTAGATTAATTTTCTCTTCTAGATATCCCCATGGAATTGAACATAAAATGCCTGCTCCATCTCCTGAGTCACTATCTCCTCCGCAACCTCCTCTATGCTCCATGCAGTTGAGGCCCTTTAGAGATTGTTTAAGGATCCAATTGCTTTCTATACCTTTAACATTTGCTACGAAACCAACTCCACACGCATCTTTCTCCCCAATTATTCCATTTGGGGAATAACTATCTTGATATGGGCCAACGTTTCTTTTGATACTCTCTCCCATAGATTATTTAATTCTATTTAGTAATTTATGTATTTCTATTATAAAAATAAATATGAAAATAAATCTAAAGATAATGAATATTTACCAAAGAATTTTAATTTAATAAATATTAAAAAAAATATAATTAAAAACTTTTAGTTAGTGCTCTTAAAAGGTTATTATAGATGAAAGTTTATTTTTTATCTAAGTTTAATAGATGCCCACCATCTCACAATTAGTAGGTTCAGAAAGAAAACGTCTGACAAAGAAAACAAAATCTCCTGCTTTAAAAGCTTGCCCTGAGAGAAGAGGGGTATGTACAAGAGTCTATACATCAACACCAAAGAAGCCTAATTCCGCTTTGAGAAAAGTTGCTAGGGTTAGATTAACTTCTGGTTTCGAGGTAACGGCTTATATCCCTGGGATTGGACATAATTTGCAAGAACACTCTGTAGTACTACTTAGGGGGGGAAGAGTTAAGGATTTGCCAGGAGTTAGATATCATATAATAAGAGGAACTTTAGATACGGCTGGAGTCAAAGATAGACGTCAATCCAGATCTAAATATGGAGCAAAAGCTCCAAAAGATTAATTTGTAAACATCACTTTTTTAAACATGTCACGTCGTAATGCAGCAGTAAAAAGACCAGTTCTTCCTGATCCTCAATTTAATAGTCGTCTTGCTTCAATGATGATTTCTCGATTGATGAAACATGGCAAAAAATCTACAGCTCAAAGAATACTGTCTGATGCGTTTTCTTTAATAAGCGAGAGAACGGGTCTCGATGCAGTGGAATTATTTGAAACAGCTGTAAAAAATGCTACTCCCCTTGTCGAAGTACGAGCTAGAAGAGTTGGTGGTGCAACCTATCAAGTACCCATGGAAGTTCGCCAAGAAAGGGGCACTGCTATGGCATTAAGATGGCTCGTTACATTCTCACGTGCAAGAAATGGTAAAAGTATGTCCCAAAAACTTGCTGGAGAGTTGATGGATGCAGCAAATGAAACTGGCAGTGCCGTTAAAAAAAGAGAAGATACTCATAAAATGGCAGAAGCTAATAAAGCTTTTGCACATTACAGATATTAATTTCATCAAAAGGTACTTAAGTAGTTTATTATTATTAAAGTTTGCTTTAAGGGTGAACTATACTTATCAAAAATTATTTTATTTGGAGCTTTAAAATTGGCACGCGACTTTCCCCTAGAACGAGTAAGGAACATAGGTATAGCCGCTCATATTGATGCAGGTAAGACAACAACTACTGAAAGAATTTTGTTTTATTCAGGTGTAGTTCATAAGATTGGAGAGGTTCATGATGGGGCTGCCGTAACAGATTGGATGGCACAAGAAAGAGAAAGAGGAATAACTATTACTGCTGCTGCAATATCTACAAGTTGGCAAGATCATAGGATTAATATTATTGATACACCTGGACACGTTGACTTTACAATTGAAGTTGAAAGATCAATGCGTGTTTTGGATGGAGTTATAGCTGTATTTTGTGCAGTTGGTGGAGTTCAGCCCCAATCCGAAACGGTTTGGCGTCAAGCAGATAGATATTCTGTTCCAAGAATGGTTTTTGTTAATAAAATGGATAGAACTGGTGCGGATTTTTTAAAGGTTAATAAGCAAATTAAAGATCGACTAAAGGCAAATGCACTTCCAATCCAGTTACCTATTGGGGCTGAAGGTGATCTCATCAACCTCCTCTCTTTCATCAGCCTTAAGAATCACTAATCTAGAAATTCTCTCTTTAGCATCCTTAGTAGAATTCATTACATAACTTCCCTTTGAAAGAACACCTGAATACATTCTTACAAAAGTTAATTTCCCATAAGGATCTGACATCACTTTGAATGCTAATGCACTAAAAGGAGCATTATCATCCGAAGGTCTAACATCTTCTTTGCCACTTGGCAAAACACCTTGTATAGGTTTCACATCAACTGGTGCTGGTAAGTAATCAACTACAGCGTCAAGTACAAGTTGGACACCTTTATTCTTAAAAGCTGAACCACATAATACTGGTACTAATCCATGTTTTAAAACACCCTCCCTAATACCTTTTTTAAGTTGTTCTTCAGATAATTCTCCTGTTTCAAGAAATGTTTCTATTAACTCTTCATCATTTTCTGCAACACTTTCCATCAACTTAAGTCTCCACTCAGCAGCTTCATCCTCCATGTCAGAGGGAATTGGTGCTTCTTCAATATCAGTGCCTAAATCATTTTTGTAAAGATAGG
>QCRF01000005.1 GCA_003209375.1 Prochlorococcus sp. AG-459-N19 | reverse complement strand
TCTTGCTTAGAAAAAGATTTTATAAATTCCTTTAACATCAATCAATCAAATTCTAGTAATGAGTTTTTCTGAAATAAGAAAATTTTTAATTAAGATGCAATCTGATGAAGAATTAAAAAAGCAGGTTACGACATCCTCTACAGCAGATGATGTAGCCCTAATAGGTCAACGCTTAGGTTATGACTTTTCAGGGGATGATCTCTTAAGATTTAATGGACAAAAAGTTGAAAAAGTAACCGTAAGAAAGGTAGATCATCCAGGTGAATACCACTAAATTAAGACTTAACCCATATTGCAAGCCCTCCGCCCCTGCCTCGAGCACATAACCAATTATCTTTAGTGCTAATTCCTATAAGTGAGAAAAAAGGCATTTTTTTATCTTCTGGTTTTTTTAATTCTTTATTAAATATAGGAAAACTACTAATGCTAATTTTCAATTCTTCAAAATAGAAAGCCAATAAAGGTCTAATCCCTTTTAATTCTGCGCTGCCTATAAAAGTAATATTTAATAATCCGAAATTAATTGAATTTTTTATTTTATAATTTATTTGGTCCTCTTTATTTTTACTTTTTAATTCGAGTCTTGCCGACAATACTTGGAGAATCGAACTGGATATATTTTTGATTTCATCTGACTCCTTTCCCCATACATACTTGAACTTCCATATTCCTAACAATTCCCCATGTACAATTCCGCTACCATTTTTTTGAGAATTTTTTTCCAGTAGTTTTATCTCATTAAAAGCAGGAAAGTTTTTCATAATAGATTTTAATCTATGAATCAAATTCTAAGATAACTTCACAAAAAATGTTCTTAGTTAAAAAATCTCTTCCAAAAGATTTCTTTGTTTCAATATATTTCCAAGAAAATAATTTCTTGGCACACATAAGGAACAAAATCACGTTAATATGTTTACATAAAGTAACTAAATTAATGGATTTCATTTCTAAAAGTCAAGGATACATACCTCTTAAAGCAGTTCCTTACATATTCTTCTTAGCTGTTGTACTAAGTATTACAACTTCAACTAATACATTTGTCTAAAACGATTTAGTTTTCTAGGAGAGTAAAGTAAATATTTAATGAATAAATATGATGTTGTCATAATAGGTAGTGGAATAGGTGGATTATGTTGCGGATCGATACTCGCTTTATCAGGTAAAAAGGTACTTATATGTGAAGCTCATACCCAGCCGGGAGGTGTTGCTCACAGTTTCAAAAGAAAAGGTTACACTTTCGAATCAGGTCCTTCATTGTGGAGTGGAATAGGTAAATGGCCCACAACTAATCCCTTAGGGCAAATTCTTAAATTACTCGATGAAGAAGTTGAACTATTTCAATACAAAGGTTGGAGAGTAATTGTCCCAGAAGGCAATTTTAATCTTAATGTGGGGGAAGAACCCTTTAAACAAACAATTAAAACTTTAAGAGGTGAGAAATCTGTTAAAGAATGGGAATCATTTATTTCCGGAATAAAACCTCTTAGTCAAATAATAAATGAAATACCTTTACTCTCATTTTCTCCCGAATCAATAGATTTCTTAGATCTAATAAATTTAACCTCAAAATTTTTATCTAATATCAAGCAACTACCAAAGATTAATAAGGGCTTTGGGAATTTAGTAAATAATCATCTAGAGGATCCTTTTCTCAGAAATTGGGTTGATTTATTGAGCTTTTTGATAAGTGGTATGTCAATGCATGATACAAATACAGCTGCTATGGCTACTTTATTTAACGAATGGTTTGAACCAAATTCATATCTTGAATACCCTAAAGGAGGTAGTGAATCTATCGTAAAAGCCTTAATTAAGGGATTTAAAAAAAATGGAGGAGAATTAATTCTCTCTTCGAGAGTAAAAACAATTAACTTCAATAAAAATTTTGCGACAGGTATAACTCTTAATAATGGGTCTAGCTATAGTTGTGATTTTGTTGTCACGAATACTGATGTTTGGAATTTAAAAAAGTTAATTCCAAATGAAATTTCAAAAAAATGGAATACAAAAGTTTTGAACCCTAATAAATGTGATTCTTTCCTTCATATACATCTAGGTTTTGATGCTGATGGTCTTGAAAATTTGCCAATACATGCGATACATGTTGATGAGTGGGAAAAAGGTATAACCGCAGAAAGAAATATAGCTGTATTTTCAATCCCATCTGTTTTAGATAAAAATATGGCTCCTGAAGGAAAACATGTTCTTCATGGATATACTCCCGCAAATGAACCTTGGGAAATTTGGGAAAACCTTAATCCAAAGGAATTAGAATATAGAAATTTGAAAGAAGAAAGATGTTCAATATTCCTTAATGCAGTGCGAAAATTCATCCCAGATATAGATGAAAGGATTGATTTAAAGATGCTAGGAACCCCAATCACTCATAAAAAATTCACCAATACCTATTGCGGTAGTTACGGCCCTGCATTATCTGCAGCAAAAGGTCTTTTCCCAGGCTGCAAAACTCCAGTGAAAAATTTATTTACTTGCGGTGCAAGTTCATTTCCAGGTATTGGAATTCCTGCTGTTTCGGCAAGTGGCGCTTACGCAGCTGAAAAAATTATTGGTAAAAAAGAATTTAAAACTCTTCTTAAGAAAATAAATTTATAAATCAAGTTATTTTTTGTATCTCTACAAATACTTAGTTAAGAAATAAGAATAAAGAAAGCAAAAACGTTCAATAATGATAATCTTTATCTGAACATAAACTTAACTTATAGCTCTTATATGTTTTTCTTATCAATTCCTCAAGCCTGGCATTTAGTTGGCACTTGGTCAGAACAACTTCCAAACGAGTCAAATCTTATAGGAATGGGCCAAACAGAATTAATGATGACTTTACATTCAATATTTGTTCCTCTCTTACTTGTAATTTCATATTACCAATTCAATAGACTTAATAAAAACGAATCAAAGAAAATTAAAGGATGATCGCTTAAGGTTTATTTAGCTGAACTTCTTCTAACTACTTTTCTGCCTGTAGAATTATCAACTCCGGTTGAATCTTTAGTTTGTGAATTAGTTTCAACATTATCAACATCACTTTTATCCATTTCTGCGCAAACACCCACTACCATGGCAGCTTGCATGTGATCTGGTAAATCTCCAATAGTTAATAAGGCCTTTAAAACTAATTGAAGTCGAGTTTGCCGATCTATTTCAGGTCTTAGTTTTTTTACGGTATTCCAAAGTTCTTGGGTAACTTCTTTTAAAAGTTCTCGATCAACAGCCAAATTAAATCCTTCTTATATTTCTACTAATCTAACAAAAAATTGGATCTCGTAAAATAAAATTCAATAAAAAGATTGTTAGTTAATATTTTCCTATCCGAATACAAGTTGCATTTGTTGGTGCAATTCAATCTTCTCTTGCATAAGTTTATCTTTTTCAATCTTTTTTAGAGTAGAAGTTCTAAAAAATTTTTTTTGAATCTTTATTGGAGTATTTTCAAACTTTACATTTTTGCTTATTAGAAAATTCCACTCTTTTGAATTAAAAGGGGCATAAGGAGAAGATGAAATCACTTTCATGCTTTAATAATACATCTGTACTAATAATAGTACAGGTTTACTATTATGCAACAATTGAATCGACCTTTTTCTTAATTTTAAAGTGTCTTTGATAATGGATTGATTTTTTTTATCTATTTTGCAGGAATTATAAGTTTGATAAATGAATAAAAGTATCATAAGTAACTTATTGATCCCTTTTTTTAGTGTCTTAAAACTTTTCTTGCTTAAAAACCTCTTAAAATAGTCAATTTGTTGATATTAACATTGACAAGATATATTCAGTAATCCTTCCTATAAAAGGGATAATGAATTGATCAAAAATGCTTCTTAGTAATGCAAAAAGACTAAAAATCAAAGGAATAATTAAAAGAATTGCTCAAGATAAATCAATTACATTAGAAGAAAGGATATTTGTTGAGAAATTTGCACACCATAATTCGACAATTTCTCTTTGGCTGAAAAAAGCTAACAGCTTTAGAAGGAATGGTACAAAAAATGATGGGGGGATTGATAACCTCTTACAATCATTTGGGATAGATGGACTAGATAAAGAAAATCATTTCAACCCTAATGAAGATGATATATCGGATTGGTTTGGCGGTGCTCCTGGTTGGCTAAGGAGAAGCTAGATCCATTTATTATTCAATTTACCCAGGCTATCTTACACAAATATATACTCATAAAAGAGATAAATACCCAAAAAAACCATGGTATAAATTTAATAGGCACTAAATATTTTTTTGAAAAGGTTTTCATATTTATTTTTCTTTTAGATTATTTCTTCCTTACCGTTTTTGAAAATAGGTTTAATTGCTCTATTTATAAATTAAACAATATTCGAAACCTCAAAGACATTAAATCACTTTAAGTAGATAACCTTAATTGGCCTTAATCTTCACAATCTAAGCAACTTTATTTTCAATTGTCTTTGAAAAATTTACTATTTTTGCCTCATCATGGTCTGAATCATTCCAAAATTTTATTAGTCTTTCTAATTCATCGATCCTCTTTTTGGCATTTGCAATTTTTTCAGTAGTTGTCATATAAAAATTTGATCTATCCAATTAATGCATGAAAAAAAAATATTTCAATGGGAGTAACAATTTTTAGACTATAAATATTAATTTTTGCTTAAATACCTCACATACATTATAGTCCTCCAACGGCTAAGTAATTATACTTAAGGAAAAGCTAAATTTATGAAGAAATTAAATTCTTTGATTTTGAATATTACAGTTAACTTTTTAGACTTCATATACTCTGGTAAATCTTTACAAAGATTTTGGGTTTTAGAAGTTATAGCTAGATCACCTTATTTTGCATTTCTTTCAGTTCTTCATTTTAAAGAATCCTTAGGAATTAAAAATGAGAAAACAATGATTTTAATGAAAGAACATTTTTATCAAGCTATCAACGAAACTGAGCATCTTAAAGAAATGGAGAAAAGAGGAGGAGATAGGTTCTGGATTGATAGATTTTTTGCGAGACACCTTGTGCTTGTCTATTACTGGATCATGGTTTTTTATTATTTCCTCTCTCCAGCTAATGCTTATGATGTCAACATAAAGATCGAAGAACATGCATTTGAAACTTATTCCAAATATTTAATAGATAATCCAAATGATCAAAAAATAAAAGAAATTGCTCAAGATGAATTAAATCATGTCCAAGAACTTAACGAAGCTTTGTCAATGCTTACAACAGTTTAGATTAGTGCTGAGAAATCTATTAGTAATATTGAGAGTATCACCGAAGAAGAGATTAATCCTAGGCTAATCATTAATGAGACATAACCTTTTTTTCTAGGCAATTTATAAAAAGATATTCCAATAATTAATGTCATTATTAATGAGAAAAAAATTATAATTTTTTCATTTACTAAATTGAGATGTAAAACTAAATTTTTTTCTTCAA
This sequence comes from Prochlorococcus sp. AG-459-N19, assembly GCA_003209375.1. Lineage (GTDB taxonomy): Bacteria > Cyanobacteriota > Cyanobacteriia > PCC-6307 > Cyanobiaceae > Prochlorococcus_A. The sequence goes on along the minus strand of QCRF01000005.1, from coordinate 81,132 downwards.
AAAATTCGAGAAATTCAAATAAAACTAATTCTTCTTCTATTCTCTTAAAATATTCAAATGAGCTTATAAAAGCAGAAATTAATAAAGATAATCCAACCAGTGCAGTAACTGGTTTTGTTAACCTGTTAAGTGTTCTGTTAAAACTTGCCAATAAAATAAGAATAAATAAAGAGGTTACTAAAGGTATTAAAGGTATAAGAGTTGTTGAATTTATGAAATTACCCACGAAAATAATATGTATCTAACTTAAAATTTTATATTATTTCGACGCGTTATTTTATTAAATAATATTTTTTAAAATCTAAAATGTAATTAGTACCTATTGCATTCTGTGTAAATTGATACCAAAATTAAATTAGTATTGAAAAATAAAATGTTAGCCATTTCAGAAATTATTATTGCAAGTGCTATCTTCCTAGGAATTGTATATTGGGAAGTTAAATTTCTATATACCAAGACTACTGTAGCGAAATGAATTCACTCAAAGAAGGAAAATTAGAAACGTAGAAAATTTAAATAAAATTTAAGAATTTAAGTTGACAAAAAAAGCTCTAAATATGAGAGAATAAACACAAATATTAATCCCTCTAATGAGCGAAGTCCAAAATCCTAATACTAACTCAACTCAGCAGCAACAACAGCAACAGCAACAATCTTATTCAGACAGCAAAATTAATTCTGCTGAGAGCGAGAGACTTTATCTTGAGATGAAAGAAGCTTGGCTTTAAATTTAATTCGTGTTTGAAATAATATTTTCAATAATTTTTTTAATTTTGAATTAATCAATACTTTTTTATTTTCTATACCCTTTAAGTTTTGTTTAATCACATGAGTTATTTTGAGGAAACTAAAGCAGTTAGAAAAAATTAACGGAAGGCTCGCAATGGGAGGATTAATATATTTAGTTTTTACAAAATTAGTCTCCAACCGTGCCGACATATTAGACCAGCTTAAATCTTATTTAATTTAAGAAATGAATTAGAAATATTATCCGGGAATATTTCTCTCTATATAAGCGTCAGTTAAAGCTAGAATTAACCCTAATAATGTTGAAAATATAGCAATTTCAGTTGATTCCATTTTATTTTTGAATTACCCCTAGTTTGCTAAATAATTCAAAGTTCAGCAACAAAACTAATAACTTACTATAGTACATATATACTATTAGTTATTTATTGTGAGCTCAGCGACTCCTGAGTTTCTTTTCGTTAGGCCTGGAGATTATGTCGTAATTAAAAAAGAAAATTGCGAAGATACTAAAGAAAAGGATGAAAATTATTGGGTCGGTCAAGTTATCGACTGTATTGGAGGAGCTAGAAATCCAAATTCATGGACCTTGTTTCAAGTTGCCAATATTGACAATGGAGAGATCACTATAATCAACGCCGATATTGTAGAAAGAATTTTGAAACCTTCTGAAAGGTAAGCTTATGGATAATCAAACAAACTTCTTTCAGTATTATAGAAAAAAAAGGGGAAATGAACTCTTTAAAGGAAATCATCCCAGTTCCAAGCAGGCAAGTCCGTATACTTGATTCATCGAGCAAGGAGGTTGAATGCCTTTATACATTCTGTAAGTATTTGATATTTCCTCAAATCCCAAACTTGATAAAAGATAATTTGCATAAGGGTTCAGATTAGAGCAATCCAATAAGATTTGGGCATCTAAATCACCAACTAACTCCCTTATTAACAATTCAGCAAGTGGTGGAGTATCCGCCAAAAGAGGTCCAATTCTCCAGCCTTGCTTATTATCCTCCAAGACACAAGGTCTTATTCTGCCAAATCCATGGCACATCCTATTATTATCGACAATTGCACTGACATTACCATGAGAATTTTTCAACCAGTCATTTAGAAAATGTGGTCTGGGACTAGGTTCTCTTTGATCATCATAAATCAAGACCGCTTCAGAGGAAATTTTATTACCCGGTACAACTTTAAAAGAATGAAATTGATCTTTATAGAAATTTCTCAATGGCAAATCTTGAGAACCATTTAATTTCCATCGATTTGTAATAGAAGATTTTCTAAACCCCCACTTTGCGTAATCATTTAATCTATCTGGGGCAGCCTCCAGACCAATACAATCAACATTTTTCAAATATTCGAGGGCATGTTTCCATAATCTCACTCCATATCCATTATTTCGGAATTCTTTTTTAACGATAAATAAACCTATAAAACCATAGGAGGAATTATATTTTATACACGCAATTGAACCAATTGGATTATTGTCGAGACAAGCTACCCATACCCCTTGCTTATCTGTATTTCTATAAATTGATACGTCATCCATTCCAGGAGAAAATCCTTCTAATCTTGCCCAGTTTGTGACATCTGGTATTTCATTTATAGATATCAGTCTAATTGAAAATTTTTCCTTCATAGAAATATACTAACCAAGAAAAATTTGAATTTTTAAAGGCAATATTAATAAATTTGATTATTTCTCATAAATCATTCACTTTGATTTAAGTGGCTAAAAACCTTAGTTATTTTCAATTTATCCTCTGATATATTTAATACTATTCATAGGAATAAAATGAAAATTTCTGATAAATTTCATTTAGAAGACATTAATAGATTAAAAAATACAGTTCTCACTGGTAAAACGGAAGATATAAAATGGCGAATCCAATATCTCAATCTAGTTTCTAAACTTTTGGATGAAAATAAAAAAGAGATAATAAAATCACTTTTTGTTGATCTAGGTAAATCTGAAATTGAAGGGCTTTCAGAAATCCTTTTAGTGAAAGAAGAAATTTCACTCATAAAAAAGAAACTCAATTCTTGGATGCGACCAAAAAAGATTAATACACCTTTTTATCTATTTCCATCATCCTCCAAAGTTATTTATGAACCTCTTGGGTGTGTCTTAATTCTTGGACCTTATAATTATCCATTACTTTATGTTTTAAAGCCATTGGTAAATATTTTCTCAGCGGGCAATACTGCAGTTATAAAACCATCAGAGAAATGTCCTGCGACTTCAAAACTTATTAAAAAGCTTACTTCCAAATATTTTCCTAAAGATATCCTAATGACAATAGAAGGTGACTATAAACAATCCATAAAATTAATTGAACAAAATTTTGACCACATATTTTTTACAGGAAGTACTGAAACTGGAAAATCCATAATGAAATTAGCTTCAAAAAACTTAACTCCATTAACTCTTGAGTTAAGCGGAACAAATCCTGTAATTATTTTCAAAAATGCAAATTTAGAAGTGGCTGCTAAAAGAATTGTTTGGGGTAAATTTTTTAATTCTGGTCAATCCTGCATGGCTCCTAATCATATCTTTATAGATAAAGAAATTGAAAATATTTTTATAGAAAAATTAAAAAAATGTATAGTAAGTTTTTACGGAGATAGTCCAATTCTTTCGGAAAACCTATCAAAATTAGAGAAAAAGCAATTTTTATCAACAGTAGAAATTCTCAAACAATATAAAAAAGAAAAAAGAATTTTATTTGGGGGTACTTTTTGTAAAAAAACGTTGAAAATATCTCCCACAATCTTGAGAACTAAATTAAATGAAACCGATATTTTGCAAAAAGAACTATTCAGTTCACTACTTCCAGTAATTGGAATCAAAGATAAGGAATCAGCATTAAAACAGATTAGCCAAACATCAAAACCATTAGCAATCTACTTATTTGGAGGCAATAAAAAAATCCATAATCATATTTCAAGAGTAACCAGCTCAGGAACAATTTGTATAAATGATGTGATGTTACCAGTTCTTGTTCCAAATTTACCATTTGGAGGCGTTGGGCAAAGTGGTATCGGTAAATTTCATGGAGAAGAAGGGTTTCGAAATTTTTCAAATCAAAAATCTATTACTTTTAAAGGTTTTTTATTTGATTCAAATCTGCGGTATCCTCCCTACGAAAGAGTAAAGAAATTTTTAAAGTTTATTTTTCAGGTTTAAATTACTTAAATTGTTTTCAAAAACCTAGCGATTTTAAATTTAAAGATTATCTTTAAATAAATAGTGAGTTTTATGAAATTTGCATTTTTAGCAATTGCCATATTTATTAATTTTTTTAATCAATCATTGATAAAATCAGAAGAAAATATATTTCCAGCAGCAAATAAAATTGAGAATATTGCTAAAAAAGAATCAATTACTGAAGAAAAAACTGGAATAAGAAAAATTCATATCGTAAAAAGTGGAGATACAATATCAAGTATTTCAAAATTCTATTCAATAAATAAAGATTTAATTATTAAATTGAATAACTTAAAAAATGAAAATTATATCTTTGTTGGCCAAAATCTTTTTATATCAGAATCTACTGAAAATCATACAAAAAAATCAGATTTAATAAATAATTATCATATTGTTCAAACTGGAGAAAATCTTACTGAGATATCAAACAAATATAATTTAAAAGTAATCGATCTGATAGATATTAATAATCTCAATAATCCTGATTCAATAAAAGTTGGTCAAAAGCTCATAATAAGAAAAAAGAACACAATTAATTCAGAAAATTATGACACAACTGAAAATAAAAAAAATAATGACTTTCTTCAGTTAGATAAAAAAATTTATGGCCCAATTATTATCCAAAATAAATTACATGAAAATATTAAAGGTAGAAAAGTTTTAAACGTACTTAATCAAGACAATAAAAAACTAATTCTTTCAATCAATTGTGATTCAAATGAATTAGATGTAAGAATACCTGGAAGAAAATGGATGGGAAGTAAGCCTGCTAAAGAAGATTTCGAAAATAATTTAATAAATGATTTTTGTTAAAACTTTTAATTAATATGTGTGAATAATTCGTCTTAGATTATTAATGATGAGTTATTCTACAAAAAGTTAAATTAATAGTAATGGCAATTTCAAGAGGAGATCTCGTAAGAGTAAAAAGACCTGAATCATATTGGTATAATGAAATAGGTAAAGTTGCTTCAGTCGATACCTCAGGTATTAAATACAACTGTGTAGTCAGATTCGATAAAGTAAATTACGCTGGCATAAGCGGAACTGATGGTGGAGCAAATACAAATAATTTCGCTGAAAGTGAATTAGAGAAAGCTTAAAGAATTGCCAGAATTACCTGAAGTAGAAACTGTTCGCAGAGGTTTAGAGCAAAAACTTAATAACTTTATTATTAAAAAAGTAGAAGTCTATAGAGATTCAACTATCGCATTCCCAACAAACAAAGAAGATTTCATTAAAGGACTTAGAAACTCACTAATTTATAAATGGGATAGAAGAGGAAAATATTTAATAGCTGAACTAAAAAAAATTGAAAATGACAATATTCAAATTAATGAAAAAATAACACTAAAACATAATGGATGTCTTGTTATTCATTTAAGAATGACTGGATATTTCAAATTTATTGAAAACTCAACTCATCCTTGTAAACACACAAGGATGAGATTTTTCGATAAAAATAATAATGAACTTAGGTATATTGATGTAAGAAGTTTTGGTCAAATGTGGTGGATTAATAAAGGCCTTTCGCTTAATGAAATAATTAAAGGATTAGGTTCATTAGGACCAGAACCATTTTCTAAAGACTTTAATGCAAATTACCTTAAGAAAGTTATTTCAAAAAGAACAAAATCTATCAAAGCTATTTTATTAGATCAAACAATAGTGGCAGGTATAGGTAATATTTATGCTGATGAAAGTTTATATAGTGCTGGTATCTTACCTTTTAGGGAAGCTCGAACAATAAAGAAGAATGAGTTAATAAAGCTGAAAGAGTCAATTGTAACTGTATTAAAAAAAAGTATAGGTTCTGGAGGGACGACCTTTAGTGATTTTAGGGACTTAGAAGGAGAGAATGGTAATTTTGGTTTACAGACAAATGTCTATAGGAGAACTGGAAAAGAATGTCGTAAATGTGGAAGTATAATAGAAAGACAAAAAATTACTGGAAGAAGTACCCATTGGTGTCCTAAATGCCAAAAATAAAAAAGGGCTTACTCACAAAGAGTAAACCCTTCTAAAAATTTTTACCTGGCATTGAGCTATTTTCTCAAGGGGCTACCCCCTAAATATTTTCGCCGCTGATGCGTTTCACAACCGAGTTCGAGATGGATCGGAGTGGTTCCACATCGCCATGAACACCAGGATAGTGTGAACCTTGAGAACTGCATAGAAAATTATATAGATTAAAGACAATAAATTAAGTTTATTTGGTCAAGCCCTCGGTCTATTAGTACTCCTCCGCTGCACTTGTTACCAAGCTTCCACGTAGAGCCTATCAACGGGTGTTCTTCCCGTGACCTTACTGGCTTAAGCCATGGCAATACTCATCTTGAGGTGGGCTTCCCACTTAGATGCTTTCAGCGGTTATCCACTCCGCACATGGCTACCCAGCGTTTACCGTTGGCACGATAACTGGCACACCAGAGGTGCGTTCCTCCCGGTCCTCTCGTACTAGGGAGAAATCCTCTCAATATTCCTGCGCATACACCGGATATGGACCGAACTGTCTCACGACGTTCTGAACCCAGCTCGCGTACCGCTTTAATGGGCGAACAGCCCAACCCTTGGGACCGACTTCAGCCCCAGGTTGCGATGAGCCGACATCGAGGTGCCAAACCTCCCCGTCGATGTGAACTCTTGGGGGAGATCAGCCTGTTATCCCTAGAGTAACTTTTATCCGTTGAGCGACGGCCCTTCCACGCAGAACCGTCGGATCACTAAAACCGACTTTCGTCCCTGTTCGACTTGTAGGTCTCACAGTCAAGCTCCCTTCTGCTTTTGCACTCAACGACTGATTTCCAACCAGCCTGAGGGAACCTTTGTGCGCCTCCGTTACCTTTTAGGAGGCGACCGCCCCAGTCAAACTGCCCATCAGATACTGTCCGCTTCCCGGATAACGGGTAAGCGTTAGAACCCTAGCTCTAAAAGAGTGGTATCTCACCGATGACTCAATAATACCCACAAGCACTATTTCAACGTCTCCCACCTATTCTGCGCATTCAGAGCCCGAGCACAATATCAAACTACAGTAAAGCTTCATAGGGTCTTTCTGTCCGGGTGTATGTAGTCCGCATCTTCACAGACAATTCTATTTCGCCGAGCCTCTCTCCGAGACAGCGCGCAAATCGTTACACCTTTCGTGCGGGTCGGAACTTACCCGACAAGGAATTTCGCTACCTTAGGACCGTTATAGTTACGGCCGCCGTTCACCGGGGCTTCAGTCGCCAGCTTCACTAAAAGCTAACCAGCTTCCTTAACCTTCCGGCACTGGGCAGGTGTCAGCCCCCATACATCGTCTTGCGACTTAGCGGAGACCTGTGTTTTTGGTAAACAGTCGCTTGCGCCTCTTCACTGCGACCAGCTCTCGCTGGCACCCCTTCTCCCGAAGTTACGGGGCCATTTTGCCGAGTTCCTTAGAGAGAGTTATCTCGCGCCCCTCGGTATTCTCTACCACCCCACCTGTGTCGGTTTCGGGTACTGGCATTTGTGTCTTAACGAGTATAGGGCTTTTCTTGGAAGCATGACATCACCAACTTCGCTGCCGTAGCAGCTCGTACTCACGCCTTAGCTCAAGATGTTTTCTCCATCTCTCAAAGCCTCGGACGCTTGAACCAGTAACCAACATCTGGCCTGGCTAGCCTTCTCCGTCCCCCTTCTCAAAACACATCTGGTACAGGAATATTGACCTGTTATCCATCGACTACGCCTTTCGGCCTCGCCTTAGGTCCAGACTAACCCTCCGCGGACGAGCCTGCCGGAGGAACCCTTAGGGTTTCGGGGCATGGGATTCTCACCCATGTTTTCGCTACTCAAGCCGACATTCTCACTTCTATGCTGTCCACGTCCGCTTACGCTAACGCTTCACCCTACATAGAACGCTCCCCTACCATAAATAAATTTATCCGCAGCTTCGGTATAACGCTTAGCCCCGTTCATTTTCGGCGCAGGATCGCTCGACCAGTGAGCTATTACGCACTCCTTTGAGGATGGCTGCTTCTAGGCAAACCTCCTGGTTGTCTGGGCAATCCCACCTCCTTTATCACTTAGCGTTAATTTTGGGACCTTAGCTGGCGGTCTGGGCTGTTTCCCTCTTGACTATGGAGCTTATCCCCCACAGTCTGACTGCCTAGTTACACACAGGGTATTCAGAGTTCATATCGATTTGGTACCGCTTTCGCAGCCCGCACCGAAATGGTTGCTTTACCCCCCTGCTGGAGCACTAGACGCTACGCCTCAACGTATTTCGGGGAGAACCAGCTAGCTCCTGGTTCGATTGGCATTTCACCCCTAACCACAGCTCATCCGCTGAATTTTCAACTTCAGTCGGTTCGGACCTCCACTTGGTATCACCCAAGCTTCATCCTGGCCATGGTTAGATCACCAGGGTTCGGGTCTATAAACACTGACAAACGCCCTATTAAGACTCGCTTTCGCTGTGGCTCCACCATTTCCGGTTTAACCCGCCAGTGCCTATAAGTCGCCGGCTCATTCTTCAACAGGCACACGGTCACCCGATTAGTCGGGCTCCCATTGCTTGTAAGCTCACGGTTTCATGTTCTATTTCACTCCCCTCCCGGGGTTCTTTTCACCTTTCCCTCGCGGTACTGTTTCTCTATCGGTCACACAGTAGTACTTAGCCTTACGAGGTGGTCCTCGCAGATTCACACGGAATTCCACGTGCTCCGTGCTACTCGGGATACAGCTAGGTCAACTTATCTTTCAATTACGGGGCTTTCACCCTCTGTGGCACGCCATTCAAACGTTTCTTCTAGACTTGTTGATCCATGATGCTGTCCCACAACCCCGATAGTCAAGACTATCGGTTTGGGCTGTTCCCCGTTCGCTCGCCGCTACTGAGGGAGTCGTTATTTACTTTCTCTTCCTCCAGCTACTAAGATGTTTCAGTTCGCTGGGTTAGCTCGCACCAACCTATATATTCAGTTGGCCGTACATGGGGTTGCCCCATTCGGAAATTCCCGGATCAAAGTGTGCTTCCAACTCCCCGAGACTTATCGCAGGTAACCACGTCCTTCATCGCCTCTGTGTGCCTAGGTATCCTCCGTGAGCCCTTTGTAGCTTGACCAATAACTTCAAAATTGAAGCATCAGCTTAATAGAATTGTTATTAATGCATTCGCACAAATAATAAATCTGCATCATTAAAGATGCTTATTGTCTTTAAAAATAATCTATGCAGTTGTCAAGGTTCTCTGAAAACAATGAAATTAATTCAATGAGTCCAGCATCTTAATGGTTTCATTAGGAAGCTAGATTCGTTCAGAACGTGATCACAACTCAATACATTTCCTTTCTACAAAATATGGAAGAGGTGGTGATCAGTGGAGGTAAGCGGACTCGAACCGCTGACATCCTGCTTGCAAAGCAGGCGCTCTACCAACTGAGCTATACCCCCAACATAGAGATATGGGCCATCCTGGACTTGAACCAGGGACCTCACCCTTATCAGGGGTGCGCTCTAACCACCTGAGCTAATGGCCCAGGAAAAATAATGGGTGTGACCTAGAAAAACTTAGGAAATGAAATTCTTTGTAAGTAAAAGAACGTGAGATACCGATCGACCTAAGGTGACAAAATAATAATATTAAACATTTTGTTGTCTCCCTGTTAGGAGGTGATCCAGCCGCACCTTCCGGTACGGCTACCTTGTTACGACTTCACCCCAGTCATTAGCCCCACCTTCGGCGTCCTCCTCCACAAGGGTTGGAGTAACGACTTCGGGCATGGCCAACTTCCATGGTGTGACGGGCGGTGTGTACAAGGCCCGGGAACGTATTCACCGCAGTATGCTGACCTGCGATTACTAGCGATTCCTACTTCACGTAGGCGAGTTGCAGCCTACGATCTGAACTGAGCCACGGTTTATGGGATTTGCTAGCTCTCGCGAGTTTGCTGCCCTTTGTCCGTAGCATTGTAGTACGTGTGTAGCCCAGGGTGTAAGGGGCATGATGACTTGACGTCATCCACACCTTCCTCCGGTTTATCACCGGCGGTCTTTCTAGAGTGCCCAACTAAATGCTGGCAACTAAAAACGTGGGTTGCGCTCGTTGCGGGACTTAACCCAACATCTCACGACACGAGCTGACGACAGCCATGCACCACCTGTCACTGCATTCCCGAAGGCACCCTCAAATTTCTAAGAGGTTCGCAGGATGTCAAACCCTGGTAAGGTTCTTCGCGTTGCATCGAATTAAACCACATACTCCACCGCTTGTGCGGGCCCCCGTCAATTCCTTTGAGTTTCACACTTGCGTGCGTACTCCCCAGGCGGAACACTTAACGCGTTAGCTACGACACCGAAGGGGTCGATTCCCCCGACACCTAGTGTTCATCGTTTACGGCCAGGACTACAGGGGTATCTAATCCCTTTCGCTCCCCTGGCTTTCGTCCATGAGCGTCAGTAATGGCCCAGCAGAGCGCCTTCGCCACTGGTGTTCTTCCCGATATCTACGCATTTCACCGCTACACCGGGAATTCCCTCTGCCCCTACCATACTCAAGCCTTTCAGTTTCCACTGCCATGATGGAGTTAAGCTCCACGCTTTAACAGCAGACTTGAAAAGCCGCCTGCGGACGCTTTACGCCCAATAATTCCGGATAACGCTTGCCACTCCCGTATTACCGCGGCTGCTGGCACGGAATTAGCCGTGGCTTATTCCTCAAGTACCGTCATATCTTCTTCCTTGAGAAAAGAGGTTTACAGCCCAGAGGCCTTCGTCCCTCACGCGGCGTTGCTCCGTCAGGCTTTCGCCCATTGCGGAAAATTCCCCACTGCTGCCTCCCGTAGGAGTCTGGGCCGTGTCTCAGTCCCAGTGTGGCTGATCATCCTCTCAGACCAGCTACTGATCGAAGCCTTGGTGAGCCATTACCTCACCAACTAGCTAATCAGACGCGAGCTCATCCTCAGGCGAAATTCATTTCACCAGTAGGCATATGGGGTATTAGCGGTCGTTTCCAACCGTTATCCCCCTCCTGAGGGCAGATTCTCACGCGTTACTCACCCGTCCGCCACTAACCCGAAGGTTCGTTCGACTTGCATGTGTTAAGCACGCCGCCAGCGTTCATCCTGAGCCAGGATCAAACTCTCCGTTGTGTTCAATTCCTTTTATAGATAAATCTACTCAAATTGAATTGCTTTATCCAAATAAAAACTTCAGTTTTTGTATTTAGTTTCAGCCTCCTTAAATTTTAAGGATTACTTTGAGTGCACATTAAAAATAGTTCTAAAGTGACTTTCCAAGATCTCAGATCCGTTTGCATCAAAGCCAAAAGTTAGCAATTGATAACATTTTTTATATATTCTTGACGGGACCTCACACCTTTATTGCATATACATCTTGAAGTAACCAAAAAAAATTTTAGTTATTCTTGACGCAATAAAAGCATCAGTTCCTAAGTTTTTAAATTTTCTAGGTGCAGAGTCAAACAACAAGTGAATAACTCAGTTCGAAGGGAAAACCCTTCTTCTGGATGAAAATAATGAATAAATCACATCTTCAAAAAATTCAGTTATTTATCAAAAATTTTAAATTTAAGATAATTGATTGAATAATGCAAAAAGTAATTTTCTGCCCAGAAGAAAATACTAAACCATTCGACAGTAATTGTGCAACCTTTTATACAAAAAATTTTTATTAATTTTTTATTTGATCAAAGTCTCTTTAAACAACTAGGCTTAAATAAAAGGATATAAATGAAATGGCAGAAAGATTTAGTCAAAAAAATTTAAGAGTTAGGCCAAGTTCCGATGAAGAAAAAATTGTAACAAATGCGAAAAAACACTTCGAAAAAACTTTAGTTGAGATATCAGGGGAACTAGTTGGCAGTGTTGCCGCACTTGAACATCCAACAAAAAATAAAAAGTTAAATTATGGAGAAATATTTTTAAGAGACAACGTTCCTGTGATGATTTATCTCATTACCCAAAAACGTTACGAAATTGTCAAAAAGTTCCTAAGTGTATGCCTCGAATTACAAAGTACTAATTATCAAACACGTGGTGTATTTCCTACTAGTTTCGTTGAAGAAAACGGAAAGCTTATTGGAGATTATGGTCAGAGATCAATAGGAAGGATTACTTCAGCTGATGCAAGTTTATGGTGGCCAATTTTATGTTGGTATTATGTCAATAAAAGTGGCGATTATGCCTTTGGGAAAAGTCAAAGCGTTCAAAGAGGTATTCAACTTCTACTAGATCTAGTTTTACATCCAACATTTGAGGGTACTCCAGTACTTTTTGTTCCCGATTGCGCATTTATGATTGATAGACCTATGGACGTATGGGGAGCACCTCTTGAAGTTGAAGTTTTACTGCATGGATGTTTAAAAAGTTGTATAAACTTGATGGAATTAAGTAGAGCAGATCATGTTAGTAGGCTTTTAGATCAAAGGCTCATTCTTACAAATCAATGGGTTAAGGATTTAGGAAGTTTTCTTTTAAAACATTATTGGGTTACAAGCCAAACAATGCAAATTTTAAGAAGAAGACCAACTGAGCAATATGGAGATGATCAACACTTTAATGAATTTAATGTTCAACCTCAAGTAGTACCCTCATGGCTACAAGATTGGTTAGAGAATAGAGGTGGCTACTTAATAGGAAATATTAGGACAGGAAGGCCTGATTTTCGATTTTACAGTTTAGGTAATTCTTTAGCGTGTATGTTCGGAGTTCTGCCTCCTGAAGAACAAAGAGCTTTATTTAGATTAGTTTTACATAACAGACAGCATTTGATGGCTCAAATGCCTATGAGAATTTGTCATCCTCATATGGACGTCGAAGAATGGCAAAATAAAACTGGATCGGACCCGAAGAATTGGCCTTGGAGTTACCATAATGGTGGTCATTGGCCAAGTTTACTATGGTTTTTTGGTGCAGCAGTTCTATTACATCAAAAAAAATATGGTTCTGATGATGTGATTCTCATGGAAGAAATGAAATCTTTAGTAGAGGAATCATATTGGTGTCAACTTAATCAATTGCCTAAACAAGAATGGGCGGAATATTTTGATGGTCCTACAGGTACTTGGGTTGGGCAACAATCAAGAACATATCAAACATGGACAATTGTTGGTTTTTTATTGATGAATCATTTTCTAAGAAATGAGTATAACGATCTAGATATGTTTAAAATCTAAATCTAAAATAATCCCAGGGTGAGTGATTTATCTATTGGCAAGCATGCACCAATACCTAAATAAATTGTTAGAAAAGTTCCGAACAAGAAAGCAGTCATTGCTATTGGTCTTCTAAAAGGATTAGAAAATTTATTAACGTTTTCGATAAAGGGCAGAATCATTAATCCAAGTGGGATTAAGGTTTGAAGTGCGATACCTAAAAGTTTGTTGGGTACTACCCTAAGTATTTGAAAAACTGGATATAGGTACCACTCTGGGAGAATTTCTAAGGGAGTAGCGAATGGATTTGCCTTATCTCCTAACATTGCCGGGTCAAGAACTGCTAGTCCGACTACGCAGGCAATAGTACCTAAAATGACTACTGGGAAAATGTATAGTAGATCATTCGGCCAAGCAGGCTCACCATAATAATTATGGCCCATACCTTTAGCTAATTTTGCTCTTAATTTTGGGTCAGATAAGTCTGGTTTTTTTAACGTAGACATAATGAGTCTTGGATATAGTTTAAGTATAAAAGTTTACAAGGGACCTGAAATACCTTGTTTACGAATCATTAGAAAGTGCATCAACATGAAAACTGCCAATGACCAGGGTAAGACGAAAGTGTGAAGGCTATAGAATCTAGTAAGAGTTGATTGTCCAACGCTTTCTCCGCCTCTGAGAAGTTCAACCATAAAATCACCAATCACTGGAATAGCAGCAGGTACACCTGAAACAATTTTGACTGCCCAATAACCCACTTGATCCCAAGGCAAAGAATATCCTGTAACTCCAAAAGCAACTGTAATGACTGCCATTACAACACCTGTAACCCAAGTTAATTCTCTAGGCCTTTTGAAACCGCCGGTAAGATAAACTCTGAAAACGTGAAGGATTAGCATCAAAACCATCATTGATGCACTCCATCTATGCACAGATCTTATTAACCATCCAAAACTTACATCTGTCATTAGATAACTTACTGAACTATAAGCTTGGGTAACTGTTGGCTTATAGTAAAAAGTCATTGCAAAACCTGTTGCAAATTGAATTAGGAAGCATACTAAAGTTATGCCTCCTAAACAATAAAAAATATTTACGTGAGGGGGTACGTACTTGGAAGTTACGTCGTCAGTTATGTCTTGGATTTCAAGCCTTTCTTGAAACCAGTCATAAACAGATGAAGAATTCGCCATCCAAAAAAAAATTAGCTTTGATATAAAGAGCTTACTTAAAATTCTTATACTTGGTGTTAACACTTAACCCAATGAATTCATCTTTTAACAAACTTTTAACATTCAAAACTGTGATCGCTACATTAATGATCATAGTTTTTTCTATTAATCTTTTATTGATTGAAAGAGTAGATGCTCTCAGTGATAGCAGGCAATTAGTACTTGACGCTTGGACCTTGGTAAACGAAGGTTTTTATGATCCAGAAAAGTTTGATGAAATCCAATGGAAAAGAATTAGACAAAAAACATTACAGAAACAAATTGAAACAAGTGAAGAGGCTTATTCCGCAATTGAAGACATGTTAAGACCTCTAGAAGATCCATATACAAGAATTTTACGCCCAAAAGATTATGAACTATTGAAATCAAGTAATTTTGGTAGTGAAATTAATGGTGTTGGGCTCCAATTAGGCGTAGATGATGATGACAAAAAAGTTAAAGTCATCTCTACTCTTGGGGGTTCGCCAGCTGAAGAAGCTGGGATAGTAAGTGGGGACTTGATAGAAACAGTAGACGGGATTTCATCAGAAAAATTAGGTCTTGCAAGCACTGCCTCTAAGTTAAGAGGTGAATCAGGGACAAAGGTTTTAGTTGAAGTATCTTCAGAATCAGGAGAAGTTAGGGAAGTCGACTTAGAAAGGAGATCAGTAGATCTCAGACCAGTTAGAACAAAAAGATTAAGAGACGATTCTCACACAATAGGGTATCTAAGGATAACTCAATTCAGCGAAAGCGTACCCAAAAAAGTTGAAGAGGCACTTCAAGAGTTAAAAGATAAAGAGGTTGAGGGCTTGATCTTGGATCTTAGAAATAATTCAGGGGGACTAGTAAGCTCAGGTATAGCAGTTGCTAACTCATTATTAAGTGAGAAACCTGTAGTCGAGACAAAAGATAGAAATGGAATCAAAGATGCAATTATTTCTCAAAAAGAGACATCTTTTGATGGACCAATGGTGACTTTAGTAAATAAAGGCACTGCAAGTGCCAGTGAAATACTTGCTGGTTCTTTACAAGATAATGAGAGATCAATTCTTATGGGAGAAAAAACTTATGGGAAAGGTTTAATTCAATCATTAAAAAGTTTGGGAGAAGATAGTGGTATTGCTATTACAGTGGCAAGCTATTTAACCCCCAAAGGCAATAATATTCAAGGCCAAGGTATGACTCCTGACAAATTACTTGATCTCCCGGATGCAAGTGATTATGGTAGTACTGACGATAAATGGGTGAGGAACGCAGAATTATTTCTAGGGTCGCTTCTAGAAAAAGAAGAAGATTCAGTTCAAACTATTGAATTAAACAATAAAGAAATTAAATCTTTAAATGGCTAAAGATTGCAAATAAAAAATCTTAAAAATTATGAGTATTAAGAGAATTTTTCATGACCCAATTCATAAAGAAATAGTATTTGATGCAGGGAAGCCAGAAGAATTAATGATTATGGAATTAATTGATACAGTTGCTTTTCAAAGACTAAGAAGAATAAAACAATTAGGATCGGCGTCATTACTTTTTCATGGTGCAGAATCGAGTAGGTTTACTCACTCAATTGGTGTTTTTTGCATAGCTAGAAAAATTTATAAGAGATTAATTGAAAGTAAATCTTCATTTTGTGAAAATAAATTTGTTCTTTATGGTGCAGCTCTATTACATGATTTAGGTCATGGACCTTTAAGCCATACCAGTGAGACAATATTCCAGCATAATCACGAACAATGGTCTGAAAAATTAGTTAAAAATTATTCTCCAATAAATTCAATACTTAAAAAATATGACAACGAATTACCGAGAAAAATTGGTGAATTATTTCAATCAAAACAACTATTTTCAAAACCTTTAAAAACATTGTTAAGTAGTGAGATAGATTGCGATCGGCTCGATTATCTTTTACGCGATAGTTACAACACAGGTACTAATTATGGCTTGGTAGATTTGGAAAGAATCATTTCGGCACTTACTTTTTCACCTGATGGGAATATTGGAATCAAACCAAAGGGAGTTATCGCTATTGAGCATTTTCTTGTACTAAGAAACTTGATGTATAGAACAATCTACAATCACAGGATAAACGAAATATCAACATGGATTCTGGAAAAAATATGTCAAACAATAAAACATAATTATGAAAAGAAAATTTGGCTAGATAATTCTTTATATAAATGGATTTTTTCACCTTCAAAGGTTGATTTTGATGATTTCATAAAAAATGATGATGTAACCTTTTATTATCATTTGATTAGATGGAAAGATGAATCGTTTGAGCCACTTTCAACACTATGCAAAATGTTCATTGACAGAGATTTATTAAAGGCATCAGACATAAGTTTTTTAAGCAAGATAAATAGATTAAAAATCCTTGCATTTGCGACAAAATTATGCGAGAAGAATGGTTATAATTCGGAAATATTTTGTGGGATTAAGGAAAGGTCTTTTAGAGGTTTTGAATCTAACAATGCACTAAAAATATGGGACGGCACTCATCAAAGCGCATTAGAAAATAGTTCTGCATTAATAAAAACTTTAATGAGATCGGAGGAAAGCTCTTTTATTATTTATCCAGATCTGATCAAAAATGAAATTAAAAATGAAATTTCATTAATAAAAAACAATTCCTAGATTTAATTCAATGGAAATCGTTTTCATTAGCACTAAAACTAAAAATTCAGAAATTATTTCTTTGTTAGATTTAGATAATATCAATGAGACTTTAGATAGATTTTCCTCCATCAAGGTACCTTTGGAAGTAAAAATTTTCGCAGTCAATGAGTCAATAAGTTCTCATCAATTATCAAAATTAAAAAATCATTTTGAAAAAATTAATATTTGTTCCTTATGCATTTACTCAAATAATAGAGATACAATATTAAGTGGAAAGTCTTTAAAAATAGATTCAGCTTATATTAATCAGCAAGATATTAAAAATAAGTTACTATTATTCAATCCAAAAAAGAAAGACGATATTCTTCACAAAGGAACTTTACGATCGGGTGAAAGAATATCTTCAAATGGAAACCTATGCATTATTGGAGATGTAAATCCAGGAGCAATAGTTTCCGCTAAGAAAAATATTTACGTTTGGGGCAAATTGCTAGGGATCGCATTCGCAGGCAATAGTGGAAATAAAAATGCCTCTATTGCATCACTTTATTTAAACCCTTTACAGTTAAGAATTGCTGATGTAATAGCTATTGGACCAAAGGATAAGCCCAAAAATTGTTACCCAGAAATTGCCGTAATAGATAAACAAACGATAATTATCAAACCACACCTAATCGATAATAAAAATTAATCAATTATTTGCAATAAATTAATTCAAACTAGATAAATTTAAGAATTACTTAATCTTTAAAATATTTAACTTTCTGCAAGTGGCTTTATTATTTGGAAAATCTTTAAAATCGTGGGGAAGAATACTCGCACAATATTAATTTGTTCAGGCAAAGGCGGGGTTGGTAAAACAACTTTAACTGCAAACCTAGGCATAGCACTTGCTAATAGTGGAGCAACAACTGCTGTATTAGATGCTGATTTTGGTTTAAGAAATTTAGATCTTCTTCTAGGATTAGAAAATCGCATCATTTATACAGCTCAAGATGTTCTTGACAAGCATTGTCGTCTTGACCAAGCATTGGTTAGACATAAAAAGGAACCTAATCTTGCTCTTCTACCTGCTGGAGATCCAAGAATGTTGGATTGGATGAAGCCCGAAGATATGCAAAAGATTAGTGAGCTACTTAGTGAGAACTTTGATTTTGTCTTAGTAGATTGCCCAGCTGGTGTAGAAGATGGCTTTAAAAATGCTCTTGCAGCTTGTAAAGAAGCTATTGTTGTTACTAACCCAGAATTATCTGCAGTACGCGACGCCGATAGAGTAATAGGGATTCTTAATACTTCAGATATTGAGCCTATCCAACTTGTAATCAATAGAGTTCGTCCTAACATGATGGCTAGTCAAGAAATGTTATCTATCGAAGACGTTCAAGGGATTCTTTCTTTGCCTTTGTTAGGTATCGTTTTAGAAGATGAACAGGTCATAATAAGTACAAATAGAGGAGAGCCACTCACACTTTCAGATAGTAGATCTCCTGCAAAAAAATGTTATTTGAATGTTTCTCAAAGACTTACAAATAAAGATGTACCAATTATCGATCCCAAAAAAGAAGGCAAAAGTCTTAAAGATAAATTCATGAGATTAATGCAAACAAAGGTTTTTTAAAATGATGACTCTTAGAGATCTTATAAATAAATTACTAGGCAGAGAAACGTCTAGTGCAAATACAGCCAGAGAAAGATTACAACTTGTACTTGCTCATGACAGAGTTGATATGAGTTCCTTAACAACTGATCTTTTAGATAAAATGAGGAAAGAGATTCTTGATGTTGTTGCTAAATATGTTGAAATTGATTTTGAAGAGGTGGCAGTAAGTTTAGAGACTGAGGATAGAATGACTGCATTAGTTGCCAATTTACCAATTAAAAGAACTATTTCAGGAGAAATAAAATTCAAAAAAACTGATAAGACTGATAAAGCCAATAAAGATATCAAAAAGTAATAAATTTAAGAAAAAGCAAAAAAAATACTGATTATTGACCCTACCTAATTGTAAAATGAAATCATAGCCGGCTTAGCTCAGCGGTAGAGCAGCGCTTTTGTAAAGCGAAGGTCATCAGTTCAAATCTGTTAGCCGGCATTTTAATTTATTTAATTCTGTTCAATATTCTTCGCTGAAAATAAAAAGACTAAGCCTATTAGAGCAATTATAGGAAAAGATTTTATTTCGAGAAAAGACCCTAAAAAAGATGCAAGGGGTTCAAATATCCAATAAGTAAAAAATTGAATTAATAAAACAAAAAATAATAATAAAAACATTAATTTAGTTCCCTAACTAATACTTCTCCTTCTCTAATCAACCTCCAATCTCCACTTTTATTCCAAAATATAATAGTACTAGCTTTTCCACTTCTCTTTCCCCAAGGGATAGGGCCCCAAAATTTTTGCAGAAGGGAAGTCTAGAGCAATACCTTCAACTGTAATTGATCCTTTAAAACCTGAAATATTTGCACTTGAAGTTAACAATGGACCTGTTTCTCTAATGAGAGATTGAGCTATATATGAATTTGGAACCCTCAAACCAAGAGTAAAATCGTTGCTTGTAAGGATTGTAGTCTGTTTTTTTGAAACAGGAATTACCATTGTCAGAGCTCCAGGCCAATATTTTGAAGCTATATTTTCGTAATCTTCTCTAGCTGATTCGTGGACATAATCGATTAATTGTTTATGTTCTGATCCCATGAGAATTAAGGGTTTGCCTCTATCTCTTTTTTTAAACTCATAAATGGTATTTGAAAATTTTGGCAAACATCCAATTGCAGGTAACGTGTCAGTTGGGAAAATTACAGGTAAACCACTTTTAAGAGTCTTCAAGGCGGCTTTGCAGTCTACTAAATTCATTTAAATTATGAACCTTCAATAATTTATTTATATCTTCCAATTGTAAACCTACCAATACCTGAAAGATCTTTCACAATTTCTATTGATGTAAATTTATTTTTAATAAGTAGTTGTTTTACTTTTTCACCTTGATCAAAATGATTCTCTAGAATTAGCCAGCCCTTCTCTTTTAGGAATAATGGTGCCTTTTGTATTATTTCTTTAATGTGTTTCAAACCATCCTCGCCGCCTAATAAAGCTACTTTAGGTTCGAAATTTTTTACTTCTTTGGGTAATTTTTCATAAGTTTCTTGAGGAATATATGGCGGGTTTGAAATCGCGAGGTCTAATTTTCCTTTAAACCTTTCAAGAGGTGACCACCAATTTCCACAATAAAATTTCAAATTTGCATTTTTAGAAGAATTTATGTAATTTTTAGTGGCTATTTCTAATGCATCTCGATCTATATCAGTTGCTACTCCGTCGCTAAATGGATAAGCCAATGCCAAAGCAATACTTATAGCTCCTGATCCAGTTCCTAATTCGGCAAAAAATAATTTTTCTGATTTCTTTCGAAAGATATTGAAGACAATATCTATTATGAGTTCCGTTTCTGGTCTAGGAATAAGTACTTTGTTTGTAACTTTTAATTTTAAGTCCCTCCAAAAAGTTATTCCGCAAAGATATTGGATTGGGCAAGATTTTATTAAATGTTCATTCCAAATGGATTCTAAAAAATCTAAGTTTTTTTTTAAGTGTAAATTTCTCCCCGAATTTATGATTATCAGGTTTAAATCACTAATCGATATCCCGCCTAAACAATCAAGTAAAACAGCAAAAGATTGTTGATCACCGCCTTTAGAAAGTTGCTTTTTTTTCCAATGTAAAAATTCTTCTACAGAAATGCTAAGCATTTATTAAAGCATTAGCGTTTTGGCCCAAGCCTACCTTTACTAGAGTCAGAGTAGAAACTTGATTTTTCTCCATCTTGAGTAGAAATAAATAAACCTATTAGGAATATTGTTGGGACCCCTACAAATAAAAGACTAGCTACAAATCCAAAGTTAGTTGTTTCCATTTAATTAGTAGTTTTATTTTATGTAATACGACTATAGACATATAACTTGGAATAAAGTGGAAAAATAAACAAATTTTATAAACTGATTAACAGTCTTAAACAATTTAGCGAGGTAATTTTTTATTTTCACTGATTTTTTTTAGTTCTTCCAAATTCGAGGGAGGAGATTGTGGCTTCGTTAAAATTACTGAGGAGGATTTTATCAATGTTTGGCATGCAAGTCGCCAATTTTCTGGTCTATTTTTGAGTTTTTCTTCTTCAACAGATGTAAGAGGACTCAAAGAATTTTTGTTTCCACCTTCAACTGAAATAAAACAAGTACTGCATTGTCCTGCTCCTCCGCAATTTCCTAAAATACCCTTTAAACCATAAAGTTTTAAGTTTTCTTTCATTACCAATTCCCTTAAATTTTCACCAGGATTACATTGGACTTCTAAATCCTCACGGATAAATCTAATAGTTGCCATTTTTTTAGTTATTTTTCTTATTTTGGCGTTTTACTTTGAGAATTGTGACCAAAATATTAACAATTTTTAGCTAAAAATTCCTTGTAAACTTAGTCTTGCGAATTGATTTGACCAAATTTTGCAAGAAAATAAATTTATTTACAAAAATCCCTCAAAGACTAAAAAACCCTTACTATCGTGATGTTTAGCTGTTTATTCAGCATAGTTACTAGAAATTAACCGATGGGATTGCCTTGGTATCGAGTTCACACGGTAGTTATTAACGACCCAGGTCGACTACTCGCTGTGCATCTTATGCATACTGCATTATTAGCCGGCTGGGCCGGTTCTATGGCTCTTTATGAATTAGCCATTTTTGATCCTTCTGATGCTGTTCTCAATCCTATGTGGAGACAGGGGATGTACGTTATGCCTTTCATGGCAAGACTTGGTATCACAAGTAGTTGGAACGGATGGGATATTACGGGTGCTACAGGAGTTGATCCTGGATTCTGGAGTTTTGAAGGTGTTGCAGCAGCACACATAGTATTTAGTGGCCTATTGATGTTGGCTTCCATTTGGCACTGGACATATTGGGATTTGGATCTATGGGAAGATTCAAGAACTGGTGAGCCTGCCCTTGACTTGCCAAGAATATTCGGAATTCACCTTCTCCTAGCTGGACTTACATGCTTTGGTTTTGGAGCTTTTCATTGTGCCAACGTTGGAATTTGGGTTTCTGATCCTTATGGCTTAACTGGTCACGTAGAGCCTGTAGCACCTTCCTGGGGAGTAGAAGGGTTTAATCCCTTTAATCCGGGAGGAATTGTTGCTAACCATATTGCTGCTGGACTTATGGGGATTATTGGTGGAATTTTTCACATTACCAATAGGCCTGGAGAAAGACTTTATAGAGCTTTAAAACTTGGAAGTCTTGAAGGAGTTCTAGCTAGTGCTCTAGCAGCTGTTTTATTTGTTTCTTTCGTTGTTGCAGGAACAATGTGGTATGGTTCAGCGACAACTCCAGTCGAACTTTTTGGTCCTACCAGATACCAATGGGATTCAGGCTATTTCAAAACTGAAATAAATAGAAGGGTTCAAGCTGCTATAGATGATGGTGCCACTAAAGAAGAGGCATATGCCTCTATCCCTGAGAAACTAGCCTTCTACGATTATGTTGGTAATAGTCCTGCAAAAGGGGGCCTCTTCAGAGTTGGAGCTCTTGTTAATGGTGATGGTTTACCAACTGGTTGGCAAGGTCATATTGCTTTTCAAGATAAAGAAGGTAACGAATTAGAAGTCAGAAGAATACCTAATTTCTTTGAAAACTTTCCTGTAATTCTTGAAGATAAAGAAGGTAATGTAAGAGCAGATATTCCATTTAGAAGAGCTGAAGCAAAGTACTCATTTGAACAGACTGGAATCACTGCTACTATCTACGGAGGAGATCTTAATGGTCAAACATTTAGTGATCCTGCAGTAGTTAAAAGATTAGCTAGAAAGGCTCAACTTGGAGAAGCATTCAAGTTTGATAGAGAGACTTATAAGTCTGACGGTGTATTCCGAAGCTCACCAAGAGCGTGGTTTACATATGCACATTTATGCTTCGGATTGCTATTCTTGTTTGGCCACTGGTGGCACGCTTCAAGAACTCTTTACAGAAATTCATTTGCTGGTATTGACGCTGAGATTGGCGACCAAGTTGAATTTGGTTTGTTCAAGAAACTTGGTGACGAAACCACAAGAAGAATCCCAGGAAGGGTTTAAACTAAACTTTATTACTTAATCTTATGGAAGCTTTCGCTTACGTTCTTATTCTCACTCTCGCAGTTGTTACATTGTTCTTTGCTGTCGCCTTTAGAGACCCACCTAAATTTGATAGAAAATGAACTTAGAAAAAAAAAACCTCTTTAACAAGAGGTTTTTTACTTTTCATAATTAAAATATTACTCTACTATTAGAGTTGAAGTGCAGCTTATTTCACCACATGCAGTGTCCAACCTGTCAAAACACAGACAGCAGAGTTTTGGAATCAAGATCTGCTGATAATGGTAAAAGTGTTCGTAGAAGAAGAGAGTGCTTAAGTTGCAGCTTTAGATTTACAACCTATGAAAGAGTGGAATCAATGCCAGTTTCAGTTATAAAAAAAAGACGGTGGCAGAGAATTATTTGATAAACAAAAATTATTTACTGGTATATCAAGAGCTTGCGAAAAAACTAACTTCAGTAGTGAAGCAATTATTAATTTCGTAGATGGAATTGAATCACAAATCGTTCAAGACTCTAATAAAGATATTAAGTCTTCACATATCGGAGAATTAATACTTAAAAATCTTAGGAAAGAAAACGAAGTCGCCTATATAAGATACGCCTCAGTTTACAGAAAATTTAATGGGGTAAAAGATTTTATTTCTACTCTTGAATCTCTAAAAGGAAGTTCAAAAAACCAATTAGCTTCAATTTCATAAAATTCAGCATCTTAAAGTGTAGAATACATATCACAAATGTTTTTTGCTACTAGTTTGCAGGCTAGTAGCATACCTTTCTAACTACCTTAGGTAGTCTGCGATACAACAAATGAACGAGAATTCTTCACAAACCATTAAAGAACTTTCTGAGAATCAAGAAATTAAAAATTCGTCTGAGTTAGATGATAATTCAGCATCACATAATGAGGAAGATTTATCATTCGAAAAGAGTGATATTCCTTCGGCAGATGCTTCCTCTAGCAGGACAAATGCGGATTTTGACAACGCTGGATTCACACAAGAAGAATTTGCATCACTTTTGGGTAAATATGACTATAATTTTAAGCCTGGCGATCTTGTAAAAGGTACTGTTTTTGCTCTAGAGCCCAAAGGGGCCATGATAGATATAGGCGCAAAAACAGCTGCTTTTATGCCTGTTCAGGAGGTTTCAATAAATAGAGTTGAAGGACTTAATGATGTTTTACAGCCTTCAGAAAGTAGAGAATTTTTTATAATGAGCGAAGAAAATGAAGATGGCCAATTAGCCCTCTCCATTAGAAGAATTGAATATCAAAGAGCATGGGAAAGGGTTAGACAACTTCAAAAAGAAGATGCAACTATATACTCTGAAGTTTTCGCAACAAACAGAGGAGGAGCTCTTGTTAGGGTAGAGGGCTTGAGAGGTTTTATCCCTGGCTCTCATATAAGTGCTCGAAAAATTAAAGATGACTTAGAGGGTGAATATTTACCTTTAAAATTTCTTGAAGTTGATGAAGAGAGAAATAGATTAGTACTAAGTCACAGAAGAGCTTTGGTTGAGAAAAAAATGAACCGACTTGAGGTGGGCGAAGTTGTTGTTGGTTCTGTAAAAGGTATTAAACCTTATGGAGCCTTTATCGATATTGGTGGAGTCAGTGGTCTATTGCACATTTCTGAGATTAGTCATGAACATATTGAGACTCCTCATAATGTTTTAAATGTGAGTGATCAAATGAAGGTCATGATAATTGATCTTGATTCGGAAAGAGGACGAATTTCACTATCTACTAAAGCACTTGAACCTGAACCAGGCGATATGCTAACTGACCCTCAAAAAGTTTTTAGTAAAGCTGAAGAAATGGCTGCGAAATACAAACAAATGTTATTTGAACAAACTGACGATAACGAAGAGATTACCACAGCTTCAGCTGAAACAGTATAAATTCACTTATTTATTTGTTTACAAATATCAGAACTTAAGCCTATTTATCCTCATGCCCGTTTTATTTAATTTACAATAATTGATTTGTAACGACAGTGTAATTTAGGATAAAGTCTAATTTCAAAATTATTTGTTAATGAGTGATTTCATTTTCACTTCAGAATCCGTAACTGAGGGTCATCCTGACAAAATATGTGATCAAATAAGTGACGCTGTTTTAGATGCTTTATTGACAGAGGATCCAGAAAGCAGAGTTGCGTGCGAAACTGTCGTTAATACTGGTCTTTGTTTACTTACTGGAGAAATAACTTCAAAAGCAAAAGTCGATTACATAAAACTTGTTAGAAATGTAATTAAAGAAATTGGATATGAAGGCTATAGAGCAGGTGGTTTTGACGCAAATAGTTGTGCTGTGTTAGTAGCACTTGACGAGCAATCACCAGATATTTCTCAAGGAGTAAATGACGCAGATGATGTTAACGATGATTTGGAAGACAACACTGGAGCTGGTGACCAAGGCATAATGTTTGGCTATGCATGCGATGAGACGCCTGAATTAATGCCCTTACCTATTAGCTTGGCTCATAGATTAGCCATTCAACTTGCCAGAGTGAGGCATGAAGAAATCCTTAATTATCTACTCCCTGATGGTAAAACTCAAGTAAGCATTGATTACGAAAAAGGTTTACCAGTCTCTATTAATACGATACTCATTTCAACTCAACATAATCCTGAGATTGATGGAGTAACAAATGAAGAAGAAATTCGTCAAAGAATTAAAGAAGATTTATGGAAGCATGTTGTAATTCCTGCTACTGAAGATTTAGAAATCAGACCAAGCATCAGCAAAACAAGATTTTTAGTAAACCCCACAGGAAAATTTGTCGTAGGAGGACCTCAGGGAGATGCGGGGCTCACTGGCAGAAAAATTATTGTAGATACTTATGGTGGATATGCGAGACACGGAGGAGGGGCATTTTCTGGTAAAGATCCCACAAAAGTAGACAGATCAGCCGCTTATGCAGCACGTTATGTAGCTAAAAGCATAGTTAAGGCAAAATTGGCAAAAAAAGCAGAAGTACAATTAAGTTATGCAATTGGAGTAGCAAAACCAATTTCCATTCTCGTGGAAACTTTTGATACAGGTGTTATTTCACAAGCTAATTTGACTGAGCTAATTAAAGAGCACTTTGATTTAAGACCTGCAGCAATAATAAAAGAATTTAACTTAAGAAATCTACCAAAAAAAATGGGAGGCAAATTTTTTAGAAAGACTGCATCCTATGGACATTTTGGCAGAAGAGATCTTGAGCTCCCATGGGAAAATGTGGAAGAAAAAGCAGCCCAATTAGCAAAGGCTTCCAAGATCTTTTGATAAAATATTTTTTATATGCCTGAAAATTTTTATGGAGGGTTAGATTTTGGAACCAGTGGAGCAAGAATATCAATAATTAATTTTCATAAGAGATTAGTATATTCAAATTCAGTACCTTATTCATATAGCTTTAAAAATCCAAATTCTTGGATCAATTCTTGTGAGAATCTCTTAACTAGTTTACCTGTTGAGGTAAAAATTAACCTCAATAAATTGGCTATCTCCGGCACCTCAGGAACTTTAACAGCATCAAATTTGCAAGGAGAGCCGCTAGGAGAAGCGATAACCTATGACCAAGCATGTAGCGAAAATAAGAACCTTCTTGAATCCTTAACTTTTGGAGAAGATCATCTCCGAACTCCATACAGTAGTCTTGCTAAAGCATTAAAACTTATTAATGAATATGGGACAAATATACTTTTACGTCATCAATCTGATTGGATCACTGGTTGGTTTTTAAAAGATTGGACTTATGGAGAAGAAGGTAATAATCTAAAACTTGGTTGGGATCTAAAAAAAGAATCATGGCCAAAAAGCTATCTCAATACTTCATGGCAAAATTGCTTACCGCAAATAATAAAAAGTGGAAAAATTCTTGGACAAGTGAATTTTGATTTAGCCGAGAGATTTAACTTGAATAAAAAATTAATATTAATCTCAGGAACCACTGACTCTAATGCAGGTTTGATAGCTGCAGGTTTAGATATGAACGATGGTCTCACTGTTTTAGGAACAACTATTGTAGTTAAAAAAATTATTGATAACCCTATAAAAAAACAAGGAATTACAATTCATAGAGTAAACGGCGATTGGATATGTGGAGGGGCATCAAATTCAGGGTGCGGTATCTTATCTCAGTTCTTTTCTGATTTAGAAATAAAGGAGCTCAGTCGACAAATTAATCCATCCAAAAATACTTCTTTAAATCTTTTACCTCTTAATAGTAAAGGAGAGAGATTTCCTATAAATAATGCTAATTTAGAGCCGATACTTGATCCAAGACCAGTAAGCGACTCACTTTATTTACATGCATTATTCGAGGGTTTAGCCAAGATCGAACTGAAAGGATGGGAAAAACTTGGCGAACTAACAGGATCACTTCCAAAAAAAATTATTACTATTGGTGGAGGTTCAAAAAACCCACAATGGAGGAAAATAAGAGAAAAAATTATCAATATACCAATAGTTTCATGTAAAAAAACTACTTCATTTGGCACTGCCTTATTAGCTTTTAATGCAAAATAATAGTTTTTGGGGATATTTGATGAAGATATGAAATTTTTAATGAAAAGGGTTTCACAAACTACACATCGTAATTTAGAGTATATAGATTAGAGCCGGGATAGCTCAGTTGGTAGAGCAGGCGACTGAAAATCGCCGTGTCCCCAGTTCAAATCTGGGTCCTGGCACCTTTAAAACCCTGTCTATGACGGGGTTTTGTATTTTCTAGGCATGTAGAAACTTTATTCTTTATCTTATTTTAAAATTCGTAATTTTTAGTTTTCAACTCTGCAGACTTGACCAATAACACCCAAAATCAGTTTATCTCCATCTGGATCTTGCCAATCAGCCAAAACATTGAAATTACTATTTATTTCATCTATGGAGACATCAACGTCTCTAAATGATTTTTCAAAACAATTTATATCCATTGTATAGAGTATATCCTTAGTAATTTCACTTTTTGTTTTAGGAATAAATTTACTCAATACTCTCAGAGAACCATCCTCATTTCTTTTAATACTTTGTCTATCCCATAACTGTTCTCCATATTCACTTTTAGGAACTCCAACCCATTCATGAGACAAAGCATTTGATTGTTTTAAAGAGATACTCAAGGAAACTATTATCGAAAGGACTAAACCAAAGCTATTTCGGATAAATATTGAATTAATTTTATTCTTAGAATTAACCATTAATTAAGTGTGAAATACAAAAATCATTTATCGGGAGTAAATATAAGATTAAAAATTTGTAAAAATTTTTATTGATTAGTATTTCTATTATAGATACAATCAAATATTAAATTAAGAATTTACTTCCAATAAATTTACTAAAAAATAATGAATAAAATACAGAAATTTCTTTCAGTAGTTTTTTTTATCGCAATATTTGTTGCATTGATTTATTTAATCCAAAATTATGGGATTGAACCCCTTAGGAACAAAATAGAAAGTATGGGAATTTGGGCTCCTTTTGGAATTTTCATACTTAGAGGAGTAAGTATTATTTTACCAGCTCTTCCAAGTTCAGCTTACTCTCTACTAGCAGGTTCACTATTAGGATTTCAAAAAGGCTACATGACAATAATCTTTTCTGATATCGTTTTTTGCCAAGCTGCTTTCTTTATCGCAAGAAATTATGGGCGAGTCCCTGTAAGGAATTTGGTAGGCCCCAAAGCGATGAAAAAAATTGAAAGTTTTAATCAAAACCAACTCGAAGAAAATTTCTTTCTCATGACAGGTCTACTTATGACTGGCCTTTTTGATTTTCTAAGCTACGCAATTGGTATTGGAGGAACTCGCTGGAAAATATTTACTCCTGCACTATTGATAAGTCTTCTAATAAGTGATTCTATATTAGTAGCTGTAGGAGCTGGTGTTAGTCAGGGAGCAGGATTATTTCTAGGAGTAGCTCTTTTGGGAATGTTTGCATTAGCAACTATTTCAGGATTAGCAAAAAATAAAATTCCTCAATAACAAAACAGTTAAAAATTCTGAAATCAAAAATAGAGATATGACATTTTTGCAAACAAAAACTATATGAATAAGAATTCATGCAAGAATAGTAATCGATTAATTTTTTAAAGTTCTTAGATGACTCCATTTAGACCAACTTCACATGATCGCCCTGGAGAACAAATATCAACCACTCCTTCTGGATTAAAAGTAACTTCTGCAAAGAGATTAATGGTCGATTCAATGGTAAGAATGATTCAAAAAGCAGAAAATCATTCCGTAGAAGATAAACTTGACGAAGAATCTAACAACAATTAATCAATTCATTGATAAAAGTATAGGAGAGTGGAAATCCATAAGAAGTACTCATACTTTAGCTTTTCAGGAATTTGAAAACACAACTAGTAAAATATATATAAAACATATCAACTCAAAAAATAAAAAAGTTATTGAAATTTTTGAAAATTACAAGTTAAGTTTAAACCTAGAGAGCATAGCCATTTCTATAAAATGGCAGGCTATCAGTGATTGGGAAGAAAATGATATGAGTGAGGGAGATGAAACTATTTTGATATTTTTACCCACGGATGATTATTCAGGAATTGTTTTAAGAAATAAAGGTTATACAGAATCCTTAATTTCATCATCCAATTATTTTGTTGATGAACAAAATAATTTACAAATTAAAACTATTTATAAATCAACAATTTCCGAAGAAAGAATTTCCTTTTTATCCACTCATATAAGATCCAGATTTTCTACTATTAGAAATCTGGAAAATAACTCAGTAATACAGACTTCCCATACTTCAGAGATAAGGAATTTAGCTAGTTTAATAGATTAATTATCCTTTCAAATTGAAACTCTGTTTCAGATATTAATTTAGGAAGAAAGCCTTTGTTTCCACGCATATTATTAACTGTTGAATTCAAATCGGAGACTGTTGCATCTCGCATTAATTCAAAAACCCTTCTTGCATTTCTTAAAGGCACCCCAAGAGCAAGATAAGTATTTTTAAGATCCTTCAAACAACTTTTTTCTAAAACTGATTCATCATTAGAAATTAAAAGATACGCAATAATCCTTAGGATTATTTCTCCATCTCTTAAACAAACTGACATCTTGTTAGTTGTATTTAAAGATACTTTTGAATTAAGTGAATCTTGATTTTCGCAAATCATTGCTGTTACTGCGTCTGCTGCGATTGCATGTGAATTATTGGTTATTGAAGTTATTGCATCTAATCTTGAATTTGCTCTATTAATAAATTCTTTTATATTGCTTAAATCATTTAATTTCTTATCGGATGACAATAGTTGATTATTCTTTGAAACTGACATTCCTGAAGTAAAAATTTAAAGTTAGATTTTAAGATTAATATAAAGTTAGTAAAAACAATACAATTATAAAATTAATGCAACGCTTCTTAATTAATAACTTCATTCCAAAGTGATAGATGAAATAATTTTAATAAAAAATTTTTTTCCGCTAAAATAAAAATACCTTTCTAATAAGATTTTGGATCAGCAAGATTTAAAGTTATCAAAGAAAATTATTTCTTCTTATAAAAAAAGATTAGAAAAAGAGATTTTTGAAAGAAGTATGAAATTAAGAATGCCTCAAAACAAATTTGAAGAAATAATTAATAACAATAATGAACTCATTAACTTAAAGAAAGCTTTAGAACAGCTTGAAGCGGAATCTGAACCTCATAGTAAAGTCTGACTCTTGAAAAAACCTTACAAAAGTGTCTCAAACTAACAATTTCCTTTTTAATTCTCTAAACAATGAACAACTTCAAGCAGTAAAGCATGTTTATGGACCACTTTTAGTTGTAGCAGGTGCAGGCAGCGGGAAGACAAAAGCTCTAACCCACAGAATTGCAAACCTTATTGAAGGTAACTCTATAGATCCTTATAACATTCTTGCGGTAACTTTTACTAATAAAGCTGCTAAAGAAATGAAAGCAAGGTTAGAAGTTCTTCTCGCACAAGAATTAGCTTTTAATCAATTTGGTCAGCCATGGTCAACTCTCAAAGAAATTGAGCAAAATCAATTAAGAACAAACGTTCATCAAGAGAGACTTCAAAATCTTTGGATAGGTACTTTTCATTCTTTATTTTCAAGACTTCTTAGATTTGATATTGAAAAATATAATGACCCAGAAGGATTAAAATGGACAAGACAATTTTCAATTTATGATGAAACAGATTCTCAAACATTAGTAAAAGAAATTATCACTCAAGATATGAATCTTGATCCCAAAAGATATGATCCCAAAAAGATTAAAAGATTAATAAGTAATGCTAAGAATCAATGCCTAACTTCGAATGATCTTCTAGAAAAAGCAGATAATAATTTTGATAAAACAGTCGCAGAAGCCTACAAGAGATATAGAATTTCACTTTCAAAAAATAATTCTTTAGATTTTGATGATCTTCTACTTTTGCCTGTTTTCTTATTGAGGCAAAATGAAGTAGTCCGAGATTACTGGCACAAAAGATTTAAACATGTTCTAGTTGACGAATATCAAGATACAAATAGAACACAATATGAACTTATAAAATTAATTACTGCCGGGAATACTGAACCAAAAAAATTCTTTAATTGGGGAGATCGTTCAATTTTTGTAGTGGGGGATGCTGATCAAAGTATTTATAGTTTCAGAGCAGCTGACTTTAGAATTCTAATTGGTTTTCAAGAAGATTTTAAAACTGCATTTAATGACGATACAGAATCATGTTTAATTAAATTAGAAGAAAATTATAGGTCATCTTCTAATATTCTTGATGCTGCAAACTCATTAATTGAAAACAACTCTGAAAGAATTGAGAAAGTTTTAAGGGCTACTAAAGCAAAAGGGGAGCTTTTAACGTTACTCAGCTGTGATGATGAAATTTCTGAGGCAGAAGCAATTACCAATAAAATAAAATCGCTCAATAATTATAATCAAAACCCAATTTGGAAAAATTTTGCAATCTTATATCGAACAAGAGCTCAATCTAGGGTATTAGAAGAATCTCTTGTGAGGTGGCGCATTCCTTATACAATTTTCGGAGGATTGCGTTTTTACGATAGAAGAGAAATTAAAGATGCAATAGCATATTTGAAAGTTCTGGTTAATTCTTCAGATAATGTTAGTCTTTTGCGTATAATAAATGTTCCTAGAAGAGGGATTGGTAAGACTACTATTCAAAAACTTAATGAACTATCTAACAGGTTAAATATTCCATTATGGGAGGTTCTTAATGATAAGCAAAGTCTTGAAGAAACAATAGGCAGGTCATCCAAAGGAATTAATAAATTTACTGATGTTATGAATGATCTACTTTGTTATCTAGAAAATGCAGGCCCTGCTCAACTATTACAACTAATCTTAGAAAAAAGTGGTTATTTAAGTGACTTGCTAGCTAGTGGGACTGAAGAATCTGAAGATAGAAGAAATAACTTACAAGAACTAATAAATGCAGCTACTCAATATGAAGAAGAAACAGAAAGTGGAGATGTAGAAGGATTTCTTTCTACAGCAGCCTTAACAACTGATAATGATACGAAGAAGAATAATCCGAACTCTGTAACTCTTATGACTCTGCACAATAGTAAGGGTTTAGAATTTCAAAATGTCTTTATAACTGGACTAGAACAAGGTCTCTTCCCGAGCCATAGATCAATAGATACCCCCTCACTTCTTGAAGAGGAAAGAAGATTATGCTACGTAGGGATTACTAGAGCCAAAGAAAGAGTTTTCTTGAGTCATGCCAGAGAAAGAAGATTATGGGGTGGAATGCGTGAAGCAACAATTCCTTCAATATTTCTCTCAGAAATACCTGAAGACTTAATGGATGGCGAATTACCACAAACTGGTGGTGCTTCAATTAGAAGAGATTGGCATCTTGATCGTTTAACAAGAGTTGATCGAAACAACCCAAATGAATTCGTGAACAAACCAATAAATGCAGTAAGGAAATTATATTCAGGACCAAGTAAAGGTAAAAGCTGGATAGTTGGAGATAAGCTAATTCACTCAAAATTTGGGAAAGGTGAAATCATACATATTTTTGGGAGCGGGGAAAAAATATCTCTAGCAGTAAAGTTTGGAGATAAAGGAAGTAAAATTATAGATCCCAGATTAGCTCCAATTCGTTATGTAAGTTAAAACTAATGAATGACATCTCTGATTACATCCAAACAGAATTAATCAAAACTCCATTTAATTTATATAACATTATTACTAAATACATAGAATTTAATAACAATATTAAAGTGGCTTTTGTAGGCGGTTATTTAAGAGATTTATTAATTAGTAAATTCCATAAAAAATCTTTTTCTAAACCTGTAGATATAGATCTTGTTATTGAAGGTTCCTCTATCTCTCTGGCAAAATTTATAAAAAAAAATGTTGTCAATGTAGATTTATGTTTAATAAAGGAATTTAATTTATACAACACAGTAGAAATAAATATTAATGACTATAAAATTGATATTGCTTCTGCAAGAAAAGAGATTTATTCTGCTCCAGGCTTAAATCCCACAGTAACTAGTAGTAATATTGAGGATGATCTTAAAAGAAGAGATTTCACGATAAACTCAATAGCTTACGAGGTCTCGGCAAGGAAAATCTATGATCTTTATGGAGGAATTTCTGATATAAAAAGCAAAAAATTGAACCTACTTCATAGTAAAAGTATTTCAGATGATCCAAGTAGATTAATTAGGTGTGCAAAATATGCTTCAAGGTTAGATTTCAATATTTCAAATAATTCCCTCAAACAATCACAAGAAACAGTTAGACAATGGCCATGGAAAATTTCAGAAAGTCATCAGAAAATGATTTACCCTCCTGCACTCGGCATACGAATAAGGATGGAACTAGCTGAAATATGCAAACATGATAATTTGAATAATGTAATTTCGATAATTCATAAATGGGAAATTATCTCAATATTAAATGAAAATATTAAGGTCGATAAAAGGTTTTTAAGAGGACTAAATTGGATTAAAAAGTTGAATGGAAATTATATGCTTTACTTGTTAAAAGATTCAAAAGATGTAGAAACAGCATGTCAAAGATTTTTGGTAAATAATAGTGAGATAAAAATATTAGAAGATTATTCAAATATAAAAAAGATATTAAAAACCAACCCAAAACAATTCAATCATTTTTCTCCATCAAGTTGGACAGAATTTATTGAGGACAGAAACCTTAATGATGAAACAGTCAAATTATTAATTTGTGATGGAGGTCCATACTGGCGCAACTTGTTTAAGTGGTTATTTATTTACAAATTCATAAAATCAAAAAAAGATGGAGAAACATTAAAAAAAGAAGGATGGGGCCCAGGGAAGGAGATGGGAAAGGAAATCAAAAGATTAAGATATTTGGAAATTGACAAATTAAATAGAAATTAACTACATTTTTACAACTTCTCCAACCTTGTACCATTTATCCTTTAGAACATTTTCATATTTACGATTGCAACTAATCAACAAGGGTCCACATGTTTGAGGATCTAATAGTAATGATAATCTCTCGTTAAAAGTCTCTTGATCTAATGAATTTTCGTTTAAAAAATTAATTATTCTTTTTTTCTTATTTACTTTATAAATCTTGTCAAAAATTTCTTTATTGGATTCAAAGAAAGTACTTTTAATATCTTTTCTTATCAAATCAAAAACTCCAGGATAAGCTTTAAAAGCAAATAAATCTAATAAAACTTTTAGTTCCTCAAGATTATTGCTTTGCCTATATAAATTAGATGATTCAACCATTTCTTTAAGATGTCCAATAAATCCATATCCAGTAATGTCAGTCGCAGCATTGACTAATGATTCTTTAAATTGATTTTGAAAAAGATAAATTTCATCAATCAAATATTGCTGACTATTCACTAAATTATTAATTACTTCAGAAGAACTACCTAGCATATTAATATTTTGCATTTGTCCGGCAAAGTAAATCCCAACGCCCAGAGGCCTAGACATCATGAGAATATCTCCAACATTCATTCCAGATTTAAGCCATGGTTTTTCTCCATTTTTTAAAATACCTTGAACTGTTAAAGAAATATCTATTCCTAATGAATAAGGTTTATTTACTAAACTTCTTGCCTCGAAAGTATGGCCTCCAAGTAATTCACCTCCATGATCCTCAACTGTTGATTTAATACCTTGAAGTGATTGAGAAAATAGGTAACCCTGAAATTCCCTTTCAACTTTTGGTAATGAAATTAAAGCCTGCGCGGATGAAAGTTTTGCTCCGCATGCCCACAAATCTGAGCAGGCATGCAAAGTAGTAATTTTTGCATTAAGCCAAGGATCACTTACCAAAGCAGGAAATCCATCTACACTTTGCAAGATAATATCTTGACCACTTTGATATATCTCAACTGAATCTTCAGGTGATGAGGCAAAAGAATTTAAATTAGAATTTATTAATGATTTATTCAAAACAAATTGAGGAATTTTAGCTGCACATCCTCTGCAATCATTCAATGAAATACTTTTTTCACTACTTTTCATAATTAGCCTTTTTGATCTGAACTTTTTAATAAAGTTGAGATCAATTTTATGCTTTAAAATCCAAAAAATAAAAGAAGGGCCGAAAACAAACTTGCGGTAAATAGCAAAAGCCTTTGGATGATGGCTTGGAAATATATTTACTATTTGCAATCCGATCTTTTGAGGAAACCACTTTTGTAATGATCTCCCTTCGATATCTTTTTTTAGATTTTGTACTAAAGTATTTACAACTTTTACTGCAAAAACTCCTGATGCTGGTCTTTTTGCTGAACCTACAACTGCGCAATCACCGACAGCAAAGATTCCAGAGAAACTTTTTATCTGCAAATTCTGATTTGTAATTATTCTGCCATAAGAATCCGAATCTAATAATTTTTTTTGTACCCATAACGGAGATGTATTTCCAGTACACAAAAGAATCTTGCCATAATCAAAATCAAGTTTTTCAACTAAATCAATATTAGAATTCCGTAAACTTTTTAGAATTGTATTATTAATTTTTCTTGGATCGCATAATAGTTTTAAAGGTCTATCTCCCCATCTTTTTCTCAAAGCATATGATACTTCAATTGCAGCAAGGCCACTCCCAACAATTACAAATGGAAGTTCATTAACTGAATCAAAAATATCCTCTTTTAGTATTGAGTCATAAGCCCTTAAAAAAGGTTTAATTGAAAAAGCATTTCGATTTTTAACTAGTGATTCAAATTCTTTTGGAATTATTGTTTGACTTCCATAATTAAGCACCAACTTCGAATAATTAACTGAAGGTCTATTACTTAAAACAATTTTCTTTAAATTGAAATCAATATCCTTTACTTCTTCTTCTATAAAAGATACTTGTGCATTTTTTGCTAAAGATTTTATATCTATTAAACTCTCTTCTAAAGTGATTGATTTTGAAATCACCGATGGGAATATAGCCGAATAAACCAAATGAGAATCTCTAGATATAATTGAAACAGGAATTTCTGGCATTAATTTCGGAAACATTAACCATTTCTTTAATAAAGAAACATTTGAGTGTCCTCCTCCAATTAGTACCAGATGATTAAAAGTCATTTACATTATTATGAATAAAGAACATTTATTACCAATTGAAAAATCAAGATTAGGAGTGATTGGTGGAAGTGGATTTTATTCAATGGATCAATTAGAGTACTTAAGAGAACTAGAAATCAATACTCCCTATGGTAAACCTTCTGATTCAATAAAAGTATATAATCTTAGAAACTTAGAGATAGCATTTATTCCTAGACATGGCAGAAAACATAGTTTAAATCCCTCTGAAATCCCTTACAAAGCTAATATTTGGGCTCTAAGATCATTAGGAGTAAGATGGATTATTGCTCCATCAGCAGTTGGTTCATTACAAGAACAGATAAGGCCACTTGATATAGTGGTTCCAGATCAATTTATAGACCGGACAAAAAATAGACCTGCAACCTTCTTTAACGAAGGAGCTGTTGCTCACGTAACTATGGGGGATCCCTTCTGCACAAATTTATCACGTATATTAAGTGAAATCGGAGAAAAAAATATTCCTGGCGGTAGACAATTGCATAGAGGGGGTACTTATCTAGCGATGGAAGGTCCCGCTTTCTCAACTAGAGCAGAATCTAATTTATATAGGAGTTGGGGATGTTCAATAATTGGAATGACTAACCACACAGAAGCAAGATTAGCTAAAGAAGCTGAAATAGCTTACTCCTCCTTATCTATGGTTACTGATTATGATTGCTGGCATCAAACTCATCAAGAAGTTTCGGTAGAGATGGTTTTGGATAATCTCAGATCAAATACTGAAGTGGCTAATAAAATAATATTTGAAGTAGCTAAATTAATTGAAAAAGAAAGACCAAAAAGTAAGTCTCATTTTTCATTAAAAGATGGATTGATAACCCAAAAAGAAAATATCCCAAGCTCCACAAAAGAGAAACTAAGGATATTTACTGATTCTTATTAGGATTATTTGGTATAAGTGATTATCAGGTCGAGGTAAGGTTTTGTTAGCCTCCGGCTCCAACACCTTGGTATGAACCATAGAAGAATATACCTAAAACGAAGATAACTGCAATGCCACCTGCTGTAGCAACAAGCCATAGAGGAAGAGTCCCTTCAGTCCATCTTCTTTCCCATGCAACTGCTGGTCTACCATCGGGAAGTCTATCTGGAATTCTTCCATCAGGTCCTTTTAATTTACTCATAGTTTTAATTTAATTGAAAAAGTAACTGGAAAATAAAATTCCCAATACAAAGACTGATAATAAGCCTAAATAAAGGCTTGTACGATTAAGTTCAACGGGAACTTTGTTAGGATTTTCGTTTACTTGCATGATTGTTAAATTTATCGGGCAACGAATTGCATAGCAGCAATGGAACCCAAAAAGAATACTGATGGAATAGCTAAAGCGTGCACTGCCAGCCAACGAACAGTAAATATGGGATAAACGCGGACTTCCGCAGCCTGCATTGGAGCTTGAGAATTAGACATAGTTATTTTGTTCTTAAATCAAGTTGGGACTTCGCATCAAATCTTTGTGTTACAACAGGAGCTTTTGATTCAGATGCCTGAAAGTAACTATCAGGACGAGGAGTACCGAAAGCGTCGTAAGCCAAACCTGTGTATACGAATAAGAAGCCTGCTATAAAAATAGCTGGTAATGTTACTGCATGAATAATCCAGTACCTAATACTGGTGATTATTTCAAAGAATGGGCGTTCACCCGTTGAACCTGCGGCCATAATCACAAATGTTTACCATACGATCTTACAGTGTAAAATCATAAGTTCGCGAAGAAATTAACAGCTTGGTTACAGACAGTTGTTAAATTCATCCAAAATTAAGATTTTTTTTATTATTTTCTTAAGTTTTTGCAGTTTTAGCCATTCCATTTAAGAATGTAACCACGCTCGCCAAGTATGAATCCTTTTTGATTATCTAAAGAATCCTTATCGAGGAAAACTATCTTTATATAGTTAGTAGGCAATGCAGAAGCAAGAGGATCTGAATTCCAAGTTTCACCTTGATCTTTACTTACTATTAAAGTGCCGTTACCACCGCCAGCCCATATGTCACCATTTGGATCCCATCCCATATCTAAATAATTGTAACCATTAAGAATAGGGATTATAGGCTTTGACCAACTTTCAAGATTATTAGAATCTTCATTAAATCTAATTTCCGCACCCCTTGAAAGCATCCATAGACTTCCTTCTGGATTGAAACCAATGCTTTGCACTCTCTTACTACTTGCTCTTTGGTGAGCAATCCAAGTATTGCTATCACTATCAAGAGTAGAGAAGAAATTTCCGAGACTGCTTACGCTTACATAATCACCGCTAGATGTTCTTCTTAAATCTCTTATACCTCCCTGTTCCGAAGGGTCTGATACTTTTGCCTCCCATGTTTCACCGCTATTGGAAGTTTCATAAATAGCTGCTGAGGTTGTCGCCAATTGAGCAACTCCTTTATCAATAGTAGTAACCAAAAAAGGCTGGCCTGGTAACTTTCCAAGTGAAAGCCTAGTCCAATTTTTACCTTCATCGAAAGTATGCATTACAAGAGAGGGTTGCCCTATTAACCAACCTTCAGAACCCTTGAAATCAATATCGAGAAGGCGAAAGTTCTCTTCAGCAGAAATATCTAATGATCTTTTTTCCCATGTTTCGCCACCATCAGTAGATTCCATAATCAATCTGTTTGAGCCTACTAAAAACCCATGATTATTATCTATAAAATCAACATCTAAAGCGTTAGCTTGATCTTCAAACTGAATTGTTTTCCAAGGGCTGCTTTCATTCATCTTGACACCTGTAGATGAACAACTGCTTAAAACAAAACAGAGAACTACTGATAAAAGAAGATTAGGAATACTGGTAAAAAAATTTTTCATTTAATTATATTAATGCAAAGAGTACAAAGAAAGGAACATAGCAGCAGCAAACGCCAACCCTCCAAAAATCAATATATTTTTTTGTCCAGGAGGTAAACTATTAAATCCAAATCCATAAACTAAATTCTCTTCAAATCCACTAGGTTTTGCTCTAGATCCAATATCCTTATAAAAATTTTTACCGGCTCTACAAACAGGGCAAGCGAAAGTATTCCCATCCAACTCTGAAAAAGGAGTATTTTTGGGTATATTTAATTTTTTATTTCCTTCAGACGGATCATAAATGTATCCACAACTTCTACATTCGAATCTATTTTGTTCTAAATTAAGTGTGGGTTGTTCAACATTTACTCCTGTGGAGTTTTCAGAAAGGTTTCCTTTCTCAAAATCTTCAACTATTTTGTTTTCCTCAGAGGCTGGTTGAATGTTTTCACTCACGGTTTATTATTGTTCTTTAAGAACTTTAAAAGATTTTGCTTAATTAAGCGACTTTTATTCAAAATTAATTTTTTAAGATGTTTTTATTAACTGGCTATGAATATTTTTTAGGTTTTCTTCTCATTGCCGCAGCAGTACCAATATTAGCTCTAGTTACTAATCTTATCGTTGCCCCAAAAACCAGAACAGGAGAAAGAAAACTTACCTATGAATCTGGGATGGAGCCTATAGGAGGAGCATGGATTCAATTTAATATTCGTTATTACATGTTTGCCTTGGTTTTCGTTATATTTGATGTTGAGACGGTATTCCTTTATCCTTGGGCTATTGCCTTCAATAGATTAGGCTTATTAGCTTTTATTGAGGCTTTAATTTTCATTGCAATACTTGTTATTGCTCTGGCATACGCATGGAGAAAAGGTGCTCTAGAATGGAGTTAAAAAATTGAATCCACAATTATCCCCAAAAGCAATAAGAGAAATCCGAGAAGGAACTTGCAATCCTCTTGGTGCACCACAAGTTACTACAGATTTAAGCGAAAATATTATATTGACAAGTTTAGACGACCTTCATAATTGGGCTAGACTAAGTAGTCTATGGCCCCTCTTGTATGGAACAGCTTGTTGTTTTATAGAATTTGCGGCCTTAATCGGATCTAGATTTGATTTTGATAGATTTGGATTAGTACCTAGAAGTTCGCCAAGGCAAGCAGATTTATTAATAGTTGCAGGAACAGTAACGATGAAGATGGCTCCAGCACTAGTAAGACTTTATGAACAAATGCCTGAACCAAAGTATGTTATCGCTATGGGTGCTTGCACAATCACAGGAGGAATGTTCAGTGCAGATTCTACAACTGCTGTAAGAGGAGTTGATAAATTGATACCAGTAGATTTATATCTCCCAGGGTGCCCACCAAGACCAGAAGCAATTTTTGATGCCGTAATTAAATTAAGAAAAAAAGTTGGTAATGAATCAATTTTAGAGCGCACAAAAACAGAACAAACTCATAGATACATAACATCTGATCACGAAATGAATCTTGTTTTCTCAGAAAATACAGGTGAATATCTAAATAAAACTTCAGCTAACGCCATTTCTTCCTCCAAAAAGGAAAAAATAACTGAATTGCCTGAAAACACTGAAAAAAATGAAATCATAAATACTGAAGAAAATTAATGGAAAAAGACGGTTTAGATAAATCCTCAGATATTTCAATAGAAAAAGAAGGGATTATTAGTCAATCTTTGTCTAGAGATGGAATTCCAAATAGATCTTTATCTGAAGATCACATAGGAATTGAAAATATTTCTGTGGAACCCAACAAACTATATGAAGCTGTATCTGCTTTGAAAAATTACGGTTTCAACTATCTTCAATGTCAAGGTGGCTATGATGAAGGCCCAGGGAAAAATCTTGTAAGTTTCTATCATTTTATAACTATTGATGACTTACAAAAGATAGAAAAGATTAAAGAAGTCAGATTAAAAGTTTTTCTAAAAAGAGATTCTGATATATCAATTCCTAGTTTGTATAAAATTTTCAAAGGAAGCGATTGGCAAGAAAGAGAAACATATGACATGTTTGGTATAAATTTTATTGATCATCCAAATCCCAAAAGACTTTTAATGCCTGAAGACTGGAGAGGTTGGCCATTGCGAAAAGATTATATTCAGCCAGATTTCTATGAACTTCAAGATGCCTATTAGTTTAATTTTTTTAATTTGCGGTAAATAAACATTACTGCTCTTGCTAATCTCCTTGGATCATGTCTGAGAGTTGGAGTTATTCTTTTCGAATATAATGGTGCTTGTAAAACATAATAACCTTCAGATAATAATTTTTCTTTATTACATTGGACAGGCTCTGCCCCTCTACTTTCGTAATAGTCGACTAATGGAGACTTTTCAAATTGAATCTGAGATAAGATTGAATTAAAGATTCGAGTATTAACTCCAAAATTTGATAATTGTTTTTCTATCGCTTTGATATGTTGATAGACATCAAGTCCATCTGTTTCTCCAGGCTGAGTCATCAAATTACTTATATAAATTTTAGGAGAATTACTTTGCAATAAGGCATCTACTATCTCTGGAACTAACAGATTAGGCAATAGAGAAGTGTATAGACTACCTGGGCCAAGAATAATTAAATCAGCTTCTTTTATAGATTCAAGAGCACTTGGAAGAGCTGAAGGATTTTCTGGTAGATATCCAATCCTCGAAATTAATTTTTTAGATTTACTGATTTTGCTTTCACCAAAAATTTTTTCACCGTCTTCTAATTCGGCCCACAACATAACATCAATATTTGTTGCAGGCAAAACTTGACCTTGTACTGCCAAAACCTTACTAGAGGCTTGAACTGCTTTTTCTAAACTGCCCGTGATAGTTGTTAACGCTGATAAGAATAGATTTCCAAAACTATGTCCCTCGAGACCACTTCCCTCTGAAAATCTATACTGAAATAATCTAGTTAAAATAGGTTCTTCATTTGATAAGGCTGCCAAACAATTTCTAATATCTCCAGGAGGTTGGACGCCTAATTGTTTTCTAAGAATTCCACTACTTCCACCATCATCTGATACGGTTACGATTGCTGTTATATTACTGCTGTAATTTTTTAAGCCCTTCAATAAAGTTGATAAACCTGTGCCTCCCCCAATAGCAACAATATTAGGACCTCTTTTTAATTTACTCTTAACTCTTAATGCATCAACTAAAAATGTATTTTTTTCTGGAACAAGTGCTTTTTGAATAGAATTTATACTTCTATTTTGTCCAATCCCAATTAATACAAGTCCAACAGCAAAAATTAATGGCCCCAGCAATGAAACGGGTAAAATTTTAGTTATACTTGTCAAAATTCCAAAAAATATTTCAGTAAACCAATAAAGGGGGCTTAAATTTGTCCAAATTGAAAGACCTAATAATGAAGTAAGAAAACCTATTGCAGATGTCAGCATCCATCTTTTTATTACCAGCCCAGGCAAAAACCAACTCAAAATTCTTGAAATTTTATTTAATAGATGAAAGTTATATTTTTTATGGTATTTGTAAAATCTTCTAACTCTTTTTTTTCGCTTATTCATTAATAAAACCTCTTAAATTATTTTTCTCAAATTTAAATACTATATAAGATCATTATAAATCAAATTAATACATCCTTTTTTTATTTCTAAAAATAGGCAAAATGGAATAATAGATGTTTTTATATAAGTTTTGAAAAAATCAAAGCATGCAGTTGAAACGAAAAACCTCTCAATAGGTTGGGGGGAAGTTAATGTGCTAAATCAAATAAATTTTCAACTTAATGATGGAGAGAAATTAGCAATTGTTGGCCCCTCAGGTTCTGGTAAATCCACCATATTAAAAATATTAGCGGGACTCATTTTACCTACCAAAGGAGAATTAAGAATATTTGGTGAGAAGCAAACATATTTAAGATTAGATCAAAATAACCCTCCTGATGTAAGACTAGTTTTTCAGAACCCAGCTTTGTTAGGATCTCTAACTATTGAAGAAAATGTAGGTTTTATCCTTAAAAGAAATAAAAACCTATCGAAAAAGTTAATTCATGAAATAGTACTTGAATGCTTAGCTGAGGTAGGATTATTTAATATTGAGAACAAACTTCCAAATGAATTAAGTGGAGGCATGCAAAAAAGAGTAAGTTTTGCTAGAGCATTAATTACTGATCAAACTCTTAATGCAAAATCTAAACCTCTATTACTTTTTGATGAACCAACTGCCGGCCTTGATCCCATTGCCTCATCAAGAATTGAAGATTTAATTAATAAGACAAACAATAAAGCATGCGGATCATCTATTGTGGTTAGCCATGTTCTTAGTACTATAGAAAGAACTTCAGATAAAGTTTTAATGCTTTATGGAGGTAAATTTAGATGGGCAGGCTCAATTAATGAATTCAAAGAGAGTAAAGATCCCTATGTATTTCAATTTAGGCATGGAAAACTTGATGGTCCAATGCAACCCAAAGAGGTTTAGAAATTATGCGTAGAACCTTACGAGATTCAATTGTTGGTTTTTCCTTATTAGGAGGCATTTTAATATTCACTTTTTTTTCTTTTTGGCTGAGAGGAGTAAGATTATCCTCAAAAAATTGGTACCTCTTTGCTGAATTCAATAACGCTAGCGGTTTATCAAAAAAATCTCCAGTTACCTATAGAGGAATCTTAGTTGGATCGATAGAAGATATATTGTTCACGAATGAATCAATTAAAGCAAAAATAGTTTTAAATAATCCTGAAATTATTCTTCCAAGGCCAGCCTTTGCAAGGGTAGTTACAAATTCTTTCCTTGGAGGAGATGTACAAGTTGCTTTAGAAACTAGTGACAAGACAATTCCTAAAAACATAGCACAACCTATATCCGAAAAATGCGATACCAAATTAATTATTTGTCAGGGAGACACTATCACAGGTAAACAATTATCAAGTCTTTCAAATATAACAAATAGAATAAGCCAACTTTTAAAAGAAACAAATCAAGAAAACTTAATTGAGAACATCCTCAACTCAATTGATCAATTTGACAAAACACAAGAAAATCTTGATGAATTAATTTATTTATCGAAAAAAGAAATAGAAAGAGTTGAACCTCTAATAAAAGAAATTACAATTGCTGCGAATCATTTAAATAACATTTTGTCTACTATTGACGACAAAGAAACCTTAAATGATATCAAATTGACAATTAATGCTGCTAGGTCTATTTCAACCAAAATAGATGATATGAGCGATGATTTTAAAAAATTAACACAAGATAAAGAATTAACTAAATCTATAAGAGATTTAACGATTGGACTTTCAAAATTCCTTAAC
This sequence comes from Prochlorococcus sp. AG-459-N19, assembly GCA_003209375.1. Taxonomy (GTDB): domain Bacteria; phylum Cyanobacteriota; class Cyanobacteriia; order PCC-6307; family Cyanobiaceae; genus Prochlorococcus_A. The sequence goes on along the minus strand of QCRF01000005.1, from coordinate 36,427 downwards.
GAAATTTATCCATGAGAAATGCTTAAAATTCATTTATAGCATTTAAAGCCATAGCTGCGATTGCTTTATCTGTAGCTTTTGGCAGTTGAACATATTTCCCTTGAGCTGCCTCTGCTAATTCTTTACCAAATCCACTTGCAATAAATTTTCTTTCTGTATCAATTATCAAAAGTTTTATCCCAAGCATGGGATATTTTGCTGCAATGTCGAGAACCTCTTGCTTTAAATTTGCATTTGTATTTTCGTTTTCTTCAACCTCATTTTGACCTAGAGATAATCCTAATGGGACATTTCCTCTTCCATCGGTAATTCCAACAACAATAACTTGACCTATATCTCCAGTAGAGAGGGAATTTTTTGCTACTTTTGCTGATTGCGTTAGTCCATGCGCTAAAGGCGATCCACCTCCGCAGGGCATTGTTTCTAGCCTTCTTTTCGCTGCCGTTATTGATCTTGTTGGAGGTAAAAGAACTTCTGCCTGATTACCTCTAAAGGGAATTAGTGCAACTTCATCTCTATTCTCATATGCCTCGGTCAAAAGTCTTATAACTGCACCTTTAGCACTTTGCATTCTATTAAGAGCCATAGAACCACTAGCATCAACAAGAAAAATGACTAAAGCACCCGCCTTTTTTTGAAGAAGTTTAGCCCTAAAATCATTTTCTTCTATGATTATTGATTTATTAGGATTCCTTAATCTTCGTGATTTTTGATAAGGAGCTGCAGCTCGCAAAGTCGCATCTACTGCAATTCTTTTTACTTTACCTCTTGGGATTATAGGTTTCACATACCTTCCTCTACTATCACTAAATATCACTGATCTACTTCCACTATTTCCTGCTTTTGCTTTAGCTGATGAAAAAAGCAATAGATCAGGATCAACCATACATGCCTCAGGATCTAATATAAATTCTTCAGGTATCTCGGGAGTAGATTCTTCTTCTCCATCAGAATTATCTTCTTCTTGTTCTTGTTCTTGTTCTTGTTCTTGTTCATTAGTCTCAGGTTCAGACTCTTCATTGTTTGATTGAGGCGGAGGTGGTGGACTCTGATCCTCTGGAGGGGGTGGTTGAATATCATCATCTTCTGGAGGAATTTGCATTGCTCGTGGAAGAATAACTAACCTTACTGCGACTTTTAGATCTTCAGAATTTACATTCTCATCGCCTCGAAGAGCTGCATTAGCCTTTGCTACTTTTACTGCAAATAATTCTGACCTATGCCCTTCTACTCCTCCTCTAAGAGCTTCATTCACTAAATAGGTTATTTGCTCTTTTGTTATCTTGACATCCTTTAACCATTGCCTTGCTAAAATTAATTGAGTGGATAAATTATCGGATTCTTCCGACCATTTTTCTGAAAATTTAATATTATTCTCTGCGTGTGATAAAACAGATTTTGTAATCTCAACTCTTTGAGCATTATCTATAGATTGATCTGCGGAAAGCACAATCGCAAAACGATCTAAAGCATGATCTCTTATAGCACCTTCTTCAGGATTATAAGTTGCTATTAAAAGTGACTTACAAGGATGAGAAAGGCTTAAACCATCTCTTTCAATATTATTTTTCTCTCTTCCTGTGGCTTCAAGAATTAAATTTACAATGCCATCATCCAATAAATTTATGTCGTCTACGTAAAGAACACCTCTATGAGCCTCTGCTAAAATTCCAGGTTGAAAAACTTGTTCGCCCGTACTTAATGATGCAGCGACGTCAATTGATCCAACAAGCCTGTCTTCAGTTATGCCAATGGGAACTTGAATAAATGGAGCCTCTCTTACTTTTTTCGGAATATCTTCAATTTGATTCAAATAATCACTTCCAATTACCTCCTCCAACAATTTATTAGTACTAATATCCCATTCCTCTGGTTTATCTGGATCTAGATTCCTACCAATAGGTCTCAATGCAGTATTACTATTTCTCTTAGTTAGCTTTTCCAGTATTGATTCATTATCTAATACCTCTATAGGAGGGAGTAAAGTATGCAAACCCCTAGCTAATACTGACTTACCAGTACCTCTTCCACCAGCGATAATAACTCCTCCTAAACTGGGATCAACTGCTGCCAAAAGTAAAGATAACTTCAATAAACTATGACCTGTAATTGCCGCCAAAGGGAAAGCTCTAAAAGAATCCTTTGACTTCATTAAATCTTTTATTTCTTCTTTTTCTTGTAACTCGGAATTCAAAATCACTTTAAAAATGCCTGATATAGAATTTATCCAATAACTTTGTTTTTTGTAGTGGAATTATCAAATCTTAATATCAAAAATGGACTATGTATATCCCTCGGAGCAAATATTGATAGTAAATTCGGAAGCCCTCTTGAGTCACTATTAATATGCAAACCAAAAATAGAAGAAATAATAAATGAATGGGGAGATAATTACAAAAAACAAAAAGAAGAGAAAAGAAAATTTCATGCAACCTTTTTTTGGTCTTCAATTTATGAGACATTACCTCATGGAGTTGAAAAAGAGCAGCCAAATTATTTAAATACTCTATTGCTTATAAAAAGTAATTCTTTTCCAAAACCTTCAAACAAAAAAGCGAAATTACTTTTAAAAAAATTAAAAGAGCTAGAGAGATTTTTCGGAAGAGAAAAGACGCCAAAGGGTAAGAAATGGTTATCAAGATGTCTCGATTTAGATATTCTTTGGTGGGAAGATTTTCATACCGTTGATGAGGAATTAACATTACCTCATCCTAGATTCATGAATCGAAATTTCGTTATTACGCCACTATCCGAAATCTTAAGTAGAACCCAAAAAATCAAAAAGTTTGATGACCCAAAATGGTCTATTAAATGATTTACAAAACGAAAAAATAACTGTTAGGCTATTTTTATTTAAAAATTATGGTCAACAAAAATCTTATAAAAAGATCCATTTTTAAAGAAAAAATAGCTGAGTTAAAGTCAAAAAAATTTAGTTTTGAAATTAATAGAATTGAGCTTCCAAATGGACATGAAGGTGAATATGGATACATTAAGCATCCTGGCGCAGCATTAGCCGTACCTATCACAATAGATAATAAAGTTATAATTCTGCGGCAATATAGATTTGCTGTCTCAAGATATTTATTAGAATTTCCAGCAGGTACATTAGAAATAGGTGAAACACCTATTAAATCAATTCAAAGAGAGATACAAGAAGAGACTGGATTCAGCGCAAAAAAATGGGATGAATTAGGAACTCTTGTGCCTGCTCCTGGTTATGCAGATGAAGAAATCTATTTATTTTTAGCACGTGATTTGAGCAAACTAAATTCCGAGGTTAAAGGAGATTTAGATGAAGATATAAAAGTATTAATTTTAGATCCGAACGAAATAGATAATCTTATTTCTAGTGGGGATGAAATCCTTGATGCAAAAACTGTGACCGCTTGGTTTAGAGCTAAACAATTCTTAGATAAATTATGAATAAACCTAGAATTCTTTTTTGGCATAGAAAGGATCTAAGAATATTTGATAATCAAGCTTTAATCAAAGCATTTTCTTTATCAAATGCCATTACTTCAATTTACATATTAGATCAAAATTACTCACACGATTTCAATGCCAATTCGAGAGCTTGGTTTCTAGGAAATTCGCTTCAAGAATTAGGAAATAATTGGAAAAAAATGGGCAGTAGACTCCTTATAGAAGAAGGAGATCCGGTATTAAAAATTCCTCAATTAGCAAAGACAATAGATGCTAAATTTGTTTTTTGGAATAAATCAATTGAACCTTATGAAATTAATCGAGATTTACAATTAAAAAAAATTTTAAAAGAACAAAATATTCAAGTTATTGAAACTTGGGATCACTTATTAGTAGAACCTATAAAAATATTTTCCGGGAATAATAAACCTTATTCAGTTTATGGACCTTTTTATAAAAACCTTAAAGCAAAAATGAATTTATTAGGTTTATATAATCAAGATAAAGTTATTTTCCAGTTTAAAGATATAGATAATAAACTCAAAGAAAATAAGAAAATAAATTCATCTGATTCAGTTCTAAAGAAATTTCTAAAAAATATCAAATTTAATGGTTCGAATATTTGTCCATGTAGACCTGGAGAGAATGCTGCAGAAAAATTATTAGAAAACTTCATTAATGAAAAAAAAATATATTTATATAATTCTGCAAGAGATTTTCCTTCTCAAAATGGGACATCTTTTCTAAGTGCATCTCTCAGATTCGGCACCATCAGCATTAGAAAAGTTTGGAACGCCACATTAAATTTAAATTCAGACTTTGAAAATCAAGAAAATTACCTATCAATTGAAACTTGGCAAAAAGAACTTATTTGGCGAGAATTTTATCAACATTGCTTATTCCATTTCCCAGAATTAGAGAAAGGTCCATATAGAAAAAAATGGAATAAATTTCCGTGGCAAAACAATAATGAATGGTTTCAACATTGGAGCAACGGAGAGACTGGAGTACCTATAGTTGATGCTGCAATGCGTCAACTAAATAGTACTGGCTGGATGCATAACAGATGTCGCATGATAGTCGCTTCATTTCTGGTAAAAGATCTTATGTGCAATTGGCAAATGGGAGAGAAAAAATTTATGGAGACTTTGGTTGATGGAGACTTAGCTGCAAATAATGGGGGATGGCAGTGGAGCGCCAGTAGCGGTATGGACCCAAAACCACTTAGAATTTTTAATCCATATACCCAAGCAAAAAAATTTGATCCTATTTGCGAATATATCAAATCTTGGATTCCTGAATTATCTAAAGTTTCAAATTCAGACCTATTAAATGTGGAGATATCTAATTTAGAAAAAAATAATTATTCAAGCCCTATTGTCAATCACAACATACAACAAAGATTATTTAAATCACTTTATGCAGAAATTTGAATTTCCTCTATACATTTCTTTAAAACTTTATTTAAATTTTCAGCTACATAAACTTGCTCCTCATAAGAAATTTCAGGAAACATTGGAAGGCTAAGAACTTCAGTACAAATCCTCTCTGTATTGGTAAGTTTTGTTCTAGAAAAATTTTTATTTTTATAAGCCATTTGAGCATGTATTGGTATTGGGTAATAAATAATTGAGTTAATACCTTTTTCAAAAAGTTGTTGTTTTACCAAATTCCTTAAGGAATAGTATTTTTTGCAATCAGTATCAAATAAATTTGAAAAATCTTGATTTAAAAAATATTTATCGTTTCTTAATTTGATGACAAATTGATTCCAAGAATGGGAAATTGAATCAGAGCTAATTTTTGGAAAACTAATAAATGGATTTTTTTCTAATAAATCAAGATAATTATTAGCGATCTTTTGACGATTATTAATCCACTTAGAAATATATTTAATTTTGATATTTAATATGGAAGCTTGAATGGTATCAAGTCTGCTGTTATATCCAATTTGAGTATGGTGATATCTTATTGGACTACCATGAACAGCCAGTTCTCTTATTTTTTTGGCAATCTTCTCATCAGATGTTGTCACTGCTCCACCGTCACCAGCAGCTCCTAAATTCTTAGTAGGGAAAAAGCTAAAACAACCTATATCACCGATACTACCAACTTTGGAATTTTCCCACATTGTGCATGTTGCCTGTGCACAATCTTCGATTACTTTTAAGTCATATTTATCGGCCAATGATTTTATTAACGTCATATTCACTGCATTCCCAAATAGATGAACTGGCATAATTGCCTTGGTATTAGAATTTATTTCTTGTTCTATTAGTTCAGTATTTATTAAATAAGTTTCAGGATCTATATCTACCAAAATGGGATTAGCACCAACTGCACTAATAGCCTCTGCAGTTGCAAAAAAGCTAAAAGATGAGGTGATAACTTCGTCACCCACACCAATATCTAATGCGCGCAAAGCCAACACTAAAGCATCAGTTCCACTGTTACATCCAATAGTATTTCCAACACCAATCAGATTAGAAAAACTCTCCTCAAATTTGGAAACCTCTTGTCCTCCAATATACTGGCCTTCTTTTAAAACTTTAGAAACCTCACTCTCAATTTCAGAGCCAATTTCTTGGTACTGCCTATTTAGAGTAAATGGAGGTATCTGCATAGTGAATATATTAACCCTAAACCATATTTCTATGGGTAAAAAAACATTTTAATTCATTTAAACCAACTCGGTTCTTTACCAGGCGTCCATTTAATATTGCAACCTAAAGAGGGCATCTGATTTGAAGGATAAGAATTATCTTGATTTAAATCTCTTAAAGCAGCGCGCAAATCTTTTCCAGACAGAGGGATATTATTACCTGGTCTACTATTGTCTAATTGGCCATGATAAAACAATAAAAAATCTCCATCTCCTTTATTTGAAAAAAGATAAAAATCTGGGGTGCAAGCCGCTTTTAATTCCTTAGCAAAATTTTGATTTTCATCATATAGATAAGGAAAACTCCATCCCTGTGATTGTGCTTGTAATCTCAAATTTTTAGGAGAATCTGAAGGATGAGTAATAATATCATTACTTGAAATTGCAACCGTTTGAACTGAATTTTCAATTTCTTTACTTAAGATAAAAATTTGATTCTCAATATATTTAACAAATGGGCAATGGGCACAAATAAACATTAAAAGTAAATGCCGATTATCTAGATTATGAGAATTAAAATATTGATTATTTGGGGAATTAGCATTTAACATTTGGAAATTAGGTAATTGAAAACCTAATTCCAAAACCATAGAATTTGTTCTGACCATTTTCTAGTTAAATATTCTTTGATATTTGAAAATTATTGTATATTTTGCAGTAATCCGTAAAGATAGGTACTTTTATATAGGAGAATAATAGAAATAATAAACAAAATGCTTCTAAATCTAACTGGCAAAAAAATTCTTGTTACAGGAATTGCCAACAATCGTTCAATAGCATGGGGTATCGCTCAACAACTTTCAAAAGCTGGCGCAGAACTTGGAATCACATATTTGCCTGATGATAAAGGAAGATTCGAATCTAAAGTTAGAGAACTAACTGAAGCTTTAAACCCATCTTTATTTTTGCCTCTTGATGTTCAAAATCCAGCTCAAATTGAAGAAATCTTTAAAAATATAAAAGATAATTGGGGGCAAATTGATGGCTTAGTTCACTGCCTTGCATTTGCAGGACGAGATGAATTGATTGGAGATTATAGTGCTACCACTTCAGAGGGTTTTGATAGGGCTCTTAATATAAGTGCTTATTCTTTAGCACCTTTATGTAAAGCAGCAAAACCACTTTTTAGTGATGGTGCTGGTGTTGTTTCATTAACTTATTTAGGATCAGAGAGGGCGATTCCTAACTACAACGTGATGGGAGTTGCAAAAGCAGCTTTAGAAGCTTCAGTAAGATATCTTTCTGCAGAACTAGGGCCCGAAAAACAAGTCAGAGTTAATGCAATAAGTGCTGGACCTATAAGAACACTTGCCAGTTCTGCTATAGGTGGCATTTTAGATATGATTCACAATGTTGAAGAAAAGGCTCCTTTACGCAGAACAGTCACTCAAACTGAAGTAGGTAATACTGCTGCTTTTCTATTAAGTGATCTTTCTAGCGGCATTTCAGGCCAAACAATTTATGTTGATGCGGGTTACTGCATTAATGGAATGTAAACTAAATTTTTTGCATAAAATGTCATCTCTAAGGCAATCTGAAATAAAAAGAAAAACTAATGAAACAGATATTTCTGTATTTATAAACTTAGATGGGAAAGGGGTTTCCGAGATTGAAACTGGGATACCATTCTTAGATCATATGCTTAATCAAATATCCAGTCATGGTTTATTTGATTTAAAAATAAAAGCAATTGGAGATACCCATATTGATGATCATCATACAAATGAAGATGTAGGAATCGCTTTAGGCAAAGCATTTTCAAAAGCCTTGGGAGAAAGAAAAGGAATCAGTAGATTTGGACATTTCTTTGCCCCATTAGATGAAGCATTAGTACAAGTGACTTTAGACTGTTCTGGAAGACCGCATCTATCTTATGATCTTCAATTAAAAGCTCCTAGAATTGGTAATTATGATACTGAATTAGTAAAAGAGTTTTTTATTGCCTTTGTAAATAACAGTGGTACTACTCTGCATATTAATCAAATAAGAGGTAATAATTCACATCACATAGTTGAGGCTTGTTTTAAAGCTTTTTCACGAGCATTGAGAATGGCTACCGAAATAGATCTAAGAAGATCTGATTCAATTCCAAGCAGTAAAGGAATGCTAGAAAATCAATAAAATAGGAATTTTTTCGAATCAGCCACAATTCTGTTGATTTTTGGCGAAGATAGATAAAGTGATTATTTCATTGTGACTAATTTACAAGATAAAAAAATTGCTAAATCTAAAAGTTTTAATAAAGAAGACTGGTCAAGTGCTTATCAAAATGTAGAAAAGGAGCTTACCAAGGAACTTCTAAAAATTTGCAAAGGTAATAATATAAAAAATTTGAATGGAACATTATTAAGAAATGGGCCAGGAATATTAGAGAGAGGTGGACAATGGGTTCATCATCCATTTGATGGTGATGGAATGATAACATCCATAAAATTCGAAAATGGCCAGCCGTTCTTAACAAATAGATTTGTAAAAACTAAAGGCTTCTTGGAAGAAGAAAAAATAAATAAATTTATTTATAGAGGTGTTTTTGGGACACAAAAAAATGGAGGAATTTTAAATAATGCATTAGATTTAAAATTCAAGAATATCGCTAATACTCATGTCATTAAATTAGGAGATGAAATTCTCGCATTATGGGAAGCAGCCGGTCCACACGCAATGGATCCTGATAGTCTTGACACTATTGGTTTAACAACATTAAAAGGGGTACTCAAGCCTAACGAAGCATTTAGTGCCCATCCCAAAACAGACCTAAACTCAAATGCATCTTCAGAACTTTTAGTAACTTTTGGAGTACAAACCGGGCCTAAAAGTACCATTAGATTAATGGAATTTAATAATGCTGGTAAAAATTCTGGTGAACTCATTTTCGACAGAAAAGATACATTTAATGGCTTTGCATTCCTACATGATTTCGCAATTACAACTAATTGGGCAATATTTTTACAGAATGCTATTGATTTTAATCCTCTCCCATTTGTAATGGGTCAAAGAGGAGCAGCACAATGTCTAAAGTCAAACCCAAATAAAAAGGCAAAGTTTTTTATCATCCCCAGGGAAAGTGGATTATTTAGAGGTCAGCCACCATTAACAATAGATGCTCCGGAAGGATTCGTTTTTCATCATGTAAATGCATTTGAAAAAGATTCCAAGATTGTATTGGATAGTATTTTTTATGATGATTTCCCATCAGTTGGTCCAGACGAGAATTTTAGGGATATTGACTTTGATAAATATCCAGAAGGAAAACTGAAAAGATCAATTATCGATCTAAAGAAAAAAACTAGTGATCTTGAAACTTTAAGTGAACAATGTTGTGAATTCGCTGTTGTTAATCCTAAAAACTTAGGATTAAAAGCAACTTTTAGTTGGATGGCAAGCACATCTCAAAAGTTGGGGAACGCTCCTCTTCAAGCAATAAAAAAAATAAATTTAACTTCTAATGAAGAGATTTCTTGGTCAGCAGGTCCAAGTGGATTCGTAAGTGAACCAATTATGGTTCCATCAGAAAACTCTACAAAAGAAGATGAGGGATTTTTATTTATACTTCTATGGAACGGAGAAAGAAGAGGAAGCGATCTAGTGATATTAGACGCAAAAGATTTAAAAGAATTAGCTGTTTATGAATTACCTATTTCAATTCCTCATGGCCTTCATGGATCTTGGGTTAATTGAATTTAAGAAAAAATTGTAATTAAATCTGGAATAATTTTTTTTAATGCTTTACCTCTATGACTACAAGAGTCTTTAATATCATTACTCATTTCAGCGAAAGTTAATCTAGTAGAACTCTCCTCAAAAATTGGGTCATACCCAAAACCACTTTTTCCTCTCGGATTTAAAATAATATTGCCATGACATTTGGCCTCAGATTCAATAATCACTTCACCATTTGGGGAACATACACAAATATTGGCAATAAAGAAAGCGCTTCTATTTTGAACTCCATCAAGTTCTTTTAAAACTCGTTCAATTCTTTTCTGATCATTTTCTGCATATCTAGATGAATAAATGCCAGGCTTACCATATAGTGCTTCAATACAAATTCCTGAATCATCTGCTATTGAGAAATTATTTGTTTTTTTCGAAACTTCACTCGCTTTTTTAATTGCATTATCTCTAAATGTCAGTCCATCCTCTTCAACTTCTAATGATTCCGGCTGGAGTAATAATTTACAACAAACTCCAGCAAGCAATTTCTTATATTCTTCGATTTTACCTTTATTCTTACTCGCTAAATATAAATTTTTCATCCTTATTTTCTTGCAAAATTTATAAATACTTGCCCCCATTCTAATAACTCATCTAAATAAGATTCTTTTGGTGCTTCACAATATAACCTTAAAAGAGGTTCCGTTCCTGAAAACCTAAAAAGAAGCCAAAAATTTTTATCAATTCTCAATTTTATTCCATCAATCTTTGAGATACTTTTTAACTTGTGATTATTAATATTTTCAGGAATATTATTTATGATAAATTCTTTTATGTTATTTTTTTCTGACTCATTTGGAAATTTAATATCAATTCTTTTATAAAAACTAGGCCCAAAATCTTCTTGAATTTTATCTAAGGTTTCATATAAATATTGCGATTTTTCAGCAATTCCATTTAATAAAACCATCGCTGCATATAGAGCATCTCTTTCAGGCATAAAGTCACCAAAACCAACTCCCCCAGATTCCTCTCCTCCAATAAATATTTTCTCTTTAATCATTTTTTCAGCAATATATTTAAAGCCAACTGGAAGTTCAAAAACATCTCTATTTTGACTCTCTGATATATTTTTAATAATATCTGAACCACTAACAGTCTTTAAAACTGGATAAGAATTATTTTTAATTTCGCCCAAATAGTTAATAAAGTATGGGAGTAAACCTTGAGTACTAGAATATCTCCCTTTTTCATCAATTACTGCAATTCTATCACCATCACCATCAAATATAATGCCTAGAGTTTTCTCATCATTTGTTGAATTTTTCATTAGTATTAGATTTAAATCATCTGCATAATTTAAAAGAGGTTCAGGAGGTTTTCCTCCAAAAAAAGGATCAGCATCTTTCCTGATTTCTGAAATAACTTCTAAATCATTAGGAGCAAAAATCTCAGCCAAACAATTTGCAGCTGAACCATGCATAGAATCTACAAAAATTCTCAATTTCATTTTTTTCAATCTATTGGAAATAAAGTCAATATCAAAAAGGGATTTAATTCTATCTAAATGAAATTTCTTAATATCTACCAATTGATTGACACCATCTACTTTTTCAATTGAATTTCCAAGCATTAATCTTTTTTCAACTTCACTTGTAAAAGATTCATCAACAGAACATCCATTAAAGCTCTTGATTTTCAAACCTAGCCAATTATATGGATTATGACTTGCTGTAATTACTAACGCTCCAAGACAACCGACTTCTTTGGCATAGAAACTACAAGATGGTGTCGTAACAAAGCTATCAGATAAGATCGGTTCGAAACCACATCCTCTTACAAAAGGCACTATTTGCTTTGCAAATTCACATGCCATAAATCTACGATCATATCCAATAATAATTTTCTTTGAATTAATTTCTTTATAATACTGATAATGCAACTCCTGGCATGCAGCAACTACAACTCTTGAAAGATTGGATAAATTAAAATCAAATCCAATAATACCTCTCCACCCATCAGTTCCAAATTTTATATTATCTAATTTATCAGCTGTCAAATTTAAAAATTTCCTTGATTTCTTCTAATTATCTATACTAATTTATATGAGTAAATTTTAAAACCGCCTTTAAAAAATAATTTGAATTCTCTTCATTTAAAAAGTTTTACTAGATGCAAAAGAAAAGCATGGCTAGATTTCAAGGGTAAAAAATCTTCTGAAGTTTGGTCTCCTCATAAAGCTATAGATAAAGTTAATCAGTTTCAAATTTTCTCTGAATTTTGTAATAGTGAAATATATTCAGGATTAAAAGCCTGTGAAAATGGTTATCAAGGGGTGATTGGATTAAAAATCGAAGGGAATCTTTTCCAAAATATTAACGCAGAGATACGTCCACAATTACTTGTAAAGACTAAAGGTAAAAGTAAATGGGGACAATATAAATATTTGCCTGCTGTTTATAAGTTAGGCCACAGAACCACTAAAGAGCACTTATTCGACTTAGCTTTTAGTTCTATGCTGTTGGAATCTTTTCAAGAATCTAAAATTGAGAAAGGATTAGTAATTTCAAGTTTTGATAAAAAAGTTAATGTTGAAGAAATTTATTTAAATAAAAAATTAAGAAAAAAAGTGTTGAATGTTTTATTAAGTTTGAATGAATGCTTGGAGGGATTTATACCAGAAATAACTCAAGATAGAAAAAAATGTACTATTTGTTCATGGCAAAAATTTTGTGACAAAGAAGCAAAAGAAAATGGATCTCTAACAGATATTGATGGAATAGGATCCAAAACGGCATCTTTACTCATAACAAATGGAATAACTGATACCCAAACATTAGCTTCCTACAGCAAAAAGCAACTTGGAGAGAAATTATCTAAATTCAAAGATCAAAAGCATGAAAAAGCGTCCCTATTTGTAAAGCAAGCACAAGCTTATATTTCTGGGAAACCCTATCGCATTTCCAATAAAAATAATACTAACGATCTACTCGAAAAAATATATTCAGGATTTTATATATTTGATATTGAGTCAAATCCAGATTATAAGCATGACTTTTTATATGGTTTTTTAAAAATAAATAATTTGTTTACAAAAAAAGAAGATCTTATTTATAAACCAATTTTTAATCTCAAAAACAACAAAGGAGAATCTTACGGGAAAATTATTGAAATACTTTTTTCACAGAAGAAATGGCCAGTTTTACATTACGGAGAAACTGAAAAGATAGCAATAATTAATATTGCTAAAAACCTAAATTTTAGTTTTGAAGAAATTGAATTACTTGCCTCAAGATTTATAGACTTACATACCTTAATAAGAAAGTCTTGGATATTGCCACTAAAAAACTATGGCTTAAAAACTGTTTCTAATTGGCTTGGATTTCAGTGGATGCAAAAAAATGTAAGTGGCTCGAAAGCGCTTTATTGGTGGATTCAATATCAAATTACAGAAAACGAAATATTTTTAAAAAAAATTATCCAATATAACAAAGATGATTGTCTGGCTACTCTACAAATTGCTGAATTTTTAATCAAAAATCAATTAAAGAAAAATTGATCCTACAGATTTATAAATAATAATTTTTCCAAAAATTTCTGAAAAAAAATAATTTCCATCCTCTAAATATTTTCTTTTTATCATCGCTAAACCTTTTATTTGAGAATCTGATTTGAAAAAACTAGTGATTCTGCCTACAGAAATATCCTTGGCAGAATTAATATATAAATTTTTATCTTCAACGTCTAAATTCAAATCAGATTCAAAAGATTTCCAGATTCTTATTTCCTGTTTTAAAGAAGAAACATTTTTTATTTTTGACATTGTTTCTTGTCCTAAATAACAACCTTTATTAAAATCTATAAGATCTTGTAATCCAAGCTCAAGAGGATTATTTTTTCCGTTTATTTCCATTTCTAATGATGGTATTGCCTGATTAATCTTCCAAAGTTTTAAATCATTGGGATTTAGTAAATTTAGTTTATTTTTATATATTTCAAATTCTTTATCTTCTATTTTGAAGAAAATAGGCTGGTAAGTTCTCCATGAATTAGATTCATCAATTTCCTGAATTCTATTTATCAAGAAAGGTTCACTTAGAAGTACATCGTCCGCTGGAAAAATTATTTGATTAAAGTAATCAATTATTTCATTAGTGTTACCCGCCAAGATAATTACTTCTAAGTTTTTTTCTAAAAAAGTAATTTCAATTAATGACCTTAGAGCTCCATTTGGAGTTAACCAACAAGTTTTGATAACTTTATTCTCTGAATTAAGAATATTACCAGTTGTTATTCCATTCAAAAATTTTCTGGCATCTTTTCCAGTAATAGAAAAACAATCAAATTTTTCAAGCCAAAACTTTTTTTTTATGTCATGCATTTTGAAACAATTATAAAAAGTCTTTTATCGTAAAAAGACTCTTTAATTTAACATTTTCATCTTCAAGGGCTTCTAATCCCCCTTCTTGCCTATCAACTATAGACAAAACTTCTTCAACAAGATAATTATTTTCGCGTAACTTTTTTATAGCTTTGATAACTGAACCAGCAGTTGTAACGACATCCTCTAATACAGTTACCAAAGTTCCTTCTTCTAAGGTAGGACCCTCTATTCCTGCTTTGGTACCGTATTTTTTGATTTCTTTCCGAATTATTAAACCATCAAGGTTTAGGCCATGAAAAGTTGCTTTAATAATTAATCCACTTACTATAGGGTCTGCACCTAATGTCAATCCTGCTACAGCTTTTGACCTCGAGTCCTTTAACTCTAAAAATAAATCACTTATTAAATTTAAGCCTTCGCCATTTAATGACACTGGTTTACAGTTCAAGTAATGACTGCTTTTTTTTCCTGAAGATAAAGTAAAGTTTCCTTTCTTGTAAGATTTTTCAATTAATTGTTTTAACAATTTTGCTTTATTTAAATCATACTTATCCGAAAATTTGCCCATTAGTAAAAGTTAAATTTATATTTAAAGATTAGAAGAAAAAAAAGAAATCTCACAAAAACTTCCAAAGGAGGTGTTTTTTGAAATATTATTTTTATATTGTATATTGAAATTCAATGTAATTAAAATTACATAAATTTCCTTGGGGGTGTAGCAATCTGGTGAATGCACCAAACTCATAATTTGGCTAAGGCGAGTTCGATCCTCGCCACCCCCATTATTCATTTGTCATTGAATGAAAATAACTCTACTTTTATTTCTTTTATTTCTACCAGCTTTTTTCGCAGCGAGTGAACTCTCTTTTTTATTAATAAGGCCAAGTAAAGTTTTAAGGTTAATAGAAGAAAAAAAGAAAGGAGCATTTTCAATTTTAAAAATTCAGAAACGCTTTAGATCTTCACTAATTGCTTCTCAATTTGGAGTAACAATTTCATTAATTGCAATTGGATGGGTCAGTAATAACCTGGCTAATGATTATTGGAAAAGCAATATTTTATCAAATAGATTTTATGATCTTATATTATTTTTATTTATTGTTTTAGTAGTTACTCTTGTTTCTGGACTAATTCCAAAAGCTTTAGTAATTAACAATCCAGAATCTGCTGCATTAAGGTTAACAACAATATTCGATGCCGTGAGAAAAGCTATGAATCCTATAGTGAAAACAATAGAATTCTTTGCTAGCGCCTGTTTAGGCTTGTTCAATTTAAATAACAAATGGGATTCTTTAAACTCAGGTTTATCTGCTGGAGAATTAGAAACTCTTATAGAAACAGATAACGTAACAGGTTTAAAACCAGATGAGAAGAATATTCTTGAAGGAGTTTTTGCTTTAAAAGATACACAGGTCAAAGAGGTAATGATTCCAAGATCTGAAATGGTAACTTTGCCAAAAAATATAACCTTTTCAGAACTTATGAAACAAGTAGATAAAACTCGACATGCTCGCTTCTTTGTGATTGGTGAATCTTTAGATGATGTATTAGGTGTATTAGATTTACGTTATCTAGCTAAGCCAATATCAAAAGGTGAAATGGAAGCTGATACATTATTAGAGCCATTCCTTTTACCAGTAACAAAAATAATAGAAACATGTTCACTTGCAGAAATATTTCCAATAGTAAGAGACTACAATCCTTTCTTACTAGTAGTTGATGAACACGGTGGAACAGAAGGACTTATAACTGCAGCCGATCTAAATGGGGAAATAGTTGGAGAGGAAATGCTCAATAATAGAATTTATTCAGATATGAGAATGTTAGATAATTTCTCTAAAAAATGGTCAATAGCTGGAAAATCAGAAATAGTTGAAATCAATAAAAAGATAGGATGTTCTATTCCAGAAGGTACTGATTATCATACTCTTGCTGGGTTTATGTTAGATAAATTTCAAATGGTCCCAAAAATTGGCGACGTTTTAGATTTTAATAACATTAAATTTGAAGTTATTTCTATGTCAGGTCCAAAAATTGATCGTGTTAAAATAATCCTTCCCAAAAGCTAAATGTGACTCCCCATAGAGGATAATAATATTTAATATATGGATTTGAAATTATGCAACCAACCTCATCACCCGTAAAGGTTGGAGTCATAGGTATAGGAAATATGGGCTGGCATCATGCTCGAGTACTAAGTTTACTCAAAGATGCAAATCTCATTGGAGTCGCAGATCCAAATGAGGAGAGAGGTAAATTAGCTATTGAGCAATTTCAATGTGAATGGTTCAAGGATTATGAGGACCTAATTCCAAAAGTTGATGCTATCTGTATCGCTGTCCCTACACTACTTCATCAAAAAGTAGGACTAGATTGTCTCAAGGGAGGTGCTAATGTTCTCATTGAAAAACCAATTGCAGCTAACGAGTTGGAAGCAAAATCTTTAATAGAGGCTGCTAATGCAAGTAACTGTCTGTTACAAGTTGGGCATATTGAAAGATTTAATCCTGCTTTTAGAGAATTAAATAAAATAGTAAATAATGAAGAAATTGTTGTTTTAGAAGCAAGGAGGCATAGTCCTCATGCAGATAGAGCAAATGATGTATCTGTAGTAATGGATTTAATGATCCATGACATTGATCTTATTTTGGAGCTTGTAAACTCAAAAATTCAAAAATTAGCAGCAGTTGGAGGAAGAAATAGTGAAGGATTAATAGATTATGTCAATGCTACTTTAGTTTTTAAAAATAATGTTATTGCAAGTCTAACTGCAAGCAAAATGAGTCACAAAAAAATTAGAAGTTTAAGTGCTCACTGCCAAAATGGCCTAGTAGAAACTGATTTCTTAAATCACTCTTTACAAATCCATCGAAAGTCTCATGAATCATACACAGCAGAGCATGGAGAATTAGTTTATAGAAATGATGGATATGTCGAAGAAGTTAGCACAACCTCCATTGAACCTCTTTATGCAGAACTGGAACATTTTCTTAAGTGCGTTCAGGGCAAAGAAATACCTGAGGTAGATGGTGAGCAAGCCTCAAGAGCATTAAAAATTGCTGATTTTATAGAGAGTGCTGTAGAAAATTCTGGAGATGCGATTTTACTTGAAAATCCCGTCTAATAGTAACAATCTAAACTAAAAGAATTTTATTTAAATCCAACTGCAGCTTGCCAAACAAACACTAACAAAAAGAAAAATAAAGGAATCAGTGGAAGAACATCAACAGTTGGAGCAAAGGCCTTATAGGCCTCGGGCAATTCAGCGAATGTATTAAATAGAATGAGCACCTTTTTGATAATTTGATTAATTATGATAAGACGTTACCACGTATGGTGAGCATTAGAGGATGTTTTCCAAGGAGCGAAATCATTTGTAAAACAATTATCTCTAATTGCAGTAGAAATTGCATTGGTAAATCTTATTAAGTGAGCAATATTATGCAAACTTATGAGAGTTAGGCCTAATATTTCTTCATTTCTAATTAGATGATGCAAATATGCTCGAGAATAAGATTTACAGGTTTCGCATTTACAAGTTTTATCAATTGGAGAAAAGTCATTTTTAAATCGAGCATTTCGCAAATTTAATCTTTCATCATTAAAAAATGCAGTCCCATGTCTTCCTAGTCTTGTAGGCAAAACACAGTCAAATATATCGAATCCATTTGCAACAGCTAAAGAAATTTCTCTTAAAGAGCCAATTCCCATTAAATATCTTGGTTTATTTATTGGTAAGAATTTAGGGACGTAATTTATTACGCTATGTATTTCTTCCACTGCCTCGCCAACACTTACACCTCCCACTGCTATTCCAGGTAGATCAAAAGAACTTGTATATTTTGCGCTATATTCTCTCAATTTCGGATACTTACCACCTTGAACTATACCGAATAATGCTTGATTAGATTTCTGATGAGTCTCAACACATTTTTGCAACCATGAATGAGTTCTTTTTAAAGAGTCCTCAATATCATTTTCGTTAGCTGTATGCGGAGGACAATGATCAAAAGCCATTGCAACATCCGATCCAAGATCCATTTGAATCTGTATCACTTTTTCAGGTGATAAAAATACATGACTACCATCTCTTGGATTTTTAAAATTCACTCCTTTATCAGAAATATTATTTAATTTAGCCAAACTAAAAACTTGATATCCTCCTGAATCAGTAAGAATAGGCTTAGGCCAATTCATGAACTTATGTATTCCGCCAGATTCTTTAATTAATTTTTCTCCAGGTTGTAAATGAAGATGAAAGGTATTTGAGAGAATCATTTCTGATCCTGTAGAGTTTAACTGCTTAGATGAAATTCCTTTAACAGTTGCCAAAGTACCCACAGGCATAAATTTTGGTGTATTTACCTCACCATTTGGTGTATGAAATATACCAGTTCTTGCAGCTGTTTTACTGCAATTCGATGTAATTTCAAATTCAAACACGATAATTTATAAAATTTTTTGATCCTTTTTCAATAATCTAACCTATTATCTAATATTGAATCTATTTTTATCTCATCAAAAAATATTTAATAAAAAATTTGGCAGGCTCTTGGATTTTCTATACGACATTTCCAAAGATACCTTTAATTAATCCCGAATTTAAAAATATTGCACAATTTGCGCCGCCTTTAGGTTTTCTTATTGGAACAATACAGAGTTATATTTTTCTTTTTTTAAGAACAAACTCTTGGTCAATTTATGCATCTGCATTAATTTGTTTGGCTTCGGGATATTTAATTACTGGCGGCCTACACCTCGATGGTTTAATGGATACTTTCGATGGTATTTTTGCAGGTAAAAAGAGACGTTTAAAAGCCATGAAAGACAGTAAAGTTGGTTCCTTTGGCGTTCAAGCTTTAGTTTTTATAACTTTAATTCAAATTGCTTGCATACTGAAAATTCAAAACCTAATAATTTTTGTTTTACCTATATGCTTATTTTGGGGAAGATTTTCAAATTTATTTTTTATAGAAAAGTTTAAATACATTAGTTATAAGAAAAAATCTATTAGTCACAAAAAGTTTTGGAATGGATTTAAAAAAGAATGTTTGATCTCCATTATTTTTCTTTTAATTTTCATAGCCTACCAATTTATTTCAATTACATCCCAAGCAATATTAATTAAATTTTTAATTCTTATTTTGATTGGTATTTTTCTAAGCTATTATATTCCAAACATACTGGGTAATAAAATTGGAGGCTTCAATGGAGATGCCTGCGGTGCAAGTGTTGTGCTTGTTGAAACTGCGATGTTGTTTATGCATGCAATTCTTTTATAGGTAGTTCTAAATAAAAAATATTTTTCTTCTTAAGATTTTTTGATTTCTCAGTATTATCATTGGAGTTATTTTCCAGCAATCTCAAATCTCCTCCAATTTGTTTTGCTAATTTCCTCGCCAAAAAAAGTCCCACACCAGTGCCGTCCTTCTTTTTAGCGGCAGATCCTCTAAAACCTTTTTCAAAAATTTTCTCGTTTTCATTTTTGGTTATTTTTTTACCATCATCAAATACACAAAGTCCATTACTCGTAATTGCGAGTCCAATTTCAGCATCTTTTTTGGCATATTTGAACGCATTTTCTAATAAATTGGCAACAATTTCAGCAATTACAGCATATTTTGCCTTTAATGGCGAAATAGTCCAATCTGGCCAAAGAGAAGGTTCAGTCCAATCTCTATTCTCTAAGTCCGCATTAGCTTTACCCCTTTCTAATATTGGCCTCAATAAACTCTGAACAGTTATTACCTTTTTATTATCTAAATTTGGTGGTAATAATAATCTCTCCTCTCCAATTTCCAAAGGAAGTTGAATAGGGGAATTTAATTGCGCAAAAGAATCCATGTATTGATTAATTTGTTTTTGCTCTATTATCATGCGTTCGACTATTTCTATAGAATCATCATCTGAACCAAGTCTTTTTATTAGTAATTTTGCATATGTCCTAATAGCGGCCAATGGATTTCTTAATTGATGGATTATGACATTGACCTGATTTTTTAAATAATTGATTTCTTCATTTTTATTTTGACGTTCTAATTCGATAGAGACGCATTTGGCTAAAGATATTGAAAGCGCTTTTAATCTAGAATCAAGAGATACTGGCCAATTTCCCTCTTTCAAATCAGTTTCTACCCTAAGGACACCAAGTAGAATATCGTTTTCTTGAAGCGGGTACCATCTTCTATTAGGCGATGAAACTTTTAGTGAAGGATCATCTTCTAGTGATGTAAGTAACCTATCAATTTGTGGCCATTGCCCAATCATTTCAAAAGATGCTTTAGTTCCTTGCTTAGCTGAAGCAAGATACATAACTAAATTAGTCACGCCCATTGAACAACCAAAACTCTCTAGCTGTTTAATAATAAGTTGTTCAAATTTTTTTGAAAGATTCATAATTAATGAAATTTTGAGAATTTTTTTTTAAAAAAAACTTGAAAAAGGGCTTGTAAAATATGAAAAAAGTATTAAGATATATAAAGAGGTCTGACTTTAGCCAGCCTTAAATATGAATATTTAATCATATTTTAAGCTACATCAGGGGTTGATGGGTCCTCTATGTAATTTGAAGTGAATTTAAAATCACATATATAAGATTAGTAAAGTTAATTAAGACTAATCACATTAATAATTTCAGGAGTACCAATCAATGTCAAAAAAAAGAAAAAGAATCAGCAGAAGAAGATTGGCTGGCCAAAGAGTAATGGCACATGTACCTATTTATCATATCGAAACAGGTAAACATAAACCAGTTACAGCAGCAAGAAGATTCATAGCTGAAAATGGTCTCTCTGCGCCTTCGGTTTTTAATGTCAGAAGAAATGAACATACCACCGATAGGTTTTTTTGGGGTGAAAAAGGTTTATTTAGCGCCCAATATGCTGAAGAAAATCATTTTCTATTTCCATCACTAAAAGTTGTAGTTGAAGGAATTGGTGAAGAAAAAATATTTGAAGGTCTAGAACTTACTGCAGATGATTGGGAAGAGATTGAAGAATACGAGTATGCTTTTGTTTAAAAAATATTACTTATATTTGAACTTATAAAATTAATTAAATCTGAATCAATTTGATGAAATCCATCGAATTCTAACAACTCACAAAATTTAGAAGACTTACTCTTTACCTTTTCATAAATACCCCTAGAAGCATCTATTGGTACAACATCATCAAATAAACCATGACTAATAATCAATGGTGAGCATTTTTCTCCAGGGTCCCAGTTGGGGTGAGGATAACCACTACATGCAACAATTAATCCAAAATTTAATTTAAATCCTGCATCAATTGCCATTGCCGCCCCCTGAGAGAAACCCAGCAAAATTGTTTTTCTTAGTGGAATCTTATCAGCATCAAATTTTTTTAATGTAACTATCAGTTTTTTTACTTCAACTTCAGCTCCATTCCAATCATGAGGGTATAGTCCATACCACTGTCTTCCCTGACCACTTGGATGTAATCCTGGAGCCCTCAAAGAAATTACCTCAAAATCAAGATTTATTTTTTCAGTCATCTCCTTTCCAAAGGTTAAAAGGTCATCTGAATCAGCTCCCCAACCATGCATCAAAATAATTCTATGAGTTGCAGTTTGAGAGCTAATCGAAACAAATTCATGATTGATAGCATATTTCATGTTTATATTCTTAAGTAATTAAACTTTCCCATAATGTCACCATTAGCTTTAGTAAGTGTCTCTGATAAAAAAAATATAATCCCATTTTGTAAAAAATTGGTAGAGCAATTTAATTATAAAATTCTATCAAGTGGAGGAACTGCAAAACATCTTATGGAGGCAAAAATTCCAGTTATTAAAGTTGCAGATTTTACTAATTCTCCAGAAATTCTTGGAGGAAGAGTTAAAACTTTACATCCAAAAATACATGGAGGAATATTAGCTAAAAGAACTAACGAGGAACATAAAAAAGATATAGAGGCTAACAATCTTGAGTTAATTAACTTAGTAGTTGTAAATTTATATCCTTTTAAAAAAACTGTAGAAGGGGGAGCTAAATGGGAAGATGCTATTGAAAATATCGATATAGGAGGGCCATCAATGATTCGTTCTGCAGCCAAAAATCATAAAGACGTCTCCGTATTAGTGGATCCCAGTCAGTATCAAAATTTTCTTGAAGAAAGTAAAAAAGGTGACTTAAAGGACTCATATAAAGCAAAATTAGCCCTTGAAGCTTTTCAACATACAGCAGACTATGACGCTGCAATATCTAATTGGATAAGAAAAGAAAGAGGATTACAATCTTCCAAATATATTGAATCTTATCCACTAATCAAAACATTAAGATATGGGGAGAATCCACATCAAAAAGCTTTTTGGTATGGCTTAAGTAATATTGGATGGAACTCAGCAGAACAAATACAAGGTAAAGACTTAAGTTATAACAATCTATTGGATCTTGAGTCGGCACTTTCAACAGTTTTAGAATTTGGCTACACAGAAAAAGATGAACTTAAAACCGGGACGTTTGCCTCTGTTATTCTAAAACACAATAATCCTTGTGGTGCCTCTATAAGTAATTCAGCTTCTCAAGCATTTTTGAATGCTTTGGAATGTGACTCAGTTAGTGCTTTTGGAGGGATAGTTGCTTTTAATTCAAATGTTGATAGTGAGACTGCAACTCACCTCAAAGATATTTTCTTAGAATGTGTTGTCGCCCCATCTTTTGATGAAGATGCTTTAGAAATTTTAAAAATTAAAAAGAATTTAAGAATTTTAAAGTTTTCAAAAGATCAACTTCCAAAAAAGAATCAATTTTCTACTAAATCAATAATGGGAGGATTACTAGTTCAAGATACTGATGCTAGTTCAAAGAAAACTGAAAATTGGATTTCAGTAACTAATAAAAAGCCAGAAAATCAAATTAACTTGGATCTAAATTTTGCATGGAAGATTTGTAAACACGTGAAATCTAATGCCATTGTTATTGCAAAAGACCAAAAAACTATTGGTATTGGAGCTGGACAAATGAATAGAGTCGGAGCAGCAAAAATTGCATTAAAAGCAGCCGGAAAGTTATGTTCTGATGCTGTCTTGGCTAGCGATGGGTTTTTCCCATTTTCAGATACTGTGGAACTAGCTAATGAATTTGGAATAAAAGCTATTATTCAACCTGGTGGAAGTCTAAGAGACAAAGAAAGTATTGATATGTGTAATTCGAAAGGAATCTCAATGGTATTCACTCAAAAAAGGCATTTTTTACATTAAATTAAGTTGATTTTGGATAATATGTAATCTTGTTAGTTTTTCTGAATAAAGATAACCTGCCTGGACCTGCACATAGAAAGTAGAGAGAGATAGCCCCATATATAAAAGACAATTCGAAGGCATAATTATGACCCTCAACCACTGCCAGAGGAAAACCTTCTAGTCCAGTGTCAAGGAGATGGAAATATACCGCAAATGCCATTGTAGAGAATAAACCCAGAGAAGAAAGACGAGCAAAAATCCCTAAAGCTAATCCTGCTGGGCAAACCAATTGCGTAATCGCTGCTCCAAAAGTCCAAATAACAGGATCACCTGGCAAAAATGGGAAGTATTTACCAACTACAAACTCAGCAAAACCCTGTGGATCCTGAAGTTTCTCTAAACCATGATGAATCATCAAAGCACAAAAACCGATTCTTAAAACAAAAATTGATAGTTCTCCAAGGATATTTACTTCTGAACCTGATGAAGAATTAGCAACTACAACTTCAACTTTTTGAGGAGCTTTTGTTCTATTCATACTGGCAGTCTGAGCCTGATTAGTTTGCGCTTTGTCTTCCATACTTCATTAATTTTTCATTATTCTAGTTAATAAAGTAGATCTTTTGGAATTATCTGGACAATAAATTAAAAAAACTAAGCAAAGTTATAGATTAAATAATAAATTCAGGAAGCAATATCAATTAACTTTTCAATAACATCAGCAACAACCTTATCAGGAGTAGATGCACCTGATGTAATACCAACATTAATATTTCCACTTGGCAAAAAATTATTTTTAAGTTCTAAATCTGATCCAAGTGGTTTATGCAATATTGAATTTTCTTCAACTGAAATTCTTTCGGGATTATCTATATGAAAAGATGAAATATTTTTTGTAATTGCTATTTCTTGTAAATGAGTAGTATTGGAAGAATTGAAACCACCTATAACAACAAGAATATCAAGATCTTCATCAACCAAAGAAAACATTGCATCTTGTCTTTCTTCAGTTGCATCACAAATTGTATTAAAAGCTAAGAAGTGACTATTTAGGTTTTCCGGTCCAAATTTTTTTAACATTGTTCTTTCAAAAACCTTACCAATTTCTTCGGTCTCACTCTTTAGCATAGTTGTCTGGTTAGCAACTCCTACTCTATCTAAATCTTTATCAGGATCAAATCCATCAGAACAAGCCTTAGCAAATTTATTCATAAACTCATTTCTGTTTTTTCTGCCCAGAATATAGTCAGATACATAGTTTGCCTCGTCTAGATCAAGCACAACTAAATACTTACCCGCAAATGAACTGGTAGCAAGAGTCTCCTCATGCTTGACTTTTCCATGAATTATGGATGTGAAAACATGTTTTTTATGTTTTTCGACTGTATGCCAAACCTTAGAAACCCATGGACAAGTTGTATCTATAATATGGCATCCTTTTTCATGAAGAAGTTTCATTTCTTGAACAGTAGCTCCGAAAGCAGGAAGTATTACAACATCCCCATTAGAAACTAAAGAAAAATCTTTAATTCCATTTTTAGCTGAGATGAATTTTACATCCATTTTTCTTAAATGATCATTAACCGAAGGATTATGGATTATTTCGTTTGTTATCCAAATATTCTCATTTGGGTAATGTCTTCGAGTTTCGTAAGCCATTGCAACAGCTCTTTCAACTCCCCAACAGAAACCAAAGGCTTGGGCCAACTTAATATTTAGTCTGCCTTTAGTGTAAGTGAAACCATTATCCCTTATAGAACTTATCAAATCACTTTGGTAAGCTTCTTCTAACGCTTGAGCTCTTTTTGTTGGAGAATCGAAACCCCTTCTATTGTATCTATCAGAATGATGGAGGGATCTTCTAAAAGCTTGAGTATCCATCTTTTTATATTACAACGTTTTAAATAATTTTTCGTAAAAAAAAAGAAACCTGACATAAGTCAGGTTTCTTGAATCAATTTTCAGTTAGATTATTTAGCAGATGCAAAGTCTGGATATGCTTCCATTCCATGCTCTCCTATATCTAAGCCTTGAGTCTCTTCCTCTTCAGATACTCGGATTCCGCCGAATAATCCTCCAATTACAGACCAGGCAATCCAGCAAGTAACTAGTGTCCAAATAGCATAAGCTGCGGCTCCAAGGGCTTGAACTAGAAGAAGGGTAATACCTCCTCCATTGAACAATCCCATACCTGCTCCATCGCCTTGTACAGCTGTACCCCAAAGACCGATAACTACAGTACCCCATACACCACAAACTCCGTGAACAGAGAATGCACCTACAGGATCGTCGATCTCAGCGGCATCAAGTGCTGCAACAGAAAATACAACAATAATTCCCCCTACTAGTCCTGCGAACCAGGCTCCAGCGAGAGTCATATCACCACAACCAGCAGTGATACTAACCAAACCAGCAAGGATGCCGTTGATTATCATTGTAAGATCAGGCTTACCAGAAGTTAATGTTGAAACGATAGTTGCACCAATAGCTCCAGCAGCTGCTGCTAAAGTAGTTGTTACAGCAACATATGGAACCCATTGATCCATAGCAAGTTGTGAACCGGGGTTAAATCCGTACCAACCTATCCATAGGACTAATGCACCTAGAGTAGCTATAGCCATATTGTGTCCTGGCATAGCCTGTGGTTTACCGTCAGAGTATTTGCCAATTCTTGGTCCAAGAAGCATAGCTCCTACAAGACCCGCCCATGCTCCAACTGAGTGAACAATTGAAGAACCAGCAAAATCAACAAAACCTAAAGAATCAAGCCAACCACCATTCCATTTCCAGCTACCAGCAATTGGATATATAAATGCAGTTAATACAACAGCAAAAACAACAAATTCTCCAAATTTAACTCTTTCAGCAACAAGTCCGGAAACGATAGTTGCCGCAGTTCCTGCAAAAGCAGACTGGAACAAGAAATCAACAGTTGGTACTAATCCAGCATCAGTTACCATATCTGCAGTAACTGTTGGATCAAAAAATAAGCCGCCAAAATAAAGCCAACCGTCAGCAACACTTCCTCCGTACATTAATGAATAGCCGATAAACCAATAAGAAGTCACAGCTAGAGCAAATACAAAGAGGTTTTTAGCAAGAATGTTAACAGCGTTCTTAGAACGGCACATACCTGCCTCAACCATAGCGAAACCGGCGTTCATAAAGATCACTAGAATAGTAGCGATCAAAAGCCATAAATTGTTAGCAAGAAAAGCTGCATTCAACTCAGGTAAATCAGCTGCGTGAGCTGAAAGATTAAAAATACCTAAACCAAACAAAGCTAGGGGAACAGTTGCAAGCCACAACATAGAGCGGTTTGAACTAAATCCTCGAATACTCCTCAAAAGGAGCATAGGTCCATTTACAAGACTTGCATCTTGAAGTTTGGACCTAGAGCGCCTTTGAGGCGTTTGCAAAGCAGTGGTCATAAAAAAAAATTAGATCTGCAAAAAAACAGTTTTACTGTTTCCTTTCAAATTTAAATTTATTCAAAAAACTTATCGGTGTCTAGTAGTTGTTGATACCATTTTTATAGTTGCACCCTAAAAAAATATTTGTTAAATTTAAAAATTTAAATTTTAGAAGTTTCAAAATATCAAGATTTTTTTTATTTTAAAGGTTTAATTCCTCTCCATGATATGTGGTCTTTATGAAATTCAAAGGAACAAGGAATCGTTATCATTCCTGCATTTAAAGATTCCCTAAAAAGATTGCCGTATAAGGGATCTGCCTCATCTCCGGGGGCAAAAAAACAAGCATCTTTTCTTGTTATACAAAGTACTAAAACGCTTTTACTTTCAGGAATTAATTCCTTTAATTCTATGAGGTGTTTTTGGCCTCTTTTCGTTACTGTATCTGGGAATAGAGCTACATTTTCTCTAATCCATGTCGTATTTTTAACCTCTATGTAAATGTTACGTTTATCAGGATTTGAAGATTTTGGAGTTAAAAAAAAGTCAATTCTGCTTTTTTTATCTTTTCCATAAGGCACTTCAGATTTAATCGTCTCTATTTCGCCTATTATTTGCTTTAGCAAATTTTTCTCAATTACCTTTTTGATTAACTTATTTGCAAAAAGTGTATTAATACCTACCCAAACCTCCTCATTTTTTGCATCTAAAACACATATCTGTTCCCAAGTAAAAGGTAATTTTCTTTTTGGAGAAGGGGAAACACTTATTCTTACCTTTGCTCCCTCCCTCAAAAGTCCCTTCATTGGGCCTGTGTTGGCACAATGAGCAGTTACTACTTCTCCGCTCTCTAATTTTATATCTGCAAGAAACCTTTTATACCTCTTGATTAAAACTCCTTCAATTAATGGATCAAATTCAATTATCCGATCATTCATAAATATGTCGTTAGTTAAAAATAAAATATAATTGAAACTTAAACTTCTTGAAAAATTTAGTCAAATCCAAATGCATTCATTTTTAAAAAATAATGTTTTTTCAATTTCATTTGGTACTAGTCTTAGTAAATTAGCTGGATGTATAAGACAAATATTTATAGCTGCTGCTTTTGGAGTTGGAATAACATACGACGCTTTTAATTATGCCTATATAATTCCAGGTTTTTTGCTAATAATCATTGGAGGGATTAATGGTCCCTTACACAACGCAGTCGTTGCAGTTCTAACCCCCCTTAGCAAAAAAAATGGAGGGATTGTTTTAACTCAAGTAAGCATAAAACTTTCAATATTATTAATTGGTTTAGCTATTTTGATATACTTTAATTCTAGTTTTTTAATTGAATTATTAGCCCCAAATTTAAGTTACGAAGCTAAATTAATTGCCAGTTACCAATTAAAAATACTTACACCTTGTATCCCTTTGTCCGGATTCATAGGTTTAAGCTTTGGCGCCTTAAATTCCCAAAGAAAATTCTTTTTATCAAGTATAAGTCCAGCGATAACAAGCCTAACTACTATTTTTTTTATTTTATTAAGTTGGATTTTCAACCAAGAAAATGCATATTCTCCATTCTTTAATTTTACGGGATTACTAGCTTTTGCAACTTTGACGGGAACTTTAATTCAGTTTTTTGTTCAAATTTCGGAAATAAATAAAATCGGTCTCTTGAGATTAAAGTCAAACTTCCAATTATTTAATCATGAAGAGAGGAGGATTTTCAAACTAATTATTCCAGCATCTATCTCATCAGGTCTCAGTCAAATTAATGTTTTTATCGATATGTTTTTCGCTTCAAGTTTTCAAGGAGCAGCATCGGGGCTAGCTTATGGAAACTTTCTGATACAAGCCCCATTAGGAATATTATCTAACTCTTTGATTTTGCCATTACTTCCAAAATTCTCAAAATTGAGAAGTGATAAAGAGTATACAGGCCTCCAAAAAAAATTGATCTCTGGAATAGAGTACTGCTTCTTGACAACTATTTTTTTAACCGCATTTTTCATAACATTTGATAATCAAATAGTACAGTTAGTTTTTCAGAGAGGATCTTTTGATTATTCAGCGGCTTTAAAAGTAAAGAATATATTAATTGCTTATGCAGTTGGCATACCTTTTTATCTTTATAGAGATTTATTAGTAAGAACTTACTATTCACTAGAAAAAACAACTTTCCCTTTCAAGTCATCATTTGCAGGAATCATATTAAATATTTTTTTTGATTGGTTTTTAATTGGTGCCCCAATTAATAATTTTGGGAATCTTTCTCCATATAATTTTGGAGTTGTAGGAATAATTTTATCTTCAGTAATTGTCAATTTTATAGTTTGTGTTTTGCTTTCTTTTAATCTGAGAAATGAAAATATCCACTTGCCTAACTTGGATTTATTAAGGAAAATTATCTTCATGTCATTAGCAGCATTTATAGATAGCGCCCTTTGTTTTACTATTCTAAAAACTACAAATAACTTCAATTCAAATTTCGGACAATTTTTATTATTAATATTTGGATCTTTAACTTTTTTTGTAATCTATTTTTTTCTAACAAAATGCCTGAAAGTAAATAGATTTAAAATTTATAAAAAAAAGATTTAGTTTTCAAAAAAACTTTCTAAAATCTCCTCTAATTCTATAATTTGTGAGTTAGTTATTAAATTGATCAGTGGAATACTGTTTACACCATCCCCTACTTTTACATTTATTGCTTTCAAACTTATTTTCGCAGCCTCCAATGGGCCTTGATCTTTATTGCTGATACATTCAATAGCAAGATTTCTAGCCAAACCAGCATCTCCAAGATATAAATTCCACTTTTCTATTTTTATAAAAACCTTTTCTGAAATAATATTTTCTAGATCACTTATTCGTATCTGAGAGTCCATAAACTAAAAATTAATTAAGTTGATTGTTTTGAAGTATCTTTAGGTTTTTTCAAGATTACAAATAATAAATGGGATGCTAAAAGAATTGACCAGAAAATTGCAAAATTATTAAAAAAAGCGATTTCATATTTAATTTCTTTTATAAGCCAAGTGCCACTTACTATCGCAGTAAATATCATGCAATGAATAACAAAATTTACTATTCGAGAAAAATGTTTATAGATGGGATCTTCTAAATCACCATTTCCGTACCACTTTATAGGCATATTAATAATTAGATTGTTAATAATAGACATTTTACCTGAAATCTAGTTGACTAAGAGACCCTGAAACAGAGATATTACATAATTATGCGCCTGTAGCTCAGTGGATTAGAGCACCTGACTACGGATCAGGGTGTCGGGAGTTCGAATCTCTCCAGGCGCGTTTAAAATTATGAAACATTCTTTTTATATTTTTCTAAAAATTATCGTCTATATTATGGTTATTAGTTATTAAATTCAATGAATATCCTTCAAAATCTTAAAGAAAGTGATCCAGTAATATCCAATTTTATTAACTCTGAAAAAAATAGACAGGAAACTCATCTTGAGTTAATCGCAAGCGAAAATTTCGCATCAATTGCTGTCATGCAGGCTCAAGGATCAGTCCTTACAAATAAATACGCAGAGGGATTACCTCAAAAAAGATATTACGGGGGATGTGAATTTGTTGATGAAATCGAAGAATTAGCTATTCAAAGAGCGAAAAAATTATTTAATGCAAATTGGGCTAATGTACAACCCCATAGTGGGGCACAGGCAAATACTGCTGTTTTCCTAAGTTTACTTAAACCTGGAGACACAATCCTTGGAATGGATTTATCTCATGGTGGACACCTAACTCATGGATCTCCGGTAAATATGAGTGGTAAGTGGTTTAATGCAGTTCACTATGGTGTAAACAAAGAAACTAGTGAATTAAATTTTGATGAAATCAGAGAAATAGCACTTGAAACAAAACCAAAATTGATCATATGCGGATATTCAGCATATCCAAGGACAATCGATTTTGAATCATTTAGAAATATTGCAAATGAAGTTGGTTCATTCTTAATGGCTGATATTGCACACATCGCAGGTCTTGTAGCAAGTAAACTTCATCCAAATCCAATTCCTTATTGTGATGTAGTAACTACAACTACTCATAAAACATTAAGAGGGCCTAGAGGTGGACTTATCTTATGTAAAGACGCAGAATTTGGAAAAAAATTTGATAAATCTGTTTTCCCAGGGACTCAAGGGGGGCCTCTAGAACATATTATTGCCGCTAAAGCAGTTGCATTTGGAGAAGCCCTACAGCCAGATTTTGTTAATTATTCCCAACAAGTAATAAAAAATGCCAAAGTTCTAGCTTCAACTTTAATAAATAGAGGAATTGATATCGTTAGTGGAGGCACTGATAATCATATTGTTTTACTCGATTTAAGAAGTATCAATATGACTGGTAAAATTGCTGACTTACTCGTAAGTGAAGTGAATATCACTGCAAATAAAAATACTGTTCCATTTGACCCCGAATCACCTTTTGTAACCAGCGGGCTAAGGTTGGGTACTGCTGCTTTAACTACTAGAGGCTTTAATGAGAATGCTTTTGCTGAAGTTGGCGAAATTATTGCTGATAGATTACTTAATCCAAACGATTCACTGATTGAAAGTCAATGTAAAGAAAGAGTATTAACCTTATGTAATCGTTTTCCTCTTTATGAAGGCAAACTTGAAGCATCAATTAAATGAGTCCTAATTCCAAGGGAGTTGAAATTCTTTCTATTGGAACAGAGCTACTTTTAGGAAATATCATAAACACAAATGCTCAATGGATTTCTGAACAGTTGTCACTATTAGGCTTAAATCACTTTAGGCAATCAACTGTAGGTGATAATTGTGATCGAATTATAAAAATAATTCAAGAAATATCGAAAAGAAGTAATCTTCTAATTACAACGGGTGGATTAGGACCTACCCCAGATGACTTAACTACTGAAGCAATAGCCAAATCTTTTGATGCATCTCTTTTTGAAAGACCGCACTTATGGGATGAAATTAAACATAAACTTCCTAACTCAAAGCTCAAAGACGATTCCTCTAGCTTAATGAAACAATGTTTCTTCCCAAAAAATGCTCAAATAATTAATAACCCTAGGGGCACTGCTCCAGGAATGATATGGGAACCAATAAAAGGATTTACTATTCTTACTTTCCCCGGAGTACCTAGTGAAATGAAAACTATGTGGGAAGAGACTGCGTATGATTTCATTAAAACCAAATTCTCAGATAGTTATTCCTTTTATTCAAATACTCTTAAATTTGCAGGAATTGGAGAATCTAGCGTTGCAGAAAAAATTAATGATCTATTAAATCTTAAAAACCCAACGGTCGCTCCATATGCAAACTTAGGAGAGGTTAAAATCAGAATTACCGCACGAGCAAAGAATGGCCTAGAAGCAAAAAATATAATTAAGCCTGTAAAAGAAAAATTAAAAAAAAATTTTTCAAAGTTTATTTTTGGAGAGGATAATGATACTTTGCCAAGCGTTTTAATAAAAGAGTTAACGAAGAGGAACCAAACTATTGTTTTTGCTGAATCCTGTACAGGAGGTCTTCTATCTTCATCTCTAACATCAATATCAGGATCATCTCAAGTTTTTCAAGGTAGTATTGTTTCCTATAGTAATGAGCTAAAAAATTCATTATTAAATATTTCTAAAGAAAAGCTTACAAAATATGGAGCTGTTTCTGAAGAAGTTTGTGAGGCCATGGCAATTAATGTAAAAGAGAAATTAGGAGCAGATTGGGCAATAGCAATTAGTGGAATAGCTGGTCCTAATGGAGGCAGTCCAGATAAACCAGTTGGACTTGTCTATATCTCAATTTCAGGACCGAATAATCATATAACTAATATAAAAAAAATATTTAACTCAACCCGAAACAGAATTGAAATTCAAACACTAAGTGTAAATGTGTGTTTGAACAGCCTCAGATTAATCTTATTATCAAATAGTAAGTAGCTTTTTTTACAAATTGAGTAAAAATACCTTATTTGATAAAGTTTGGGATTTACACAAAGTTTCCACTCTTCCTGGTGGCTCAGACCAAATTTTTATTGGTCTTCATTTAATCCATGAAGTGACAAGTCCTCAAGCATTTGGCGCTTTAAAAGACAAAAATTTAACAGTAAAATACCCTAGTAGAACTGTGGCGACAGTTGATCACATTGTGCCAACAGATAATCAAAGCAGACCTTTTAAAGATAATCTTGCAGAGCAAATGATTGAAACACTTGAAAAGAACTGCTTACAACATAAAATAAAATTTTTTAATATTGGTAGTGGAAGTCAAGGAATAGTACATGTAGTAGCTCCAGAATTGGGGTTGACACAACCTGGTATGACAATCGCTTGTGGAGATTCACATACTTCAACTCATGGAGCTTTTGGATCAATTGCTTTTGGGATAGGTACAAGCCAAGTAAGAGATGTTCTTGCAAGCCAAACCATAGCCATGAATAAATTAAAGGTAAGGCAAATTTGGTGCGAAAATCAATTATCTAAGGGTGTTTATGCTAAGGATTTAGTACTTCATATTATTAATAAACTCGGTGTAAAGGCTGGGGTGGGTTATGCATATGAGTTCGCAGGGCCTGCAATCAATTTATTATCAATGGAGGAAAGAATGACTATATGCAATATGTCTATTGAAGGGGGAGCGAGGTGCGGATACATAAACCCTGATGAAAAGACTTTTAATTATATGAAAAATAAATTATGCGCGCCAAAAAATGAGCATTGGGAAAAAGCTCTCACATGGTGGAAATCATTAAAAAGTGATGAAGACTCAATTTATGATGATGTAATTAAAATTGATGCCTCTAAAATAGAACCAACTGTTACCTGGGGGATTACTCCAGGCCAAAGTATAGGCATTAATCAACAAATTCCTCTTTTAGATGAATTGTCCCCAAATGATAAATTAGTTGCTCAAGAGGCTTATGACTATATGAGTTTCAAGCCAGGTCAAACAATAAAAGATATTCCAGTGGAAGTTTGTTTCATAGGCAGTTGCACAAATGGGAGAATCAGTGACTTAAGAGTTGCCGCTGAAGTATTAAAAGATAAAAAAGTATCTAAGAATGTAAAAGCATTTGTGGTTCCAGGTTCAGAAAAAGTAGCCTGTGAAGCAAAAAA
The DNA here is from genome assembly GCA_003209375.1 of Prochlorococcus sp. AG-459-N19. GTDB lineage: Bacteria > Cyanobacteriota > Cyanobacteriia > PCC-6307 > Cyanobiaceae > Prochlorococcus_A. The sequence continues at coordinate 2,586 of QCRF01000005.1, read as the reverse complement.
AGAAGGACTTGACCAGATATTTAAGGATTCTGGATTTCAATGGAGAGAGCCAGGTTGCTCAATGTGTTTAGCAATGAATTCAGATAAGCTAATAGGTAATCAAGTTAGTGCTAGTTCAAGCAATAGAAATTTTAAGGGCAGGCAAGGATCTCCTAGCGGCAGAACACTTCTCATGAGTCCAGCAATGGTTGCAGCTGCTGCAATTAATGGCAAAGTCAGTGACGTTCGAGAATTTATCAGCTAATGAAATCAAAGTTTATCTCACCAATTGGAAAAATTTCACAAATAAACGGGCAATGTATCTCATTAATTGGTAACGACATTGATACAGATCGAATAATTCCAGCTCGTTTCTTGAAGTGTGTAAACTTTGATTCATTGGGTAAATCTGTTTTTGAAGACGATAGAAAAACTTTAAAAGGAAGGCATCCTTTTGATCTTGGGGAAAACAAAAAAGCTTCAATTCTTGTTGTTAATAGCAATTTTGGATGTGGTTCCAGTAGAGAACATGCACCCCAAGCGCTCATGAGATGGGGTATAAAAGCAATCATAGGAGAGAGTTACGCCGAAATTTTTTATAGTAACTGTATTTCGATAGGAATTCCATGTTTTACACTACCTAAAAAATCCATAGAAGAAATACAAAATTATTGCGATAATCAATTTTTATTTTTAGAAATTGATCTAGAAAAATCCTTGGCAAAATCAAAAGATTTAAATTTCAATCTTGAGATTAAAGAAAGCTCAAGAAAAATGTTTTTATCAGGAGAATGGGATGCTACTTCAACACTACTTGAGAATGAAAATTTAATAGAAAATAAATTTAACCAATTGCCTTATATAAAATTTAATACTAATTTGTTATAACTATTTAAATCCATAGAGACTAAAAGAAATACCTCCTGCTTGATTATGAGGTTGATAGAAAATCCCAAATTCATAGGATCTTTTTTTTCCAATTTAAAGAAATTTTAGAATCTATAAATTCACCATAATCATTTGAATCGTTTGTTAAGTTCAAAATTCCAAAACTTTTGAGAATGATTGGTCCATATAATTGCTGATCAAAATAAATATCTAAGGTGAAGTTCTCATAATTCTGATCAAACTTAAAAACACTTTCACCACTATCAAATTTATAGAAAGGTAAAAGACTTATGCGACTATAGTCAAAAGATTTCTTTTTAAAATTACCAAATATGAATTCTGGACCTATTCCTAGCCCCAAATACTCTTGATGATCTCCATTTTGATAGAAAGAATATGATGCTTCCAATTTTGTATTAAGACTCAGGCCTTTTGTGATTGGTTCAGGAATGTACTTATATGAAATATCAATAGATTTCTTTTTAGGATCTACAATACTTATTGGAAATTTCTGATCAAGAGAATAAAACAAATTACCTTTTACGCTAGTTACCAATTTTTTAGTGTTCAAAGCCTCTGCTGTTAAGTTTGCCAACCCTAAAGATAAAAATTCTGACTTTTTAATGCCATCAACAATCCAAGTATTTTCTTTTTGCAATTTTGAACCATAACCTGAGTATATTTCTGCTTCACCCAATGAACCATTCCAGACCCTCTCTCTGTATATTCCATAAAAACTTTTATCCCATTTTGAATCTAATAGATCAATTTCTTTACTCAATTCAGCTTTAAATCTAAATGCATCTGAAAATTTATCAAAATCAAGAGAATTTAAATTCTTATCTATTTCTAAATCCCAATTTTTTATTGGGCCTTTTATCTGGGATTTTAGGGCAAAATAATCTTCAAAGCTTGACTTTCTCTTAACCCTCTCTGAAGTGATTGATTCTCCCTTCTTTACAAAACTTTTTGTATACCCTTTTATTGACCTCTGGATTAGAAATTGCGGCTCTAAATTAAGAACAAAATCATCAGAAATATCTATAGAGTTAAATTTCCTTCCAATAAAATAACCATCCTTATCTAAATTTTCATATCCTAAATTCCACCTATTTTCAAAGTCGAATAATTCTCCAGACTTTGTTAAGGTTCTATCTCCAAGCCAAAATGGAATTGAAACATTTTCTTCAAATATTAAATAGTTTATTGATGACTTAAATCGCAATTTATCTGCTTCAGAAATAATTTTTAATGAATTAATGGCTAATTTAATCTGTTTCGATTCAAGTAAATCATTACTAAATATAGCCTTCTTACTTTCCCATTTTTGGCCATCTATAGATATTTTATCTGTAGAAAATAACCAATTTTCAACTTTGCTAGGAGTATTTAAAACTTCCTTTTTTTTTAAATCAAGTAAATTTCCTATCGTATTAAAGTCTGATGAACTGAAGTTTGACGATAAGTCATCCATCAATGTATTGGTATTAATAGATCCCTCAACATCTAAAAAATACCCTTTTTCACTAATAAAACTATACTCTAATTGTTCAGCTTTAAAGAATTGATCCCCTAATTCCAAAGATATATTTCCTTTAGCACTAATTTTTTTATTTAACTTATCGTAAATTAATGTATCCGCTTTGAGCAGTTTGCCTTTATAAGCAACGGATACATTTCCCTCTGCAAAAATAACATCATTTATTTCAGACTGTTTAT
>QCRF01000004.1 GCA_003209375.1 Prochlorococcus sp. AG-459-N19 | reverse complement strand
AGATCCAAATTATAAGGCCAATAGAGATGTAGCACCAGATGTTTTTTTTCAGGATATTGAACAACTAGAAATCATTTTAGAAGAAAGCCTTAATTTACCAATTTTCAAATCTCCAGGATACGAAGCAGATGATCTCCTTGGCACAATTGCAAATGATGCTTCTTCTAAGGGATGGTGCGTGAATATTCTTTCTGGAGATAGGGATTTATTTCAATTAGTAGATGATCAAAAAGACATTTATGTACTTTATATGGGTGGTGGTCCATATGCGAAAAGTGGCAATCCAACTCTTATGAATGAAAATGGAGTAAAAGAAAAATTAGGTGTTGCGCCAGAAAGAGTAGTTGATCTTAAAGCCCTAACTGGTGATAGTTCTGATAATATTCCGGGTATTAAAGGGGTAGGCCCAAAAACTGCAATTAATCTGCTAAAAGAAAACGATACGCTTGATGGAATCTATCAGGCTTTGGACAAGATTCAGCAGAACAACGATAAGAAATATAAAGGATTCATCAAAGGTTCAGTTATAGAAAAGCTCAGAAACGATAAACATAATGCATTTCTTTCCAGAGATTTAGCAAAAATAAATACTGAGGTACCTTTGATTTTAAGTAACGGTTATGAATTAAAAAATATAAATCAAGAACTACTTTCAGAGTCACTGAAAAAATTAGAACTATCAACACTACTTAGACAAATTGAAATTTTCAATTCAACTTTCAGCAAAGGTGGTTTTGACAAAAATAATGTAGCTAAAGAGGAGGAGCAGGCACCAAAAGTATCAGGTAATAATGAATTAGAAAATAGTGAAAATAAAATCCCTAAAATCAACGTAACTGTTGTAAATGATTTCGAATTACTTGATAAATTAATTCAAAGATTAGACAAGACCAATCAAATAGTTTCTTTAGATACAGAGACCAATAGTTTGAATCCAATCAATGCGGAACTTGTTGGGATAGGGTTATGTCTTGGAGAAGAAAATGACGATTTATTTTATATACCTGTTGGTCATCAAACAAAAAAGGAGACTCTCAATCAATTATCAATTGAAGATGTTTTCTCAAAGCTAAGAAATTGGATCGAAGATCCAAACAAAGAAAAGGCACTCCAAAATTCTAAATTTGATAGACAAATATTTTTTAATCATGGACTTGATCTTAAAGGCGTAACCTTTGACACCTTGTTAGCAGACTACCTTCTTAATAATCATGAGAAACATGGGTTAAGTGAAATTAGTTTTAGATTATTTGGATTTAAGCCTCCTTCATTTAAGGAAACAGTTGGGAAAAATAAAGACTTTTCATTTGTTGATATTGATGAAGCTAGTATTTACTGTGGTTATGATGTATTACTAACTTTTAAGATTGTCAATATTTTTAAAGAAAGATTTTCAAAGGAAAAAGATGAATTAATCAAATTGTTCGAAGAAATTGAGCTGCCTTTAGAGCCGGTATTGTCTCAAATGGAAATGAATGGGATAACCATCGACATCCCTTATTTAGATAAACTCTCAAAAGAACTAAAAAGCACCTTAGAAGATATTGAAAGTAAAGTTTATGAATTAGCTGAAGAGAATTTTAATCTATCTTCACCAAAACAACTTGGTGAGATCTTGTTTGAAAAATTAAATTTAGATAAAAAGAAATCACGAAAAACAAAAACAGGATGGAGTACTGATGCAGTAGTTCTTGAGAGATTAGTCGACGAACATGAAATAATCCAACATTTAATAAAACACAGAACTCTTAGCAAATTACTTAGCACCTATATTGATGCTCTTCCAAATCTTATAAACGCAAAGACAGGGAGAGTTCATACAAACTTTAATCAAGCTGCTACAGCGACGGGGAGACTAAGTAGTAGCAATCCTAATCTTCAAAATATCCCGGTTAGGACTGAATTTAGTAGGAGAATAAGAAAAGCATTCTTGCCTGAAAAAAATTGGAAACTTTTATCAGCTGATTATTCTCAGATCGAATTAAGAATACTTGCCCACTTAGCGGATGAAGAAATACTAATTAATGCTTTTCATAAAAATGATGATATTCATTCTTTGACTGCAAGATTAATTTTTGAAAAAGAAGAAATATCATCCGACGAAAGGAGAGTTGGGAAAACAATAAATTTTGGAGTTATCTATGGTATGGGTATAAAAAAGTTTGCACGTTCAACAGGAGTAAGCACTCCAGAGGCAAAAGAATTCCTAATAAAATACAAAGAAAGATATTCAAAAATTTTCAAATTTCTTGAACTCCAAGAAAGGCTTGCCTTATCAAAAGGTTATGTAAAAACAATTTTTGGTCGAAAAAGAGAATTTAAGTTTGATAAAAATGGACTTGGAAGATTAATAGGAAAAGATCCTTACGAAATTGACTTGCAATCTGCAAGAAGGGCTGGCATGGAAGCACAGTCATTAAGAGCCGCAGCTAACGCACCAATTCAGGGTTCAAGTGCAGACATTATTAAAATTGCAATGGTTCAACTAAATAAGAAATTCATAGAAATGAATGTTCCCGCAAAAATGCTTTTACAAGTACATGATGAATTATTGTTTGAAGTTGAACCAGATTCTTTGGAAATTACGACGAAATTAGTAAAGAAGACTATGGAAGATTGTGTAAAATTAAATGTGCCCCTTTTAGTTGATATTGGTATTGGAGACAATTGGATGGAGACAAAATAAACCTTATGAAATACTTAATTTAAGATGATCAAACTTTTTAATACTTTAAGCAAAAGAGTTGAGGTTTTTAAGCCTATAGATGATGTAGTAAAAATTTATTGTTGTGGAGTAACTGTTTATGACTTATGTCATCTTGGTCATGCCAGAAGTTATATAGCTTGGGATGTATTGAGAAGATTTTTAATTTACAGTGATTACAAAGTTAAGTATGTTCAAAATTTTACAGATATTGATGACAAGATCTTAAAAAGAGCTAAAGAAGAAAGCAGTTCAATGAAGGAAGTATCTGAAAAAAATATTATTGAATTTCATAAAGATATGGATTCTTTAGGAATAATGCGTCCAGATAGTATGCCAAGAGCAACGAATCATATATGCAATATCTGCTCATTCATAACAATCCTTGAGGACAAAGGTTATGCATACTCTAGGGATGGAGATGTTTATTATTCTGTTTTTAAAAATAGAAATTACGGAAAGCTAAGCAACCAAAATATACAAGAACAAAATATCAATCAGCAAGGAAGAATGGCTAATGATGAAAATAGTAAAAAACTTAATCCGCAAGATTTTGCACTATGGAAAAAAGCCAAAGATGATGAACCATTTTTTGATTCACCATGGGGTAAAGGTAGGCCAGGATGGCATATTGAATGTTCGGCGATGGTTAAAGATGAATTAGGAGATACTATTGATATCCATTTAGGTGGTTCTGATTTGATTTTTCCACATCATGAAAATGAAATCGCCCAATCAGAAGCAGCCAATGGCAAAAAGCTAGCAAACTATTGGTTACATAATGGGATGGTCAATGTAAATGGACAAAAGATGAGTAAATCTCTTAAAAATTTTAAAACTATTAGAGAGCTAATAGCGTCAGGTATAAGCCCTATGACTTTGCGATATTTTGTTATGACTATTAATTATAGAAAACCACTCGATTTTACTGAAGAAGCTTTAAGGAGTGCTTCAGAAGCTTGGAAAAACATTAATGTAGCCCTTTCTTTTATGGACCTTACAAAAGGTGCTTTTAGAACTATTGAAAAACATGAATTTCTCGAAGTAGAATATAAAGAGAAAATAAGTTTTGAATTATCTCAAAAAAAGCTTAAATTTTCTGAGGCTCTTGGAAATGACCTTAATACAGCAGGTGCTATTGCAATTATTTACGATTTAGCGAAACCATTAAAAAACTTTTTAAACCAATTTCAAAGGGTTGAAGGTTTTAAAATAGACCTAAATGAAAAATTCTTTCTACTTGAGAATTTAAAAACTCTAGAAAAGTTGACCGAGGTACTTGGTCTTAAAAAAGAGGTTTTAGTAAAAGAAAGTAAAATAAAAGAAGACGAAATATCATCGCTTATTGATGAAAGATTGAAAGCAAAAATGGAAAAGAATTATGCGAAGGCGGATGAAATCAGGAATTTGTTAAAAGAAAAAGGTATTGAACTTATTGATCAATCAAAGGAAATAACAACATGGATAAGGGTCTAAATTTTAAGAAAAAAACCAATTTGAAATTTTTGTTTTTTAAATACACCTTTAAATGGGAAGATATTAGAAATATCAGAGAAAATTGAAATACATTACTGTGCTCGGTTCTACTGGTTCAATAGGGACTCAAACTCTCGAAATAGCTAGTGAGCAGCCTGATAAATTTAAAGCCGTAGCTCTTTCCGCAGGAAGAAATATTAGTTTATTAACTGAACAAGTTAAAACACATAAACCAGAGGTAGTTGCAATTGAGGATGAAAGTCTTATAGAAGATTTAAAAGATAATATTAATAACTTAGATTTGGATTATGCTCCCTTGGTTTTAGGTGGAAAGCAGGGGATTAACGCAGTTGCGGCATGGGATAAGGCAGATACTGTTGTAACAGGGATAGTAGGCTGTGCAGGCTTAATTCCAACAATGTCAGCAATTAATGCGGGGAAAAATATTGCACTTGCTAACAAAGAAACTTTAATTGCTGCAGGACCAATTGTTATTCCTGCATTAAAGAAAAATAATAGTAGGCTTTTACCTGCTGATTCAGAACACTCTGCTATCTTTCAATGTTTACAAGGATTACCTAATTGTAAAAATGCAGATTTTTCAACAGGAGAGATGCCTAAGGGTTTAAAAGCTATACATTTAACAGCTTCTGGTGGTGCTTTCAGAGATTGGGCCGTTGAGGATTTAAAGCATGTCACAGTTGAAGATGCGACTTCACATCCTAATTGGGATATGGGAAAAAAAATAACTGTAGATTCTGCAACTCTTATGAATAAAGGATTAGAAGTTATAGAAGCTCATTATTTATTTGGGACCTCTTACGAAAATATCGAAATAGTTATCCACCCTCAAAGTATTATTCATTCAATGATTGAGATGGAAGATTCTTCAGTATTAGCTCAACTAGGTTGGCCAGATATGAAACTACCCATTTTATATGCGATGAGTTGGCCTGAAAGATTTAAAACAAATTGGAAAAGATTAAATCTAAGTGAAATTGGGGAATTAACTTTTAAAGAGCCAGACGAGTTTAAATATCCATGCATGGGACTTGCCTATGCTGCAGGAAAATCTTCTGGGACTATGCCTGCAGTCTTAAATGCTGCTAATGAAATGGCTGTTGAACAATTCCTCAAAGAAAAAATTTCTTTTCAAGAAATTCCAACATTTATAAGTAAAGCTTGTGAATCACATATGGCGAATTTGAATTTGAGTCCCGAATTGGAGGATATTCTTGAAGTAGACAATTGGGCCAGACTTTTTGTTAAGCAAGAAATTAAAAAAGGGAAAAAATACGTAAGTATTGGATAAAAGTGAATATAAAAAAACATCTTCTATTATGCGCAACTCCCACAAAACAGAAATGCTTTAAAGGCAATGAAGGTCAAAAAGCATGGGAATGTCTGAAAAAGACTTTAAAAAAATTTGAGAATGATCCCTCTACTAAAAACATTCATATATTAAGATCAAAAGCTGACTGTTTAAGGGTATGTAAGAACGGCCCAATTCTTCTTATTTGGCCTGATGGTATTTGGTATGAGAAAGTTTCTCCAGAAAAAATTTCAGAAATTTTTACCTCACATATTATTAACGGTAAGCCAATAGAAAAATGGATTTTTAAAAAAACACCATTTTTAAGTAGTCCTAGATACTCATAAACCAGTTCTTTACGACTTCGTCTGACCAGCAGCCATTAATCGAATGAAAACCATTATGACCTCCTTTTTCAGTTATTAAAACAGTAAATTTATCAATAGATTCTTTTCTTAAATTCAAAGTATCCTTATATGGAACCCAGGGATCATCCTTGGCATGAATAAAAAGCATTGGAGGTAATTTTTTTATTGAGTTTTGGATTCTAAATATTGGAGAAGCTTTAATATAATAATCCTCTAAAGAGTTAAACCCCCAACTAGGAGCTGTAAATTTCTGATCAAATTCTCTTATACTTTTTAAATTTCTAATTTTTATTCTTAATTTCTCCTTATCAAGGAGTTTGCCTTCATCATTAAATCCCTCCCATAACTGATTTTTTAAGCGGTGAAGTAACCATTTTTGGTAGATAGAATTTCTAGGTTTTTCAATACACAGACTGCATGAAGATAAATCTAAAGGGGTACTCACGCAGGCAAGGCCATCTAAAAGTTTGTCTCCTTTGTTTTTATCGTAATCTAGGCAGGCATTTAAAAGAATTGTTCCGCCTAAAGATAATCCAACACCATAAATTGGAAGATTATTATTTCTTTTCATAAGATCTTTGAACTCTAAATTAATCAATTTTTTAAAATAATTAATTGCTGAAATAACATCACTAGAGCATCTAGCACAATAATTTCCTTTAGCTAAATATCTCGCTGATCCAGATCCTCTTAGATTTAATTTAAGAACTCCAAAACCATTTTTTTCTAATTTCCTAGATATTCTTCTTAAACCAAACCGTTTAGTTGAGCCCCCTAAACCATGTGTAACGATTACAAAACCCCTAATTGAGTTTAAGTTTTCAGGTAATTCTAAAAAACCTAAAAGATAATCACATTCAAATTTTTTAGAAAGAATTTTATTAATCGGAAAGAATATTTTTTTATTTTTTTTTGATTTACCAAAATCAATAACAAAAGTATCTCTCAAAGTTTGTAAGTCGCCACCTATCCAAGGTAAGACTTCTCGAAATGGCTTATTTTTTACGTAATCCGAAAAACTAAAAGATATACTATTATTTCTCCCCAACCCCAAGATCCTTTAATTCTCCAATCAAATCATTCAGTACCTTTTTTGCATCACCAAAGACCATTGAGGTATTTGGCAGATCAAATAAATCATTTTTTATTCCGGAGTAACCTGCACTCATACCACGTTTAATTACAAATACCGTTCTTGCTTCCTGCACATCAAGAACTGGCATACCATATAAAGGAGAAGAGCTATCATTTTTAGCTTGAGGATTAACCACATCATTTGCTCCTAAAACTAAAACAACATCCGTTGCTGGAAAATCAGGATTTACAACGTCCATTTCTTTAAGTTGTTCGTAAGGAACATCTGCTTCTGCTAAAAGTACATTCATATGTCCAGGCATCCTCCCTGCTACTGGATGAATTGCGTAAACAACTTCAATACCATTTTGCTCTAGTTTTTTTGTCACTTCCCTTAAAGTATGTTGAGCTTGAGCTACTGCTAGACCATATCCAGGAACAATAATTACCTTGTTGGCTGCCTCTAAAGTCAATGCGCATTCTTCAACACTGCAAGAAGTTATATTTGTATATTCTCCTGAGCCAGAAGAGGATGTACTTTGTGCCGATAAAGATCCTCCAAAAAGAACTGAGACCAATGATCTATTCATACCCTTGCACATTACTTGAGTAAGTATTAGACCTGCCGCTCCAACCATTGCGCCTGCTACTATCAAAAGCTGACTATCTACAACGAAACCTGCTGCTGCTGCGGCAATCCCTGAATAGCTATTTAATAAAGATATAACGACTGGCATATCAGCTCCACCAATTGGCAAAGTAACTCCAATACCTAATAAAGAAGAAACTATAACTAAAAGCCAAATAGAACTTGTATTGCCGTTTATCAAATCAAAAAAGGCAATCAAGGAAGCAACTGCAAAAACAATATTTACAAAATGTCTAACTTTGCTCTGAGTCCATCCTGGAGTTGACAACCAACCCTGTAACTTTGCCATCGCCACAATTGAACCTGTGAAAGTTATGGCACCAACAAATATAGAAACAGATATTGAAACTTCGTTAATCAGTGACTTAAAAAAATCAAGATTTTCCACACTATTAGAAAAAGGGAAAATAGCTACTCCTAAGGCCACCAAAAGTGATGACATTCCTCCACAACCATTGAACAATGCCACTGTTTCTGGCATGGAGGTCATAGGTACTTTTTTTGCAAGAATTGCTCCTAATAAACTACCTATTATTGATCCAATTATTATCCAAATCCAAGACTGAATAGCAATTCCAGAAGTGCCTAAATAATAAGAAAGTAATCCTACTACTGATAGCGACATTGCGAATGCAGCTAATCTATTGGCATCCCTTGCTGATTTTACTTTTGACAATCCTTTTATTCCCAAAGCCAGTAAAAGTACTGCTAGAAGGTCAATAACGAATTTAATGATTACAGGTAGATTCATTTTAAAAATTACTTCTTATTTGATGGTTTACGACTAAACATCGCAAGCATTCGATCAGTTACAAAGAAACCGCCTACAACGTTGAAAAGAGCAAATCCAAGAGAAACTGAACCAATGATTAAAAGTGGTACGTTGCCTTCTGCTTTTACAATTAAAGTCAAGGCTGCAAGCATTGTTATTCCAGAAATTGCATTTGCTCCACTCATTAGAGGTGTGTGGAGAGTAGGAGGAACTTTTCCAATTAACTCGAGGCCTAATAAACTACCAAGTAAAAGAACCCAAAGAAGACTTATAAAAGACATAATTTTAAAACCTCAATTTTCAAAAACTTTATTTTGAAGAACAACTCCTTCATCGCTTAATAAACATCCAGAAATGAGTTCATCCTCTTTATCTAATTTAATTAGACCATCTTTTATAAATGGTGTAATCAAAGATGTTAGGTTCTTAGCATAAAGTGAACTTGCATCATAAGGAACTGAAGAGGGTAATTCCCCCGCTCCTATAAGTTTTACCCCATCTTTGATAATAGTTTCATTTGATTTTGTTCCTTCGCAGTTCCCTCCCTGAGAAACTGCTAAATCAATAACTACTGCTCCAGGCCTCATTTTTTGAATCATGGGTGAGTCTATTAAAACAGGGGCCTTTTTACCTAGAACTTGCGCAGTACATATAGCAACATCAGCTTCAGATAAATATTTAGTTAAAGTTGCCTTCTGTTTTGAGAGGAATTCGGGTGTTACAGCTTTTACATAACCTCCTGCCTCTCCTGGCTTTTCCTCAATTTCAGGAAGTTCTATAAATCTTGCTCCGAGGGACTCTACTTGTTCTTTAACAGCAGGTCTAATATCAGATACAAATACTATTGCCCCAAGTCTTTTTGCTGTCGCAACTGCCTGTAATCCTGCAACGCCTCCACCAAGAACCACTACTTTGGCAGGTTGGACTGTTCCAGCTGCAGTCATGAGCATTGGGAAATATCTATCTAACTCACTTGCAGCCAAAAGAACTGCTTTATATCCAGCAATATTGGCCTGTGAAGAAAGAACATCAGAAGATTGAGCTCTACTAATCCTCGGAAGCAACTCTAGTGATAAAGCTGAAATCTTGTTAATATTTATAATCCTTAGAAGCTCCTTATTACCATATGGGTTGAGAAGACCGAGAAGAACAGCCCCTTTCTTTAACTTAGTTAGATTATCCTCTGATGGAGTTTGAACGCAAAATATTAAGTCCGCTTCACCCCATATTTTTTGATCTAAGTTGTTTATTATTGTTCCGCCCGATTCTTCATATGATAAGTCACTAAATCCTGATAATTTCCCTGCTGAACTTTCAATATAAACATCACATCCAAGGCTTTTTAATTTCTTTACCGCATCTGGTGTAGCTGAAACTCTCCTTTCACCAGGGCTTGTTTCGGAAGGAATAAGTATCTTTGTCAATTTATTTATTTTTTAAACATACTAAATATAAATTGAAGAAAGTCAAAAGTCTTGGATTTTTGTTAAAAATATATTTTCTTTTCTATAAAAAATAGCTATCTAGAATATATAAGTACTAAACAATCCAATGAGTATAAAAGCAATCGAATGTCCTGATGGAGTGTGCCACAGTCATCATGGTGGTCATGCTGTTCCAAGGCAAGCTATGCAGAAAAATCTAGAAAAGCATGGTAGAGACTGGTGCGAGAAATTAGCAGAGAGAATTTATGAAATGTCAGTTGATACTTATTCACAGACAGTAATGCCCAGTCTCCACTCGGCAGGTTGGCAAAGAAGACATTTAGATTGGGAATTTAAGCTGGCAGAAAATGATTCTGAACCTGATGAAGCTCTTGTTGAAGGAATTATTAATGCCACAGAAAGCTTTCTAAGGAGTAGTGAGGTTCATCGATTGTTTATTCAAGAATTAGTTCAGGGCACATTCGAGGAAGCAAATGATAAAAAAATAATTTCTAAAGCAATAAAATCTATTATTGAAGAAGAAATTGTTAGTTCACTAAGAGAAAAGAAAGAAACTCTTTTAAAGAAAATATCCGCAAAATTAATATCAGAAGAAAAAGTGAGCGAGGAACTTGCAATAAATTCAGCTAAAGAGGGTTTTGAGGAAGTTGAAAGGCTACTTGCTAATCACAGCGAGGCAGTCTAATTCTATTTCTCTATATTTTCTTTATAATTCATCCAAAAATTGGCTCAAATATTAATTAAAGATTAAATTATTGTTTGGAAGTACAAAGTTGTAACTTATTAGACATTACATAAGTTCTCTGATGTGTTTATCTATATACAACTTAAATCTTTCAATGGACAATTTCATTAGAAAAAGGATCGACATAGCCACCTGTTGGGCAACCAATAGAATTTCTGCAATGGACACTTTAGAAAGGTATGAAGACAGTTATGCAATCGCAGAAGAATTTAGAGAGTGGATATTACATATTGGCGAAAAGAATGAAAATTTAAAAGATTCTGTTTTAAATTTCCCAAATGAATTAAAAAAGTCATTAGACCAAAAAGTCAACGATTGAGAAATAAATCTATCGAGTGAAATCCGCCCTACAATATTTAGGTAATTTTATTATTATTGGAAGTGGAATTTGCAAATAAATGGAAAATAGAGAAAAAAATCCTAACATAGAAAATGTTGTAATCATTGGTTCAGGTCCTGCAGGTTATACAGCTGCCATTTATGCAGCAAGAGCAAATCTTCAACCATTGCTCGTTACAGGATTTAATTCTGGTGGAATTCCTGGTGGGCAATTAATGACTACAACATTTGTTGAAAATTATCCAGGTTTTCCAGATGGTGTATTAGGTCCTGAGTTGATGGATCTAATGAAAGCTCAAGCCGAAAGATGGGGCACTAATTTATACGAAAGTGATGTTGTCTCAATAAATACTGATTCACATCCCTTTGAATTAAAAACTTTAGAAGGAACTATAAAATCTAACTCAATCATTATTGCAACTGGAGCAAGTGCAAATAGATTAGGGGTGATAAATGAAGATAAATTCTGGAGTAAAGGAATAAGTGCTTGTGCAATATGTGATGGAGCGACCCCACAATTTAGAGGTGAAGAATTAGCTGTTATTGGAGGGGGCGACTCTGCATGTGAAGAAGCAGCATATCTCACAAAGTATGGAAGCAAAGTGCATTTGATTGTTAGATCAGAAAAATTAAGGGCTAGCGCAGCAATGGTAGATAGAGTAAAAGCTAATCCAAAGATAGAAATTCATTGGAACACAAAAGTTGATAAAGCGGATGGCTCTGAATGGCTTGAGAAAATAGAAACTATTCACTCTCAAGAAGGTAAAGGGGAAATCAATATAAAAGGTCTTTTTTACGCGATAGGGCACACACCAAATACGAAGTTCTTAGGCAACAAAATTGATTTAGATAAAAAAGGATATATTGCTTGCAAATCAGGAAGGCCAGAAACATCTATTGAAGGCATCTTCGCAGCAGGCGACGTTGTGGATTCTGAGTGGAGACAAGGAGTTACCGCTGCAGGAACTGGGTGTATGGCAGCATTAGCTACCGAAAGGTGGCTAGCCGAGAAAAACTTAGCAAAAACTATAGTCAGAGAAACACCCGAACCAGAAAAAAAACTTAATTCATCAGATTTTAATGAAGAAGAAGTTAATGAAGATACTTTCGATTCAAATTCTGAATGGCAAAAAGGCAGTTATGCATTAAGGAAACTTTATCACGAGAGTAAAAAACCTATCTTAGTAATTTTTAGTTCTCCAAGTTGCGGCCCCTGTCATGTTTTGAAACCTCAGTTAAAAAGGGTAATTAAAGAACTTGATGGTGCAGTACTTGGCGTTGAAATAGATATCGATAAAGACCAAGATATTGCAAAACAAGCTGGTATTAACGGTACACCAACAGTTCAACTTTTTAAAGAAAAATTATTAAAAAAACAATGGCAAGGTGTTAAGCAAAGAAGTGAGTTTAAAGAAGCGATAAAAAATATTATCTAAAGTATCTTTTTATTTATTATTTCTCTTAGGGTTATTTTTATTAGTAGTAGGTTTAGCACCACCTGCATTTCTTTCTCTATAAGTTATCCTCCCTCTAGAAAGATCATAAGGACTAATCTCAACTAAAACTTTATCTCCAGCTAATAATTTAATTCTAAATTTAGTCAATTTGCCTGCAGCTCTACATAAACATTGATGTCCTTCAGGTTTTTCTAATGTAACCAAATAAAATCCATTCCCCTGTTCTTTTTCTATTACACCTGAAGTTTCAATCATTAATTAATATTTTACTAGGTTCATATTATCAGAAAAAGATTGGCAAAATTGATTTAAGAAAAATATCATACGTAAAAATATGAAATTCAATTCAAATAGAAAATTTAATTTCATTAATTATTTGAAGTTGACCATAATAAAAATTTGCTTTCGCAATTTTTTCAGAATCTTCTAATTGATCAAAAAAAACAAAGCCAAGGCTTTCCCATAATGGTGACCCGCAAACATTATTCAATTCATTTTTTGCTTCTTTTGCAAAATTATCTAGTTTTCGTTCAAGATTTTTAGACTTAGAAACAGACATAATCAATAATATATATATAGTACAAATATACTAGATAATTCTAAAATTGCAATATTAAAAAGGTAATCTCTTTTTTTCCTCAATATTAAGATCTGCTTCCATCTCTCTTAATCTTTTAAGTATTTGTTGATAGTACTCCTTTAAATAATTCTCTAGTGAGGTCATATCTTCTTTTTTAAGTTCTAATATTTCGTAAGTTTTACTCATGTCAGCATCTAATGATTCACCACTACTAGTTACTTCGGCAAAAGCCAATCTTTCAGCAACATTTAAAGAATCTTGGAAAAAAGAAACTAATTTCTGAGTGATACTAATCAGAAAAGGTGAAACTCTAAAAATTTTAGCTTTCTTTTCGCTAAATTTTTCACATAAGGATATGACTTCGTTTGAATCCCATGCTTTGGGACCAACCAATGGCAATGATGTTCTATGAGTTTTTGGATTATTAACTGCTGCGATAATAACTTTTGCCATGTCTTGAGTATTCATGTAAGCGATTTTAGTTGGAGTTCCACTCATCCATACTGCTTGACTATCTAAAATTGGGATAGCAAATTGACCTATAACTCCTTGCATAAAAGCTGCACATTTGAAAATGGTATATTCTAGATCAGATTTCTCAAGAAGTTTTTCAGTACAATATTTTATGTCCATTAATGGAACATTTCTAAATTTTTCTGTTAAAAGAATTGAAAGGAATATTACTCTTTTTACATTTAAAGATTCACAAGCATTGAACAAGTTAACTTTTCCATCCCAATCTATTTCGTAAATACTTTTAGGATCATCTGGTTTACTGGTAGCTGCATCAATAACAACTTCAATATCTTGTAATGCATATTCAATATCAGAAGAATTTAATAAATTACCTTTTGTTAGTTCACAACCCCATTCTTGTAGAAAGGAAGCTTTTCTTGGGTTTCTTACAAAGCATCTAACTTCATGTCCATCTTCTGTAGCTTGTTTTGCTATTTGTCTACCAAGTGTCCCTGTTGCTCCTACTAAAAGAATCTTCATATTTAAGATTTGCTTAACGTTTAGACCATAACTCAAATTGTGATGTATTCGTGAGAATCAATCACCCTGAAACTTTAATAACAATGCACCACCAACCAATCCAATTGGTATCAGTATCCAAAAAACTGCTGCAATACTAAAAATTTCTTTTGCCATAGTAAAATTTAATGTTTACTATAATTTACATTCAATATACATTTATTTGTTAAAAAAGTAGATAATGCAAATATCTTGAAAATTTTTAAGTATATGAGTAATAATTTAAAAAAAAATATAAACATTCCTAATTACTGGAATTGGAATGGTTTTAAAATTTGTTGGAGTGTTACAGGCGAAGATAATGAAATTCCAATTATCTTTCTCCATGGATTTGGAGCAAGTCGAAAACATTGGCGAAACAATTTAGAGTATTTTGCAAAAAAGAATTTTGCCTCTTATTCTTTGGATTTAATAGGATTTGGGGATTCAGATCAACCTGGGATTAGACAAATTGGAAAACTAGATAATGAGATTTGGTCTAATCAAGTGAAAGACTTTATTGCACAGGTGATAAGACCAAAGAATTCTGGGAAAGTAATTCTTATTGGCAATTCCCTTGGATCACTAGTTGCTTTAACATGCGCTGTTTCATTGGAGGATCAGATTGCAACAGTTATTGCATCGCCTTTGCCAGATCAAATTCAAGAAAATAAAAAGTCCACAACAAAAAAATCATCACTTATAAAATTTCAAAATAACTTCATAAGAATATTTTTTATATTTTTCCCTTTGGAGATTATTTTATTTTTAATAACCAAATTAGGAGTCATAAAACTGGGACTAAATTCTGCCTATTTCAAAAAAGATAATATTGATCGCGAACTAATAGATTTGGTGACAAAACCAGTTTTAAGGAGAACTTCAGCTAGATCATTAAGAGCAATGTGTATTGGGATGTCTTCAAGAGATGAAAAATTTCAAGCCTCTTACCTTTTGAGAAAACTCAGCGCCTCAAGAAAAGTTCCCTTTTTATTGATTTGGGGCGAAAAAGATAATTTTATACCTTTGTTTCTTGGTAAAAAGATTGCAAATTTCCATAGATGGGTAAAACTAAAAATAGTATCCAATTCAGGGCATTGTATCCATGATGAAGCCCCTTCAGTATTCAATAGAATCTCTTATGAATGGATTAGAGATTTAAAAACCTTTTAAAACATGAAACATACATTATCAGTTCTTGTAGAAGATGAATCTGGAGCCTTGAGTAGAATCTCAGGTCTCTTTGCTAGAAGGGGCTTTAACATAGACAGTCTTGCAGTAGGGCCTGCAGAATCTAAAGGGATTTCAAGGTTAACAATGGTAGTAGAGGGTGATGATGAAACTCTTCAGCAAATGACTAAGCAACTTAATAAGTTATTTAATGTTCTGGGAGTTGTAGATTTTACTAATCTCGCAGCTGTTGAAAGGGAATTGATGTTACTAAAAGTTTCCTCGAAAGAAGATACTAGGAGTAATATCCTTGATATAGTACAGATTTTCCGTGCAAAAGTTGTTGATGTATCAGATATGGCCTTAACTCTTGAGGTAGTTGGAGATCCTGGGAAGTTAGTTGCTCTTGAGAAATTACTCGAACCATACGGCATACTTGAAATAGCGAGGACTGGTAAGGTAGCTCTTAAACGCTCTTCAGGAGTTAATACAGAAATGTTGAAAATAAACAAATATTCTCTAGAAATTTAATTAGATATTTGGACTGCCTTGATGTAGTCTTCTTTATTGATTTTTTCGAGTACTTCTAATCCTTTAATAATCTTTCCAAAAATCGAATACCTTCCATCTAGTTCTGGGATCTTACTAGTTACAAAAAAAAACTCAGTAGATGAAGACTTATTCTTACCGCTCTTAACCATAGCAATTGATCCACTGTCAAAAGTATTAACTAAATTTTCAGTTTCATTAGGATTTTTTATTTGATAGTTATATCTTGGTTTTATTTCTTCTTTGAATTTTATTTCTAAAGGTATTGAAGGACTTGCCTTTTTTAAGGTTTGATTTTCATCAATGTAAAATTTATTTTTAGGATTAACACCTACTTGTATAAAACTTATTTCGGGAAAATTTATTATTTTATAAAATTTTTGATTTACATAAATATTATTTTCTATGTTTTCTATAAAATTTGATACTGTCACTGGGTTATCTTTACCAAATAATTTAACCTCAAAATCCCCTTTTGTGGTTTTGAAATAAACCACTTTATTACTCTGAATACAATTAAATTTAAGTTTTTGGCAGTAATAATTTGAATCAATCTTATTTTTATAACTACAAGCTTGCACCAAAAACAAAACCTGTATAAAAGATAATGTTTTTAAAAAATATTTTTTTTTTATTTTAAGCCCTCCAAATTAACATCCAAAAATTTAGCCAGACGAGCTCCTTCTTCTTCAACTTGAAGCAGTGGTTTAAGTTCACCTGCTCCGCTTAGAGGGAGAGGTTTTTTTCTACCTTTTAATACCAAGGCAATTCTTCTTCTAGGATTAAATCCCTCACTAATATCCAACTTTACCGATTTAATTTCATCAAAATTCAATTTAACTTCAATATCTTTAAATAATCCTTTTCTTTTTATTTCTACAGATTGTGTGGATTTATCAAACGAATTACTTCCTGAACCAAAGTTTATGTATACCAAATACCACAAGTAAAAATTTAATAAATTGGCTATGACTCCGTATGCTCCCATTATTATTCCTTGAGGTATAAATAATAAGGTTGAAGGGTTTCCAAGAGGTAGTAGATCCCTTCCTGTATAACTAGATAAAGAAGCCAAAAGAAACCCAACACCTCCTATTGTTAGCATTCCTCCAATAATATAGTTTGAAATTTTTCTTGATCCACCAATTTTTTGTTCGATTTTATCGAAAGACCTGAGATCTGAATTCATTTTTTATCTTTTTTGAACCTAATTCAGATAATTTAACAAACTTAGGGAGTATTCTTACCTATTTTTTAATAAAAAAGTCAGGAAAGCTTTACAAGGCGTTTCAGATATACAAATATTTCCCCACATTACTCTAAATCTTTGTTACAGTCACTGCGTATCCCGAAGCTAAAAAACGATTTCTCATGACGATCGCAGTTGGTAGCGCCCCACAAAGAGGATGGTTTGATGTCCTCGATGATTGGTTGAAGCGCGACCGCTTTGTATTTATTGGTTGGTCCGGACTACTTTTACTTCCTTGTGCTTATCTTGCTATAGGTGGTTGGTTCGTCGGAACAACATTTGTTACCTCTTGGTACACACACGGAGTTGCAAGCTCATACCTTGAAGGTTGTAACTTTTTAACAGCAGCTGTAAGTACCCCTGGTGATGCCATGGGACACAGTCTTCTATTTTTATGGGGTCCTGAAGCCCAAGGTAGTTTCGTAAGATGGCTACAACTTGGTGGTCTTTGGAACTTCGTTGCATTACATGGAGTATTTGGCCTTATTGGTTTTATGCTTCGTCAGTTTGAAATTGCTGGCCTTGTTGGAATTAGACCATACAACGCACTAGCTTTCTCAGCGGTAATTGCAGTTTTTACAAGTATTTTCCTTATTTATCCATTAGGACAGCATAGTTGGTTCTTCGCACCTTCATTCGGTGTTGCAGCAATCTTCCGTTACATTCTGTTCATTCAAGGTTTTCACAATATAACTTTAAATCCATTCCACATGATGGGAGTTGCTGGAATTCTTGGTGGTGCCTTACTTTGCGCTATTCATGGAGCTACAGTACAAAATACTTTGTATGAAGATACAAGTATTTATACAGATGGTAAGGTTCAAAGTTCAACATTTAGAGCTTTCGATCCAACTCAAGAAGAAGAAACTTATTCAATGATTACAGCGAATAGATTCTGGAGCCAAATCTTCGGTATTGCTTTTTCAAACAAGCGTTTCTTACATTTCTTGATGCTATTTGTACCTGTTATGGGTATGTGGACATCTTCAATTGGTATTGTCGGCTTAGCACTAAACTTAAGAGCTTATGATTTCGTAAGCCAAGAAATACGTGCAGCAGAAGATCCAGAATTTGAAACTTTCTATACAAAAAATATACTTTTGAACGAAGGTATGCGAGCATGGATGTCTTCTGTGGATCAACCACACGAAAACTTTGTATTCCCTGAGGAGGTTCTACCACGTGGAAACGCCCTTTAATAGTTTACTTAGAGCTCCTAACCAGAGTATTGAAGAAACTGGTTACGCTTGGTACGTAGGTAACGCCAGATTAATTAATTTATCTGGCCGTTTACTCGGAGCTCATATTGCTCACACTGGCCTCATAGTTTTTTGGGCCGGTGCAATGATGCTATTCGAAGTAAGTCATTTCACATTTGATAAACCAATGTGGGAACAAGGCTTAATTTGTATGCCTCACGTAGCAATGTTTGGTTTTGGAGTTGGCCCTGGTGGCGAAATTACTGATGTTTATCCCTTCTTTGTTGCAGGTGTAATGCATTTAGTTTCTTCAGCAGTTTTAGGATTTGGTGGTGTTTATCACTCTTTAGCCGGTCCTGAAAAACTTGAAGAAGACTTCCCATTCTTTTCTACAGATTGGAGAGATAAGAATCAGATGACTAATATATTGGGTTATCACCTAATTGTTTTAGGAGTCGGTGCTCTTTTCTTCGTTTTTAACTGGATGTTTGTAGGTGGCGCTTATGATACATGGGCACCAGGCGGTGGGGAAGTTAGACTAGTCAGCCCAACATTAGATCCTAGAGTTATCCTTGGATATCTATTCAGATCTCCATGGGGAGGAGCTGGTTCTATAATCGGTGTTAACTCTATTGAAGATATTGTTGGTGGACATGTTTATGTTGGTATTACTGCCATTATTGGTGGTTTATTTCACATTTTCACAAAACCTTTTGGATGGGCAAGAAGAGCATTCATTTGGAATGGTGAAGGACTACTAAGTTATGCTCTTGGTGGAATTTGTGTAGCAAGCTTTATTGCTTCAACATTCATCTGGTTCAATAATACTGCTTACCCTTCAGAATTTTATGGCCCAACAAATGCTGAAGCTTCACAGGCTCAAAGCTTTACTTTCCTTGTGAGAGATCAAAGAATTGGAGCTAACGTAGGTTCAACAATGGGACCAACAGGTCTAGGTAAGTATCTCATGAGATCTCCTACTGGTGAAATTATATTTGGTGGTGAAACAATGAGATTTTGGGATTTCAGAGGGCCATGGTTAGAGCCTCTAAGAGGACCTAATGGATTGAGCCTTGAGAAAATCCAAAATGATATTCAGCCTTGGCAGGTAAGAAGAGCAGCTGAATATATGACTCATGCTCCAAACGCTTCTATCAACTCTGTTGGTGGAATCATTACAGAGCCTAATGCTGTTAACTTCGTTAACTTAAGACAATGGTTAGCTGCAGCTCAATTCTTCCTAGGATGGTTTACATTCATCGGTCATCTTTGGCATGCTGGACGTGCTAGAGCAGCCGCTGCTGGTTTCGAAAAAGGAATCGACAGAAAGAGTGAACCAGCTCTAGAAATGCCTGATTTAGATTAATTTCTATCTCAACTAAAAAAGCCCTTTCTTCGGAAAGGGTTTTTTTTTGCTCAATTTTATTATCTATATAAATTTTCTCTAAGCCATGGCAAACTTAATCCCATTACATTACTGAAGCAACCCTCTATTTTTTCTATATATTTTCCGCCTATACCTTCCAAGGCAAATCCTCCCGCACAATATAAAGGTTCATTAGTATCTACATAACTCTTGATTTCCCAATCTTCCAAACTAGAAAAATAAACTCTTGAACTTACTGTTTTTTTTATTATTTCGGTAATTTTAAAAATTTTGGAAGTTGAATCAAAATTTCCAATTATTAGAGTATGACCAGTATGTAAAAATCCAAATTCTCCAGACATTTTTTGCCATCTAATAAATGCCTCCTCTTTATTAGATGGTTTTCCATAAGCTTCTCCTTTAAATTCAAAAATTGAATCGCACCCAAGTATTTCCAAAGGGCCAAAATTCAATTCTTTAGGCAATGATATGTTTTGAATATTTTCAGATAAACTATTTGCCTTTTGAAAAGATAATTCCAAGGCTAAGTTAAATATATTCTTTTCTTTAATAGTATTTTCATCAAAGTCACTTGATATTTGGATAAATTCAATTTGACAATTTTCTAGTAATTTCTTTCTAGATTGAGAAGCAGAGGCTAGAATTAACACAAATTTTTTACCAAATTATAATTCAATTTAATAATTAATAAATTTTAAAATTAATATAAATTACTAATGGAGTTAAAAGCAAAATTACATGAAATAAAGAAACCAATAATGGTCCTAGGCACTTCCAGTGGAGCTGGGAAATCGTTAACGGTTACTGCTATTTGCAGGATTCTTAAAAATTTAGGAGAAGAACCAGTACCATATAAAGGTCAAAACATGAGTAATAACGCATGGGTTGATTGGGAGGGAGGAGAGATGGCATATTCTCAAGCACTTCAAGCTTTCGCTTGTGGAATTAATCCCTCTACAGAGATGAATCCCATTTTATTAAAACCGCAAGGGAACTCAACAAGCGAGGTGATTCACCTTGGCAAAAGCATAGGGACCACAACCGCACAAAATTACTATAAAGATTGGTTTATTCCTGGCTGGGAAGTAATTAAAAAAAGTTTAAAGTCTATTTACGAACGAAATCCGAATTGCCGTTTAATCATCGAAGGGGCTGGAAGTCCTGTAGAGATGAATTTAATTCATAGAGATCTAACTAATTTAAGAGTTGCTAAGTATTTAAATGCAAATTGCATTTTGGTTACTGATATTGAAAGGGGAGGAGTATTTGCACAAATAATTGGTACTCTTGAATTAATGAAGCCTGAAGAAAAGAAGCTTATTAAGGGAATCATTATAAATAGATTCAGAGGAGACCTTTCATTATTTGAAGAAGGGAAAAAGTGGATAGAGAATCAAACTCAAATCCCTGTTATTGGTATTATTCCATGGTTAAATGATTCATTTCCCCCAGAGGATTCTTTAGATTTAATAGAAAAAAAATCACTTCCTAAAAATCCTGAAATAAAAGTTGGAATTATAAAGTTGCCCTCAATAAGTAACTTTTCAGATTTTGACCCTTTAGAAAATGAAGATTCAATATTAATTGAATGGATTAGAGAATCACAAAGCCTTAGTAAGTATGACTTTATTATTCTTCCTGGTAGTAAACAAACGATTAAAGATCAAATATTTCTTGAAAATTCTGGCTTATCGAAGGATATAAGGGAATATTCAAATAACAAAGGTAATATTTTCGGAATATGTGGAGGTTTACAAATGTTGGGGACTACACTTGAAGATCCTTATTTTAAAGAGGGTTCCAGAAATTATTCTGAACAAAAAACTAAAGGAATTGGATTACTACCATTAAAAACGACTTTCTTTAAAAAAAAATTAACACGTCAAATCAACTCTGAATCGATATGGCCATGCCAATCAGAAATTAATGGATTTGAAATTCATAATGGTCAAACTATATTGGACGACATGCAAAGTTCATTAAAGATTAACCCTATTTTTAGAGATCTAGATCTAGGTTGGTACAAAGAAAATAATAAAGGGGGAACTATCGCAGGAACATACATTCATGGGATCTTTGAAAATGACAGTTGGAGAGACCAATATATTAATTTAATAAGGAAGAGTAAAAATCTACCAATATTAAATAAAAAATCAATATCTTATAAAGAGAAGAGAGAATCCATTATTGATAATCTTGCGAATGAATTCCACAAGCATTTAAATCTCAAATCATTTTTAATTTGAAAGAAAAAAATATTAAAGTAAGATGGTCAAATAATAAAGAAACATTTGTTTCAGAGGGAGATAACTGGTTTTCTTCAGCTGAAAAAGCAGGTTTGAAAATCCCTACTGGCTGCCTTACAGGAAGTTGTGGAGCCTGTGAAATAGATGTAAATGGTAAAACAGTAAGGGCTTGTATCAGTGAAATTAAAAATAATAAAAAATGTACATTAGAGGTTTCTTTGACTACGGACCCATTTTGGGAAAACTAAATTTTCTGTATTTTATAGTAAGAAATTCAACTTTATTCCTAACCTATATTCTTTATCCTTAAGAAGTTGTCCAATGTCTTGTACTCCTACAGCATTAGAATAATATAAATCTAATGACTTTTCTGGCGAGAAAGAATATCTCAATGCAATAGTAGAATTTAGATCCGAATCATTTTTAATTGATGTATTTATTTCTGGGATAAGCATTATATTATCTAATAAATTTATATAACTTGATAAGCCTATCCCCCCAAAACTTTCAACCCCGCTAAAGAAATATTTTGGACTAATGTTAATTGCTAACCAATTGTTTACTCTAAAAGTATTTATTAATTCAGAGAATAAATAACCTTGATTAGTATCATTATTTCTTCCAACTGATGATCTTAAAGACATCCAATAAAGATCATTTTTTTGAGGACTTAATATTAATAATTTACCTCCTAACCTGAAATTAAGATTACCGTCATCTAAGTAAGTTGAATATAAATTTGAATTTTTATCCCCGCTTATGTTTACTTCATTAAAACTTCCAATATTAAGAAACTCTAATTTGAATATATTTGATAAGGAGTAACCATAAGAACCAAACAAATTTCCATTGTTATCATAGTTAAAATTAATTTGTGAAGTTCCAACTCTTGGTATTAAGGCATTATTTACAGTAATCCCACCAGTGCTAATCAATTTATCTCTTTGACTTAGAGGAGTAAGATATGTATCCTCTCCGTGAGGTTTATAGGTTATATTGGCAGAGTAGAGCGGCTTATTATCTGATGGGATAGTTAGCAATCCAGTCGAAGGGGAAGCTCCAAATGAATTTGTTATTTTTCCTTCAAAACCAATCTTGGAATTAACATCCCATCCCAAACCAACACTATAAATAGGCCTTCTGGAGTAGTTTAAATCCTTGTCAAAATAGTTATTACCTGGGCCTAAAGGAGATGTATAAGAGGCAAGAAAATTAACATTTTTAGCCATATCTAAAACAAAACCGCTTCCAATATAGAAATTATTACCATACGCATTTTTTCCAATTCCTTTTGAACCTAATTTCTCAGGCAAGAATGTTACACCTGGAACTATTAATGCAGTAAAGTTTTGATTTAATTTTTTTGATATAGGCAAAGATAAAGATCCAATCAAATTATCAAATCTGTCTTTACCATCTAGATTATCTTTCTGATTATAAATACTTTTAGAATCCCTAGAACCACTAGCATGCCTCCAATACTCAAGGGTTGGAACTATTGATATTACAAAGCTATTTTCATTATTATTTAATAGTTTTTTCTTAAATGAAAAAGCATAGTTTTGCCAATGATAATCTACTTTTTGACCATTAATTGCATTGTATAATTTATCATCCGCCTCAGAAAAATTAATGGTCATTAATAAAGAATCTGAGATCCCATAATCTATTACAAATGAGGGGTTTTGTTGGCCGGTGCCTCCTGCTTTACCTCCATCAAAAGATGATTTCCACCTAACTGAGGTTTGAAAATTATCATATTCAAGGAAATTATTGAGAGGCAAATAAGGTTCAATTTCAGTAATAGAAGAACCAGATTTTTTTGGGGGTTCAGAAATTCTTTCTTCGTTTGATGATTTAGTCTTTTGTATTATTGAACTTTGTTGTTTTTTAATTTCAAAATAAGATTCATCATTCTTATAGGATCTCCAGATAATCTTTTTAAATGGTTTAGATTTATTTTCCTCTATCTTTTCCCATTTAATCGTATTTAATCTTGACGAATCTTCTCTAACTTTTTCTGCAAATACTCCAATAAGGTTTAATAATTGACTAATCAAAAATAAGTAAAAAACCAATCTCATATAAAAAATTCTTATATTTTGAGAGTAATTTTTCAATTATAGGCAATTGAAATAAAATTAATCAATCTCAAAGTTTCCTATAAAATAATTTCGCTAATAGTAAAAAATATTTTTAATAGTTCTATATTTTTTTATAGATTTATCTGCAAATTAAGAGAATTAAAACTCATATGAAATTTTTAATTTTACGAGGTTTCAAGAATAACTGCACTAGACATTCGAAATTATTAAGCATAAAAAAATATAATAAAAAACTGATCCCAAAAATGTATTTATTAAAATAACCTTACTTTTAGTTTTTGAAGAGGCAATAATATAGCTTCCTAAAATATGAGGCAAAATTGGGAATGATCTTAAGATTATTATGTAAGAAGACCTAAAAGTAAGGTTTTTAAATAATTTTAAAAGATAATTATTTTCTATTTTTTTAAAAAAAGAGATTCTTTTTAAAAGTTTTAAATTAATTTTTCTCAAAATAAGAACTTGAACAAAACTCAAAATAGTTAAAGAAGGAGAAAAAAATAAAACATAATATAACCCAAATAGCTTTATTAATATAAAGTCAAAAATAATCGATAGAGGTAAACCTAAAAATATAGAAAATATGTTCAAAACTATCAAATATCTGTATTGAATATTATTTAGTAAAGATTCAACATTATTGCTATATCTAAATACTAATGCCAAAAGATATACAACCAAGTAGGTAAAAAAAACTTTAAAAATTACTGATTTAAAATTTTGATTATTTTTGTACATATAAATTCTAATATTCCAAATAATTATTAAAAAAATGATTCTAAAAATCACCTTTCAAAGGTAACACTTATCAAAATTAAAATGACCAAGTCATTATCTTTGTTTATTAATAATCTATCTAGGAATTTTAAACTTTTTATTTATAATAAAGATTCTTCTTCTTCAGCATTGAGTAGTTATTTAGAAGTTTGGTGTGCGAAACAAAGGCAACATAATATAAAATAATATATCTCAAGACAAAATCAAACTTCTTGAGGAACTAAATTTTGCTTGGGGTCCTGTAAAACAAAGATGGGACGATTCTTATGCAGCATTGAAAAAACTTTTCATAACCAAAGGTCATACTTCTCCAACTAATTAAGATCAAAAACTACAAAATTGGTGTAAGAATCAAAGAACAAAATACAATAAAAAAGAATTATTCCAAGAAAAAATAGACAAATTTAATAAGATAGAATTTAAATGGATAAAAGAAATTAATTAAGAAACATCGTTAATTATTAACTATTTTCACTCTCTTCTTTGGAATTGAGCAAATATAGGAAAAATTAGTTGATTCTGCTTTAGAAATTATTTCCTAAAAGTTTTTAACATCAATCAAAAAAATTCATTTTAAAAATCAAACCCAATCTACCTAAATTTCCACCAACATTTTCTGTAAAAAAAAGGTTTGACAATGTCTCAATTAACCTGACATAGAGACACTAAAAAAATCCGGAGAGGGTGTAAGTCGATTTGCTTCTGTCAGACACTGACAGACACTGCCAGATACTAGGTTTTAAGAAATCGGAGGAAATTCTCCCAACATTTCTCCCAACACTTTCAGAAAAAATGATCTGACATTACCAGAATCTGCCTGACACCATGAGACACTATTTTTAAGAAGAAAATGAAAAAACTCTTGCTAATACTATTTTTTAAAAATATTGTGAAACTATCAGAATCCTTCAGACAATGTCAGACACGAAAAATAATCCGGAGAGGGTGGGATTCGAACCCACGAATAGTTTCCTATTAAACGATTTCGAGTCGTTCGCTTTCGACCACTCAGCCACCTCTCCGCCTGTTTAAAAGTTTGCACATAATAAAGAAAATTTTTTGAACTATATAATTATTTTAATTTTTAATTCCATCCTGCATCCTTCATCAATTTAATAGCTAGAGAATTTTTTTCTCCAAGTTCTTCTACAGTAACACTATCAGATGTAAATCCACCAAAGTTCTTTACTATTTCATTCTGATTAACTTCCTTCAGAGGATGTTCAAAAGTCGGAGCAGCAAGTCCTTTACTCCCTATCGGGGATGCCAAAAATTCGAGAAGCTTAATTGCTTCAGCTTTATTTGTTGCATATTTGGATAAACCACCAGCACTAATATTTACATGTGCAGGATTAGGTGTAAGGACTGTTGTTCTCTTTGCATATAAAGCATCTCTTCTTCCATTTACGCCAGCTAGCATTCTTGCAACATAGTAATGATTTACGATACCAACACCACACTTTCTTTTAGAAACTGCTCTTACAATAGATATATCTCCTGGGAAAAAAGGTTGTGAGACATTTGAAATCATCCCGCTTAACCAAGCTTGAGTTTCTGATTCACCTTTATTTATTATCTGATTAGCAACTAAAGACTGATTATATGGGCTTTTTCTATTTCTTAGACATACTTTTCCCTTAAAGTATGGATCAGCTAAATCTGTATAGTCGTTAATTTTACTTATATCTACAACTTTTGGATTAGCGACCATAACTCTTACTCTTCTTGTTAATGCATACCATTCCTTATTTGGATCTTTTAATCCAACGGGTACATCATTTTCTAAATTAGAAGATTCTATTGATTGAAGTAATCCAGCTTTGGCTGCATTAGTGATTCTTGCGGCATCCACTAGTAATATTAAATCAGCTTGTGAATTTTTTCCTTCTCTTTTTAATCTCTCGATTAAGGAGATGCCAGCAGCTTCAATTAGTCGAACTTTTATACCAGTTTCTTCTGCAAATTTTTTATAAATAATTCTATCTGTGTTGTAATGTCTCCCTGAATAAACTTTGACTTCTTTTTCTGTTGAATTAGCAGCTATATTGACGTTTAGCATAAATGTACAAGTTAATGCTGAGTAAAGTAGTTTTTTTAGATTTTGCACTTTTACAAAATAGTATCTATGGTTACTTTATATCTATCTTCATAGCAAGGCCTCACGAAGAGAATTTCTATACATCAATTTGTATCATTTTTTATATCAAGCATGAATTATTTAACTCATAAACTATTAAATTCTGAAGAATTAGAGATTCTTAGAAAAAATTTAGAAAAAGAATCACTACTATGGGAAGATGGCAAGCTAACTGCTGGGAAGCATGCCGCCAAGGGAAAAAATAATTTACAACTGAGAAGAGATTCAGATTTATCAATAAAGTTTTCTGGATTGATTACAAAAAAAATCCTTAGTAATGAACTGATAAAGAGCTTTGCATTACCAAAAAAAATTCATGGAACAATCTTCTCAAAGTCTACAATTGGGATGAAGTATGGACGTCATATTGACAATGCTTATATGTCGTCAGGAAGAGCAGATTTATCTTTTACAGTTTTTTTAAATTGTAAAAATAATTATAAAGGCGGTTCTTTATCAATAGAGAGTTTAAACTCAGAAGAAAAATTTAAACTTGAGGCAGGGGAGATAATAATTTATCCTAGTACATATCTACATTCAGTAGAAAAAGTTATTGATGGTGAGAGATTAGTATTTATTGGTTGGATTGAAAGCTATGTAAAAAGCATTGAAGAAAGAGAATATTTGTTTGATCTAGATGCTGCCGCAAGATCATTACTTGCTAAATATGGAAGATCGGACGAAGTTGATCTAATTTACAAATCATATTCAAATTTTTTAAGAAGACTAGGTAATTGAATAAGCAATTTAACAAGCATCATTTTATACATCGATTAGAAAAATCAGCCTAGATTAATTACTATGTATTCAGAAAGATTAATTAAATGAATAAAAAAAATTCTATTGCATTATTCTTAGCAACAACTAGTGTAGTAGCACTGACCTCTGCTGGGAACTCAGCCTTAAAAGCAGAAGAAAGTGACTTGGGAGGGCTGAAAGAATGGAATACAGATATGTCTATAGAAGCCGATTTCATTCTGGATGAACAGGCTCAAAAATTAGCGGATGAAGCAGCGAAAGCAAGTGTATGCGTTCCTATTGGAGAAGGAGAAAATTGTTGGT
Source organism: Prochlorococcus sp. AG-459-N19 (assembly GCA_003209375.1). Lineage (GTDB taxonomy): Bacteria > Cyanobacteriota > Cyanobacteriia > PCC-6307 > Cyanobiaceae > Prochlorococcus_A. The sequence continues at coordinate 69,811 of QCRF01000004.1, read as the reverse complement.
AAATCTTAAATCATCCTAGAGTTATAATTCAAAAATTTAAAAAAAAAGGAGCACTTAAGTGCTCCCTTTTATTTTATCTTAAGTTTAGATTTTAGAATTTAAACTTAGTTGTTAGTGCTGCTCCAAAGATATCCTGATCAGTTGAACTTTGGATATCAGTTCCACCGAAAATAGCAGGAATCATTGTTATTGAATCATTTACTTTAAATGAGTAACTTGCCTCCCATAAGAATGGATCTAAGCCTGCATCATCAGCAGCTGCACCATTAGCTGTTTCATCAACCTTTAATGGCTGACCAAAACCTAATCCAATGTAGTCAGAGTCTTGGAACATATCAGGCCAACCTAAACCGACAAAGTAACTACTTGCTTCTTTAACACTGTTACCTGTTTGTCCTTCCAAACTGATAATATCGTAACCAACAGATATTTCAGGCATAGCTGTTCCTGATTCCTGAGGCCTCCAGTATGCTCTTGCAGCATAAGCATTAGCATTTGAGTCTTCCTCTACTTCATGAGCTGCGGTAGTAGCGTAATATTCGAAAGATGCCCAATCCTCATGTTGCTTAGACAATGAAAGAGAAACATGATATTGATCTTGCGTATAGGCAAGCATAGTATCCCACTTATTCTCATCTTCATTTGTTAAGAAACCAGATGCATCATCACCGCCTTTTGAAACAACATTAGAACTAAAAGCAAATCCGTTGTCCCCAACATATTTAATACCTACGCCAGTAGCTGTACTTGCACCCATTATGCCGCTAAGACTACCTAACTTGAAGGCTTTGTGGAATCCAGGTCTATAAATTGAAACAGGAGCAGCATACATGTAGTAGTTTTCAATTTTTGGACCTATTGTTGCTGTCCAATTTTCGCTACTGCCGATAGGTGTTGTGTACCAAATTTTGTCAACGGCAAGACTGTCAACACCACCTGAATAAGTATCTGTATGATAGAAAGCGGTTTTTTCATAGAAAGCACCATTAGATGCCTTTCCATTACCCGTTCTTAAGCGAACATAAAGATTATCATCACCAGTGAAACTAGTATTTAGATTCATGGTGTATGTGTACATAGTCTGTAGAGCCTCATTTACTGTTGAATCTACTTTAGATGCACCATCTATTGCTGTAGCCGCAAAAACAAGAGCTCCATCGAGAGTGGTTGTTTCTGAGAAGCTACCAGCTTCAAAATTATTTTGCTTAACCTCAAGGCCATCATCACTACCTTTAAGGTTTGCAATATCTTCACTAACTGTGTTAATGAAAGTTTTACTATCAAGTCTTGAAGATTTTCTTTTGCTACTACGAGAGTAGCTATTCATTTCTTCAATACTTATATCGGATGCTTGTGCGACCATTGGAGTTAATAAACTCAAAGAAGCACCTGCAACCAACATTTGTTGGAAGAGTTTCATTTTACCTCACACTAAAATTACCCACAAAGATGGGTAAATAAATTGTATCTTGGGTAACTTTTTCGGGTAGAGCTATAAGTTTCATTTACGTGTAACAAATATTACATAAAATTCAACTTGGGATAATTATTTAAAAAGTATTTTTTATTAAGGGAAAATTCAAACCATTTCTCTCTTCCATCCAAGAAGATGCAACTTCTCTTGCTAATTTTCGAATTTTTTCAATATATTGTGCACGATCAGTTACTGATATTACGCCTCTGGCATCAAGCAAATTAAAGGTATGGCTACACTTTAAAACATAATCAAGCGCGGGGTAAGTTAGCTTCTTTTCAATTAATGAATTTGCTTCATCTTGATATGTCTCAAATAATTTCCTGAGATTTTCAGGATTAGATTCAGAGAAATTATATGAACATTGGCCTTTTTCAAATTGCAGCCAAATATCGCTATATTTGAAATCTTTGTTCCAGTTTAAGTCCCAGATACTTTCTTTATCCTGCAAAAACATTGCAATTCTCTCTAAACCATATGTAATTTCAATTGGTATTGGTTGACAATCAACTCCCCCGCACTGTTGAAAATAGGTAAATTGAGTAACTTCCATTCCGTCTAGCCATACTTCCCAACCTACGCCCCAAGCCCCAAGAGTTGGCGACTCCCAATTATCTTCAACGAATCTTATGTCATGATTTCTAGGATTAATCCCAAGAGATTCCAGAGATTTTAAATATTTTTCTTGAATCCCATCTGGGGAGGGCTTAATTATTACTTGATATTGAAAATAATGTTGTGCTCGATTAGGATTATCACCAAAACGTCCATCTGTAGGTCTTCTACATGGCTCAGCATATGCAACAGACCAAGGTTCGGGTCCAATTGCCCTTAAAAAAGTATGAGGATTCATTGTACCAGCGCCCTTTTCAGTATCGTAAGGCTGCATAATTAAACAACCTTCTTCTGACCAAAAATTATTTAAATTTTGAATTATATCCTGAAAAAACATTAAATTATAATAGTAGAAAAATTTAGATCAATGCCACTAGATATAATAACAAAGCTTTAAAGTAAAAAATATCTTAAATCAAAGTCCTCAAAAATATCATCCAATAAAAAGCTGTCATTAAATTAGATCTTTCATAAAAATTAAATGAGAATTAATTATTTAAAAAAATCCAATGGCAATGGTCCATAAGTATTAGATTCTTTAAAATCTTCATCATACTGACATGTTATTAAAATTCCTTCTCCAAGACCATTTTCAGATCTGACAAAAACATTACTAGTTTTTTGATTGGCTTTTAAGAAAACACATCCATCAGCATGAAGGGAACCTAGATCCCCAAATTTAATTGAGGAATATTTATTAGAAATTGATTGTAATGCTTCAATAGCTTTATTATCAGTTGGTGCCATTATGCCTATTGTTATCCAATCGGCATTAAAAATATTTGCTTCTAGCTCCTCTAAAAAATTTTTTTCTTGCCTTTTACTTAATTGAGGTGCAGTTCTAAGTTTATTTAAATCGACTAATTTTTTTATTTCCATTAGCTTTATATCTAAAAAAATTCTTAGCCAAATGTCTTTCCATTCCATGCCCACAATGAAGCAGGAACATCCTCAAATGAAATATAAATTTTATCTATTGGAATTCCAATTTTTTCATAAACAAAATTGGATATTTGCTTTGCCATTTCTGAAGGATTTAAAGAGCCTATTGACTTAATTTCTAAAAAGCAACAAGGTCTTTCATCATCAAAATACATTTCTAAATTATCATCTAACTTTGCCATAACAAATCTTTTTGATTTATTTGTTAAAGACGCAACTAATATTGAGAATTCTTCAAGTAATTTTTTTTTATCATCTATTTTTGCTGAAGTAGAAACATTAATATAAGGCATAATTATGCAGCTAAATTATCTTTTTGAAAATCATTTTGTAGATAAAAAGTTTTATTTTTTAAAACTTTTTTTGATGAAAGATATGCCATATCGTATTGACTTATTCCGTTTTTATAGGGATTGAAAAGGGCATTTTTTGATCTACTTTTTTTACTCCTTTTGAATTCAATCATTTTAAAAAATCATTAATTATTAATTTAACTTTTTTTTAATAAATGTCTAGCTTTTCTAAAAATCTTTAATTAATTAAATGCAAAATATATTTGTAAATCACAATATGAATATCTATTTACTAAATTTGAATTACATCACTTAGTAGTCATTTTGGAAGTTTTAAATAATTATCAAAGAAAAAAACTTGATGAAAGCAATGATGAAGAATTTTATTCTGACCCAAAATTTGTTTATCATTTAGATGCAAACTTCAGGCAATATCTATCAAATGTTTATAAAAAAGAAATTTCAGACTATTCAATTGTACTAGATTTAATGTCCAGCTGGGATAGTTATTTACCTCAAGAGAAAAAATATAAAAAGGTTATTGGACATGGATTAAACAAACAGGAACTTGAGAAAAACAAAATTTTTGATACTTATTGGATACAAAATTTCAATTTAAATCAAGAAATTCCTTTAGGCAATGAAAGCATTGATTTTTGCTTAATGGTCGCAGCATGGCAATATTTACAATATCCAGAGAATTTAACCAAAGAGATTGCAAGAATATTGAGCAGAAATGGCAAGGTTATTATTTCTTTTTCAAACAGAGCATTTTGGCATAAAGCTCCTAAAATATGGACTTCATCTACTGAAGAAGAAAGGGTCAAGTATGTAAGAAAAGTATTAATCTCAAACGGATTTAATGAGCCCAAAATTATCAAAAAGTTTACTGAACCAGCACTTAATATCTTTAATTTTTTAAATAAAGACCCTTTTTATTGTTTAATTGCTTCTAAAGAGTAAATTTTTAATTACATTAAACAACTCTTTGAAAAAGTTAACGTCTATTTTTCATAGCCATACTTTTAAATTTTTACTAATATTGGGTAGTTAAAATTAACCATATGGGTTCTAAAAGAGAAAAATATCCTGAAAAATGTCCTTGGGATCTTGGACCTAATCAACATTTAGCTAATGAAGAGAATTGGACTTTAAGATTAGGTGAAGCAAATGTATGCTTTAGCAAAAATAAATTAGATAATAATTACTTTCATGTAATTAGTAATGAAAATGAAGAGCAAATTCTAGCTTTTAGAGCAAGACTCCTATATCAAAAACTACTTGATAAAGGGTTTAGATTGGTTGAATAAAAAACTAAGTTAATAAGCATAGATCCTCAAAAAGAAACTTTTGCGTTTCTTTTTCTTGATTTTGGTTTAAGTATTTTATTGTCCTCGAATTTAATATCCAATAATCGTCTTTACCCATACTTAGAAATTCATCCTCGTATTCCAATTTTTGAGAATTTGCCTCAAGTGTATCCGAATTAATTTGTTGACTACTATATTTTTTACTGAGGGCACCTGTTCCTGTATCTAAAAATTCTTCAACAAAAATTTCAATTATAGTTCCATGAATTTTTCTGTAGACCATATTAATACAGTTATTTTTAACTCTATATTTATCACCTTGATTCTTACCTGAAACACTCATTTCAATCCCACTTTCAGATTTTTTTAGTAAATTAAAATTATTTTCTGAATGCACAAAATCGAATTCTCTTTTTACCCTATGTATACATACTTCAAATAACTGAGAGGCAATACTTTTAATAACATTCTCATCTTCTATTTTTTGAATATTTGGTTTAAAGTCTTTCCCTAATATGAAGTTACCTTTATGAATACTATGATTAGTTAAGAAGGTACATTTACCTTGGTAACCATGAAAATCATCCTTCCAGGTATACCTATTTTCATAAGCATTTCTGAAAAGCTCCTTACAATTGATTTCTTTTATATTATCCATTAATTTTTTGAATAAGTGAAATAATTCTACAAAAAAAAACCTCTCTGTTTGAGGAGAGGTTTTTTTTAAGTTTAAATTAATTTTGAGTAATTTTTGTATTTTCAATATTGTCAAAAGCTTGGCCAATTTTCTTAAAGTCAAATCCCATTGCTCTTAGTGCGTGCCAAAGATGACCTTGTAAGAAAAAGAAACCCAAATAAAAATGAGTATTAGCAAGCCAAGCTCTTGAGCTATAAGCTCCTGAACCTAAATCTACTGTATCAGTAAAATAAGGAGCGAATTCAAATTGAAGCTTTAAGGGTTCTCCATATAGATCGATTGGATATATGGTTGTATTTGAAGCACACCAAAAAGCAGCAACAAAAGCCATATAAGAAACACCAACAACTGAATATGACAAAATTGCCTCAGCTCCAAGTAATCCTTTCCCTTTAAATTCTGTATATTCTCCAAATTGTTTAGTACAAATATGGAAAACTCCTCCAATTATTTCAAGGAAAGCTAGGAAAGCATGTCCTCCCATAACATCTTCAAGACTATCTATTTTTAAAAAATCGAATTGATGATTCCAGATAGCGGCAATATCTAAATTGTAAATAACTTGTCTTGTAGATCCTATTGCTGGATCGTAAATTCCATGAATACGAGCCCATTCAACGAACATAATTGCTCCAAGCCCAAGAAAGATAAGATGATGACCAAGAATAAAAGTTAATTTATCTGGATCATCCCATTCGAAATCAAATTTTTGTGGCTTACTATTTTCTGGGTAGTCTCCAAGATCTCCTGCAAATTTGTTGGAATGTAATAATCCCCCAGCACCCAGTACTGCTGAGAAAATTAGATGTAATGTGCAAATTACAACAATTCCATATGGTTCAGTAATAACACCATTTTCAACGCCACCAATTCCAATACCCGCTAGATGAGGCAAAACAATCGCTTTCTGTGCACCCATCGGAATACTGGCATCGTAACGAGCCAATTCGAATAATCCAAAAGCTCCTGCCCAGAACATCATTAGGCCTGCATGGGCAGCATGGGCAGCTATGAATTTACCTGAACGGCCAACAACACCAGAATTCCCTGCGTACCAGTCATAGGTGACATCAGATTTTCCGTAAGTTTGTAACACTTGATTTAAGTAAACAGCAAATTGAGCATATTGCTTATCTGTAAAGTTTTTACACGTTCTTTACAGATTTAATTACTTTTGTAAAAAAAACATATTGTGAAAGAACAAATGTTACAAATTAGGGAAGTAATATCTGAGAAAGCTTACGCCAATGAAGGGATTTCACCCTTAAGTTGAGCAGCCCATGTTTCAAGACGTGAATCGGTCAAATCTGATTCACTATCCTCATCAAGAGGTAATCCACAAAAGCTTTCTCCCATAACACTTTTAGACTCATCAAATGTATAAGAAGATTTATCTACATAACCGACCATTTCGGCGCCTGCTTTTGTGAAATAGCTATGAAGTTCTTCCATTGCATCACAATAGTTTTCTGTATATGTAGAAGAATCTCCTAAACCAAAAATTGCAACTTTTTTTCCTGATAAACTTAGTTCGCCAATATCCTCTAAGATTGAATCCCATGCAGTTCCCGATCTTTCTTCATCGGCGCCAGTATTCCAAGTAGGTATCCCGCAGATAATTCCATCAAGATTTTCAAATTCTGAAAGATCATCCACATCAGATACATCTTTAGGTGCTTCCGCTGAAGAAATAAAGTTGTGAAGACGATCAGCTACGTCTTCAGTTTTTCCAGTTGTAGTTGCGTAATAAATTCCTACAGTCATAACTTCAAAATGTTTACATTAAAATAATAAAATCTAAAAACATTAAATTAATTTCTTTAAAAACTTTTTCGTGTAAAATTTTATACTAATTTAAGTAAGAAAAATTTTTTGAGAATATTTTATAAAACATTTAAAACATCGTGACTTACAAATTTAAAAATAATATCGAAAATATTATTGAAAAATATAATTTAAAAGGAGAAAAAAAATTTAAATTAATTATTTTATTTGGTTTATTAGGAGATTTTGATAGCTTTGAATATGCAATAAATTTAAAAAATTTTATCGATAATAATCAAGATAGAAATTTAGATATTTTTGCAATTGCTATTGGAAACCAAAATGGAAAAGAAAAATTCTGTAACTTTACTGGCTTTCGTGAAGAAAATTTAATAGTCGTTTCTAATAACCAAATTCATAAAAATCTTGAAGTTTCAAAAGGATTAGATATTGGTTTAGGAGGTTGGATAAATATGTTTTTGATGCTATCTGGAATAAATTCTTTTAAAACAATCAAAGAAGTTATTAGGGGTTATTTAGGAGACCCTCAAGCTAAGCAAATCTACTCAGAATTTGACAAAATTGAAGTTTTAAAATTCCTAAAATTTTCAGGTAATTCATTCAGACAGGTTTTCGGGGATGGCTATTTGAGACCATTTGAATTAGCAACATTTAGATTAAATAATATGAATGAAATTATTCAAAATTGGAGTGATTATATTCTTAATGAAGAATACCTTCCTCAAAGAGGGGCTTCTTTTCTAATGAACAATAAAGATCAAATTATTTATAAATTTTTTTCAAATGATGTGCTTGGATATTCATCAAACATGAGGGATCCCTTGGGATTTTTGAATGATTTTATTAAAGAATAATTTTTAAAATATTTTTATGAATGAAGATATATTTGGATATTTTGCAGCGATTTTAACAACAGCGGCATTTCTTCCTCAATTGATAAAAACTTTAAACACAAAAAAGGCAGATGATGTTTCTTTAACAACACTAATAATGTTCATCATAGGTGTATTGTCTTGGATTATTTACGGTTATAAAATTTCATCTACGCCAATATTGATAGCAAATTTAATTACCCTTACCTTAAATCTGTTGATATTAATTTTTAAAATATATTTTTCAAAAAACATAAAGTGATTAAAATAATTTTTAAAAGTAATAAACTTTAGATTTATTACTTAAATATTGATTAAGATAAACAAAAATTTTCTGATCTTGAAAACTTCAAAATGCTGGGTTTGGTTTAAAGGTAGCCTTAATAATGGTGGGTATTGGAAAGAAGGTTTTACTTGTACATTTGATGAGAAACCAGGAGTTCTAATAGAAAGCCCTGCTTACATAACTTGTAGGGTTCCTACATGGAGAGTTATGACTACAGAACCAGAAAATTTATATAAATCTCCTCTAATTCCTGACAAAGCAATCTGGAAAATAATTTAAATTCTCAATAATAAAAAAAATTTTTACTGCACCTCGGCAAGTTAATATTGCTTTAACAAATATTTAATTAATAGCATCTACTCTCTCTTCATAAATATTATCCCTTTCTTAATCTTTGGTTTTTTTATGGGGAAAAAGAATCCAAAGATTTCAAAATATATTGCGATACCTCTAATAAGATTTGGCATTCCATTAAGTGTAATGGGTCTCCTATTAAAGGAAGGTATTGACATAAACCTAATTAAAAGTGCATTTTTAGCATTCTCCCTAATTGGATTTTTAATAGTTTTAATAAATTTAATCCCAATATTTAAAAAAAGGCTTCCAAATTACACATTGCAGCTGGCAGGCCTAATAGGCAATACATCATTTCTTGGAATACCCATTGCGATGGCTCTTCTACCTTCAACAACTATTAATTTCACTATAGGATTTGATTTGGGAACAACACTTTTCGCTTGGATATTTGGACCTTTTTTTCTTCAAGAAAAATCCAAAAATAAGAACATCCTAAATATAAATGGATTATTAAATGCATTAATAAATAGTCCTGCATCAAGAGGAATTATTGGTGTACTTTTTGCATATTATTTCCAAATAGATGAAATTCTAGGCAACTACCTTTGGATTCCTGCAAGAGTAGTTATTGCATTGGCAATAATAATTGTGGGAACAAGACTTGGAATAATAACAAATCAAAAGGGAAAGATTTTAGATCTAAATGAAGAAATTAAATTTTCAATTTTATTAAAATTATTTATTCTTCCTTTTATTATTTTTTTAGTGTGCAAATATTTAGATTTTAATTTCTATCAAACATCAGCAATAATTCTTCAGGCAGGGACCCCAACAGCAATATCCACGATATTAATGGCAGAGGCTTATGGTGTAAAACAACAAATCGCTTCAAAAATCCTTTTTACTACAACTTTAATTTCAATAATTACAATTCCCCTATTAAAAATATTTATGAATTTATTTATGGAAGCAACTTAAGGGGAGCTTCCTTTGAGCATGATTAATGAATATTGTAAAGTTTATATCCTGATAACTAAATAATGTCTTAAGATTTAGGTTATGAAGTCAGCAAACCCTGAAAATGAATTTATCCCCTTAAATCTCAGGATTTCTGTGAGGAGGGAGACTCTAAGGCTTATCTCAGAGATGGCTCAAGATATGGGAATAAGCATTAATGAAGTTTTTAGTTTTTTAGCCGAAGATTCTGTCATCGATCTAGCATTAATGGAAGATTTGAATAATATCGATATCCCAAGCAAGTGCAGCCTTGATGATCTAAAAAAGGCTCTTCTCAAGAGAAGGCTTTGTTAAAAATTTTCAACTTTTCTATTTTTCCAGCTAGATTTAAAACCACTATTCAATAAAAATTTCGAATACTTATTTAAATCACTTTTTTGAATTCGCCATAAATTATAAATTCCAAATTTACCCAATTTTTGACGATTAATTTTTGACCATTGCTTTTGGCGGGAAGAGAATTCGTCTATCACAACCAATAGAGATTTGTATTCATAATCGGGTTGATCATAATAATTTTCTCTCCTGTCATTAGTTAACCTGTCTGACAAATTAATTAATCCCTCTTCTGTATTTGGTTCATAAAAAACTATTTGCCTAGAATAATAATGTAATGAAGGCTTTCTAATCCCAATCATTGCTAAAGTTTCCCTACCCTCACGAACATCTAAAATTAATTCTGAGATATTCCTTAAAGGTAATTGTCTTGAGGTATCCGCTAATTTTCTAATTGGTGACATCAAGAAAGATTGCCCAATTAACAGAAAAACTTGAAGGTAAAAAAGGATACTTTTAGAGTTTAGATAAAATAAAATTATTGCAAGAAGTGTAAATGAAGAGAAGAACAATTTTGCTTTAAAAATTACCCCAGAGCTTATTAATTCAGATGCAAGATTAGGCATTTCAGGATCATTAATTAAATTTAACCAATTATTTGAAAAAAAGAATGCCATTGAGACGCCAAACAAAATTAAAAAATTAAAAAGCCATAAATATAGATTACTTTTCTTTGAATTTGTTAAGTTTATAAAGCTATTACTAATTAAGATTGCCGCTGCTGGAATTGCTGGCAGCCAATAGCTTGGAAGTTTCGTAGCAGACAGACTAAAGAAAATTAAAACTGATGTTAACCAACATAAAGAATATGTAAAAAGGCTGTCGTTAGTATTGCAATTTTCTTTTGAACTTTTCAATAAATCCATAAAGGCTTTGAATATCCCATGATACAAAAAAGGTGTGAATGGTAATGAAGCCAATATCATAATGAAAAGAAAAAACCAGAATGGTTCTGCATGATTGTTGACAACTGAGGTATATCTTTGAAAGTTATGGTAACCAAAAAAATTGTCCCAAAAAGGCTTGCCCTCTTTTATAAGTTCTAATATGTACCACGGAACACTTATTAATATTGTTATTAAAAAACCTTTCTTAGGATTTATCTTACGAAGCAACTTTTTCCAATTCTTCTGACTAAACAAAAAAGATGTAACAGTCAATAATGCCAAAACAAATGCAACAGGTCCTTTAGTTAAAATTGCAAAACCTAAAAATACCCACGCAGAAATACATAGGTCATTATTTTCACTTGCCATTCGTCTCCAAAACAAAAGTAGGCTAATCCCTAAAGTTCCAGTTAAAAGGGCATCACTGACTGCAGTTCTACTCCAGATAATTATTAGTGGAGATAAGGCAAAGCCTAATGATGAAACTATAGGAGTGAGTAGTTGCCTATCACCCTTCTGTGGCCAACAAAACAAAGTATCTCCAATCATCAACATTAAAAATAATGATCCCAAAGCAGAAGGGAGTCTTGCTGAGAGTGTCCCTAAACTATCCCAAATCTCGTTTTTCGGTAATGAGTAAAAAAAACCCATTAGCCAATAAATTAATGGAGGCTTATCAAAGCGAAACATTCCATTGACTTTTGGAGTTATCCAGTCGCCAGATTCACTCATTGCCCTTGCCGCACCAGCAAATAAAGGGGGCGTTTCATCCACCAGTCCTGTAGTACCTAAACCTAAAATAAATATGATGATCCCGGAAATTAAAATTATCAATAGGGTTATGAGCCTTTTTTTTGCGTTAATAGGAATCATTTAAATGAATTTATTTTACTTATATTCGTTTATTACCTTATTAAGCCAATTCACAACCTTGCTAGCAAATATATCTGTGGAAGCATTTTTTTCTACCCATTCTCTACAATTCTTGCGCTTTATTTTTTCAATAATTTCCACATAGGAAAGCAGATTTTTTTTATCATCAGGATCAACCAGATATCCTGTTTGCCCATGCTGAATAATTTCACTAGGTCCTCCCCTTTTATATGCTATGACTGGCACTCCACAGGCTAAAGCTTCAACTATTACATTCCCATATGCCTCGTTCCATTTCGGAGTATTTAGCAAAACCCTGCATTTACCGAGTTCTTTTTGTAATTCATTGGTTGATAAAAAACCCTTCCAATCTATCGTTCCTTGAGGAAAAGATTGTTCTATTCTTGAGGCATAGGTCTCATCTTCTGTAACTCCCCAAACTTTTAGTTTTTCGCCTAGTTCATTTGCAACATAAACAGCATCCTCTAAACCTTTCTCCGGTGCCACTCTCCCAACCCATGCTAAGGATCCATTAAATGAATCTTGAAAAGTATAATTATCTAAATTAAATCCATTACCAATAATTGTTGGTTTTTTTATGAATGGATAATCATTAGCTTGTATTTTTGTATGAAAAGCAAAATTATTTGGATATTTAGTATATACCTTTGAAATTAAATTACTTATAACCGAGCTTTCAGAACCCATACTAATTATATGTGCAATTGGAATCTCAATATTTAGAGTCATCCAAATTGGTAGCCAATCATAGGACATGTTCAACAACACATCTGCATTTTTTGCCATTTCCAATGCCTTTTCCAGCATTCCTGCTAAAAGGGAATTGTCTGGGATACTAACAGGAGCATTGTAATCTTGATGCTGCCAACTAATTTGATCTTCACCTTCCACAAAATGTAATTTTGCTTTTAAATCACTTTCATGTAACTTTGAATTTTTTGGAGCTATAACCTCAACGGAATGATCTAAAGAAATTAAACCTGAAACTAAAGAATTTAAAGTTAATTCAACTCCACCACCTTTGCCGCTTCCTAAGAACCCTATTGGAGTACTAATCAAAACTATTCGCATTATTAGACTTTTTACAAAAAGACACTTATTAAATAGTAGTATCAGAAATTTTATTTTCCCATAAACTCTTCCTCTGGCTAACAAAAAATACCGAGATAAGAACAAACACAACTCCTACCCACTGCACAATTGTGAGTCTTTCATTTAACCAAACACCTCCACTGAGAAGAGCAAATACTGGAGTTAAAAATGCAAGAGTACTAAATCCAGTTATTTCTTTATTATTAGCAAAGTAGAAAAACAATCCATACGCCACTGCTCCTCCAAAAATACTTGAAAATGACATAAGTCCCCAATCAAATAGTGACCAATCTGGAATTATTTTGAAATTTGATTGTAAGCAGTGCTTAATAATTAAGGGCAAACTCCCTAAAACCATGTGCCAACCTGTAACTGCAACTGGATCACTTTTAGTACAAGTAAATCTTATTAAAATTGTCCCTAATGCCATTGCTAGAGAAGCTGCAAGCATCCAAAGCTCTCCAAAGTTAAAAACGACACTATTAATAGAAACATCAGACATCAACCACAAATTTCCTAAAAATTCTTGTGGGACTCCCAAAAATACTATTCCACCCAAACCAAAAAGTAGTCCTAACCATCCAATTGGATTAATTAGATTTCCAAAAATTGCCCTCGCTAAGATAGCTACCAAAAGCGGTTGAGAATCAATTAAGACAGAACCTAGACCTGCTCCAGTTTTTTCAATACCATAAGTTAGAAAAAATTGAAAGAAAGTGGCATCGACAATGGTAAATATTAAAAACCACTTCAAATCGCATCTATAGATTTTTAAATCTCTCTTAAACAAATATGTTGTTATTAGAACAAGAATTCCTGCAGGTAGTAATCTTAAAGACGCCACAAACTCTGGGCCAGCACTAGATACTAAGGGGGTCATAGCCGCCATTGATGTACCCCAAAGTGCAAATGGTAGTATCATTAAAAACCAATTTAGGATTGAATTCATTAGGTCTGCTGATAATCTTTTTAAAGTAGTTTTATGAATTTACCTTAAAAGAATGATTTGGCCTTTTAGACGAAAGTCAAAAAAAAGAATGGCTCGTATAGTAATTGATGAGCCTATTACAAGTTCAACAAGAGTTTCTGTCCTTAAAGCTCTTAAACAAATTGAGGATAGAGAATTTCCTGCTTTAATCGTGAGAATTGATTCGCCAGGCGGTACTGTTGGTGATAGCCAAGAAATATACTCTGCCATTAAAAGACTAAAAGATAAAGGTTGTAAAGTCATTGCTAGTTTTGGGAACATCTCAGCATCAGGAGGTGTTTACATTGGTGTTGCATCTGACAAAATAGTTGCGAATCCAGGCACAATTACAGGTTCAATTGGTGTGATTATAAGAGGAAATAATCTATCTGAATTATTAGACAAAGTTGGTATTAAATTCGAAACTGTTAAAAGCGGTGTATTTAAAGATATACTTTCACCCGATAAACCTTTAAGTGAGGATGGAAGGAGATTGCTTCAAGGCCTTATTGATGAAAGCTATAAACAATTTACTGAAGCTGTTGCTGAGGGAAGAAATTTACCTGTTGAAGAAGTAAGGAAATTTGCCGATGGAAGAATTTTCACTGGTACGCAAGCTAAAGAATTAGGACTAGTTGATGAAGTTGGAGATGAATTTGTTGCAAGGGAACTAGCTGCAGAAATGGTTAATATTGATCCTAAAATCCAGCCCTTAACGTTTGGGAAAAAAAAGAAAAAAATACTTGGACTAATTCCCGGAAGTAGGATGATTGAGAAAATTATTAACAATATCTTTTTTGAGTTTGACTCATCAAATAAAGTACTTTGGTTATATAAGCCTTAACTCGATATTTCTAAAAAAATGAAAGATGATCATAAAATTACATTTATTCGTGGAGCTACAACAGCATCTGGGAATTCTGTTAAGGAAATAGAAGTTTCCGTAGTGGAATTAATTAATGAATTGATTTCACGCAACAATTTGATTAAAACGAACATATTATCCATCATATTCACCACAACAAAAGATTTAGATGCATGTTTCCCCGCTTCAGTTGCAAGGAAATTAAATGGACTTGATTCAGTAGCTTTTTTAGACTGCCAACAAATGTACGTATCTAATGATGTTGATTTTTGTGTAAGGATAATGGCCCAAGTTTTATTGCCACCCAATAAGCCAATAATGCATCCTTATTTGAGAGGCGCTGCAAAATTAAGGACAGATAGATGTTAACCTTACTGATATAAATTCTTCCGCTTAAAATTTTATAGCACGAACTCAATTATTAAAAAATCCTAATCTCTCAATGTTAAAAATTCCAAAGAAAATTACTTTAAATCTTAAAATTTTAAGATTTTTTATTATTCCCACAATTTTAGTTGCAACTCCTTTTTTTGATAATATCCAAAATGCTAAAGCAGCTTTAGAATTTCAATGGGATCAAGATTCTAATTATAGACGATTAAAGTGGTTTCAAAAAGAAAATAAAAGGAAGTTTAGAAATACAATTTATTTTTTCTTGAGGCCATCTGACAGAAGAACAGATCTCTTAAAAATTAAATTAGCAATTCCCAAAACCTTTAATTCCACTTTGAAAAACGAAAAAATTAGTTTTTGCAAAGTAAAAATAGGCGGTTTTGAGAGTAGAACAAAATGTTTAGAAGAAATTGCAGCTGATATCGAAATCAATACTGATGAATCAGGCCTACGTTCATTAGATATTTACCCCTACAGCCCAATTCCCTCTAATAAAGATAGTTATGCAATTGTCTTGAAAGTTTTTAATCCAAGAAAATCAGGTTTATTTCAATTTCATTCGTATGGGCAACCTAAAGGGAAATCATTTTCAAGTTATTTAGGAAGCTGGACTATAGTGATCGATTAAATGATAAATTAAATAAGGATAATTAAACAAATGACTAAAAGAACTTTTGGCGGAACTTCAAGAAAAAGAAAACGCGTATCTGGTTTTAGAGTAAGAATGCGTTCGCATACTGGTAGAAGAGTTATTAAAAGCAGAAGACAAAAAGGTAGAGAAAGGATAGCGGTATAACTCAAATTTAAATGGCCTTACCTAAGGATATGCGTTTAAAAGGTCATAGGACTTTTAATTATATTCATAGAAATTCCACAATTTACCATGGTAAATTAATGACATTTAAAGTTGCAAGATCAAATCCAGAAATACTTTTATCCCATAAATTAACAAATCCCTCTAACAAATTTAGGATTGCAATTGCTATTAGCAAAAAAGTTTCAAAAAAAGCTGTAGAAAGAAATAAATTAAAAAGAATTCTTCAAGATTGGTTATTAACTAACATTCAAAAAATTAATAACCACAAACCTTGTTGGTTACTTGTTAACCTTAAATTTGGAGATTTCTGCAATGATAAAAGTAAACTTTTGGAGGAATTTCAAAACTTAATGTTCAAATCTCGTCTAATCAAATGATTAACATAAATGAAGAAACCTTTTATGAAGGTGGCCCTGCTAAAAGTGATTTAATAATAAATCTTTTTGCGGGGATAACTATTCTTGGTTTGCCATTTACCTTTGCCGCAATTGTTAGAGCATTGTGGTTAAGGTATAAAATTACTAACAAAAGAATTACAATAGATGGGGGATGGTTTGGCAAAAATAAAACACAAGTTTCATTAAGTAATATTGAAGAAATCAGATCTATTCCGAGAGGTTTCGGTTCATATGGTGATATGGTTCTTATCCTTAATGACGGATCAAAGGTTGAAATGAAATCATTACCTTTATTCAGAGAAAAGCAAAAATTTATTGAGGAAAATTTAAAAAAAAGATCACAAATCCCAAATCTCAACGAGGTAGAAGGATTTGCTACTAAATCCTAAATAAATTAATTACAAAATCCTTTTTTTCCTGTAAAATAAAATGTCTAGTAAAATTTCACTCTCTTTAATATCGTGATAGGGTTCATTTCTGAAAAACTACTTATCCCGATTCTAGATTTTTTCTACGGTTTAGTTCCTAGTTATGGTTTAGCTATTGTTGCATTGACAGTAGTAATTAGAATTGCTCTTTTCCCTCTTAGCGCTGGTTCCATTAGGAGCGCTAGGAGAATGAAGATTGCCCAACCTGTAATGCAAAAAAAGCAAGCAGAAATAAAATCTAAGTTTTCAGGTGATCCAAAAAAGCAGCAAGAAGAACTTGGAAAATTAATGAATGAGTTTGGGAGTCCCCTGGCGGGTTGTCTTCCCTTGATTGTACAAATGCCTGTGCTTTTTGCATTGTTTGCAACCCTAAGAGGATCTCCATTTGCTGATGTCCCTTACAACATAAATCTCAAAGTCGTTCCACAGGATCAAGTTGCAGCCATTGATCCAAAACCTTACAAATCCCCAAGACACTCTATATTTATAACGGAAAAATCACATTTCCCTGTGGTAGCCACAATCCCTAATGGAACAAAATTAGGAACAGAAGAATCTATAAAAATAAATTTACAAACAACAAATGGTAATAGTTATTCGGAAGTTTTATCTAAATACGACAACGGATCAAAATTTCTCCCCACTTGGACAGTTTCTAAAGGATCCGAAAATCTTAAAGTTACCCAGGACGGAACAGTCACTGCAATTAAACCAGGAGATGCAACAATCGAGGCAAAAATCCCTGGTCTAGCTGCCAAAAGTGGTTTTTTATTTATTAAAGCTCTTGGCCAAGTTGGTTTTTATGTAGATGGGGTAATTAATTGGGATATTGCTGCATTAGTAGGAGCCTTTGGATTAACCCTACTACTTTCCCAAGTTTTATCTAGTCAAGGGATGCCGGCGAATCCACAGCAATCAACAGCAAACAAAATTACACCAGTTATGATAACTGGAATGTTTCTGTTTTTCCCTCTCCCAGCAGGTGTTTTGCTATACATGGTTGTTGCTAATATTTTCCAAGCATTTCAGACTTTTCTGCTTAATAAAGAAGCTCTCCCTGAGAATTTACAGAAAATTTTGGATCAGCAATTGTTGGCTAAAAATGAAGTAATAACAACTTCTGCTTCAACTATCTCTGATAAAAGATTACCTTTCGAACCTAACAGCAAAAAATAGTCTGAATCTTAAATAATGAATTCTTGGTGTAGAAATTTAGAATTACTCATAAAATCAAGAACCTCATTAATTTGGATCAAAACTAAAGAAGAGGAAAGATTAGAAAAATTAGTAAATTTTTCCTGTGAAAGACTAAATATAAAAAGATTAGTCTGCTGGGATTGTGTTAGCGGTATAAAAGGAATAATAAATGAAGAAGGTAAATTTTCTAATAATCCGTTAGGAGTGCTCAATTGGCTTAAAGAACAAAGTACTACAGTTTCAACAGTTTTATTAGTTAAAGATTTTCATAAATTTTATGATGATCCATCTATTAATAGAACTATTAAAGAACTATCTTCTTCGCTTAAGAAAACTAGTCATAATTTAATTATTAGTTCTCATTTATTTCCATCATCAGAGGAGTTGGATGAATTAATGACAATTTTAAATTTACCTTTACCTGATCAAAAAGAATTAAAAAATCTAATAAAAAAAATTGCGACCAATACCAATTCAAATCTTGAAGAACAAGACTTAAACGAACTTTCTATGGCTTCAAGTGGACTAACCGAAATAAAAGTAAAGCAAGTCACTGCAAAGGCACTTGCTCAAAGAGGAAAAATAAGTAAAGAAGATATTAAGGATATTCTTGAAGAAAAAAAACAAGTTATCGCGAGAAGTGAAATTTTAGAATTTTTCGATGCCAAATCAAGTCAAGATGATATTGGGGGGTTAAACGTTCTAAAAGTTTGGCTTAATCAAAGATACAGGGCCTTTTCTAAAGAAGCTAGAGACTATGGATTACCTATTCCCAAAGGAGTCTTACTCGTTGGAGCGCAAGGAACAGGGAAATCGCTTACCGCAAAATCAATTTCTAGGAGTTGGTCGATGCCTCTACTTAAATTAGATGTAGGAAGACTATTTTCTAGCCTTGTTGGTTCAAGCGAGGCAAGAACAAGAGAAGCAATATTAAGAGCTGAGGCTATGTCTCCTTGTATCCTTTGGATCGATGAAATTGATAAAGGCTTTGGTGGCGATGCTAGAAGTGATGGAGGTACAAGTCAGAGGGTTTTGGCAAGTTTGCTAACTTGGATGGCTGAAAAAGAATCCTCTGTATTCGTTATTGCTACCGCTAATGCTATAGATAAGCTTCCTGCTGAATTATTAAGGAAAGGGAGGTTTGATGAGATATTTTTTCTTGATTTACCAAATTCTGAAGAAAGATTAAGTATTCTGGATTTGCACTTGAGAAAAAGAAGACCAAATTACAGTTTCCCTCTCTCTACTATCATTGATAGAACAGATGGATTCTCGGGTGCAGAACTTGAACAAGCTGTTATAGAGGGAATGCACATTTCATTTTCTGAAGATAGAGAGCTGATGGAAAAAGATCTAATAAAGGCAGTTTCTGAATTAATTCCTTTATCTAGAACAGCCAAAGAGCAAATTGATTTACTAAAAAATTGGTCATCTACAGGGCGAGCTCGATCTGCATCGTAACTAAAATTTAATTTTAAAAACATTAAATAGGTAAGAAATCATTAATTAAGTTAATTTTTTATCAAAAATCCCAAATTATGAATTGAGATTAACTATCTTGATTAAGGTATAAAAAAAAAAGAGTGTTAGATCAAAAATTAATAAGAGAAAATCCAACATTTGTTGAAGAAAATTTATCCTTAAGAGGAAAAGTTTATGAGATATCTTATATACATGAATTAACTGTTAAAAAAAAAGAAATTGATATAGAGTTATCCACTCTGCAATCCGAGAGCAAAAAATTAAGCAAATTAATAGGTCAAGTAATTGGGAAATCGCAAAATAAGAACTCAACAGATATAGATGATTTAAAGAAAAGGGGAAACGAATACAGAATTAAAATTTCTGAGCTTGAAGAGAAACAACGGATACTTGATAAACAAGTAGATGATGAGATTTATAATTTGCCAAATTTTCCTAGCCAAGATGCGCCTATTGGGAAAGATGAAAGTGATAATAAACAAATAAAAACTTGGGGGGATCCTATTAGAAAAGATAATCTTAAATCACACTGGGAAATAGGCGAAAGTCTCAATATTTTTGATTTTGCAAAATCAACAAAAATATCAAAAAGTCGCTTTATTACTCTTATAGGTGATGGTGCCAGATTAGAGAGGGCATTGATTAATTTCATGCTTGATATGCATACTAAAAATGGTTATTTAGAGTTAATGCCTCCAGTTTTAGTAAATTCAGAAAGTCTTAGAGGATCTGGACAATTGCCTAAATTTTCAAATGAAAGTTTTAAATGTTCTAATGACGATTTATGGCTTTCTCCAACGGCTGAAGTTCCACTAACTGCTTTTCATAGAAACGAGATTATTGATCCAAAGAAATTACCTATTAAGTATGTTGCATATAGTCCATGTTTTCGAAGAGAAGCTGGAAGTTATGGAAGGGATACTAAAGGTTTAATAAGGCTTCATCAATTTAATAAGGTTGAGCTCTATTGGTTTTGTGATCCAAGTAAATCTTTAGAAGCTCATAAAAAGATTACTTCTGATGCAGAAAGCATTTTAAAAGAGCTCAACTTACCGTACAGATTAGTAGATATTTGTACTGGAGACTTAGGCTTTTCTTCAAGTAGAACTTTTGATCTTGAAGTCTGGCTTCCCAGTAGTAAATGTTATAGAGAAATTTCAAGTTGCAGTAATTGTCTAGACTTTCAAGCACGTAGATCATCAATAAGGTCAAAAATTGATAAAAAAAATATATACATACATACCTTAAATGGCAGTGGTCTAGCTATTGGAAGAACAATGGCCGCTATCCTTGAAAATGGCCAACAATCAGATGGTAGCGTTAAGATTCCAGATGCTCTTGTTCCATATTTTGGATCAAATTTTTTAAAAACTGCTTAATATAAAATAATGAATGTTTTAACTTCAATAACAGTACTTGGATTTCTCATATTCTTTCATGAGATGGGTCATTTTCTTGCAGCAATTTTACAAGGTATTTATGTTGATGGATTTTCAATTGGCTTTGGGCCCTCAATTATTCAAAAAAAAATTAAAGATATCACTTATTCATTCAGAGCCTTTCCTCTAGGAGGCTTTGTATCCTTTCCTGATGAAGAACTAAATAATATTGACCCTAAAGATCCAAATCTTTTAAAAAATAGGCCAATAATTCAAAGAGTTATTGTTATCTCAGCTGGGGTAATCGCTAACTTGATACTTGCTTACACAATCTTAATTTTAAATATAACTACTGTTGGGATTCCATTTGATCCAGAACCAGGGATTTTAGTTTTGGCTACTCAACCTGAGAAGGCTGCTTCTCTTGCAGGCTTAAAACCTGGAGACAAAATATTAGAAATTGAAACTAGTACTTTAGGTATTGGTGATCAAGCTGTTTCTACTTTAGTAAAAGAAATTCAAAATTCATCAGATGTACCAATTTTAATAAAAATCGAAAGAGATGGGATTTTCAAAGATTTAACTTTGATACCAAAGAATGTTGATGGCAAAGGAACAATAGGTGCTCAATTACAACCAAATATAAGGAAAGAAACTAAAAAGACAAAAAACGTTTTCGAACTTTTTAAATATACCAATAATGAGTTTTCTTCACTTTTAGTTAAAACAATCCAAGGCTATAAAGGACTGATAACAAATTTTTCCTCAACAGCTCAACAATTAAGTGGGCCAGTCAAAATCGTTGAAATTGGAGCTCAACTATCACAACAGGGAAGCACAGGGATATTATTATTTGCAGCTTTAATTTCTATTAATTTAGCAGTACTTAATTCATTACCTTTACCATTATTAGATGGAGGACAACTTGTTTTCACTTTAATTGAAGGGTTTAGAGGAAAACCTGTACCAGTAAAGATACAAATGGTTGTTACTCAGTCCAGTTTCTTTCTTTTAGTTGGATTAAGCATTTTGCTTATTATCAGAGATACTAGTCAATTATTAATTGTACAAAGATTATTAAACCAATAAATAAATTTTAAAAAATGTTCTCCGAGCTGTTAGGATACTATATAGTTTTTTAGATTATATTAAATGGCCAAAAAGTCCATGATTGCTAGAGAAGTTAAACGCAAAAAACTTGTTAAGAAATATGCTGCAAAAAGGAAATCATTATTAGATGAATTTAATGCCGCAAAGGATCCAATGGAAAGGTTAGAAATTCATAGAAAGATTCAAGGTCTGCCAAGAAACTCTGCACCAAATAGAGTAAGAAATAGATGTTGGGCAACTGGTAAACCTAGAGGGGTATATAGAGATTTTGGTCTTTGCAGGAATCAGTTAAGGCAAAGAGCTCATAATGGTGAACTTCCTGGGGTAGTTAAATCAAGTTGGTAGAATAATTTAAGTGTTTTAATTTAGCTCCATATTTTCTAAAATAAATATTCTCAGGAGTAATTATTATTCGTTTTGGGACAAAATATCGACATTTTTAAAAAATTTTATAGCTTATCTAAATAATTTCCTCAATATGTCCCTATAAAATGTAAGAATAAATTATGTATAGATTTATAATTTAAAAAGTGGAAGGACAAAATAAGTCGATCACGTTTGACGGACGAGAGATACGACTAACTACAGGACTTTATGCTCCTCAAGCAAATGGATCAGTAATGATTGAGTGTGGGGACACCTCTCTATTAGTTACAGCTACAAAAACTACAAAAAAAGATGCTTCAGACTTTCTGCCTCTTATATGTGACTATGAGGAGAAACTTTATGCTGCCGGAAGAATTCCAGGTGGTTTTATGAGGAGAGAAGGTCGCCCTCCAGAAAGAGCCACTTTAATTGCAAGATTAATTGATAGGCCAATTAGGCCACTTTTCCCTTCATGGATGAGAGATGAGATACAAATAGTTGCCTCTTGCCTTTCTTTGGATGAAAGAGTTCCAGCAGATGTTTTAGCGGTTACTGGGGCATCGCTAGCAACTTTACTTGGAGAGATTCCATTTTATGGGCCAATGGCTGCAGTTAGAGTTGGTCTTATAGGCGATGATTTCATCTTAAATCCAAGCTATAGAGAGATAGAGAAAGGAGATTTAGACATTGTTGTGGCAGGGTCACCTGACGGCATTGTCATGATTGAGGCAGGTGCCAACCAATTATCAGAGCAAGATACTATCGAAGCTATAGATTTTGGTTATGAAGCAGTTACCGAGCTTATTAAATCTCAAGAAGATTTACTAAAAGATTTGGGAATAAAACAGGTTAAACCATCTGAACCCGAAGAAGATAAAACATTGCCCTCTTATTTAGAGAAAAATTGCACAAAACCAATTGAGTTGATTTTAAAGAAATTTGATCTTTCCAAAGAGGAGAGAGATATTGAACTCGAAAAAATAAAAGTTGAGACTCAAGGTAAAATTGAATCTTTGAAAGATGATAACCAATTAAAAGTTCTCCTTTCTCAGAATGATAAGTTATTAAGTTCCGACTTTAAAAAACTTACAAAAAAATTAATGCGTTCACAAATCATTAACGATAACAAAAGAGTTGATGGAAGAGATCTTGACGAAGTTAGAAAAATATCAGCCTCTGCAGGTATTCTTCCAAAAAGAGTTCATGGTTCTGCATTATTTCAAAGAGGTTTAACACAAGTTTTATCTACTACTACTTTAGGTACGCCAAGTGATGCGCAAGAAATGGATGACTTGAATCCAAGCACTGAAAAAACTTACCTACACCATTATAATTTCCCTCCTTATTCAGTAGGAGAAACAAGACCAATGAGAACTCCTGGGAGACGAGAAATTGGCCATGGAGCATTAGCGGAGAGAGCAATAATCCCTGTATTACCTGGGAAAGAAACATTTCCTTATGTATTACGAGTAGTTAGCGAAGTTTTAAGTTCTAATGGTTCGACTTCAATGGGGTCTGTATGTGGAAGTACGCTTTCATTATTAGATGCAGGAGTTCCTCTAAAAGCCCCTGTAGGTGGTACTGCTATGGGTCTTATCAAGGAAGGGAAAGAAGTGAGAATTCTCACAGATATTCAAGGGATTGAAGACTTTCTTGGAGATATGGATTTTAAAGTTGCTGGAACTGATAAGGGAATAACCGCATTACAAATGGACATGAAAATTACAGGTTTGCCTGTTTCTATTATTTCTGATGCAATTAAAAAAGCTCGTCCTGCAAGATTACATATCTTAGAAAAGATGCAAGACGCAATCGATAAACCTCAGGAATCCCTTTCTCCTCACGCTCCTCGACTTTTAAGCTTTAGGATTGATCCTGAGCTTATTGGAACAGTAATTGGACCTGGAGGCAGAACTATCAAAGGAATTACTGAAAGAACAAACACAAAAATAGATATAGAAGATGGCGGGATTGTAACTATTGCTTCTCACGACGGAGCTGCGGCAGAAGAAGCTCAAAAGATAATAGAAGGGTTAACACGCAAGGTTCATGAGGGTGAAATCTTCTCTGGTGTGGTAACTAGAATCATACCAATTGGTGCTTTCGTAGAAATCTTACCTGGCAAAGAAGGGATGGTTCACATTTCTCAATTATCAGAAGCAAGGGTTGAGAGAGTCGAAGATGTTGTAAGGCAAGGAGATGAAGTAACCGTAAGAGTTAGAGAGATAGATAGCAGAGGGAGAATTAATCTTACATTGAGAGGCGTAGGACAAAATAGTGGAATGTCTTATCCAGAACCAACTCCTACTCCAGTTGCTCCACTTAATTAAAAACTAGAGGGGATAAATTCTATTCTCCTCAATAATTTTCTTTATTTCTAGACAAATACGACCATGAGAATTCCTATCATTAGTTGCAACAATAATGCCCCCATGTTCAAAACAATTTTGTCCATAGGTTAGTTCTTCATTATCTATATTTGTAATTGCACCGCCAGATGCATTAAGAATTGATTCTGGTGCAGCAAAATCCCAATCTTTTGGCGAGCTTTCTCCAGGTAAACTTAGGCAGATATAAATATCACTATCTCCCCTGACTATAGATGCTAATTTGCAGCCAATGCTTCCCATAATTTCTACTTTGTTGAAATTAATTTTCTTAATTAAATTTTGCAAAATTTCATTTCCATGATTTTTACTTGTTACTAAAGTCATTTCTTGAAGATTTTTACTCTCTAATAAAATTGGTTTATATTTTGATCCGTCTCTTTTTTCACACCAAGTTTTTTCTCCATCACTGATCCATAATTGATTTTTATCTGGAATCAAAACAAACCCAATATGCGGCTTTTGTTTAAAGTTCAATGCTAAATGCATTGCATAATTGCCCGTTCCTTGTATAAAATCCTTCGTTCCATCAAGAGGATCAAGAACCCATATCCAATCAGACTTAACATCAAAAATTTCTTCAGAAATTTTTGCATTTTCTTCACTCAAAATATCCCAATTAATATTTTTGTATTTATCATTAATTCTTTTAATGATTATTTCATTAACTTTTAAATCAGCCAAAGTAACAGGATCGTCTTCATTATTATTTTTGAGTATTTTTTTCTTATAATCTGAATTTTCTAACAATCTAGAGTAATAAAGCAAAATATCTGCTGCTTGCCAGCTGAAAATTCTTATATCATCGATAAGATTATAAATATCTACTCCAGAAGGTAATTTAATCATTAAATGAATAATAATTCCCTATTATCCCATAGAAAAGAGGAACCGGAAAACGGTACTTTATATATGGTTGGTACTCCAATTGGAAATTTAAATGATATTTCCCAAAGAGCATTAAATATTCTTAAAAATGTTTCTTTAGTTGCTTGTGAGGACACAAGACAAACAAAAAAAATAATGAACAAGTTCAATATTTCAAATAAACTTATAAGTTTTAACAAACACAATTCTTTAATTAAAATCCCAAAAATAAAAAAAGATCTCAAAGAAGGAAAATCAATAGCAATTGTCAGTGATGCTGGCATGCCAGGAATTTGCGATCCAGGGGAAGATATTGCTAGGAGCTTAAAATCTGAAGGGGTTGATATTATTTGTATTCCTGGAGCATGTGCTGCAATTGCAGCACTTGTATCAAGTGGGCTATCGTCCTCTAGTTTTGTATTCGAAGGCTTTCTTCCTAAAAAAAAAATTTGTAGAGAAAAAATTCTTTTGGAGATAAGTAAAAATGAAAAAACAACTATAATTTATGAATCTCCTAAGAGACTCAGAAAATTATTAAAAGAATTATTTGAATTTTGTGGAGGAAATCGAGAAATAATGGTGGCAAGAGAATTAACAAAAAAATTTGAAGAACATGTTGGAAATAATATTAGTGAAGTTATTGAATTTTTCAAAGATAAAGATATTATTGGAGAAATAACAATTGTTGTTAAAGGTATAAAAAAAAGAGATTTAAATCCTGATAAATTAATTATAAAAAAAGATCTCAATGATTTAATTAATGCAGGCCTTAGTTTGTCAGAAGCATCTAAATACTTGGCCAAGAGGAATGGACTTAAAAAAAGCGAAGTTTATAATATGGTTTAAAGTCATAAATAAATTATTAATTTATATGAGATTTTTTATTAAAAAATTATTCTTCACAGCAACTTTCAATTTTTGTTTATTTGCGCTTTTATTTATTGGGATACAAAATAGCTCAAACAAAAGCAAGGTAGACTTGTTAATCAGCAAATCTATTGAACTCCCAATAAGTTTTATAGCAGGTTCTAGTTTTATATTAGGTTCTATTTTTGGAAGCTTTTTGGTTTTCAATAATGAGTAAAAAGAGCTCAAAGAGCTATAAGATTTTCAGCGCAAACTATTCTTGAAATTCCTTTTTCAATAAGAATAGGTGCTGTAATTCTAAATACATCAGTATTTGGGACTTTAAGTACCTTTTGCTCTTTATTACAAGATCTTTTAGCAAGATTTAAATCAAAGAAAATCTCTATAGTTTTTCTATTCAAATCATCATGAGGTAAGAAATCCCATTCAGGAAAATCTTTTAATAATTTTATATCTAACTCAATTTTTTTATCCACAATCATATAAACAACCTTAGGGAAATCTACGTCTGATAAGGGAACTGAACTTAATTCTTTTCGAGATGCATTATCCATCTCATAATCTATTGGAGCAATTTCAAAAAAAGAATCAATTGGTGCAAAATTTGAAACAGTTATATTTTCATCTAAAACGTAAGGATCATTGGAATCATTTTTAAATTCTTCAATATCAAACTTTGTTTCTTTAAAATCATTATTTTGCTTCTTATATATTTTAGATTTCTCTTTTAAGGATTTACTTTTATTTAATAACTCCTTATATTCAAATTCTCCAAGACTTTTTTTCAGATTTCTAGTAATAGTTGAATGAGTGCAATTATGTTTTTGTGACAAAACATCAATAGCTACACCAGATCTAAAACTTTTCAATATTTCTTTTTTTTGTTTTTCAGTAAGTCTTTTGGGCAAAATTAAAAGTGCATGATATTTTAATATTATGTGATTTCTTATTGAAAGAGAATATAAATAAATAGATATTTACTAAATCATAAAAAGAATTTACTTAGATTGTTTTGGCTTATAGTGTTGGATATAATAAAAAGATGCTTCCTTAGCTCAGCTGGATAGAGCAACTGCCTTCTAAGCAGTGGGCCGCAGGTTCGAATCCTGCAGGAAGCGTGAATTATTTTAACCAAAGAAGTTTGTCAAATCTTAAGAAATATTTTTTCAATTAGCACATGAGTTCATTAAAGAAGAAAATATATCCTAAAAAAATAATTGATGTTCTATTAAATTTATTTAAATCAAAGGAATATATTTTTCTAGGTCAAATTTGTTTTTTGATAGGAATTTCTTTATTACCTTCTGCACTTCCTATAAGTGCTATCTTTCTCTTAATTTCTATTTTTTTATCATTAATTAAAAACGGTAATAAATTTCTTGAAGATAAATGGAATATTTCTCTTTTAATTCTTTCATTACTAATGTTAATTAGTTACGTATTTAAAGTTTTTACAATTGATAACGAGGAAATTGTACATTTAATAAAGGGTTCGTGGATCGATCTTTTTAATTGGCTACCTTTATTTTTAACTTTTTACGCCTTTCAATCTTATCTGGCAAATTCCAAACAAAGAATATTATTCTGCAAGGCCTTATTAATAGGATCAATACCTGTAATTTTTAGTTGCGTAACTCAAAATTGGTTAAGTTGGTATGGTCCCTTCACAACTTTCTTTGGTTTAATTACATGGTTTCAAAAACCCTTTGAGAATGCGGAATCTGGAATTACTGGCTTATTCAATAATCCAAACTATACATCTTATTGGTTAGCGACAATATTGCCTTTTGCTTGTTTTATAATAATTAAAAATAAGTCTAAAAAGTATAAATTCTTAATTTATTTGCTATATTCATCCTTAATTTTCTATCTTTTAATTTTAACCAGCTCAAGGAATGGCTTATTTAGCATCTCAGTATCAACTTTATTAGTTTTTAGTTCAAAAATTATATTTTCAATAATTTCAATAGCTTTCGGAGCTCTCATACTTATTAATTTACTCAAATCTTTTTTACCCCTTTATATCATCGAGATTATCGATACTGTAATTCCTACAAAATTGCTTAGTAAGTCTTTTTCTATTTCTGAATTTAATTTAAATTATTTGCATAGATACGATACATATAAAAATACAATTTTATTTATTCTTAAGAAACCTTTTTTTGGGTGGGGGGCTTCAACGTTTACAATTATGTATTTTTTAAAAAGTAAAATTTCACTAACTACTCATACTCATAATATATTTCTTGAAGTTACTTATAATTACGGCATATTTGCTTCAGTAATTTTTACAATTTTTGTAATAAAACTTCTTTATGAAAGTTATAAACTTATTAAAGTTAATAATAAAACTGGCCTTTATTGCATCAATAAATATTGGCTTACTTCTTCTTTTTGCTCAATAATTTTTCACCTCAATGACATGCCTTACTACGATGGTAAGATAAATCTACTTTTTTGGATATTGCTTTCAGGCCTTAAATGCATAATTGATGAAAATACAAAAAATAAAATCAAAAACGTATCAACTATTTAAAATATATCTTTGTGTTAAAAATCAATCTCTTTAAATAATAATGCGGGAATAGATCTCTCATAGTGTAAATTATCAAGCTTTAAAAAATAATTGGATTTTTAAATTCTATATAAACAACTTTTAATTAATTCTAAATCAGCAGTATTTAACTCTGGATAGTTACCACAATAGAATGAATTCTTATGCAAGAAATCTGCACCCGGACATGAGAAAGATTTATCTACATATTTTCTAAAAAAAGGTTGATTTTGTATATTGCCTGCAATCATAGGTCTAATCTCAATACCTGAACATGCAAACTGCTCACAATAATAAGATCTTTTTTCTTCATCTCTGCAAATAATTGGGAAAGCAAAAGGTGATATATCTTTAATATGTGAGTGTTGAACGCTTATTAAATCCAAATTTTTTTGAACTTGCATATCCAGCTCTAAATGATTATCTCTCCTTTTTTGAATATTGTTTTCAAGGAATTTTAATTGCTCTAAACCTATAAAACCTGTAATTTCTGTTGGTCTAAAGTTAAATCCAAGATCATAAAAAGTATATTTTGCTTGAAATTCAGTTTTAACCTCGTATTCACTTCTTAAATTATTTTGTTGTTGAGCAGTCAAATTTCTATCCCATCCATTAGCTCGAACCATTCTAAGCATTTGAGCAACTTCATCATCTTTTGTACATATCATCCCACCTTCAATGGTTGACATATGATGAGCAACAAAGAATGAGAATGAGGCTCCTAGGCCAAAGTTACCTGTTCTACCTGATGGTAATTTAGTTCCTAAAGCTTCACAATTATCTTCTATTAATATTATATTTTTTGATTCACAAATATCTTTTATTTTTTCAAGATCCCCAGAGAAACCAAGAACATTCGTTATAAATATTGCATCTAAATCGCAGTAATTTAAAGTATCAAGAATATTTGTAGACATTGTATTCAAAGTATTTGGTTCACAATCAATAGCTACTGGGATCATACCTAATTGAATAATCGGCATTACATTCGTTGACCAAGTCAATGCGGAAAATCCAATTTTTGAATTATTTTTTAAGCGATTTAGATTTTTTAAAGTTTGTAATAAAGCTAAATTTGCACTCCCACCGCTATTAAAAAGTATTGAGTGTTTTGTTTCTTGAATTATTGAAAATTCTCTCTCAAATTTAAAACATTTATCTCCCATACTTAGTTTGTCTGCTGAGACAATAAATTCTGCTAAAAGTTCTTTTGTTTTATGTTCATTAGTGAACGCGTTCTTCATTAAAGGGATCATTTATCAAATTTGATTGTTATGAATAATTTTTGAGTTTTTATAGATTTTAATCATTTGAATGATTCCATCATCTAATGAAATTTTTGGTTTAAAGTCTAACTTATTGATTTTTGTAACGTCTAATAGTTTACGGGGCATCCCATTTTCTTGGGGTGAATTCTCCCATCTTATATCTCCCTTATATCCTGCAAAATATGCAACTTTCTTTGCAAGATTTTTAATTGATATATCTTTACCTGAACCGACATTGACATGATCACTTGAATCCCATTTCTCAAGAAGTAATAAAAAAGCATCGGCAGCATCATCAACATGAAGAAATTCTCTCATTGCATCGCCAGTTCCCCATAACATTTCGCAATCCTTAGATTCTTCAACTGCATCAACAAATCTTCTAACTAAGGCCGCTAACACATGAGAATTATTTTTATCAAAATTATCATTTGTTCCATAGAGATTACATGGCATTGGGCAGATACATTTTATACCGTAGCTATGACTGTAAAATTGAGCTAATTTTAGTCCACTTATTTTGGCTAATGCATAACCTTCATTTGTTGGTTCTAGAGGACCCTGCATTAAATATTCTTCAAGGATAGGTTGAGGCGACTCTCTTGGATATATACAAGAGCTACCTAAAAACAAAATTTTTTTTACACCACTTTTAGCAGCAGAGTGTAAAACGTTATTTTGAATCATCAGATTTTGATATAGGAAATCTGCCTGCTTTGTTCTATTTATCCTGATGCCGCCAACCTTAGCAGCAGCCAAAATAACAATGGAAGGTTTATTACTTTGAAAAAATTCTGAAACTTGTACTTGATTTACCAAATCAAGCTCAGATCTTTCGGCTGTTATTATTTCATATTTTTTATTTTCTTTTAATTTCCTCAATATTGCTGAGCCTACCATACCTTTATGACCTGCAATGAAGCATTTTTCAAATGTATTTGAATCCATCATCAATTATTTAATTAAATTAATTAAGAATAGATAAGTATCTCAAAATCTATAATAGGATATTCATAGAACACATATTAGTGTTGTTTTCGAAATTGATTTAAAAAATTATACTCTTGACTAGTATAACTTTATCTTTTTTATATTAAGTTATCCTCCATTAGTTTTTTTTTTCATAAAGTAATAGGATTTAATAACTTACTTTTTTAAGGATTAGAATGAATATTTTAATTTGCACTTCAAATGCTTTTAGTGTTCCCTGTGCTGCATTAAATCGTTTGAATTTATTATCTGATGCTTTAAACAAATTTAATAATAATGTTTTCCTTTGCGGCTTTAATTACATTAAAAATGATTTTGCTATAAGAAAGAATAGGGTTATTTGTAATTTACCTAAAAAACATTTTTTTCTCCCAAAAGCATTTGATGCGAACCTTAGAGCCTCCATTTTTTATAAGAAAAATTTATCAAAACTAATAAAGACTCTAAATATCGAAATTATTATTGTTTACTCCACATTTTCAACTTTAATAGATCCAATAAATTCAATCTGTCATAAACACAATATAAAATGCGTTGTTGATTGTGGAGAAAGAATGCCAATCACTCCGAGAACTTTATTAAATGGAGTGTTTTACATGCAAACAAAAGCCCTATTAAATAGCTTTCACAATATTGATGGATTTATAGTTCTTACTCCAAAATGGGAGAAATTTGCAAAATCTATTGGTAAGAAATCAGTATTATTTCCTGCTTTATTGCCTAGATTTGAAAAATTAAATAATTTTCAATCCTCCTCTAAAAATAAATTACAAAGTTTCCGAATTATATTCATGGGAAGATTATTTCGAAGAGAAATGCCCATGGTTTTAATTAAGGCTATTGATATAGCTAATCAAAAAGGATTATCAACTGAATTAATAATCATTGGAAATCAAGGATCTACTTTTTTTGAAAGACTTTTATTACGAAACGTAATTAAAAATGTAAAAAAAAATAAAAATATAAAAACAACAGGTTTTCTATCAAATACCAAAAAGGCAAGGTTATTAGATACAGCAAATTGTTTTGTGCATCTTCGTAAAGATGATGAAGAAACAGCTCATGTATTTCCGACTAGATTACCAGAATATTTTGCAACATCGAAACCAGTAATATTGACAAATGTAGAACCCTTTTCATTATTGTTTAAACATAAAAAAGAGGTCTTTTTTATTCCTAAAACTCTGAAGCCTGAAGATCTTGCCAATGCCTTCTTAGAATTAGGTGGTAATAAGAATCTTTCGTTAAGTATTGGAATAAATGGGAAAAGATATGCATCAAAATATTTATCAAGTGACTATATAGGCAAGAAAGTAAATAGATTTTTAAAGGAACTAATATAATAAACAGCTGTTATTGAAATTCAAATATCTAATTATTTGGAATAATAAAAATCATTTTTTTGATTTTTAATATTAAATAATCTCTAATAAATACTTTTTGAGATATACATTTGCACATCATCGGCATTAATAACCTTTATATTCTTGGATAAAATATTTAACTTGTAATAGAATTTACTAATCCAACTTGAAACTTAATGGTTTTAGCTAAAAGGCTTTCAAAACATTTGACAAGCAATAATTTTTATTTATCACCGAAAGTACCTTATTAATAGATTTTCAATACTCCATATTGAGTTCCATAATAGATTGGATATATATTACTAACTCAATATCTGTATTTAATAAAAGATTCAGAATTAAATTAGAGTCCCAAAATTTTTGAAATCAACTCTAGTTCATAAGGTATTTTAAATTAAAAATTTTTAGAATTATATGAGTCCCTTCTTGCAATTTTCAAATCAAAACTTATCATCTCAGAAACAAGTTCTTCTAAAGTGGATTTAGCCTCCCATCCTAATTTTATTTTTGCTTTGGAGGGATCGCCAAGGAGTGTTTGCACCTCAGAAGGTCTGTAATAAGAAGGGTCAATCTTAACAACTTCCTTACCATTATCAATTCTAATCCCAACCTCATCAACTCCTTTACCTCGCCATTTCAAACCACCCCATCCAATTTCAATTGCAGCTAATTCAAGAAATCTTCTCACACTCTCTTGTCTACCTGTAGCTATTACAAAATCCTCAGGTTTTTCTTGTTGAAGCATTTGCCATTGCATTTCTACATAATCTCTTGCGTGCCCCCAATCTCTTAGGGCGTTTATATTGCCAAGATAAATAAATTTTTCAAGTCCCTCATTGATTCTAGCGAAACCTCTTGTAATTTTTCTCGTAACAAAAGTCTCCCCTCTTCTAGGAGACTCATGATTAAACAATATTCCATTACAGGCAAACATGTTATAAGCTTCTCTGTAATTAACAACGATCCAATATCCATACAATTTAGAAACGGCATATGGACTCCTTGGATGAAAAGGAGTCAATTCATTTTGAGGTGATTCTGTGACCAAGCCGTATAGCTCACTTGTGCTTGCTTGATAAATTTTTGTTTTATTAATCAGACCAAGCATTCTTACAGCCTCAAGAATTCTTAAAGTCCCAATTGCATCACTATTAGCAGTGTATTCCGGGGATTCGAAACTTACTGCTACATGGCTTTGAGCACCTAAATTATAAATTTCATCAGGTTGTACAATCTCTAAAATCCTATAAATACTAGAACTATCGGTTAAGTCGCCGTAATGTAAGAAAAAAGTTGTACCTTCTTTATGTGGATCTTGATATAAATGGTCAATTCTTTCAGTATTAAATGAACTAGATCGCCTTTTTATTCCATGTACTATATATCCTTTATTTAACAAAAACTCAGCCAAATAACTTCCATCTTGGCCTGTGATGCCAGTTATTAATGCAACAGGTTGTTTATTGATTTTATCAATGGCAAAACTGTCAAACATTTATAAATAACAAATGTTTTTACATTAGTTCAGATTAACTAAAATTTTAAAAATAATCAAACTTTATAATTACTTTAAACATTTTTTTCATCAAAATCAAATAAAATTTAATTTAAATAATCGAAAAAAGAAAATTTAAACCTATCTCAACTATCGAGAACTTAAAATGGATTCTTAATTATCCATTATGATTTATTTCTTGATTTAAGAGCACTATATTAAACAAGATAAAATCAAGCAGAATTTAGAAGAATGAAGCTTCCAAAATTTTATAATTAAAATTTTCCATTTCCAAAAAATTCATAAGAGTAAATATCACTATCAAAGAGCTACAAAATTATTAATATCTTTTTATTAATCTATAAATCAAATATTTCTTGATATGAGATTAGATTAGCCAACTTAAAAGCAACATTTAAAACGCATAATTAATATATTAAAGTTTTTCAGTGTTATTACCTAACTGTTTTGCGATAGCTTTGAAGTATTTGCTTGGAAATTGTTTTTCAATTTAAAATTATCTTTTTGAAGAAGTTTCTAGACTTTAATAGAAAATTTAATATATTAATATTCCGTTGATAGTTTTAAAATTAATTTGATAATTTAAGATTTTATCTCAAAATAAAGAGATAAAAAAAATATTAATTTTCAAGAAGGACTTCTTCTAATAGGGATTCTGCTCTTTTTGAACAAGTTTCTAAGGCATTAACATAAACAGAAATTGATTTCTGGATTTTTCCATAAATATCAATTTTATTTTTAATAATATAATTTTCAATTTCAAACAAATTTTGAGAATCCCAATCTATTTTAAAGTAATGCTCATCTTTATAAATATTTGGCCATGTTTCTATATGTTCCATATCAGGCTTAATTAATAAATTTTTATTTAATATCGCCTCAAAATCTCTGTAACATATTTCACCCCATCCAAATGGGGATAACATAGCTATTGTTTTTGATAATTCTTTTGTATATTTCCATGAACTTATTCTTCCTTTTATAAAATTTTTGTTCTTAATAATTTTACGAATAATTAATTTTCTATTGAATCCTACTGAATTTGCATAACCTTCAAAAGAAAATCTTGCATTAATTAGGTTAAGCTTATTTTTTAAATTTATTTCTTCTTTTAAATAATTTTTCATCTGAATTATATAAAGAGATATGATCTTTTTTAAAATAATATTTAAGGAAAAAAAAGATAAAATACAGCAACATTTTCTAGTAAAAACGTAAAATCTATTCAAAAATATATTTTTAAATATAGGGAAACACCCAATTCCTATATTCCATGCGATCCTTATTTTATTATTATGATCAAACTTAAATTCAGGACTAAAACTTTTTTTCTCATCTTTTACTCCATATTTTAAAAAGTAGTAATCACTATAAGTTCTTCCTCCATAAAATGGTTTTTCATACTCATTTTTATCTACTAATAATCCTCTAACCCAATAATAATCTACATATGGCATTATGAAATATAATATATGTGAAACTGCAGCTGAGTCATCAAAATAAATTAATTTATCATATCTTTTTCTATATTTTTTTATATCACTTATTATAAAATTTTTATCTTTAGTTTGATTATGATCGTATTTATGATACTTTCTAGTCAAAATTAACAAATCGGCTTTATGTCTTCTAATATCAAGAAATTTATAATCAATAAATTTTAGATTAAATTTTGAATTCTCATTTAATAACAAATAGAATGGGACTAAACTATGCATTACTTCAATAGAACTATGATTATGGGCAATTAATATTTGATAATTTCTCATACAAACTTACAAAGATAATATTAATAAATTAATCTTAAGAATAAAAGTTCAAAATATAAATTTTTTGTTTATTTATCGTAAAGAATATTACTCGAGAAATTTAAAAGCTTAAGTTCTAAAAAAATTTTTATAAATTAGCTTGAAAAAGAATAGCTTGGAAAAACAAACATTATTTGGTTTTATTAAAATTATAGAAAAGAGTAAGAAATCTTTACTTCCTAAAAATATAATTTAGGTAAATTCTTTATAAATCTTTTTTATATTTTTACCATTTACAAAATATTTAATACAATGTTGAATCTTGATATAATATAAAAAATAAATATAAACGTGTTAGAAATAATAGTTAGTTTTTTTAGATACTTAAAAATCTTTCAAAAATTTACAAATAAGGGTATTTATTTATCTTTTATTCTTACTACAATTGCAGGCCTTACTGAAGGATTTGGCATTATATTACTATTGCCCATAGTGCAATCATTAAGTGGAAATGTCGGAGAAAGTGAAACAGGAATATCAAAATTTATTTTTTTATTTCTTAAAAACTTTAATATAAATAACTCTTATGGAGTAATTCTTTTTTTAGTTACACTCGCCTTTATTATCAAAGGATTTTTAATTTTTTTAACTTTCACTTATAATTCTTATCTTAAAGGGAAAATAATAAAAGATCTAAAGAGAAAAATTTTCTTGAGCTTTTCTAAAATCTCGTATCAATATTATTTACAAAATAATATCGGCGATTTAACAAACATTATTAACGAGCAAGTTAATTTATCAATTAGAGGTTTCAATAGCCTTTATACGGTAGGTCTTAGGGGAATAAACTGTTTTATTTATCTGCTTTTTGCATGCTTATTAGCTGGAAAGACAGGGATACTAGCGATATTGGGTTCTTTTACTATTTTATTTTTATTTAGATGGCTAAATACTGCAACGAAAATTATGTCAATAAATACATCAAAAGCAAATAGTAAGTTAGCTAATTTAACTATAGAGTCCTTACAAGCATTCAAATATTTAAAAGCTACAGAACAATTTGGGATCAAGGTAAATGAAGCAGAAAAATCTATAAAAGAATTATCAGAGTACCAAACTAAGACTAGTATTCTAGAAGGTTTTACTAGTGCATGCAGAGAGCCAATAGCTGTTTTCGTAATAATGTTTATTTTGTTCGTTCAATTATATTTTGTAAATAAACCCATAGATTCATTACTTGTTTCTTTGATATTATTTTATAGAGGATTGATCTCTACTTTAGGAGTTCAAGGTAGTTGGCAAAAAACACAAGAATATCTTGGAAGTTTTGAAATGGTTTTAAGTAACCTCAAATCTTTAGCAAATAATTATGAAAGTAATGGAAACCAACTTATAAATAATTTTAAGTCTATTGAATTTTCCAATGTTTTCTTCAAATATACAAATAAAGACTCATATGCTCTGAAAAATCTTAGTTTAAGAATTCCTGCAAAAAAATCTATCGCTTTCGTTGGCGCCTCTGGAGCAGGTAAATCAACAATTGCAAATCTTATTTGCTTACTTTTGAAGCCTTTAAAAGGGGATATAAATATTGACAATGTAAATCTTAAAAAGATTGATAAAAATTCATGGAGAAGCCAGATAGGATATGTTTCACAAGAGATGGCGATTTTCGATAATACTATTGCATATAATATTTCGCTTAATAAAAATTATAAAAATGAGAAAGAATTAATTTTAAAAATTAAAGAAAATGCAAAGAAGGCAAACATTGATGATTTTATTGAGACTCTTCCTGACGGATATGAAACAAGAGTAGGAGAAAGTGGCTTAAGGCTTTCTGGAGGACAAAAACAAAGACTTTTTATAGCAAGAGAATTATTTAGAGAGCCTAAATTATTAATCCTCGATGAGGCTACAAGTTCACTTGATACCTTATCCGAAAAGGCCATAAAAAAAAGCATTGATTTATTGAAGGGTAAAATAACAATTATATTAATCGCTCATAGAATATCAACAATTAAAGATTCAGACTTTATATATGTAATTGACCAAGGAGGTATTCTAGAAAAAGGGAATTTTTCAACCTTGATAAGTAAAAAAGATTCATTTTTCAACTACCTGATTTCATCACAAAAACTTTAAGTAAATTAATGAAAAAAATAAAAAATATTCTAATTATTGGTTTAGGTAGCATAGGCTCAAGACATTTAAAAATAATAAAGGAATTAAGACCTGAAATTAATATAAATCTTCTAAGAAGAAAAGAGTCAAAAGCAAATAATTTAGAAAAGTTAGCTAATAAAATTTTTTATGATACTGAAGAAGCTTTAAAAGAAAATTTAGATGCGGTTATTATATCTAGTCCAAGTTCAATGCATTCAAATCAAGCAATAAATTTTTTAGATTTAGATATTCCTATATTTATAGAAAAGCCAATTACTAGTAATTTAGAAGATTGTTTAAAACTTAAAAGATTGGCAGAAAAGAAGAATGCTTTGATATTGATAGGATATGTTTTGAGATATTCAAAGATATTGAATGAATACAAAAAACTCATAAAAAAAAACTTGATAGGTAAACATATATACATCGATATAAAATGTAGTTCTTTTTTACCAGACTGGAGAAAAAATATAGATTATAAAAATAGCGTTTCTAGTAATTATTCTCTTGGTGGTGGAGTACTTTGTGAATTAAGTCATGAACTAGATTATGCAAACTGGCTATTTGGTCCATTTATTGAATTAAAGTCTATTAGAAATAATACTAATCAACTTGAAATTGATGTAGAAGATATAGTAAAAATAATTGCAATAAATAAAGATAAATGTTTAATTAACATTCATTTAGATTTTTGTTCTAAAGTACCTAAAAGACATTGCTTTTTAAATGGCAGTGAGGGGTTTATTAAGTTAGATCTTATCAAAAACGAAATAACCTCTAAATTGAATATAGAAAAAGAAGTAAAATTATATAAATTTGAATCAAATTATAATGAAATGTATATTAATCAAATGAAGCATTTTTTTAAGTGTATAGAACATAATGTGAAGCCAAATATTACATTAAATGAATCCTCTGAAATAATTCGGATGATTGAGATATGCAAATCATCACCCTTAAATTAAAAAAATTTATATATCAATTTTAATGATTTTAATAGGCTGATTTTTTAATAACTCAAGAAACATATTGTACTCATATCTGCCATATTGTTTTTTAAATACTTTTATTGGATACTGCAAAATCAGAGATTTAATATTAGGAAATAACTTAGGTAAATTACTAAACACTGAAGAACCAAAACCGCATATCAAAGATGGCATATATTCTGAATTAATCAAATATAATTCAAGTGGGTATTCTGGGATACATATTTTATATCCAAGTGCTTCAATTAAATCTAGCTTTTTTTTTGATGTTGATCTTTTTGCAAAGTATGTACATTCTTTACCTATTGATCGAATATAAATAAGAGAAGATTTAAGTATATTAATTTCATCTTCAAGAGTCAAAGCTCCCCTTTCTGATAATTTCGTCCCTATATAAAAAGCCATATTCTTATCATACTTTTTATTTTTATTATTAATTTTTTTTCCCACTGATTTAAAGTCATTTTTTAAAAATATATCTCCAATTAGTAGATCAGAATAGACAGAAAAAAGACTAACTTTACTTTCCTTCAGATATTTGTATTGATTTAAAATTCTTAGCATTAATTCTTCAAATTTATTTAAATTAGGTAAGAAAACAGATTTTGATAGATATTTCTTGCCCGCTAGATAAGAAGCAAAACCATCATCAACAACAAAAGCCTCTCTAGGTTTAAAAAATATTCTTGCAATATGCATTGTCTTATCTCTAAAGTCACCAAAAATGAAACGATAATTTCCCATACCAAGCTTTATCCTTAAAAAAATAAATTGACAAATTGTATAAATTTGATTCAATTTATAAAAAAAAAGGTTTCCCTAAATATATATTTTCAATATTCTCAAATTCAAAAAATTCAATCGTATTTTTAATCTGTTTATTTCTAAGATTTGCGCCTTCTATATAAATTGGACAAATTATATTTTTATCAGCTAAATAGTTTGTAGAGAATTCATAAGCGCATATAACTTGAAGTGGGGAAGCAATCAAAAATATATTCTTCAATTTAGAAACTAAAGTATTATTTAATATTTTATATCTTTATTGAGAATGAAGCAAAAAAGACCACCAGAAACAGATAAGAAAATTTTTTAAAACTAAATTCTAATTTATTAGTATTAATAAGATTTAAAAATCTTTTTACTCAATTTTTATAAACCACTTTCGTTTCTTTAATCTAATACAGGAACATTAGTTGATATATAAACATTAGTAAAATAAAACCAGAACCTCGAATTGTAAATATTTGGATTTCGGTAAACTCTGCATTGGAATCCAATAGATAAGTCTTCCCAAGGTTTGCGATTAGAGATTACATCTATTAATTCATCTCTTCTTACTTTTAATTTAAGATATTTTTTATCCGCTAAAATAGTATTTTTTTCCAAATCATTTACACCTGAATTAAAATCTAAAATCTCAATATTATTAGATTCAAAATCAATTTTAAACCTTTCAAAGTATTGAGTAAAATTATCATTCGTGGCAATTAAATCTAAAACAAGATTTTCATTAAATTCTGCATAGGAAAAATAGTTAAAAACTAACTTTACAAATTCCTTATCTGATATTTGGATTGATTTACGATTTAAAAATTGAGAATAAGAATTATCAATATATTTTTCAGAATTATCTTTAATTTTATTTGTAAGTTTTTTTCCATAAAATCTAAAAATTTGATTTTCATTATTGTCTAATAATTCACATTTATTGTTTAAGCAAATCTCATTAAAGTTTTTTGAAGTATTCTTTTTATTGAATTTTTTTATGTATTGATCTCTTTCTGCTTTCTCACTAAAAAAACCAGCATAAGGCATAAAATATTTTGGTTTAGTTAACTTAATGGTTTTTAAATTTGTTGATAAAATTGACTTTCTATTTCTTTCAATAATTTTCTCTCTTTCAATTTGAGAATAGTTTTCAAAGCATAACGGAAAACCGGATGCTCCTCCTGCAAAGGAGGAAGCAAGAATATCTACATTCGGAAGTTCCCCAAAATTTAAAAGATTACTATCAACAGTTAAAAGACCAATGAATTCACCGATTTCGAATAACAAACCTGAATCTTCTCTAAAATCGCCACTTTTTAGAACTGCTATTGATAATTCATTATTTTCTTGTATGTATCGAGATGAAAAATCCATTGCAGTGATATCTTTAAATCCGTACTCTTTCAATAAAGTTAAGGTTGATTTATTTGTGAATCCTGCAGTCAAGATTGGCATATCTTTTCTTAAATACTCCAATGATTTTGCATGCAAATGGTCTGGATGATTATGTGATATATAAATAAAATCAGAATTATTTAAAACTTCAAAAGCGTCAGAAGGAGAATCTTTTGCTAACCACCACCCGTTGCAAAAAGCACTGCCAATTATCCAAGGATCAGTTGCAAAAGAAAATTTATTATCTATTTGAAAGTGAATACAGGCATGATTAATGAATCTAATAGTTAAATTTTTTTTTGAATTAAAGTTTAAAGTATTTAATTTTTTTGTTTTATTTTTTATTTCTAAAAAAGGGGAATCAAGTTCATTTTCATGAACTGTAAGTAAGGGTTTTTTGGAACAAGATGTATTTATGTATTGTTCATTTTCTAAATCAAATTCCCATCCATGGAGAGGGCATATAGCGTTATTGCCCCTTATAAATAACTTTCCAAAGTTATGATTACAAATCCTGTCATAAATCTTTATAAGTTTATTATTTTTGTAAAATAAAAAGTTTTCATCTTGAGTAATACCTTCATTTATTTCCTCAATATTTACTTGAATACTTTTAGATTGGGTATCGTAGGTTAAATTTGTTTTTCTAAAAGAATCAAAAAAACCCATTACTTTAAATTGATGTCAGACATTTTATCTTAAATAAAATTTGAAGTTTAAGCTTATAGTTTATATTTAGCATATTCTACCTAACCTTTAAAAAATTGACTTTTAAATTATTTATCTAAAGTTTAATTAAATTTGCATTAATTTCACATTAATTAATTAGTTTTTTTAAGTTTATTTTTCTTGATAATGTGGAGATATTATTTAGGTCTAAGTATTTACTATAATATTTATAAACAAATCTATTTTGATTTCCAGAATGTGTATACATTTTTTGATGCCTCAAAGAACAAACTATGAACCCAAATACACTACTATTTCGTATAGGTAATGAATACGACATTTACCCTGATTGGGAGTTAATAATAGGTTCTTGCATTTATCTAAGAATCACAGATAGCTAACAGATCAAGTGTCGGCAAACGAACCAGAAATTACAAATTATTAATCAATTTAAAAACTTATCAAAAATAATCGAACAAAAATCGTATTAAAGATAATAATCAGTAAATCTCAAAAATATCTAAATCTAACAAAATAAAATTGGTGCTCATCTACTTATATTATTCTGAAAATAAACCGTTAGTCTTAAGGAAATTAACAAAATATGGTGCAAGATATTCACTCCCTTCTTGAGTTAAATGATTGTCATCTCTAAAGATCTGAGCATTAGAAATAAATGATGAACAGTTTTTCGCAGGACATAAAATATTGAAAGCATCAAAAAAATAGACATTCTCATTTTCAATCGCAATCGAACGCAAAATTTTATTCGTATCATTAATTCGGTTTTCTATTTGTACTTTAGGTTCCGAAAAGTTTAATGCACAGCCCTTGTGCAATATTGGTCTGAACCACTCCTTAGTGCATGCCCAAGTGTCAGGAGTATTGGGGACGCCTTTAAAAATAGGTATTTGTGAAAACACAACAATATTCAATCCTCTCTTAAGTGAATATTGAGCCCATTTATTAAAATTATTCTTAAATTTATCAAAAACTTCAGTATAAGCAATTTGCTCACCGTCAGAACCATAAAAAAACTTTTTATCAGGTGTATCCAAGTTGTAACTATATTCTTTCAAATGCATATCAAAATATGAACTGAATACAATTAAATCTCCTTTTTTCAAACTGCTAATATTTTTTATGAATAGATCGTCCATTTTCTTTTTTTTAATTTTTAATTTGCGTAGACTTAAAATTGCATTATCTCTGGATGTTTGTATTAAACTTGGGAAGTTTTGGTTTGTTGAAAAAATAATTCCTGAACCATGTTTTTTGCGTAGTATTCCTGCCATAGGGATCAAATGAGCAGTATGACTATCCCCTGCAAAGTAAAAAGTCTTTTGATTTTCTTTAATAGGTTGCGAGAAGCATATATCCTTTGGACTTGGAGAAACACAATCTCGTCGCTTCATTGGTAAATATGGCGAAAAATCATTATTTAATTGAGTATCGCCATTCTTTCCTAAGTAAATTTTTTGTTGTTTGCTAAAGATGTTTAAGCCAAGAAATTGTGAAATTAATAGCACTGCTCCAAAAATTAATGTCTCCCATTCCTTTCCTAACCAATTA
Organism: Prochlorococcus sp. AG-459-N19; assembly: GCA_003209375.1. GTDB lineage: Bacteria > Cyanobacteriota > Cyanobacteriia > PCC-6307 > Cyanobiaceae > Prochlorococcus_A. Next base: position 26,489 of record QCRF01000004.1, on the reverse strand, counting down.
CCCCTTCTAAATGGGGTTTCAATCCATCGATGTGAAGCAATTGCGAATACAATTATTAATGAGATTTGTAATGGTACTGACCACCAGTGAATACCAATAGTCCAGCGACTGATTGAGAGAATGCCCCAGTGCCATAAATAAAGCGAATAAGAAATCAAACCAATATAAACAACTTTGGGATTAGTAAAAATCTTGAATGCTGCCGTATGTTTTTTTAGTGATGCTATAAGAAAAGATGACAATAGAACTACTGCAATCGTAGAAATCGCAGCCATTGACATTGGGAGATACATCACTCCAATGAGTAGGGCCAGCACAAGAAGAGGTGGCACCATCTCAAGAAATTGTTCTAAAGATTTTATATTAGGCAATCCAATTAATAATAAGCATCCTGCGGCCATTTCCCAAAATCTTGAAAGCATAGAAAAATATGCTACTGGTTGGTTAACGTGATAAAGATAAAAGAAACTAATCAATGATGCAAATGCAAGAGAACCTAGAATAAAAAATAAATTCTTTTCACCATTGCTGGTCTTTCTTCCAAATCCAGAGAACCAAATTAAAAATGGGAAAACGACATAAAACTGTTCTTCAACACCAAGAGACCAAGTGTGCGTAAAGACATTAAGCTCTGTAGACTGGGCAAAATAATCTGTTGATTGACGTAACAGATATAGATTTGAAACTCCAAATAATGAAGACAAGCCAGTTCGAAGGGATAAAACTGGAAATGGATTAAACAAACTTATAACAATACTCATTATCAATACAAATATTGATAATGCTGGCACTAGTCTCTTTATCCTTCTTTCATAAAACCTACTAATGAAATCCTTGAAATCCATACTAGGCATCTCGAGCAACGATGATGTTATGACATATCCTGATATCACAAAGAAAATATCAACACCTAGGTATCCCCCAGGCAAGATATTTTTGTTGAAATGATTAACAATGACTGTAATTACTGCAAATGCTCTTAGACCATCAATCTCAGGTCTATAACGACTTTTTTTTAAATAATTATTTTTTTTTAAAATGCCTGGCATATATTGTTTTTTATAATATTAGAATCTTATAAACAATATTCGTAATTATCAAATACAAATTTATGATTGAATAGACTGATAAAATTCCTTAATACACTTAGTTTTTTAATCTTTCATTATCTATAAAATAGTTACATTCCTTTTAATTAATATTGCTCTAAAAGATTCAGTTTAAAACCAAAATTGATAAGGCCTCTACCAAATTATTTATAGCAAATCTTCTTAGGTAATCTAAATTTGCATTAATTCATAACAGCTATGGAAAACCTACATTTTTTACATGTACAAAAAATCTTCAGTAGTAAATTAATCCGCATAGGTTTCACCAAATTTGCTTATAAGATATTCTTACGAATCATCATTAATTTAATGGTTCTTTTTATTGGTAAAATGATAATTAAGGAGGGTAAAAGTATCATTAAATGTTAAGTAAGCAATCCATTTGGAACTACAGATTAGTTACAGGTGGTTTAATGATGACCTAAATCTATTGGCATGACTAGTAAATCCCCGCAGTTTCGCATTGGCAATGGATATGATATTCACAGATTAGTAGAAGGAACAAATTTAGTAATTGGAGGAGTAGAATTAAAACATCCTGGAAATCTAGGCCTAGATGGTCATAGTGATGCTGATGTGCTCTGTCATTCAATAATGGATGCATTATTGGGGGCTCTTTCCTTAGGAGATATAGGAAAGTATTTCCCTCCAAATGATGAGCAATGGAGGAATGCAAATAGCCTACTATTATTATCTAAAGTTGTATCGTTAATTAGAGAAGAGGGTTGGGAAATTAATAACTTAGATAACGTAATTGTAGCTGAAAGACCAAAAATCAATCCATATGTTGATGTTATGAAAAAAAATATTTCTAATACCTTGAAAATTGATCCTAGTTGTATTGGAATTAAAGCAACAACAAACGAGAATTTAGGACCTGAGGGTAGAGAAGAGGGAATTAGTTGTCATTCAGTGGTTTTGCTCGCAAAAAATTAATGAAAATAATTTTTTTTAAAAAGAATATTAAAAGTTTTTTGTATATTTGTTTACTTTTGACTTTATTATTCTTTCCAAGTAATAATCAAATTGCTAAATCTTTAAGTATGGATAATCCAAAAGTTGAAATAGTCTATGAACAATTAAGGCTTAAAATTCCAAGTAATTATAAAAGTGCTTGGCTTAAGGCTGAAAAAAAAATTTGGGAACCTTGGTTATCTAATAAAGATGGTTTTTTAGGAAGACAAATTTTCTGGGACAAAGAAAAAGAGGAGGCTTTAATTCTAGTGAAGTGGAAAAATAGAGAGCTATGGAAGAATATACCAATGGATGAAGTTAATCAAATACAAAAAAAATTTGAAGCGAATGTTTTGCAATCCCTAAATGTTGATAAAAATCCTTTTGAATTAATATTTGAGGGTGAATTAGATAAACAGTAATGATTTTAGACATTAGATATGATTTCCAAAGAAGCGAGAGGATTGGTCTCTTTGAAGCAATTTGGGGAGAAGATAAAAATATTGATCAACTAAAAAAAGTAGTTAAAAATATTCTAAACAAAAAAGGATTTGTTTTTATAACTAGGATTAATAAAAAAAAAGCAAAAATTTTATTAGGTTTTTACAAACAAGCAAAGTTTTATCATGAAGCAAATTGTCTTATCATCGGAACAAATTCGAATCTGGTTAAAACTAATAAGAAAATTGCAATAATTGCAGGAGGATCAAGTGATTTAGCTGTATCTCTTGAAGCTAAAATTGCTATCGAATCATATGGAGTAACTTGTGAAACTTTTATAGATGTTGGTGTAGCAGGACTTCATCGCTTAATGAGCCAATTAGATAAAATTAACAATTACGATATCCTCATAGTTTGTGCAGGAATGGAAGGTGCCTTGGCTACAGTTATAGGTGGATTATTACCTCAACCCATTATTGGAGTTCCAGTATCTGTTGGTTATGGCGTAAGTAAAAATGGCAAAACTGCTCTTAAAAGCATGTTATCCAGTTGCTCGCCAGGTATTACAGTAATGAATATAGACAATGGATATGGTGCTGCTATGGCAGCTTTACGAATTATAAAATCTAGTTTATGAATATTAATTATTTTTTCTCTATTTCAAGGAGGCTCTCTATCCATAAATTAAGTTGTTTTGAAAGCATACCTTCTTCTCGCATTTTGATGGCCTTTATCACGACTTCAGTATTAACCCACTCTGGAAACCTTTTCGGCATTTATTTTTTTATTTAGTAACTATAATTTGGTACAAATTTTTATAAAAACAAGATCTAAGTAACAAATTTAATCTTTTTTGTTTGATTTTGTACCTAATCTAGACAATTCCGACGAGTTATGTTCACTCTCTACATTTTTTAATCTTTCTATTAACTCAGCTAAGTCTCTATGTGCCAACTCTCCATTTTGTTCCCATTTTAGGGAACTTGAATTATGATCAGTTTTTTCTTTCATTTGTTTTTTTGAGTACTAAGAATATAAAACGAAAAATGAAAAAATTTGCTTATTGTTTCACACCTAAACTTAAAAAAATATGAAGATTTTGATATTTATCCACCCCCAACTATTGAAACGATTTCTAAATTATCACCATCTTTTAATTTCACTTCCTTCCATTTTAATGAGTTAATGATTAAATTATTTAATTCGACAACAATTGTATTGGGCTTATATCCCATATAATTTAGTGCTGTAAATAATAAAGCATTATCTTTATCAAGTTCTATCTTTTTTTCCTCTCCATTTACTTTAATTTTCATGAGTCAATACTTTTATCATCATAATAGCCTCTTCTTTTGGATCTTCAGAATTCATTAATTCCGAAACCAAGGCAACTTTTTTCAACCCAGATCTTTTTAAATATGAAATATTATTTTTCGAAACTCCTCCGATAGCAAACCAGGGGATATTTAAATCTTTTGTTAATATTTTTATTTTTTCGATGCCTAAAGGTTTTCTGCCCTTTTTAGTTACAGTTTCAAATACTGGTCCTATACCTATGTAATCACAACCATCTCTAAGAGCATTACAAATATCAATTTCATTATTTGCACTTATACCAATTATTTTTGAATACCCTAATATTTTTCTTGCGGTGTTCAAATCTAAATCATCTTGTCCTAAATGAATTCCATCAGCATTTGAAGCAAGAGCTATATCTATCCTGTCGTTAATAATGAACAATGAATTATATCTTTTACATAGATTTTTAATTTGAATTGCTTCTTTAAGATGATCTTTATCAGTTCCCTTTTTAAATCTATGTTGAATTATTTTTACACCTGCTATTAATAAATCCTCTATTATTTCCAATAAGTTTTCTTTATGATCTGTGATGACATATAAATCATTATCTTTTAATATTTCCTGAGACTTCTTACATTTACATAAAGTTAACAATTCAATTTCTAAAGTATAAATTTCATATCTAATTTTTGAAGCGATTTTTGATAGTTCATTATTATTTAGTCTTGAAAATTCTTCTATTACTCTAAGGGCTTCTTGAACTCTTCCAGCATTAGAACTTATAATTTGCTCAGGGGATTTTCTATTTATTTGCTCTTTATGAGTCAATCCCTTGCATTGGTCTTCAATGTAATTTCTAGATTCTTTATAAACTTCCAAATGATTCTTTCCTAAAATATGTCTGAAATTTTTTATCTTAGTAACAGAATCGTTTTCCCCTAACCCGAATCTGGCCCAATCTTCAAGAACTCTTAAGCCTTCTCTCGCTCTATCAAGATTTGCATCAATAATTTGGAATATTCTTGATTCATCAGGATCTATAAAATTGAAATTTTGCATTTAAAATTTAATTTTTGTAGCTTTTAAAACTCTTAGAGCATTATCTCTATCATTTTTAATTTGAATAGAGAGTTGGTCTATATTCTCGAAATGAATTTGAGATCTAAGCTTCTCAATTGGTTCTACTGATAAATTTAAACCATATAGATTAATTTGTTTATTTATTAAGTGAACCTCAACTGCAGATGGCAACAAAGGATTTATTGTTGGTTGAGAGCCAAGATTCATAACAGATGCAATTTTTTTGTTGGAATTCTCGATAGTTGTCCATGCTGCGTAGACTCCTACCCCAGGTAAAAATTTCCTACCATCTACTTCGAGATTTGCTGTGGGCCATCCTATATTTTTACCAATACCTTTACCTTTAATAACTTTTCCTTTAAAACTATAAGGCCTTTTAAGAATTTTGGAAGCATTTTTCAGATCACTTTTTTCTAATAAATCTCTTATTCTGCTACTACTGATTCTTCCTTCTTTGTCTTCTAAAATTGGTGTAATTTTTAATTTAATATCCGTATCTTTAATCGTATTTTTTATAGTATTAATGTCTCCACTTCTTCTGAAACCAAATTTAAAATTAGCACCTACAGAAATGTTTTTTGCTTGTAATTGATTTATCAAAATATCTCTTACGAATCTTTCTGCACTTAATTTTGATAGTGCCTCATCAAAAGGAATCAGAACTAATTGTTTAATCCCAAGATCTTCAAGAATAGGTAGTTTTTCATAAGGAAGATCAAGTCTAAGACGCGTCTCATTGTATAGAACTTCTCTGGGATGAGGCCAAAAGCTCGCAATTGTTGGAGAATATTGTTTTTCTTCAACTACACTTTTAATTAATTTTCTGTGGCCAGCATGTAGTCCATCAAAACTTCCAATAGCTATTGAAGTAGAGTTCTTAACTTCAGATGGCGATATTAAAGAGATCAAAAGATTACGTGCAATTTTATGATTTTGATGGCAAATTTGAATAGATCATAGTTTATTTAATCAAATGAATGTCTGACAAAATTGATTTTCAGTCCCTTTCATTTGGAATGCGGCGCATTGGATGGATACGCTTTTGGATTCAATCCATTTTAGGTGTTGTTGTTGCAGCTGTTTTGCTTTTTTCAAATGTTGTTAATAATAGCGAAGGACAGCTTAGCTTGGCTCCTGGACTATCACTTACAACATTATCCCTAATCTTACTACTTTTTAGTCTTTGGCAAGGTTGGTTAATAGTTAGAACAGGAAGAGCGATCGCAAGCAATGCCAGACCATCAAGAGGACAAACCAGTAAATTGATAAAACGAGGACTAATAGTTGATTTATTAGGAATTTTGTTTGGGTTAATTGGATATCAAGCTCTAATGGGTGCCTTATTTATACAAGCATCTTCTCAAACAACTGGACAGCTGATTACAGCGACATCTGATATCCCAATTACTGGACTTGAAATATTATCAGTTCTCAGTAACACACAAGTTATTGCTGCTCATTTTTTTGGACTTTGCTTTTCTTTATGGCTTTTAAGGAGAATTTATAAATGAATTATTAATTTTAGGTAATTTGTCTAGATTACCTCTCCAAAATAAATCAGGTTCAACGGGTGTAAGAGATATTTTATTTTCTTGTATTTGTGATACGTCACTTGGCCACTTCTTTGGACCATAACCTTTTGATTTAAGATCTAAAACTACCTCCCCGGCGAGCCAATAATAATCGTCACCTCTTGGGTCCTCTCTTTTGGAAAATTGATTTTTATATTTCCTTATTGATAATCTTGTCCAAGATAATTCCTTTATTTTACCTTTCTCACAAGGAGGAATATTTAAGTTTAACAGAAGTGAAGCTGGCCAACTATCGTTAATTGCTTGTTCGGCAATATTAATTGCAATTTCTCCAGCAAATTCAAAATTCTTCCATTTAAAACTAGCAACACTTATTGCCATGGAGGGGACATTTTCTAATGTACCTTCCATAGCTGCAGCGACTGTGCCTGAACAGAAAATATCTGTCCCTAAATTAGGCCCGTGATTTATTCCAGATAATATTAGATCAGGTTTATGATCTAAGAGTTCAGATAGTGCTAATTTGACGCAATCAGCAGGTGTACCAGAACATCCCCAAGCTTCAATTCCTTCTCCAAATAATTCGTCAGCTTTTTCCACTCTTAATGGGGATTGTAAAGTAAGACCATGACCAGTAGCTGATCTTTCTTGGTCAGGACATACTACTTTTACCTTATGTCCTCTGTTTTGAGCTGATTTTGCCAAAGCTCTTATACCCGCTGCGAAAACTCCATCATCATTGCTTATTAATATATTTAACGGTTTCATTAATCAATTCATTTTATTTATGGACGATATTTAAGTAAGATAAAACAATACTTATTTTTACTATATCAGTGAGTCAAATTGAATCATTAAGTCAAATTGAGGAAAAACTAAATAATCTTTCTCTAACAGCAAAAAATAATATAGATAATTCTAATACCCATGAAGAACTGGATCAATTGAGAGTTTCCTTATTAGGGAAAAAAGGTGATTTGTCAATTATCTTGAAAACAATGGGTCAATTATCTGCTAACGATAGACCAATTATTGGCCAAAAGGCAAATTTAATAAAGATAAATTTGCAAGAACTAATAACTGAAAGAAAAAATAAACTAAACAGCGAAACCTTAAATAAAAAAATTAAAAAAGAAAAAATTGATGTGACTATACCTTCAATTGGAACACCCCGCGGGAATAAACATCCTTTGATTTTAACCCAAGAGGAAATAATAGATATTTTTTGTGGTTTAGGTTACTCAGTGGAAAGTGGCCCTGAAATAGAAACTGATTTTTATAATTTTGAGTCTCTCAACATACCCAAAAACCATCCCGCAAGAGATATGCAGGATACTTTCTACTTAGATGAAAAGCGACTTTTAAGGACCCATACTTCTCCTGTTCAGATCAGATACTTAGAGAAAAATCCTCCTCCAGTAAGAATTATTGCTCCTGGGAGAGTGTATAGGAGAGATGCAGTAGATGCCACTCATTCCCCTGTATTTAATCAGGTTGAGGTTTTATGTATTGATCAAGACATTAATTTTAGTCATTTAAGAGGAACAGTTCTCACATTTTTAAAGACCTTTTTTGGAGATATTCCCGTAAGATTTAGAGCTAGTTATTTCCCATTTACTGAACCTTCAGCAGAAGTCGACGTCCAGTGGAAAGGTAAATGGTTAGAAGTAATGGGTTGCGGGATGGTAGATCCAAAAGTCTTAGAAAAATTAGGAATAGATTCAGAGAAATGGACTGGTTTTGCGGCAGGATTAGGAGTAGAAAGATTTTGTATGGTGAGACATCAGATCGACGACATCAGAAAATTTTATACAAATGATCTTAGATTTCTAGAACAGTTCTAATAAAATTAAAATTTTAAATTAGGATTGTCCAACAAATTAGTTTAAAATAGTCCTAGTTTTAGTTTTTTGATTGGTACGTAAAGCAGGGCTAATCGTAAATGATGGAAAGGAACTAGCTGTTCAAACTGCAACTTCTGTTCAAAAAAAATTGGAAGAATCTAATTTTGAAGTTGTAAGAGTTAGTAGCTCTGGAGGGATGGTTGGGTTCGCAAATCCTGATCAGCATGTTCGTCCTTTGGGATATACGAATTGTGTTCCTGAGGGATTTGATTCATCAATGGAATTTGCAATTGTTCTTGGCGGAGATGGGACTGTGCTTTCTGCTGCAAGACAAACGGCACCCGCTAAAATTCCAATTCTTACAATAAATACTGGTCATTTAGGATTTCTAGCAGAAGCTTATTTATCCAACCTAGATGAGGCTGTAGATAAAATAATTGCTGGGAATTGGGATATTGAAGAAAGAACTTGCTTTATCATTAGTGTAATGAGAAATGATCAGAGGAGATGGGAGTCTCTCTGTCTTAATGAGATGGCTCTTCATAGAGAACCTCTGACAAGTATGTGTCATTTTGAGATTTCTATAGGGAGACATGCTCCTGTGGATATTTCAGCTGATGGAGTAATTTTATCTACTCCAACCGGTTCTACGGCATATTCGTTGAGTGCTGGAGGGCCAGTAATTACACCTGATTGCCCAGTTGTACAATTAACTCCAATTGCTCCACATTCATTGGCGTCTAGGGCATTGGTTTTCAATGATTCAGAGCCAGTAACTGTTTTCCCCGCAACTCCTGAAAGGCTGGTAATGGTTGTTGACGGAAACGCTGGTTGTTATGTTTGGCCTGAAGATAGAGTTTTAATAAGAAAAAGTAAACACTCAGTGAAGTTTATTAGGCTTGAAGATCATGAATTTTTCCAAGTTTTAAGAAATAAACTAGGTTGGGGTTTACCTCATGTGGCTAAACCTAACAAATAACAATTGTTTAAATATATTTTTTTCCTTTTAAAAGAAAAACAGGATTATTTGGTTCTAATCTGATTCCCTCAGCGATACTTAAGCTTTTATAAGTTTGAATTAAATTTAAATTTGTTTTGAATTTTTTATCTTCTAATTCCTCTTTTAATTCTTTAATACTTTGAATATCAATTATTGGAATAATGATAATATCTCCAACACTCATACCAGTAGCCAGTTTTTTAATAATTTGCAGTTTAGTCTTTTTATCACATCCTCCAATTATTAATCTATTAGGTTTTTCAAAAGAACTTAAATTTCTCGTATTCAAGGTTTTGTTTATGTCTTCTTCAAAAATAAATTTTGGTTTAACGCTAAGCCTTTTTGAGTTTTCTAGTATTAATGACTTAGAACCAATCCTTTTATCGAAACAAAGCAAATCCAAATCAGCCCTTAATTTTAATGCCTCTAGACCAATTGACCCACAACCTGCTCCTATATCCCAGATGACCCCATTTTTAGGAAGCTCTAAATCAGCCAAGATTTGAACGCGTACCTCCCTTTTAGTAAATAAATTTGGTCTATCATCAAAAGTTTTAAACATATGGTCACTGATTCCGAAAAGAGGGAGATTATGATTTGAGAAATTTTTATTTGTTTTTGTAAGAACAACAATATTCAAACTTGATATATCAGAGGGTAATGCTTCTTTAAGATTTAATTTTCTTATATTTTCTTTGTCGAAGCCTATTTCTTCACAGAGCCAAAAATCATAGAAGTCATCCACATTTAACTCTAATAAGTTTTCTTTGATTATTTCTAAACTTTTTTTATTTGAATCTGTAATTATAGATAAACTTGAAGGCCTTGCTTTAAGCGCCTCAACTAACTTAGTAGAATCTCTGCCGTGAATACTTACATTAACAGTATCTTGCCACGGAATTTTTAACTTACTAAATGCTAATTGAATGCAAGTATTTGAAGGGTAGAAACTTAATTCATCTTTTGAAAAATTTTCTAGTAATATTCTCCCAATTCCAAACCAAAGTGGATCACCTCTAGAAATTAAAATAACATCTGTTTTTTGATATCTAAGCCAGTTAACAAGTTCGTTATCACTTTTACTCGAAAAAAATGATTTCTTTTTTAATAAACCATTTTCGCTCCATGATTTAATTTCTTCAAAATATGAATTTGGAACTGCAATATTTTCTGTTTCAAAAATTAGATTTTGTAATTTGAAGGCTAGATCATCAAATTTATAAGAATTAATCCCAATTACATGAATTTTTCTATTAACTTCAGTCATCAATATTTAATGGAATGGAACTAAATTGTTTGAATGATTTATTAATGTATCCTATTATTATTCGAGTTATCATAGTAAATTAATTGTCTGAAAGGAGAAAGAGATTACATGATTTATTGTTAACTCTAATTAAGAAAGATACTGAATTTGAGTTTATTGAAGAAGATTCTAGCGATTTAACATCTAGCTATTCTAAAAAAGACACTTTGAATTTATCTCGAGTTATAGAAAAAAATCGTAAAATAATCAAAAGATACCAAGCTATTGTACGAACAGCTGTAACTTTAGACGCCCTGATGGATTCTGAAAATGAAGAAAATTACAAAATCAAATAAAAATATTTTTTTAAAAGTAATATTATCTTTAATTTTACTAATATCACTTATTTTTAACCCATTAACAGTATCTGCAGAAGTTATAGAAACAGAAATAAATGGAGAATTAATAAACACTAGCAGTGAGTTTTTAAGAGACTTGGACTTTGAAACTTGGCAATTAGTAGCTTATAAATCCCCTCTTTTTGAAGATAAATTAATTTTGAGAGTAATAGGATATCCAGGGAACCTCAGGATTGATCATCCCACCTACTTGAGGGTAGAGTCAGGGAGGAAACAGTGGCTTTTAGATGATAAAACATTACTTAATGTTGAATTAGCAAATGATGGAAGACAAGCAGCAGCAGAATTCGATCTCGATGAATTGATTAAAAATTTAGATAAAAATAGACCATTAAGATTATCTTTGTCAGGAGTTTTTTCTGAGTTACCTGTTCCTCCTTTCGTTGTTAAAGAGTGGAGATCAATAAACTAAATTTGATTTTTAGAGATGTCTGAAAAAAATGTAATCCATACAAAATGGATGAAAAGAGCAATCTTTTTGGCTTCTTTAGGCAAAAATACAGCAAGTCCTAATCCTATGGTGGGAGCGGTAATACTTGATAAGAATGGGAGCCTTATTTCAGAAGGGTTTCATTTCAAGTCAGGGATGCCGCATGCAGAGGCAATGGCAATTAATAATTTAAAAAAGGATGCTAAAGGTGGAACAATGTATGTGAATCTTGAACCTTGTTGCCATCAAGGGAAAACACCTCCATGTGTAGATAAAGTAATATCCTCTGGGTTAAAAAAGGTGTATATTTCTATTGAAGACCCTGATAAAAGAGTTTCTGGTAAAGGTATTAAACTTCTAAAAGAAGCTGGAATCCAAGTTAACTTAGGATTATGTAAAGAAGAATCATTAGATCTTAATAAGGCTTTCATTCATAGAAATACTACTAAAAAGGCATTAGGTGTTCTTAAATGGGCAATGAGTATAGATGGAAGAATAGCTTTAAAGAATGGAAAAAGTAAATGGATTACTAATGATGAATCAAGGTCATTAGTTCATTCTTTTAGAGCAGAATTTGATGCAATAATCATTGGGGGGAACACATTAAGAAGAGACAACCCACTTTTGAGCACAAGAGGTTCGAAAAATCCTGAGCCTTTGCGAGTTGTTTTCACAAAAAGTTTAGATCTTCCTTCAAAATCTAATCTTTGGGATTGTAGTAAGTCAAAAACTTTAGTTATTTATGATTCTTCTACAGCAAATGAAAGCTACCTCTCACGGATTCCGAAATGTGTAGAGGTTCAAAAGGTGCCATCAGATAATCCAGAGTTAATTTCAAAAATACTTGCTAAAAGAGGATTTAATAAAGTTTTATGGGAATGTGGTCCTAGTTTGGCTACCTCCGCTATTCAATCTAATTGTATTCAAGAAATTGTTACTTTTATTGCTCCAAAAATTTTAGGTGGAGAAAACAGTATGAATCCCCTTGGTGATTTTGAATTTAAAGATATGGATGAAATTATTAAATTAAGTGACTCTCAGTTCAGTTTGATAGGGAATGATATTCTCGTTAAGAATTCATTTAAAAATTAAATTTTTATACTAATTTCTATGGGTGATAGTAACGTACGGTTCTTACCCAAAAAAAAGATATAGATACGGAAACTTTTAGTTTAGTTTATAATAAGTTCAAAATTTATAATAACTATGCCCATAAGACAAGACGATAATCAACCTAATAAAAGATTTGGAATTGTAAATATCATTTTGATAGGAGTAGGAGCATTACTCTTATTTAGTAGTCTCTTCCCTAATCAAAATATGCAAATTCCTAGGGTACCTTATTCTTTATTTATAGATCAAGTTAATGATGGGGAGGTTAAACGCGCATATATCACTCAAGAACAAATTAGATATGAATTAAATGGAGCTGAAGAAGGTGCTCCATCTGTATTGGCTACCACTCCAATTTTTGATATGGATTTACCCCAAAGATTGGAAAGTAAAGGTGTAGAATTTGCTGCTGCTCCACCAAAGAAACCTAATTTCTTTTCAACCATTTTGAGCTGGGTTGTTCCTCCATTAATTTTTATCCTTGTTTTACAATTCTTTGCTAGAAGAAGTATGGGAGGTGGGGGTGCTCAAGGGGCTCTTAGTTTTACTAAAAGTAAAGCTAAAGTTTATGTACCCGATGATGAATCAAAAGTTACATTTGAGGACGTAGCAGGAGTCGATGAAGCTAAAGACGAATTAACAGAAATTGTTGATTTCTTAAAAAGGCCAGAGAGATATACAGATATTGGTGCAAGAATACCAAAGGGAGTTCTTTTAGTTGGGCCTCCTGGAACAGGAAAAACTCTTCTCTCAAAAGCGGTTGCTGGTGAAGCAGAAGTACCTTTTTTCATTATTTCGGGCTCTGAATTTGTTGAACTTTTTGTAGGTGCTGGTGCAGCAAGAGTTAGGGATTTATTTGAACAAGCTAAGAAAAAAGCACCTTGTATCATCTTTATTGATGAACTAGATGCTATCGGGAAAAGTCGTTCTGGCTCTATGGGAGTTGTTGGAGGTAACGATGAGAGAGAACAAACTCTAAATCAGCTTCTTACTGAAATGGATGGATTTGCGTCAACTGATAAGCCAGTTATAGTGCTTGCTGCCACGAACCAACCAGAAGTCCTTGACGCAGCTCTATTAAGACCAGGCAGATTCGACAGGCAAGTATTAGTTGATAGACCAGACTTATCAGGAAGAAAAACTATACTGGAGATCTATACAAAAAAAGTCAAACTTGCAGACTCAATAGATTTAGATTCTATTGCCCAGGCTACTAGTGGATTCGCAGGAGCTGATTTAGCTAACATGGTCAATGAGGCTGCTTTACTTGCCGCCAGAGCAAAAAGGAAGAGTGTAGAACAACAAGACCTAAGTGAAGCAATAGAGAGGGTTGTCGCTGGATTGGAAAAGAAGAGTCGTGTTCTGCAAGAGGATGAAAAGAAAGTTGTTGCTTATCACGAAGTCGGGCATGCAATCGTTGGTCATCTTATGCCTGGAGGTTCTAAAGTCGCAAAGATCTCAATTGTCCCAAGAGGTATGAGTGCATTAGGTTATACACTCCAATTGCCCACTGAGGAAAGATTCCTAAATTCTAAAGAGGAGTTAAAAGGTCAAATTGCAACACTTCTAGGAGGAAGATCTGCAGAGGAGGTTGTATTCGGAAAGATTACGACGGGAGCTTCAAATGATCTACAAAGAGCAACTGATATTGCGGAACAAATGGTTGGTACATTTGGAATGAGTGATATTTTAGGTCCCCTTGCTTACGACAAACAAGGTGGGGGTCAGTTTTTAGGTAATGGCAATAATCCTAGAAGATCAGTAAGTGATGCTACTGCTCAAGCCATAGACAAAGAGGTTAGAGATTTAGTAGATGATGCACATGAAACTGCACTCAATATCTTAAGAAATAATTTACCTCTTCTTGAATCAATTTCTCAAAAAATTCTCCAGGAAGAAGTTATTGAAGGAGAAGATCTCAAATCTCTCTTAGCCGAAAGTAAATTGCCCGCATAGTAGAATTTAGGTTTTCATACAAAGTTAGATGATAAACCCAATCAGACTTGAGAATAAAAACTTCTTATCAAGCTTGGATACTTCTACTGAAGAATTTTTTCATATTCTAGAACTGGCTAGTAATTTTAAAAATAAAGATTTAAATATTGAACTTGAAGATAAAGTTTTAGGACTCATTTTTGATAAATCCTCTACTCGTACAAGAGTAAGCTTTCAGGTAGCAATGTCAAGACTTGGCGGAAGTACAGTTGATCTAAATCCCACTACTTCACAAATTGAAAGGGGCGAGCCAATAAAAGATACTGCGAGAGTTTTAAGTAGATATTGCGATGTTCTTGCTATTAGAACTTTTAAACAATCTGATTTGGAAGAGTATGCAAAATGGTCTTCTAAGCCAGTTATAAACGCCCTTACAGATCTAGAACATCCATGCCAAGCTTTGGCTGATTACATGACAATAAAAGAAGAATTCGTTGATTTCAAAAACGTGGTTTTGACGTTTATAGGTGATGGTAATAATGTCGCTAACTCTCTTATTTTGTATGGAGCTTTATTGGGGGTCGAAGTTAGAATTGCATGCCCTAAAGGTTATGAACCTAATAATTTGGTAATCAATAAGGCCCAAAAAATTTACAAGAATAAAAATTTATTAAAAATCAGTAATGAACCTATTTCCGCAGTGAGGGGAGCTAATGTTTTATACACAGATGTTTGGTCATCTATGGGGGAAGAAAATCAAAAAGAAAAAAAAGATAAGGACTTTCTTGGATTCACTATTAATAAGAATTTAGTACGAAAAGCTGATGAAGATGCAATTATTCTGCATTGCCTTCCTGCTTATAGATCTAAAGAAATAACTGATGAAGTAATTGAAAGTAAAAAAAGTAGAATTTTTGAACAAGCAGAAAATAGATTGCATGTTCAACAAGCACTCTTATCTTGCCTTCTTACTTAAGAAGAGTTGCATATTTAAAAGAAAAGGGGTACAAATGTATTAGAGTACATATGTTTCTGTGTTGCAGCCAACTGAAGACAATCTAACAAAGGCTCAAAATGAGCTATACAGGTGGATAAAGGACTATATGAAAAAATTCCAACATAGTCCATCTATTAGGCAAATGATGTTAGCTATGGGACTAAAATCACCTGCTCCAATTCAAAGTCGCCTAAAACACCTGCAAGAAAAGGGATATATTTCATGGCAAGAAGGCAAAGCACGAACTATGCAAATAGTCGATGAAATTGTTGAAGGGGTGCCAATATTGGGTTCTGTGGCAGCTGGAGGTTTAATTGAAACTTATAATGACGTTAATGAAAATTTAGATATATCAGACGTTTTGCAAAAGAAGGATATTTTTGCACTAACAGTAAATGGAGATTCTATGATTGATGCTTGTATAGCAGATGGTGATATGGTTCTTATGGAACCCATTAAGGATAGTGCCTCATTAAGAAATGGGACTATTGTGAGTGCAATGGTCCCAGGATTGGGAACAACGTTAAAATATTTTTTTAAAAAAGATGGAAAAATATTTCTCGAGGCTGCAAATCCAGCTTATGATCCAATTAAGTTAAATTTTAATGAAGTCGTATTTCAAGGAAGGTTGTTGGCAGTATGGAGAAAAATATAATTTTAATTAAATTAATTTTTGCAATATAGAAGTTATAATAAAAATATGAATTAGATAGTTATTTTTTGAAAAGATCTCCTTTACTTCTCTTTATAATCATACTTTCCTTATATCCTTTACTAAATTCTTCTCGATCTTCAGAAAATAAAAACATATTAGAATCTCAAGAAACAGATATTTCTATAAATATTGATTATTTTAATAAACTACCTAAAAATGATTATATTATTGGACCTGGAGATAACCTTTTAATAATTATTTCCAAAGACTATCCTGAATTGACAAGAAATATTGTTGTAAATGGTGAGGGTACAATAAATTTGTATTCACTAGGAAGAATTTATGTAGAAGGACTGACAATTACTGAATTAACATCATTATTAGACAAAGCCTATAAAGAATACGTCAGATATCCTGATATCGAGGTTAATATAATTGACTACAGACCTGTAGAAATCTTAGTTAATGGAGAAGTTAATAAACCAGGTCTCTTAACTCTAGAAGGTTCCCTTTCTATCTCGCCAAAATATCGTTCTCCTTTAGAAGAAAAAGCCTTTTTAGGTTCATCAATGACGCCTCAAGCTTTTCAAAATTTAAATCAAATATACAATAATGAAGAGAACGATATAAAGTTTTACTTTCCAAAAGTATTTGATGCACTTTATAAAAGTGGTGGAGTTACAGAATACTCGGATCTTTCAAAAGTTAAATTAATTAGAGAAAACTCTTTGTCAAATGGCGGTGGAAAGATTGAGACTATTCTAGATTTGGAAAAATATATTTTGTATGGTGATGATTCGCATAATATAAGAATTTATGATAAGGATATTATTGTCATAAATAAATTAAAAAATCCTGATCAGAATATAATTTCTAATGCAGTAAGATATAGGATGAATCCACAATATGTTCAGGTTATTGTATCAGGCAGAGTTAATACTCCTGGAGTTTTTAAACTTAGCAGAAAAAGTACTTTGAATGATGCTATTGATATGGCTGGAGGAACAAGAGTAATTAGAGGTCCAATAAAGTATCTAAGTTTTAACAATGACGGAACCATTGATAAAAGAAAAATTAAATATAGAAAAAATTTAAAAAGGGGTTCTTTTTCTAATCCTTATCTCAAGCAGGGAGACTTAATTGTCGTTGGAAGTAGTTTCTTAAGTAAGTCCGCAGAGGCAATTAAAGAATTCACTGAGCCATTTCAAGGGATATATTCTACATATAGACTTTATGAACTAGTATCTGAATAATTAATATTATGGACAAAGAACTTAAATCGAATAACAATCAATACCAAAAAACGGAAGATGAGATTGATTTACGAAAGATCCTAAACGTCATTATTAGGAATAAATCTTTAATACTTGTTTTTACATTAATCCTGTTTGCCTTATCTGGTATTTATTCCCTTTCTAAAAAGAAAATTTGGGAAGGCGAATTTCAGATAGTCGTTAAAAAAAGTCAAAATAAAAGTTTACAAAGCTCTACTTTCGCAGGTCAATCAGCATTTTTACAAACCTTGACGAATCAGTCATCTAATTTAAACACCGAGGTTGGAATATTGCAAAGTTCTTCAGTTCTTATGCCTGTTTTTGAATTTTACAATGAAGAAAGACTTAAATTAAATCCCAATTCAGAAGAAATTTCCTTTTTAGGATGGAAAAAAAATCTGGAAGTATCATTAAAAAAAAATACATCTATTTTATACATCACTTACAAAGATAATAATAAGACTTTAATTAATAAAGTACTTGATAAAACAATCAAAAAATATCAAGAATATTCTGGAAAAGGTAAAAGAAGAGATTTACAACTTGCAAATAATTATTTGACTGAACAAATTCAATTTTATAAAAATAAAAGTTCTCAATCTATAAAATCAGTCCAAGAATACGCTCTTGATCAAGATCTTACTATGCTTGATTATGGATACTTTAATCCTAGAAATAGCGCAAATAATTTCACGCCAGATCTAAGCCAGTCAGCAATCTTTTCCGCTATTCCTAATCTTAAACAAGATATACTAGGTGAAAACGTTAGTATAGAAATAGCCAGAGTGAAAGCAGCTAATCAAATAAGAAATATTGATATAAAAATAAAAAAGATAGAGTCTTTAGAAAATAATGGTGATATTGACGAACTTTCATATATCAATTTGACAATTCCTAATTTAACGAACTCCGGTACTATTAATGATTTAACTGAACTTGATCTCAAGATTCTTGATTTGAAATCAAAATATACTGATAAATTTCCAGAAATAGAAAAACTTTATGAAAAAAGAAAGCTTCTTATAGGATTACTTAAAGATAAATCTATAGGTTTATTAAAAGCCCAGAGAGTTTCAGCTGAGGCGGTTCTTGAGGCTGCCACGAGACCAAAAGGAGTTCTACTAAAGTATAAGGAATTAGTTAGAGAAGCAAATAGGGACGACGATACCCTTGTACAATTAGAAAATAAATTAAGGGAAGTTCAATTACTCAAGGCTAGATTAGAAGATCCATGGGAATTAATAACTAGCCCAAGAATTAATAATAGCCCAGTAGCTCCAAATAGATCATTTATTACACTTTTAGGAACTTTAGCAGGTTTAGTTTCGGGATTTTTTATTTCGCTTCTTAAAGAGAAAAAAACAGGTTTTATTTTTGAAGAAGATATTCTTGAATCTTTATTTAAGATAAAGATAATAGATAATATTGAATTAAATAAATTAGATTCAAAAACATCCGTTAATGAGTTTTTTATTAAAGATATATTTCGACAAAATGAAGATAAATCCTTTAAGTTTTATTATTCTGATATCTTGAATAAATTAGATCCGCAATCTTTAAGATTAATTTTTGAAAATAAAAAAAATAATTACTCTATAATTCGCGATTTTGCTAATATTGAGGATAATGAAATTATTGTTTTAGTTACAAGGATCCCTGGGATTACCTTTAAAGAGGTAAAAAAAATCAAAACACAATTAGAAATACTAGGCAAAGAGTTATTTGGAATCGTAATAGTAAAGGATTGAAAATTAATGTATACTCTGAAACCAATTCCAAGCATCTTTCACAATATTATCTATTTCTGAATTTTTTGGAACCCAGTTTAATTCTTTAAGAGCTTTCTCAGGAGAGGCTAATAGGAGATGCGGATCTCCTTTTCTCCTTTTTTCCACTTTTGTTTCAATTTTAAGATTTGTTATTTTCTCTATTTTAGAGATAATTTCTCTTACTGATAAACCTTTACCCGTGCCAAGATTATAAATATAACAACCATTATTTTTAAGTATTTTTTTTAATCCAATAACATGAGCCTCAGCGATATCAACTACATGAATAAAATCTCTTATACATGTACCATCTGATGTTGGATAATCATCTCCATATATTTTTAAATAAGGAATTTTTTTTACTGCTGCTTGAAATGCAAGAGGTATTAAATGTGTTTCTGGTAGATGATTTTCACCAAGATCACCTTTGGGATCAGCACCTGCAGCATTAAAATATCTAAAAATTATACTTGATAGTCCGTAAACTTCTGAATATTTAATTAGTAGTTTTTCTATAATTAATTTACTTTCGCCGTAAGGATTAATAGGACATTGTTTTGTCGTCTCTATTATTGGATAATTATCTGGAATACCATAAGTTGCACAAGTACTAGAAAAAACAATTGGAATTTGATATTTACTATTGGTTTCTTTCCTTTCTTTTGAAACCTTTAGCAAAGAATCGAGTAAATTAATCGTATTCGCTACATTATTTTTAAAATATTTGCTTGGATTAATTACACTTTCCCCAACATATGCAAATGCTGCAAAATGTATAACTCCAAATACTGGTTCGCCTTTTGTAAATTCATGTTTTCCACTTAAAATCTTTTCAACTAATTCAGTATCCCCGATATCGCCAATTATCAAGGGAACTTTTAAAACTTTTTCAATTAAATCTTTATGACCATGAATAAGATTATCTAGAACGACTACTTTAAAGCCTTCCTTTTTCAATGCCCTTACCGTATGACAGCCAATATATCCAGCTCCTCCTGTAACTAATATGTACATACTAAGTAATTATCTTATAAATAAAATAATAATTAATCCTTAGTATTTCCCTAGCATTAAATTCAAAATAGTAAAAGTTTTACATATCTTGATTTCAATTAAATGTCTTTGATTATTTAAAATAATAAGAAAAAAAAACTTAAATTATTAAAGCTGTATAATTATTTAAAAAAAGTAAATTTTTCATGATATGGAGTTTGAATAAAATTCTCATAATTTAAAAATACTTTTATAAAAAGATCCTAAATGTCTTACTTAATTCCATACATTTTTTTGGTTTTAATCTCTATTAGAAATAATGGGCGATTAAGTAAATTTACAAGTATTTGTATTTGGATTTTCCTTGTTATATTCATTGGGTTTAGATTTGAAGTAGGAGCTGATTGGTTTAACTACAATTTTTTTATAGAGCAGGCAGAAAATTCTTCTTATTTAGAATTTTTAGCAAGAGCCATGTCTCCTGCATATGCATACCTATTAGTAATTTCTGATAAATATAAATGGGGTATATATGGTTTGAATATCATTACTGCATTGATATTTTCTGGAGGTCTAGTTTATTTTTGCAGTAAACTTAAGAATCCTTATTTGGGATTAATTGCATCCTATCCTTATTTAATTGTAGTCGTTTCGATGGGTTATGTAACTCAGGCAAGTGCTATTGGAATTCAATTGGTTGGATTAACTTTTTATCAAAATAGTAAATTTAAAGCTTATTATTTATCAATTTTGTTAGCTTCATTGTTTCATACTTCTGCATTTCTTTGTCTTTTAATTCCTTTATTTGATCGTTTAAGGTTAATTAAAAAGAAATCGTCATTATTAAGTCTTTCAACATTAGGGATCTTTTTTGGAATATTTTATATAACTTTCCTAAATAAGATTATATCTGCGTATGTAAATTCTTATTTTGGGCGTCAATATGAAGCAGATGGTTCTTTTATAAAATTATTAATTTTGGTTATATTCGCAATAATATTTTTGTATCAAAGAGATAAGTTCAAAATTTCAAATCAGCAAAAAAATCTCTTATTTAGTTTGTCAACTTTAAGTATTTTGATATTCTTATATTCCCTTACAATAAAAGCTACAGTATCTACTTACAGAACATCCTTATATTTTTATTCCTTACAATTATATGTGACTTCATACTTACCTGATACAAAATTTTTAAAAATCTCTACTAAAAATTGGAAGATTTTATTCTATGGTTTTAATTTTCTTGTTTTGATTATCTGGTTATCCTTTGCAAATCATTCATCACATTGGTTACCTTATAAAAATATTTTGTTAGAAAGTTTTCTATAAATTCTGCAAATTTTAAAAAAAGTTTTACCTTTTAGAAAAATTTAAAAAAATAATTGAAATATGTCAAATTAAAATTAAAAGAAATTTTAAAGAATTTAATAGTTTATCAACTCAAATATTAATATCCTTAATATTGATTTATAATGAATTTACAACTTTGTTAAGTTTAAGGTAGATTAGCTTTTAATATTTTTTTAAAGTAATCTTTTTCAGAAAAAAAATAATTTAATTTTTAATGAAAAATATTTTAATTATTTGCACATATCCCTTTGATACTGTACCTGGACAAAGATTGAAGTATGAACAATATCTTGGATATCTTTCTGAAAATGGATATCAAATTGAAGTAATTCCTTTCTTTGACATTAGAACTTATAAAATTCTATATAGTAAAAATAAAAATATTCAAAAAATCTTTGGCACTTTGAAAGGATTTATACGCAGATTTTTAGATATCTATAAAGTTTATAAATCAGATGGAATATTTATTACTCTAAGTGTTGCGCCTTTAGGGCCATCATTTCTTGAGTGGCTATATGTCAAATTAGCAAAAAAGACAATTTATGATATTGACGATATGATATTTGAATTAAGAACAGCTCCTAATAATAGATTTTCTAAATTTTTAAAATCGAGAAAGAGATTTTATTTTTTACTAGAAAAAGCTGACCATTGCATTACTTGCACTCCTGAACTTGATAATATTGCTAAAAGATATAATCAAAATACAACTGATATTTCATCAACTATAAATACTAAAACTTATATTCCGATTAATAAGTATGAAAATAAAAAAGATTTAATCATTGGATGGACAGGCAGTCATTCAACTGTTTCATATTTACATTTATTAGATGGTGTACTTAAAGAACTTTCTAAAAAATATAAATTTAAATTATTAGTAATGGGAACTAATAATTTTCAAATAAGTGGAGTTGATATTGAATGCGTTAATTGGAATACCAATATAGAAATTTCAACTTTACAAAGAATGGATATTGGACTTTATCCACTTCCTAATGATGAATGGGTAAAGGGTAAAAGTGGCCTTAAGGCATTACAATATATGGCTATGGGATTGCCAGTAGTAGCTAGTAATGTAGGGTGTAACGACAGAGTAATAGAGAATAATGTTTCAGGATTATTGGCTAATAATATGAAAGATTGGTATAAATCGATTTCAAAGCTCATTGAAAAAAATGCATTAAGAAAATTTCTTGGCCAAAATGCTAGATTAAGGGTAGAAAAGTATTTCTCAATTGAAGCAAATAAGAATACTTATTTGTCCATATTTAATTCAACATTTAAGTAATGATTAATAAAAAAAATATTGATCTTAATACAGCAAAAAGTTTTGGAGAAGAATGGGAAAAATTCGATCAATCTAATTTAAGTAAAATTGAAGCTTTAGAAAGGTTTAATGAATATTTTCATTTATTTCCTTGGGACAATCTGCCTGATAATTCTGAGGGAATTGATATTGGTTGTGGTTCTGGAAGATGGGATAAATTTGTTGCTCCAAGAGTTTATAAACTGCATTGCGTGGAACCCGCTGAGAGAGCTATTAAGGTCGCAAAAAGAAATTTATCACAATATAAAAATATTGTTTATCATCAAAAATCATTAGATGATTTAGAAATACCGAATGCAAGTATGGATTTTTGTTATTCACTAGGAGTTCTACACCATATACCAGATACTTTGAAAGCATTAAAAAAGTGTTCAAGTCTTCTCAAACCAGGAGCTCCCTTCCTAGGTTACTTATATTATGATTTTGAAAATAAATCCAAAATTTTTAAAATGATTTGGAAATTGTCTGATTTTTTCAGAAAAATAATTTCAAAATCATCTTCTAGATCTAAAAATTTATATTGTGATTTTATTGCATTATTAATATATTTACCGTTTACAAATTTATTGAAGTTGCTTGAAATTATTGGATTTAAAGTTAATAGATTACCTCTAAGTTATTATAAAGATTACTCTTTTTATACTATGAGAACTGACGCGAGGGACAGATTTGGAACCCCTGTAGAGAAAAGGTTTAGTCGTAAAGATATCATTGAAATGTGTGAGAAAAGTGGATTTGAAAAAATAGTTTTTTCTAATAAAAAACCCTATTGGTGCTTCATAGCAATAAAAAGAAAATAACAAAATATATTTTAAAAATCTAATACTTAATTAATTTTTTAGACCAATCAAGCATACTTCTTATGCCTTCTTTATATGAAATTTTAGGTTCCCAACCTATAAGATTCTTTGCTTTTTCTACATTTGCAATAAAGCAATCTTGATCAGATTCTCTCCTCTTGATCTTTGAATAAATTAATTTTGAGAGAGATAACTCATCTTCTAAAATTCCAAAAAGTTCAATTAAGCTCAATGAATTTTTATAACCACCACCAATATTAAAAATTTCACCTGAAATATTATCTTTTTTAAGATATGCGCAACAATATAAATTAACTAAATCTTTTGCATTTAAAACATCTCTTACTTGCTTGCCAGTGCCTGAGATAGTAAATGGATTTATATTTTTATTTTCATTTATATTAATTCTTTGCTCTAAAGCTTTCTTACAGAACCATCCTATCCATCCTTGATCGATTGAAGAAAATTGTCTGCCGCCATATATAGATGAATGTCTAAATACAACAGTTTTCAACCCAAAAACTCTTGACCAATCTCTTACATATTGATCTGCTGAACCTTTGGAACATCCATATGGAGTAGAAAAATCTAAAGGTATTTTTTCATCCAATCCATTTGGGTAATCTTTAAGTTTATATCTTGTATCTGTTTCTATTAATTCTAATGAATTTAAATCTCCATAAACTTTATTAGTACTGCTATATGCAATGAATGCGTTTGGTGAATTTAATCTTGTAGACTCAAGGATATTAAATGTTCCTAATAAATTTGTTTCAAAATCTCTTCTTGGATTCAAGATAGATTTTGTCATTGCAACTTGACCTGCTACATGACAAATAAAATCAAATGGAGAGAATTCTTTAAAAAATTTAAAAATAATTTCTTTGTCGCAAATATCGGCGTTCAAGAAATTAATTTGTTCTTTTTTGGTTAGAGATTTTAACCAATTCAGGTTATCTATTGATCCTTCTCTTTCTAAAGAATCAATGATAAATATTTCATAATTTTTTTTAATAAAATGCTCCGCCAGATTAGAACCTAAAAAACCGCAACCTCCTGTTATGAGAATTTTCATAAATAAAAAATTATAGATAATTTAAGTTTTCTATATTAGCAACCATTCTTTTAATTGAATAATTTCTATTTTTTAAAGCACCAACATGGATTTCACCTTTGGCCTTTAATCTTTCCCACTCATTTTGTGCAAAATCTTTTAATTTAATTGGATGTCCTGAACCTATATTAACTATTATAGGCTTTCCAACGTTTATATCATTTCTAAAAATAGCATTTGCAAAATAATTAGCAACATTTTTTACATGTAAATAATCTCTTATCTCTTCCCCTTTGGTCATTTTAAAATCTTTTCCTGAAATGGCAGCTTTTCTTAATAATGGCCAAAAATTATATTCATATTGACCTTCACCATAAGCGGAAAAAATTCTTCCATAAAATAGTTCAATATTATTTTTTATTGAGTATTCATTTAATAATTTAAAAGACTTGGCTTTACTTTTAGAATAAGCGCATAGTGGTTTAAGTTTTGCATAAGGGGGAATAAAATCCCACTTGTCAGATTCTTCTCCATACTCTAGACATGTACCAGCTGCTATAAATCTTTTAACGCCAGATTCTTTTGCAAGTTTTATTAGTCTTAAACTTTGATAAACATTGTAATATTCAAGATCTTCTAAATTAGCTTTTTGCGGACTTACTCCAACTGCGGCTAAATGAATAACTACATTAATTTTATCTAAATCAAATGCATTTAAATTTTCCAATCCCTTAGGTATCCATACAAGCCTATCTGAATTAAGACTCTTTATATTACTTCTTTTTCTTCTATCTAGAGCAAAAATATTACAATCTATATTGATTAACTTTTTTATTAAATATCTTCCTATAAAACCTGTTGCTCCAGTTACTAGAATATTCATAAATATTTTTTATAAAATTAGGTTTTGTTTTTAAAATTAAAAAATATATTTAAGAATAATAAGCTCATTGTATTAATTTCTAGATTTGATTTTTAATTTAATTAAAATTTAAAAATTACATACGAAATCAATCGATTAAGAATTCTTATATAAGGGATTATAAACTAAAAATAAATTAAATAAAAAGTTTTTTGTTTTTATATATCAAAAAAAATTTTAAGAATATATTAACTAGAATTTTTATCATAAAGTATATATTAATTCAACTAAGTTATTTATATGTAAAATATATAATAGTAAAATGCTCCGGAATATAGATGCTTCCACAAAAAATTTATTTTCTAATAAAAAAAATTAATTTTTATGAAAAAATTTATATTTTATTTATAACTATTTCTATTGTATTAACTATTTTTGTGGGAATTCCAACTGATTCATCAGATATAGGAATATCTTCTACAAACTTAGCAATAGGCGATAGATTATTTTATATTAATGAGACATCAAAGGGGTTTGGTTATGAAAACTATAACGGAAATATTTTATTTCCATTAATTTTAAAAATAGTTACAGTACTATCGAATCTAATAGGGGAAGATCAATATTCTAAAATCTGGAATCTTATAACTATCTTAATTTCATCAGCTTTATCAATATTTACTTTAAATCTTTTAAGAAAGTCTACTCTATTTATTTTTAAAGAGAAAGTTGCCAATATAGTTTGTATTTTATTTATCCTAAATCCATATTCATATTTTTTTCCTTTATCTGGTGGTTTAACTAATTATGTAACTTTCGGAACCACTTTTTTATTGTTTTTATTTTGTAGATCATATAAGAAGGGTTATAAATTAAGTAAAAGTAATTTTATTCAAGATACTTTATTTTTAAATATAGCATGTGTTTACTTAGCTTCTCTTAGGCCAACTGGAGCAATTTTAGGGATAGTAGTTTTATTATATTTCCTTTATAAAAACTT
>QCRF01000003.1 GCA_003209375.1 Prochlorococcus sp. AG-459-N19 | reverse complement strand
TAATCCAAGGATAAATATCATAATTAATCCATATACCTTTTTCCCAATATATATCCTCCTCAATAAGATATTTCAACTCTTTTATATCATTAGCATTAAAAATTCCAAACAAATATTTGGTACATTTGGTTGGTCCTAATGTAACTAGAATATCTCGATCTTTTAAGTTTTTAAGTCTATTAAGATGTTGTTCACGAAATGGTTCCCTCTTAATAATTGCATTTTCACAGTACCTTCCAAAAACAACAAACTTTTCCATTTTTAAATATAAATAATAGAATTAATATATACTAAATAATTGCATATATTACACGCATATTGCTATGTTATTTAATGCAACTTTCTTTTAATTGATTATGCTAACTGGAAGCGATCTCCTTGCAAAAGTTAAAGAACTTGGTGATGTTAGCAAATCTGAACTAGTTCGCGCCTGTGGATATGTCTCCACCAAGAAAAACGGCGGTGAACGCTTAAACTTTACCGCATTTTATGAAGCACTTTTAGAAGCCAAGGGGGTAAATCTTGGTGATTCTGGAGTTGCAGGTATTGGAAAAGGAGGAAGAAAACTTAGTTATATAGCTACAGTTCAAGGCAATGGAAATCTTCTGATTGGGAAAGCTTATACAGCACTTCTTGATTTAAAAGCAGGTGATGAATTCGAAATTAAGCTTGGAAGAAAACAAATCAGATTATTACCTACAGAAGAATCTTAAATACAACAAAAATAAATTGGGTATATAATTTTTACTTAATTTTCTATAATTAATTTTTTTAAATTAATAATTTGTCTGTATATTAATTTTTTTGATCAGCAGCTAAACGCATTTCTTTACAAAATTCACCAACATTATCGACGACATCTTTTTCACTTGAACTAGAAATTCGTTTTACAAATGCACTCCCAATAATTACTCCATCTGCTCCCCACTCACGAACTTTATTTACATGTTCTGGAGTGGATATTCCAAAACCAACAGCAATTGGATTACTATTTGCAACTTTTAATCTAGCAATAAGATTTTCTACTCTATTTTCCATTTTGTTTCTCTCACCAGTGACACCTGTAACACTTACTAAATAAGTAAAGCCTTTAGTATGATTTGATATTTGTTTCATTCTTTCAAAAGGAGTAGTTGGAGCTACCAATAAAATCAAGTCCATAGAATTGTTACTAACTATTTTAGAAAATTTATAAGCCTCCTCTAAAGGGAGATCAGGAACTATTAGTCCAGAGACTCCAGCATTAGATGCCATCTCACAAAACTTTTCAAAGCCAAAACATAGTAATGGGTTTAAGTAAGAAAAAAGGATGATGGGAATATTTAATTTACCTTTTAAAGACTCTAAAAGTTTTATTACTTTTATTGGGCTAGTACCTGACTTTAAGGCGCGTGAGGCCGCTACTTGAATAACAGGTCCATCTGCAAGTGGGTCACTGTAAGGGATACCTAATTCAATAAGGTCAGCTCCATTTTCTTGTAGCTTTAATAAGATATCAGAGGTTATTTCAATATTGGGGTCCCCAGCCATTATAAAAGGCATCAAAGCTAATTTCTTATTATTTTTTAACTCACAAAACTTCTCATCTACCTTTGATAAAGATTCATTTTTAGTGATTTGCATTTTGTTATATTTCATGATTTTTGGCTATTTTCTATGAAAAATTTATGGATTTTTCTCTAAATCTTCCATTAGTTTTTGCTGCTCTTCCTTTGATAATGCGTTGAATTTGGTTTCTAGTTTATCATTAACAACTTTGTCATACTTTTTTCTATAACGCTTCCTTTGTTCCATAAAAGTCATTTTTCCATTTACAACCCTATAAACATAAGATGTTACCCAAGTAATAACAATCAAAATCAAGATACAACTTGAAAGAGTAGTGGCTGTAAGATCGTCGATACCAATTTGTGGTGCAAATTTATAACTTATTAATCCTATTAATGAAATAAATATACCTATTTGTATAACTTTGCCTTTAGTCAATTATTTACCCTTTACCACTTCCTTTTAGTCTGAGATTTAAAAATGGAGAAAATAAAATTAAACCTGGAAAGAAAAGAAATACAAGACCGTAAATTCCTAATCTTTCAAATTTGCCCATAATATTCCATCTATTATTCATCCAGTAAAATAGTAATAAAGGAATAACCAATAAATAGGTAGAAATGATTCCAAAATAAGCAATTAAAGTAGCGAATGAATTATTGAAAAAACTTTCCATTTTGATTTATGGTTGCTTAGTTAAAACATAACAACTATTGGAAGTTATCGTCAGAACTAAATATAAATAATTAAATAATGGGAGTGGGGGGACTTGAACCCCCACGAGCTAAATCGCTCGACGGATTTTAAGTCCGGCGCGTCTACCAATTCCGCCACACTCCCAAAGGAGTTTGCGCATTTTAATCGTAGCTGAAAGGCTCCCATTTAACCAAGAAAAGTAGGAATATTTACACTTTTAATTATCAGAATAAATCTAATTTTTTAATTTTCTACTCCTTCTACTTGCCATTGCAAAGTTTCACCTGCATGAAATGGTTTTATTTGTCCGACAATATTTTTTTCTTCAACAACATCAATATATTCTTTAATTTTATTAGGTCTAGAAACTAATTTTAATTTTTCTTTGTTAGGGGGGACATTATAAAAATTAGGGCCATTCAAACTTGCAAACTTTTCAAAATTATCGAGAGCGCCCTCCTCTTCAAAAACTGTTAAGTAGCTTTCTATTGCTACTGGCGAATTAAAAATGCCAGCACATCCACAAAAAGCCTTCCACTTCCTAAGGTGTGGAGCAGAGTCAGTCCCCAAGAAAAAACATTTTTCCCCACTTGTTGCCGCTCTCCTTAAAGCGAGTCTATTATTTTCCCTCTTAGCAACTGGCAAGCAGTAAAAATCACTATTTAAGCCTCCAAAAAACATTGCATTTCTATTTATATGCAAATGATGCGGAGTGATAGTAGCCCCAATATTATTTTCTTGAACAAAATCCACTGCATAAGAGGTGGTTATATGTTCTAAAACGATTTTTAATTTTGGAAATCTTTTGGTTATTTGAGAAAGTTCTTTATCTATAAAAACTTCTTCTCTATCGAATACATCTACTTCAGAATCAGTAACTTCCCCATGAATTAAAAGAGGCATTCCAGAATCTTGCATTAATTCAAAGATCTTATATAGATTTTCTATTTTCCTAACTCCATGACTGGAATTTGTTGTGGCATTAGCAGGATATAATTTTGCTGCAAAAAAAACATTTTTTTTAAAGCCATTAATCAGTTCCCCTTTATCAGTCTCATCTGTAAGATAAATTGTCATTAATGGTTTAAACTTAGAACTTTCTGGTAACGCTTCAACAATAGATTTCCTGTAAGAAATAGCGCTATTGATGGATGTTATGGGACTTTTAGTATTTGGCATGACAATGGCTCTTCCAAAATATTCCGAAGTAAACTGAATGATATTTTTTAATACAAGACCTTCTCTTAAATGTAAATGCCAATCATCAGGTTTTATTATGTTTAAAGTCTTCAAAATTTTTTCTATTTAATCAATTTTAACAGCAAATTAAAATTGACAATAATTTATAGATATTCGAGGATAGTTATTAACCAATTGTGAAAATTTTTATTATTTCGACAAAAGCCTGAATATGAGAGATTTTTTATTTCCAATAATAGAAATAGTTTTAGGCGTAGTTCTACTTTTTGCTGGAGGAGAGTTTTTTATTCAGGGAGCCATATTTTTATCTTTAATTTTAGGAATACCTCAAATAGTGATTGGTTTGACAGTTGTTTCTCTTGGAACAAGCTCTCCTGAGTTGTTAGTAAGTTTGAGTTCAATTTTAAAAGGTAGTGATTCGCTTGCGGCAAGCAATGTAATTGGAAGCAATATTTTTAATGTTCTCGTTGTTTTGGGCATAAGCTCATTGATAACACCTCTTAAGGTAAAAAGCAGAATAGTTAGAAGAGATGTACCTCTTTTAATGGCAATTTCTTGTGCAGTTTGGGCTATGTCATCAACAGGCTTATTAACATTGCAAGCAGGGGTATTTCTAATATTTTGTTTAATCTTAAATACAATATGGGAAATCAATACCATCAATGAGAAAGGAGAGGAGACAAAAGATGCTGAACCAGAGATAGAAGATTTAAAAGATAACCATAGAGGGAAGATGAATATTTTACTAAAGTTAATATTGGGCATATTTCTTTTAAGCTTTGGTTCAAATATTTTAGTAAATGGTTCTCAAACCCTCGCTACTCTTTTGGGTGTAAATGAAATTGTTATAGGTTTAACCATTGTCGCAACTGGAACATCTTTACCAGAATTAGTAACTTCAATAATTGCTGCATTTAAAGGCAAAACAGATCTTGCGATTGGGAATGTAATAGGAAGCAATTTACTCAATCAACTTTTAATCCTTGGAAGTTGCAGTATTTTTTCAGGATTCAAAGGTTTAGTAATTGAACAGAGTTTAATTAAAATTGACTTGCCTTTCATGGTTTTAACTACCTTTGCTTGTTTGCCAATTTTCTGGAGCAAAGGTAAAATCACGAGAATTGAAGGATTTATTTTGCTTAATCTTTATATTTTCTACATTCTCGACAAGATACTTTTCCTGAATGGATTTAACTTTCTTTCTGAATTAAGGATAGGTTTATTTATTTACTTTGCTTTACTTATAGTGTTTTTGATTTTTCAAGAAAAATTAAAATTTTCTAATCCATAATTTTATCCATACATAGTCACAAATTCCTCTGAGATAGTTGGGTGCAAAGCCATAGTAATATCAAAGTCTTTTTTTGTTATCCCTGCATTTAATGAAATTGATACCATTTGAATAATCTCAGACGATGTTTCTCCAAACATATGACATCCTATGACTTTGTCAGTTAGCTTATGAACTACAATCTTCAACATACATTTTGATTTATTCTTTTTAAAGGTATTAGACATAGGGGTGAATTTGCATTTGAAAATTTTTATATTTTTTTCAGAGTAAATCTCTTTAGCTCTTTTTTCACTTAAGCCAACTGTTGAAATTTCTGGAATAGTAAAAACAGCCTTAGGAATATATTCATAATTTACTTTTCTTTTCTGGTCATTAAAAAAATTATCCGAAAAAACTCTCCCTTGTTCTATTGCTACTGGAGTTAAGTTTGGTTTATTTATGATATCGCCAACTGCAAAAATATTTGCGTTGCTTGTTTGATTAAGTGCATCAACATCTAAATATTGACCATCCATCTTTAGATTTAAAAAATCCAAATTCAAAGGCAAAAGATTTGGTTCTCTTCCTGTAGCAATAAGGATATTATTAGTTATGAGTTTATCACCCGAGTCTAGGGTAGATTCCAGATTTCCATTCACACTGTTGATAGACTTTAATTGAGCATTGGAGATTATATTGATTTCAGTAAAAGTAGGTGATTCCTCTAGGCATGAAGAAAGATCCTCATCAAAACCATTAAGTAAATGTTGACCTCTAATTAATTGAGTTACTTCAGTACCTAAATTTCTGAAAATAGAAGCAAATTCACAAGCAATATATCCTCCTCCTACTATTAATATTGATTCGGGAAACTTTTCTAATTCAAAAATATCATCACTAGTCCATGCCAAATCTACCCCAGGAATATTTAATTTCTTTGGTTTACCCCCAACTGAAATAAGAATTTTTTTTGAACTTATTTTGTTTTTAATTTTTTTTGTTTTTGGACAAATAATTTCTAACTCATTTTGAGTAATAAATCTTCCTAGGCCTTCAAAAACAGTTACATTCAAATTTTTTAAAGATTTTCTATGTAAATTACTTAATCTAGAAACCTCCTCTCTAATATTCTTCAATAAAATGTTTGATTCAAAATTTATACCTTTATTTTTTAATCCATATCCTTCAGAAGAATCCATATTCTTTTTACTTTTAGCTGCATAAACCATCAACTTCTTAGGCACACATCCCCTTATCACACAAGTGCCTCCTATTTGATTTGCTTCTATGATTGCGACTTTTGCTCCATAACTAGCCGCACGTTTAGCCGCCGCTAGTCCTCCAGATCCAGCGCCAACAACAATTAAATCAAATTCAAATTCCAAGACTTTTTTTAATCAATTATTATATCGTTAGTTTATAGCTTTAATACAAATAATGAATGGAATTTTGACATGGGATGATTTAAATAAATTTGAAGTTGAAGATCTTGATAGAGTCCATGGTATAAATAATTCCTACGCAAATTTAAGATTATTTGGACATAGTGAAAATGATGTATTAGTTACCTTCTATAGGGATAGGCATTCTTGGTGTCCTTACTGCCAGAAGATATGGTTATGGCTTGAATTTAAGAAAATTCCATACAGAGTCAAGAAAATAAATATGTTTTGCTACGGCCAAAAAGAAAGTTGGTTCCTTGAAAAAGTCAGATCGGGGAAATTACCTGCAATTGAATTTAAAGGGCAAGTTATAACTGAAAGCGACGACATCATAGCTTTTTTAGAAAATGAATTAGGAGCACTTGGATCTTTTTTAACATCTAGACACCTTATCAGAATCCGAGAGTTAGAAAGAGAAATTTTTAGATCCTGGTGTAATTGGCTCTGCCGAGAAAGCTTTAATTTTATAGATAACTCTTTTAGAAAAAAAAGATTTAAAGAATCCATTTCTAAACTCGAAGAAATCTTAAGTAGGTCAAAATCAGGGTTTGTTGATCCTTCAGTTTCTAACACGGGTGATCTAGAGCCTGGTGTTGGAGATATAATTTTTATTCCTTATATGGAGAGAATAAATGCATCACTGATTTATTATAAAGGGTTTAATTTAAGATCTAATTACCGTCATATAGATAACTGGCTTACCCTTCTTGAAGGGACAAGTGCTTATAGAGGCACTCAAGGAGATTTTCATACTCATTCTCATGATTTACCCCCACAAATGGGCGGGTGCTATAAAGAAAGCAATCAACAACAGATTACTTTCTCTAAGCTAATAGATAATGGGGAGGGTCTAGGTAATTATGAATTAAATCAAAATTATGAGTCAAAATATTTCGCAAAAATTGCTCTTAAAAGAGTGATAAAGCATAAAGACAATTTACTAAAGGTAAACCCATACAATAAAGAATCCTTTGACGAGTCATTGAGATCAGCTTTGAGCCATATGATCACAGGTGAAATATTAATCCCTAAAAAACTTTCAGGTATCTCTTTAAGATACTTAAAAAATAGAATCTCAGTTCCAAGAGATATGCCAATTATTTCAGCAAGGTTATTAAGACAATCATTAAATAAAATTGAATCGCTTAATGATATCAGTGAGATAGATAAGATACCTTTAAGGCATAGATATGATCAAGATCCTAGAAATTTTATTTCTAAATAACAGTTAACTATAAATTTTTTCTTGAATCTATTTGAAGTAAATCTCTAATTTTTTGAACTTGACTTGCAATATTTGGATCAATAGATAATTTTTTTTCAACTTGTTCAATAGCATACATAACTGTAGTATGGTCTTTGCCCCCAAACTCATCTCCAATTCTTGGTAGGCTTAAATCCGTTCCATGTCGCATGAGATACATGCCTATTTGCCTAGCTTGACTTACTGGTTTTCTTCTACTTGAACTAATCAACTCATCTGTAGAAACTTTAAAGAAATCTGATACTTTATTAATAACTTGTTTTGGAGTAACAACTACTCCTACACTATTAGGATCAAGCATTGGAGCAATCGATTGGACTGTCATTGGCAAGCCTGTTATTGATGCAAATGCAACAGCTCTAGTAAATGCTCCTTCCAATTCTCGAATATTCGAAGTGAATCTTCCTGCTATAAATTGAATTAAATCTCTTGGAAGACTCATCCTCTCTTGTTCTGCCTTTTTTTGAAGAATGGCTGTCCTCGTCTCAAGGTCAGGTGGCTGAATATCTGCAGTCATACCCATTGAGAACCTAGAAATTAATCTCTCTTGAATTCCCGACAATTGATTTGGGGGTCTATCACTTGCAATGACTATTTGACTTCCTGATTCGTGAAGAGCGTTAAAAGTATGAAAGAATTCTTCCTGTGTATACTCTTTACCCTCTAAGAACTGTATATCGTCTATTAAAATCAAATCTACATTTCTATATTTATCTCGAATAGCTGTCATTCCGTCTCGCCTAATACCACTAATAACATCGTTAGTAAAAGTCTCTGTAGATACGTATTTAACTTTTGCTTCAGGATCTATTTCTACTCGATAATGACCTATTGCTTGCATTAAATGAGTCTTGCCAAGACCTACTCCCCCACAAATAAATAATGGATTGAATTCTCTTCCAGGAGATTCTGCAACGGCTAAAGCTGCGGCATGAGCCAACCTACTATTTGGTCCTACAACAAATCTTTTAAATACGTAGCGTAAATTTAAACCATTAGGATTTTTGAATTGATTTTTTGAAGAATTATTTAGATTATTACTAGAAAAAGCTCCTGTTTTATGTTTAATTTTCTGTTCGTTAGGTTTCTCTTCATTTGTTAAATTGCTGCTGGTATTTGTTTCAGATTTAAAAACAACTTTTACATCATGACCGCATATTTCTTTTGCAGCTTTTTCAATAGTTTCACAATAATTCTTTCTTAACCAATCACTGGAAAATGTATTTGGAGCAATTAAGGTCAATAGGCCATTCTCAAAACAGTTAAATTTAGCAGGCCTTATCCATGTCTCAAATGAAGGCTTACTTAAAGTTTTTTGGAGTAATTGTTGAACTTCCGCCCAAATAGGATTAATTGCTTGCAAAATTTTATTCTCTAGATTATTAATCTAGTTGGAATTTAATAATTGGCCATTATCAGATCACAAGATCACGATAAATTTAAAATTACTTAACAAAGCATCAACAAAATTTATAAAGATAAATTCTATATTTTTTTTATAGACATATAATTATTTTAAATCTCACTGAAGTATTGGAAAAAGCATTACTCATTATCATGGCAAAATGGCATGGTTTTGGAAGATGCAAAACAAGATTATCAAAAGATATAGGTAAAAGTAATTCTGCAAAAGTACAAAGTGTGATGACCAAACATACTGTTTCAGTCGCAAAATTTCTCCAAGAGAATAAACTAATTGATATTTCTATAGCTATATCTGGCTTGGGGGAGAGTAATTGTAGAAGATGGACTAGAGAATTAGGTATCAAAAAATTTAACTTACAGGGGAAAGGTTGCTTGGGAGAAAAAATGAAAAGACAAATCATCATAAACAAAAAATTTTGTGCTAGACACAAGATTAAAAATATTATATTTATTGGTACTGACCTTCCAGATTTATGCCATCAAGATTTATTAAATACTCTAAAAGAGCTTCAACGAAATGATCTTATTTTAGGACCATCTAATGATGGAGGATATTGGCTTATTGGTTTATCAAATGAAATAATGTCATCGCATATATATTTACCTTTTATAAACATAAAGTGGGGGACAGAAAATGTTCTTCAAAATACAATTGATAATTTTGGTTCTACAAAATTTAAATATAAGTTTTTAGATAAAAAAATTGATATAGATACAATTATTGATATTGAAAAAAGAAAGTAATCGACTTGTCTAAAATCTCAATTATCATTCCAACTATTAATGAAGCCAATAATTTGCCATTATTGCTTTCAGACTTATCAAATATTCAGAAAGAGGGGGAAATCATAATTGTTGATTGTGGAAGTGAAGATAAAACTATTGATATAGCAAATATTTATGGAGCGAAAGTATGTATATGCAAAGAAAGGAATCGAGGTTTACAATTAGATTTAGGAGCTGGATATTCAAAAGGAGATTGGCTCATATTTTTGCATGCAGACACAAGATTAATTCATGATTGGTTTAGAAAAATAAATTCATTTTTAAACGGAAACAAGAATAGTA
Organism: Prochlorococcus sp. AG-459-N19; assembly: GCA_003209375.1. Lineage (GTDB taxonomy): Bacteria > Cyanobacteriota > Cyanobacteriia > PCC-6307 > Cyanobiaceae > Prochlorococcus_A. Next base: position 87,894 of record QCRF01000003.1, on the reverse strand, counting down.
TTTACTATTTTAAATTTAAAATTAATCACAAGAGGATGATTTATAGAGTCCTCGAAATTTTCGTAAATTTTAGAAGTAAATACTTTAAACAACCGTATGGTGATCAAGGTTTAATAATTCATAGAACTACCTATTTTAAGAATAATGGTTTTAGGAAGATACCTTTAATGGAAGATGTAGATTTTTTAAGGAGATTAAACAAAAAAAAAGATTTAAAACAATTAAATACACCTATTTTTATAAGTTCAAGGAAATGGGAAAGAACTAATATTTTTCTCCAAGCAATGAAGAACTGGCACTTTAGAAGAAGATGGTTAAAAGGCGAATCGTTAAAGTCTATATATTCTGACTACTACAAAAAATGATTAATTTGCATACCAAAAAGCACATTTAGAGCCTCTTGGTTCTAATATCCAACCTTGTCTTTTGTAAAATGAAACCACTTCAGCATCAGCAAAAAGGGTTACTTTAGAAATTCCAATATTTTTTAATTCTTTTAGGACATATTTCATCAACTCTTTACCTAATCCAAGTCCTTGATAAACAGGGTTAATAGCCACATCCCAAACTGTTGCTTCGAGAATTCCATCGCCAGTGCATCTTGCAAATCCTACTAATCTGGGAAATTTATCGTCATGACGCCATAAACCAACCACCAAAATACTGAAATCTAAAGCTCTTTTCACTCTCCTTATAGGTCTTCTGCTCCAACCAACAGTTTGCAAAAGTTGATCTAGTTCTATTAGATCTAAATCTTTATTTTTACTACATACAAATATTTCTTCTTTATTTGTTTGAGTGAATTCATATGAATTTAAACCATAGATATCTATCAGCTCATCCCTCGATATGCTGTTTGATTTTTTTATTAACAATGCTTGGTTTCTAAAAATCATTAAAAATTCGCGAATCCTTTTTGTTGAAGCTCAGAGAGCTGAAAATATAAACCCTTTTTAAGTCTCAATTCACTATGTGTACCCTCTTCAACTAATGCTCCACCTTTTAAAACTAAAATCTTATCAGAACTTTCAATAGTTGCTAATCTGTGAGCTATTACTAATGCTGTTCTTTTTGACAGAATTCTCTCAAGATCTCTCTGCAAAGTAGCCTCTGTAGAGGGGTCCATAAACGCTGTTGCTTCGTCCATTATTAAAATGATAGGATTTCTAATCGCTACCCGAGCTACTGAAAGAAGTTGTCTCTCTCCAGAAGATAGATTCCCCCCTCTTTCTCTTAGTAATGTGTTCAAACCTTCTGGCAATTTTTGTAACAAATTATCTAACCCTAATTCGTTACAAAGATTTTCTAATTCGAGATTATCTATATTCGAATTTAGTTTTAAATTATCTGCTACATTTCCGCTAAAGATAAAGGTATCTTGCAAAACAACTCCTAACATATTTCTAAGAGTTGCAATAGGAATGTCTTTGATATCTATATCATCGATTAAAATTTGGCCTGATTGAGGTTCATATAATCTACATAATAACCTTATTATAGTTGTTTTACCTGAACCAGTTGGCCCTACAAAAGCCACATGCTCTCCTGGATTGATCATGAAAGATAAATTCTTTATGATATGTTCTCCTTCGTTGTAGAAAAAATTAACATTCTTGAACTCAATTTTTCCTTTAAATTTCTTATTTATATTTTTATCATTTTCTAAAAAATGTTTTGCGGAAATAGAGTCCCTAATCTGTATTTCTTCATCCAATAATTCATTTATTCTTTCTACAGCTGTTAAACCTCCTTGTATCTGAGTAAATCTTTCTGCAAGCTGCCTTAAAGGTTCAAAAAGTCTTTGGGAATATAAAATAAAAGTTGTTAATGTTCCTAAACCAATATTTCCAGAAGTAACAAGATAACCTCCAACTGCCAAAATCAAGGAAACTGCGGCGAGAGAAATCCATTCTATAAATGCCGAAATACTACTGTCATAAAATATTGTCCCATTAACGGCTTTCTTATAAGCAACTCCAGTTTTGGAAAATTTCTGGCTATTGAAAGCCTCTCTTCTAAACATCTGTACGACTTCTAAACCTTGAAGATTCTCTTGAAAATCAGAGTTAAGTTGAGACAATTCTTCCCTTACTTGATAGTTAGCTCTTCTATAACGTTTTTGAAGCCAAATAATGAAATAGGAAACTGGGATTTGGGTCAAAATTAACAAAAATGCAAGTCCTCGATCAATTGACAGCATTGTCAAAGAAATTACTATCAGGCTAACAAAGTCAGCAATGACTCCAACTGCTCCACTTCCAAAAACCTCTGCTAAAGCATCAACATCATTTGTTAATCTCGTTAATAGTTTTCCTACAGGCATTTTATCGTGATACTTAAGAGATAAAGATATTGAATGATCAAAAAGTTCCCTTCTTATTCTTGCTGTCAAACGTTGTCCCACTGCTTGGATATTGTAAGTTTGATATCCTTGCAGAACTAGTCTAAATAGAACTGTTACAAATAAAGCTAGGATAATGGTATTTATTGACTGCCCAAAGAAAGTTTTACTTAGCCAAACATCTGTAGTTTCGTTCTTGAGAATGGTAATTGCTTGACCAACTAATAATGGTTGTATAGCTCCAGAGAAAGAGACAGGTAACAAAACTATCAATATTAGATAGATTGTTTTTTTATCTTTAGTTAAATATTTACCTAACTTTTTAATCCTTCTAAAATCTTTAAAAAACATTTAGTTAAACTTCTATAAAGCATTAGTTGATTCTATTGATAAAATAGTATCTCTGAGATGGTTATCATCTAACCTCATAGATAAAGGATTTCCAATTAGTCTTGCAGTTGAGTAGAAAAGATCATCTATTTTAATTAAACCATTCTCTTTAAGAGTTTTTCCAGTTGCTACTAAATCAACTATTGCCTCTGCCATACCTGTAATTGGACCAAGTTCGACTGATCCTGTCAAATGAACTATCTCTACAGGAATATTTAATTCTTCAAAATAAGATCTTGCTGTTTTTATAAATTTACTTGCTACTTTACAATTTGCTGGAAGGTCAGTTGGTTTTGAATAATTGCTATTTTTCTTAACCGCCAAGGACATATTACAACCCCCGTATCCTAAATCTAATAACTTTGCGACTTTTAATTCAGATTCTCGTAAAACGTCATACCCAACAATACCCAAATCAGCCTGACCATAACTTACATAAACAGGAACATCTCCATTTCTTACTAATAAAGCTTTGGCCCGTTTGCAATTTGATTCAAAGGTTAATGATCTATTATTTTCGTCCATTGCGTCAGAGAAATCTAACCCAGCTCTTTTAAAAGTTGAAATTGAATCTTTTAACAGAGCTCCTTTTGGTAAAGCTATAGTAAACATAGATCAATTTCTTCCCAGGATTCTTCATTCTAAGTTAACAATGGAATTTAATAAAGCTCGAAATATAATCGGACTTAGAGTTTTAAGTGATAACATCATTTGGTTGTTGGTAAAAGATAAATCCGTTGTGGTTGTAGATCCATCTGTTCACGAACCAGTTATTAGATATATAAATGAAAACAATTTTCAATTAGAAGCTATTTTGCAAACTCATCATCATTCAGACCATATTGGAGGGACGAAGTCTCTTATTAAAAGATGGCCAAATGTAAAAGTGATTGCTTCTTCCAAAGAGAAAAAGCGAATACCTTTTCAAAATGTATCTGTAGAGGATGGAGAAACTTTGAGTATTTTAGGTGAAGATGTAAAAATAATTGAAGTATTAGGACATACAAGCTCACATATTGCTTTCTTTTTGAATGGAGAAAATCCTGTTCTTTTTATTGGTGACACATTATTTTCTGGAGGCTGTGGAAGAATTTTTGAAGGAACTTATCAACAAATGTATTCTTCACTAGAAAGAATCAAATCTTTACCAAAAAATACTCTCATATATTGTGCGCATGAATATACAAAGGGAAACATATTGTGGGCATTGAATCTCAAGCCAAAAGATCAAGATATAAAAAATAAACTTTCGGAAGTTGAAAAAAAACTTTCTCTTAATGAATTGACAATTCCATTTTTACTTGACGAAGAGATGAAAATAAACCTTTTCTTAAGAGCAAAAAATTTAGAAGAGTTTACTTTTTTAAGAGCAAATAAAGATTTATGGGTTTAAATAGATAGGTATCTTCTTAAACAAATGTCCCCCAAACAAGTAATTAAAACATCAAATGCTCCAGATCCAGTAGGACCTTATAATCAAGCAATAAAAGCTGGGGATTTTATCTATTGTTCTGGTCAAATTGCTATAGACCCAGCTTTAAATGAAATAACATGTTTAGGTGATATAGAGAAGGAAACTATTCAAGTTTTAAAAAATCTCGCAGAAGTTCTTAAGGCTGGTGGAGCCAAAATAGAGGATGTAATAAAAACAACTATTTACTTAACGGACTTAAGTAATTTTCAAATTGTCAACAAAATATATAGTGATTTTTTTAATGTTGAAAATCCTCCAGCAAGGGCCTGTGTCGAAGTTTCATCTCTACCAAAAGGGGTTTTAGTTGAAATAGATTGCGTCGCATTTCTAGATTAATTTCTAATTATTGAGAAATTTGAAATTTGAACCAATTGTGCACCATAGTTGTTTAGATTATTAGTTGATAATTCAACTTTGATCTATGTCAGCAGCAAAGCTTAATATAGATGAACTAGAAGCAGGTTATCCTTTATTCTGTAAAGCTCTTAGACTATTAATTTTAAAAGGAAACTCAGTTAAAGATATAGAAAAGACAGTATGTTGGGGTCATCTTGAAACATTAAATAGATGCCTACCTGGTAGATATAAAGCACCAACATATTTAATGGCTTTAATCAAAAGAGATATTTCAAAGCCAAATAATTATTAAAAAAGACTAATCTTCTAAATAAAACTTATCAATATCCATTGAGAAGCTTTTTTCTTTGTCTGATATTTCTGCATTTTCTAAAAATATTGAAAGACTTACAAAATTCTTACCGAAGCTGATATTTGGATAGATATCCCTTTCTTTACATAATTTCTCAATTTCCCCTATGAATTTACTAATTTTTGAGTATTGACCAAACTCAAATCTTTTTTCAATCCTCAAAGGTGATTCTCTTTCTTTCCACATTACATTGTTTATTCAAGACTAATTACACTATACCCTCAACAAAGTTTCTCAATAAATTTTTGAAGATAAAATTTTTTAGTCACTCTCCCAATAATCAATAATCCCGCCAATTGTTAAATCGGTTTGAACTTCTGGATTAGGGCATGCAAATCTAGCGGCAGAGCCACTAGCAGTAAAAACCCAGTTACCTTCTCTAGCTCCAACAGGATCAACAGCAACTAATTTCTTTCCTTTATTATTCTCTAAAATTCGTAAATTCATATGACCTAAGCCAGCGACTCTTTGAGTGCATACCATCCTTCCTAATACCTTCATAATTTCCACAATTTATATCCTCCTTTTTATGACTTGTCAGGATCCCAATGATCAATAATTCCAACAATCGTTAAATCGCTTGGATAAGATTTACTTCCCGCAGCTTCTCTAGCAGCAGAACTTCCAACACAAATAACCCAATCTCCTGGCTTACAGCCAACAGCATCAACTGCAACTTTATTAGAAGAACCATCTAATACAACCTGCAGATGTTTATGTTCAAAACCTGGAATCCTATTGGTAGAAACAAGTGGTTTTACAACCTTGCAAATTAACATAATTAGTGAGCCTCCTCTGTTTTTTTATCTAAAGACATTCCAATAATTTGGGCGGAATGAATTTTGTCCCTATCTCTAATGGTAGAGCAAGTATGTAACAAACCTTGATCAACTAAGTTTTTATATCTAATTGATATCGCATTATTAACTCTTTCACAATCATTTATTGCCCTCTCTTTTGCGCCGGGTACTTTTCCAGAGTAATCAAATCTTATTACTACCGGAATAGGTAGATCTTGAGAAACATTTAATCCAGTAAAAATCTTTACTCCAACATCTAAATCCGGAGCTCCTTCTTCGACTGTATCTAAATGAGCAAAATAAGTTAAATTTCTGAGATGTACTTCTTTGAAACCTATACCTACTCCAATAAACCTCTCTGCATGTCCAATATCTACATATGAACCATTATGAAAACTCTTAACATAATCAATTTGAGAAATATTATTGACAATTAATTTATATGTAAATTTTTCCAGTCCACTGAGTTTATCTTTTGAAGATTGCTTAGAAATTGTCTGGCAAATTTCTCTTTCGGCATCCTCTTTCGAAAAATTTATTGTTGAATTATAAATTTCCAATGTAGAAATAGTTTCTTCTAAATCTATACCGCCATCGCTAGTTGATAAATGTATTTTTAATGAATCAGTGTCTGTATCAAGTCCAATTAACATCAAATCCACAGAAGCTCCGCAGCAAAAGCTATTCTCTACAGCCTCTTTGAAAGCATATAATTTATTTCTACCTTCTGCTGCAGCTAACTCGTCATTACTGCCATGAGCTGCGCATCCCTGATGTAAAGGATCTACTGAACTAAAATGATAAGTTACAACTTTTAAGTACCTGGTATCTTTATGAGCTTCATTAGGAACATTCTCTCTATATCTTTTATGTTCAGTTTTTACCCATCGATTAACGGTATTTTCAATATCAAACAGTGCTCCAGCATGGGATCTTCTCCTTACTGAACTAAAAGGTATTCTCATTACATAAGCAACTGAATGAGCTAACCTTCCATCTGAACAAGGAGTTATATCAAGTAAATGTATTCCACAATCTAAGAGAAATTTTTCAAAATCTTCCGCATCCCTACTTCCAGCAGCACCTTCAAGTGGATCATTGTTAAAAAAATTGTCGCTAAGTTTCTCATGCTGTTTGAAAGCACACCATGCATATAAAGCTCTCATATCAAGAGGTTTAACCCAAGATTTATCTAATACATGGAGAGGTAAATCTATTCCCAAATTTTTTCTTGATATTTTCTGAGCCTTATTTATAAAATCTTCGTGATGTTGGATTCGAGCAATTTCCTTGAGAGTTGGAACAATTTCGTCAAAATCACTTTTTATTTTGCTTTCATACCTAAATAGATTTTCATTTTGAATATTATTGGTTAATTTATGAGAATTTCCAGAATTTCGGAAATTATTTGATTCTTTAGTTTGTATATGTATATTTTCAGTAAAGGTTTTCATTGGAGCGGTTGGCCCCAATGTGAAATTCTTGGCTTTAGCCAGTCCTCTTAAAGGCATTATTTACTTAACCTCTTGCACCACCTGAAAAGGTAACAAGTTGTCCTTCACGAGTATTTCCACTAGATCCAGTTATCAAGAAATCTGGTTTTTCTGTTTCCTCATTCCTTTTAACTTCCATAGGGGGCATTGCGCTCATGAATCCTGCTCTTGATGGATTTCGCTTTCTAGAAGAAGCTCCCTCTGTGCCTGTTACCTTATCACCGCGATCCCAATCATCACCTGTTACGTTTCCTACTGATTGTCCTTCTCCAGTAATCCTTGATGCGACTCTTTTTTCTGGTGTCTTTACAGCACGGTCTACCTCTTCCATTTCCATTTTTTGTTTATAAGTAATATTTTTATTCGGTTCAAATCTAAATTTTTCAGTACCAGTGACTTTATCAACTGCCATATCAAAAGGTCCTGTTACCTTTGAACCATTTTCATATTCATTACCCGTAACACCTTGAGTATTTTTTTCAGAATATTTATCTCTTGATGGTGATTTAACAGAGAATTCCTTCCAAGAGTTACCTGCCGACTTTTCCGGATTCGCATAAGCCACATCATGTGCAGGATTATCACAAGCTTGTGAGAGCTGATCTCCACCAACATAGGGAGTCCCTGTTAGATTTTTACAAGCACCTTTCTTAGCACCTGTCATTACTCCGCCAATTCCTGGTTGCTGTCCTGTAAGTCTGGCATTTGAATTATTTCCAGAATTAACTGTTGCTCGGGATTTCATATCTTCTGAAATCTCAGTACTACAATTTTCATTAATCTGATCTAAGCCTGCATATGGTGTTCCTGTTAACACTTTGCATGAACCTGGTTCATCTCCAGTTACTATTTCTGATCTTCCTGTCATAGTTCCGCTTATTAAATTTGACTTTGAAGAAAGGCTTAAACCTACTTTTCTAGCTTCTGGTTTTGGTTTTGAACCGCAAAACTTCTCATATTGTTGAGATCCTATGTACTCGTCGCCAGTTACATTCTTACAACTCCCATGTTCATTACCTGTCATATGGTCTGATCTTCCAACCCCTGTACCAGTTACATTATTCCCATTAAGAGTGTTGTAACTGCCTACTTTTTCAAATGCTTTACCTTTTGGATTTGGCTCAGAGCCAAGATATTGATCTCCAGTTAATTGATGTCCAGAACCTGATTCATCTCCAGTAACTTGGGTTGATCTACCAGGAAGTGATCCAGATACTTTTAATCCATCGATTGTAGTGCTGTGTTTAACCTTTGAAGGATTTTTTGGGACATCACCACAATATTTCTGCGATTGATTAGAAGATACATATTCAGTGCCTGTAAGGTTTTTACAAGTCCCTGGTTCATCGCCCGTGACCCTATCAGATCTACCAACTTCATTTCCAGTTACTTTATTACCTGATGTTGTAGAGGTAACAGTAGATCTAAGTGGTTGTTTATAACTTGGTCTTTCTTGACAAAATTGATCAGTAACTTCTGCTCCCATATATTGGGTACCAGTTACAGTTCTGCATGTACTTGCTTCATTACCTGTAGTTTTTAGAGATCTATTGGCTTGAGTTCCAGTTACTATTTGACCTGAATCAGTTTCACTTTTACCAACTTTCCAGCTAGCATCTGCAATATTTTGTTTGGCACCATTTTTGTTTGGACCACATGGTCTACATTTACCATTACCTTTTTTGCCTGTGGCACCAGTTTTACTTCTTAGCTCTCTCACTCTCTGAGAAATTTCTCTACTACTTAAATCTGGGTCTCCCCTTCTAGCTAATGAAGCGGCACTAGTATTTTGTTTAGTTGCTGATTTACCATGTTTAGATTGAGCTTCTCTTCTCGCCAAAACAATATCTCTACTTGTATTAGTAATAGGCTTTCTCTTCTGATTAATTCTTCTCTTAACGTTGGGTTTTAAGGACTTAGATTCTGTACTAGTTGAATCCTGAATTTCTTGATTTTTACTTATAGTTGATTTAACTGTGTTTACAGGACTTTCTTTTTTAACATCAGTACGGGTTCTATCGGATGAAGTTATAGCTGATTTCCCATGGGTAGACATTGCTTTTCTTCTCTGTATTACTAACTCTTTACTAGATAAAGTTGTTGAAGAATTTATGTTTACCTGAGTTTTTGGAATATGTTTTGTAGCTGGTTTAGAAATATTATGATTATTAGGAGAAGACTGAGTCCCAGAAATCTGTATATCTTGAGAAGATCGAACTCTATCTTTGGTAGTTGAAGAATAAACAGCAGCTTTTTTACCGCTATCACTCATAGACTTTCTTCTTTCAAGTGCAATCTCTCTACTGGTTTTTTTTGACATGATCTTCAAGTTTAAATTCTTTAAAAAGACTTTTGAAAAACTTTCTCCAAAGTTTTTTTTTGGAGAAAGATATTAACTACGAAAAGTAGCTTTAACGTCCTTGGAAAACTACAAAAGCTGTTCCTTGACTTTGAGTGTAAGCATCGTATCCGATAATTCTTACATGATGATCAGGGTATGCTCTATGGCATGCCTCTAATTCGCTCACGATCAAGTTAAGATCTTTTTCCCCAAAGAATGGGAGTTTCCAATAAGACCAATAAGTTTGCATACATCCACTTGGATGAACATGCTCAATAACTGGACTCCAACCTTGAGCAATTATGTACGCAATTTGGTCATATATTTCTTCCTGGGTCATCGGTGGTAAAAAACCGAATGTTTCCAGGGTTGCAACTGTTTGATAGTCGCTTACTGTGCTCTGGAAAGGCATAATTAATCAAAATGTGAATGAAAGTACTCGTAAAAACGAGATTTTAATAAGTCTGAGGAGAATAAATCTCCTCGATTTCGAAACTTGAGTTAACCCTGAACATCAAGTTTGTCGACAGTGTCAAACTCAAACTTAATTTCCTTCCAAGTTTCTAGAGCAATAGCTAATTCAGGACTATGCTTAGCAGCTTCCATGAGAATGTCTCTACTCTCTTTTTCGATTTCGCGACCAGCATTACGAGCTTTAACACAAGCTTCTAATGCAACTCTGTTAGCTGCAGCTCCAGCAGCTGAACCCCATGGGTGACCATGTGTTCCTCCACCGAACTGAAGACAGGAATCATCCCCAAAGATCGCTAGAAGTGCAGGCATATGCCAAACATGGATACCACCTGATGCGACTGCAAATACTCCAGGCATTGAACCCCAATCTTGATCAAAGAAGTTACCTCTTGATCTATCTTCAGGAACAAATGACTCTCTTAAGTTGTCAATATAACCAAGAGTTGTTTGACGATCACCTTCTAGTTTTCCAACAACGGTTCCAGTATGTAGTTGGTCTCCTCCAGAAAGTCTCAAACATTTTGCAAGAACTCTGAAGTGAATACCATGCTTTGGATGTCTATCAATAACAGCATGCATAGCTCTGTGAATATGCAGAAGCATGCCATTTTTACGACACCAATTAGCTAATCCAGTATTTGCAGTAAAACCACCAGTTATATAATCATGCATGATGATTGGCATATCTAGCTCTTTTGCAAATTCAGCTCTTTCATAGAGTTCTTCAGGAGTGTTAGCAGTACAATTTAGATAATGACCTTTAACTTCTCCAGTTTCTCGCTGAGCAAGCTTAACTGCTTCTGCAACAAACTCAAATCTTTCTCTCCAACGTTGGAATGGTTGAGAATTAATATTCTCATCATCCTTCGTTAAATCAAGACCCCCTCTAAGACATTCATATACAACTCGACCATAGTTTTTACCAGATAATCCTAATTTAGGTTTGATGGTACAACCAAGTAGAGGTCTTCCGTATTTGTTAAGTCGATCTCTTTCAACTACGATTCCGTTTGGTGGACCACCGCAAGTTTTAATGAAAGCAATTGGGAATCTAATATCTTCTAGACGTAGATGTCTTAGAGCTTTAAATCCAAAAACGTTTCCTACAAGAGATGTTAATACGTTTGTAATTGAGCCTTCTTCAAAAAGATCTAAAGGATATGCAATAAAAGCATAGAAAGCTTCAGGATCTCCAGGAACGTCTTCGATTCGATAACAACGTCCTTTATAAAATTCTAAGTCTGTAAGTAACTCGGACCAAACTGTTGACCAAGTACCTGTTGAAGATTCAGCGGCAACAGCTGCTGCAACTTCTTCTCTTGGAACACCTTCCTGACCTGTACATTTGAAACAGGCTAGTAAATCGGTGTCTAGGGGTACATATTCTGGAGTCCAGTAGGTATCTCTGTACTCCTTTACCCCTGCGTCATACTTCTTACTCATAAGGATAAATTTAGGTCTGTGTAGGGAAATTAATTATTGTGCAAAATTTACAAATCTTGCTTTACTTAATTAGTCCTTTTGACCAAGAAATTCACCGTTACCTAGAGCAGGTTCAACTTCTCTATGAGGACGAGCAATAATGTGAGCTGCAACTAAACCGTCACCAACTCTTTCACAAGCGTCAGCACCAGCTCTTACAGCTGCGTTAACTGCTCCTGTTTCGCCTCTAACTAATACTGTGACATAACCGCCACCAACGAATTCACGACCAATAAGGCGAACTTCTGCTGCCTTTGTCATTGCGTCTGCTGCTTCGATTGCAGGTACAAGTCCGCGTGTCTCGATCATGCCGAGAGCGATACCCATTGTTTCTGTAGCCATTGTCTACTAAATACTAAATGTGGAATGTTCAATTCGAAGAATGCTTCATTAAGTACTTATAAGTCAAGCATTTTCGACAAAATCTCCATTAATGTTTTTTCTATCATTCATAAGTTAAACTTATCACCCTTGGTACTATTGATATGTCAATACTTATGCAAATTAGTTAGTGCATCAAAACATACTGTTGTGTTAAGAAAAAATTTACATTATGTTATTTCCGTACGAGGCAGGCCCTGTCTACACAGGTGTGGAATGTTCAACCTTTCCTGTCTCCGTATCAAGCTTTGAAGTAAGATAATACTCACAATAAATTTATTAGTTATTTTGAACCTTCCAGTTCTAACTATTGCGAGTGGCAATCAAAGGAAAGTATCTGAGATTTCAGAGATGCTGGATGTTTTATCTTTAAAGGTTGAGAAGCAACCAGAATATTTAAATGTTGAAGAGACTGGAAACACATATTTTGAGAATGCACTTCTAAAAGCAAAAGCAGCTGCTCTAGAGACTAAAACTTGGGCATTAGCTGATGACTCGGGTCTTGAAGTAGATGTTTTAGATGGTCGACCAGGAATTTATTCTGCTCGATATGCCAAAAATAATGATGAGAAAATTAAAAAATTAATTAATGAACTTTCTGATAGCCCTTATAGGAGTGCAAGATTTATAAGTTGTATGGTTTTGTGCGATCCCTTAGGAAACTTAGTTAAAGATACAACAGGAATATGCTGGGGAGAAATTCTTAAGGACCCCAAATATCCAAATGGGGAATTCGAATCTATTTTTTGGGTAAAAGAGGCTAACTGTGTTTACGGTGAGCTCTCTCAATCACAACTAAATAAATTAGGTAGTAGAGGTAAAGCTGCAAAAATTATGTCACCTTTTTTAAAAAAAGAGATAGGTTTGAGTTAAAAAATTCTCAATAATTTGAAATCTCTTCAATTGCTCTTATAGCAGCAGCTGCTGCTTCTTCTACATCCCCTTCTTTCCCGGCGAGAGTTAATCTACCAAAAGCTCCAACTGCCTTAACATCAACAACAGTTATATTAGATGCCTTTTCAGCTTCATTAGCTGCTTTTAAAACATAACCAGCTGGTTCAGTTTCTAATATAAACATGCTCATTCCAGACTGAATCATTGATCCACTTCTGTTTTGTCTATTTATTAAAACTGCATGATCTGGAGTAATTGCTCGAATAACTTCAGTCCAACTCGTAGCAGGTTTTGTTCTTTTCCTAACTTCGCTCCCAATAGCATCTAGAACAACATCTCCAGAATGTAAAACCGTGCTTTGATCTTTATGGTAAAGAGCAAGAGATCCAAATGCTCTTTCAACAATCATCTGACCAAGTCTTACATTACTTGCTTTTAGGGCAATATCAGTGACTCTATGAACAGCCATCCCGGGTGAAACTTCCATCCAAAGACATGAATCACCAGGAATAGGTAAAAAACCTCTACTAACAGTTCCCATATATGCGGCTAATTGAGGTTGCAGAGAATCTAAAAAAACATATGTTCTTAACTCAATTTGCTCAACTTGACTTGCTTGTCTGGATACCAAAGACTTTTCTGAATCGGTAGTAATAAAACAGCTAGCACCATTGCCCTGAGATTGCACCTCAGATCCTGTGACTAGAGAACTCCCTTTTTTTCGTTCCCCTCTGTTTAAGCTAGAAGTTGGTTCCATTGAGGCGACTATAACGGATTATGGTTCATTTTTTCTATTAAATTTACTTGCATGCTTACCACAAAACGATAACTTCAAGTAAAAGATATGCATTTTTATGGGAACTTCTCAAAAAAAAGAACCAAATGTTTCTGGTACTGAAAAAAATTTAACTCCTGATCAAACTCTTGGATTAGTTAGCCTAAGCCTGATGCAAAAACTATCTCAGAAAGATCCATCTTTTAGCTGGTTAGAAGAAGATAAAATTGAGAAAGCAAATCTTAAGAACCTTAGAGATAGATTGGAGTTAACCCAATTAGCTATAAATACTGGAGCACCTTTGACCACTTCAGAAGTGACAGCTCTAATTGGAGCTAAGCCAGGAAAATCTAAGTTAGAAAGAGCAGGATTATTAGCTACAAAAATAGCTAGAAATGTATGGAAGCTTTCAAAAACAAGTCAAGGAAATTCCTTCTATAGAAATTAGAATATACTCTAAAAATAATTTTCATAATTCTCATTTAAGTATTTAAACATTCATATAAGTTTTTCAAATATGTTCATTTTGTAAGAGAACTTATTAATTACTTTCTTAAATTAAAAAGTTTATGCAAGCTTGAAATATAAGCTCTTGAAAATTTTTAATGAGTAAAGTTGAATTTAATAAGGAAACTGGACCAAGGGAAGTTTTTTGTGGTTTAACTTCAATAGTTTGGCTCCACAGAAGAATGCCTGATGCGTTTTTTCTGGTAGTAGGCTCAAGGACATGTGCTCATTTAATTCAAAGCGCTGCTGGAGTTATGATTTTTGCTGAGCCAAGATTTGGGACGGCTATTCTTGAAGAAAAAGATCTTGCTGGTCTTGCTGACGCTCATGAAGAATTAGATCGAGTGGTTAATGATCTTATCGCAAGAAGACCAGAAATAAAAACTCTTTTTCTAGTTGGATCTTGTCCAAGTGAAGTGATCAAACTTGATCTTGCAACTGTCGCAGAGAAATTAAATAAAAGATTTTGTGGTCAAGTAAGATTCGTTAATTACTCTGGCAGCGGGATAGAAACAACTTTTACCCAAGGAGAAGATGGCGCATTAAAAGCTTTAATCCCAGTAATGGAGTCATCAAATGAGGAGAAATTATTATTAGTTGGGACTCTTGCAAATAATGTAGAGGATAGGTTTAAAAAGATTTTTAGAAATTTAGGAATTTCAAATATTGAGAGCTTTCCACCACGGCAATCAACAGAATTACCAAAGATTGGCAAAAATACAAAAGTATTATTAACTCAGCCTTATCTAAGTGATACGGTTCGAGACCTAAAACATCGTGGTTGTAAAATAATTTCGGCTCCATTTCCTCTTGGTATTGAAGGAAGTACTGAATGGTTTTTAGCTGCAGCGAAAGCTTTCAAAATTAGCGAACTTAAAGTTCATGAAATTATTTCGCCTTTAATTAAAAGAGCAAAACTTGCTCTCGAATCTCACAAAGAAATACTTAAGGGGAAGAAATTATTTCTTCTTCCTGAATCGCAACTGGAAATATCTTTGGCAAGATTTTTGCATAATGAATGCGAAATGGATCTTATTGAGGTAGGCACTCCTTACCTAAATAAAGATTTAATGAAAGAGGAGATTAATTTATTACCTGATAATACAAAAATTGTCGAAGGTCAACATGTGGAAAAGCAATTAGATCGAGTGAGAAAATCTAACCCAGACTTAGTAGTTTGTGGAATGGGTTTAGCTAACCCTCTTGAGGCGGAGGGGATAAGTACTAAGTGGTCAATAGAAATGGTATTCAGTCCAATTCATGGAATTGATCAAGCCGCAGATTTGGCTGGTCTCTTTTCCAAGCCTTTAAAAAGAAATCAAATACTAACTTCAAAAACTTTAGTAACTCATTAAAAACTATGGAATTAACTCTTTGGACGTATGAAGGACCACCACATGTTGGTGCTATGAGAATTGCCTCGTCAATGAAAGACATTCATTATGTGCTTCACGCCCCCCAAGGAGATACATATGCAGATCTTCTCTTTACAATGATCGAGAGGAGGGGGCAAAGACCTCCAGTAACTTATACAACTTTTCAAGCCAGAGACCTTGGAGGCGATACAGCTGAATTAGTGAAAAAAAACATTAAGGAAGCGGTTGAAAGATTCAAACCCAAAACTCTTTTAGTCGGAGAAAGTTGTACAGCAGAACTTATCCAAGACCAACCTGGAGCTCTTGCGAAAGGGATGGGGTTTGATATGCCGATTGTGAATCTTGAATTACCAGCTTATAGCAAGAAAGAAAATTGGGGGGCCTCAGAAACCTTTTATCAATTAACAAGAACCCTTTTAAAAGAAAAAGTAAGCTATTCAGAAAAAATAAGTCCTCTAAGGTGGAAGGAATTTGGACGTAGACCAAAAGTCAATATACTTGGCCCTTCATTACTAGGATTTAGATGCAGAGATGATGTAATCGAAATCCAACGAATACTTTCAGAGCAAGGAATAGATACAAACGTAGTAGCGCCATTAGGTGCTAGTCCAGAAGATATTGAAAGACTAATTGATGCTGAAATAAATATTTGTCTTTATCCAGAAATTGCGGAAGCATCATGCGAATGGCTTAAAAGGAACTTTGGAATGGAATATACAAACACTATTCCAATTGGAATAAAAAATACAATTGAATTTATAAATGAAGTTCATAAGAAATTAGATCTTCCATTAACGAATAAAAAAGAATTAGAAAATAAATCAAAACTTCCTTGGTACTCAAAATCAGTTGACTCAAATTATCTGACTGGCAAAAGAGTTTTTATTTTTGGTGATGGAACACATGCAATTGCAGCAGCCAAAATTGCCAAGGAAGAATTGGGTTTTGAAGTAGTGGGTCTTGGAACATACAGCAGGGAGATGGCCAAGCAAGTTAGAGTAACTGCAAAAAATCTAAATCTAGAAGCTCTGATAACTAACAATTATCTAGAAGTGGAAGATGCCATGAAAAAAGCCGCCCCTGAACTAGTTTTAGGGACCCAAATGGAAAGGCATAGTGCAAAAAGACTCGGCATTCCATGCTCAGTAATTAGTACTCCAATGCACGTTCAAGATGTTCCTGCAAGATATAGCCCTCAAATGGGATGGGAAGGAGCAAATGTGATTTTTGATGACTGGGTACATCCCCTAATGATGGGCTTAGAAGAGCATCTTATTGATATGTTCAAACATGACTTTGAGTTTGTTGATGGCCATCAAAGCCATTTAGGACATACAGCGACAAAAACAGATGACATTTTAAATTCTGACGAAAAAAAAGAAAAAAATAGTAAAGAAGGAATTATCTGGACTGAATCTGGTAGAGCTGAATTAACAAAAGTTCCATTTTTTGTAAGAGGTAAAGTTAAGACAAATACTGAAAAATACGCAATCTTGAGAGGAATTCCGGAGATAAGCGATGAAACTCTTTACGATGCTAAAGCATATTTCAGTTAATTTTTACTAATAAAATATAATTAAGTCATGAGTATTTTCACTCATAATCTAATAGATTTAATCTTAAAAATTCAGTTATAAGAACATATTTCGCACTTTTAATACAATTAAATACATATTTGTTTAGAAATATATTTCATGTGTATTTGCGCTGCAAGAATATAAATAATAATGTGTTTTAAGCTTTAAATGACAAGTACTATAAATAGACCCCTTGATGGAGAAGGAAGTGTTCAAGTAAAGCAAGATCCAAAAATAAATATTGAGGAAGGGGCTTTAGTTATTGCCGTCTATGGGAAGGGTGGCATCGGAAAATCAACTACATCATCAAACCTTTCTGCAGCATTCTCAAAATTAGGGAAAAAGGTTCTACAAATTGGATGTGATCCGAAACACGATAGCACTTTCACTTTGACGCACAAAATGGTTCCTACAGTTATCGATATTCTCGAAGAGGTGGATTTTCATAGCGAAGAATTGAGGCCAACCGATTTCATGTTTGAAGGTTTTAATGGCGTAATGTGCGTTGAAAGTGGAGGTCCTCCTGCTGGGACAGGGTGCGGGGGATATGTAACCGGTCAGACAGTTAAACTATTAAAAGAACATCATTTATTAGAAGATACTGACGTTGTTATTTTTGATGTCCTAGGAGACGTCGTTTGCGGAGGATTTGCAGCTCCATTGCAACATGCAAATTATTGTCTAATTGTTACTGCTAATGACTTCGATTCAATATTCGCTATGAATAGAATTGTCTCTGCAATTAAAGCAAAAGCAAAAAATTATAAAGTCAGATTAGGTGGGGTAGTCGCAAATAGATCAAGAGAAACAGATCAAATTGATAAATTCAATGAAAGAACAGGTTTAAAAACTATGGCCCACTTTAAAGATGTCGACGCCATTAGAAGATCAAGACTAAAAAAATGCACCATTTTTGAAATGGAACCTACTGAAGATGTCATTGAAGTTCAAAATGAATATTTATCTCTTGCCAAAAATATGCTTGAAAACGTTGAACCTTTAGAAGGTAATCCACTTAAAGATAGAGAGATTTTTGATTTATTAGGCTTTGATTAGTCTAAATTAATCTAATCCAACCAATTGGCTTGTTAAATCATAAGTTTGTTTAGAGGTCTTCGTATCAATTATTCTTTTTGACAACTTTTGAGAAAAAGCTTTTCTGCCAGTTTTCTGACGATTTCCCCAACTCCAATGGGCTGATGGTTTAGCAAATTCTTTATAAGTTGCCACTTGAGCAACCCTCTCTCCTGCCAGTCTTTGTGAAACATATCCTTTTGTTATAAATTTTTGAAATATCGGGAAAAGAAATCTAAATAACCAAGGTGTATCTCTAAAAAGTTTTGTATCAGCTACACATCCAGGATATAGAGAATTTACAATAATCTTCTCTGCATGATATCTTTTTGACAATTCCTGAACGGTCACCATATTACAAAGTTTGCTATCCTTATAAGCCTTACCAGGTTTAAATTTCTTTCCATTCGCCATACTTATTGGAGATAAAAAACCATTTTTGAATCCAGATAAATCTCCCAAATCAGCTGGGGCAGGGATGGGGATCCTTCCTCCAAGTTCTGAATAATTAGCCGTAACGGTCCCTAATACTGTAATTCTTGGCTTGAATACAGTTGATTTGCCATTTAAAACAATTTCTCTTTCAGAAGATAAAATATTTTCCATAAGTAGGTTTATCATAAGAAAATGCCCAAAATGATTTACTGCCATAGAGTTTTCAAACCCCTGAGCAGACCTTTCAGGTCTCTTTAGTCTCGGTTTATAAACTGCTGCATTACAAATAAGAGAATTTATTGGCTTCTTAAATCTTTCTAATATTTCTTCGCAACCTTTTCTCACATCATCCAAATTAGAAAGATCTATTTCTATAAAGTGAACATTTTTAACTTCCTCTTTTGTCAAGGATTCCTCAGCTATTTTTATAGCTCTTTTATTTGATCGATTAACTGCTATAACCTCCCATCCAAATCTTAATAGAGGTTTTAGAGTATTTAATCCAACTCCTGAAGTTGTTCCTGTTAATAGGACTAAACCCTTAATGTTCTTACTCACTAGCAAAAAAGTTAATTGAAAAATGAAAAGTAGAATGATCCAAGATCATACTTATCAACGCCATATTACTCTGATAAGGTCCCTAGAAATTATTTGATCCTGATCCTTCATAAATCTTTGCTCACCTTCAGAAGATAATAAATCATCAAACTTATCTGTTAAAACATTAAATCTATATTTTTCGTATAAAAATGAGTCTTCAATTTCCCTTAATCTGGTCAACCTAACTTTAGAACTATAGCCAAGCTTAATCAGGCTTATTATTGCTAAAAGGGAAAAGCTAATTTTTATAATTAAAAAAATCAATGATACAAAATTATCCTGCTTGTGTTGTCTTTTTATAAATAAAGATCCTAAATATTTCTTTTGGAAAATACTATTTTTATAAAAAGATTTTGACAAATTAAGTACTTGATATTTTTACTGAATAAATCAATTCAGTCTTACTTTATTATTACCTTATAAGTTAGAAATTTTCTAATGGACTTTAGTTCCTACCTAAACTAATTCCTAGTCTTAATGCTAAAACTCCTGCATGCATAACAACTATGAGGCTTAATGCAATAAGATTTATTGTTTGAGTTGGCTCCATGGTAAAAAAATTATTTTCTATATTCTCCACCGAAAAGAGAAGATTTGAAACACTATTACAAAATGATGTTACGTAATTAACAAATTAAAAGAAAAAATTTATTAAAAATTATCATAAATAAACCTACAAAGTTAATTTTGGGAATTAAAAATCAGGCTTTAATTTTTTCAACAAATAATTTACCTGGATTTGATCAAATGGCTTTAGATTTAAATTCTTTAAATCAGACAATTTCGAATCCCGAAATAATTCTCACATTGAGGTTCTACTATTGGACTGGGGATTGGCTATCAATTGGCTTTCACCAAAAGGAAATTCCTCTTAATTGGAAACATTTATCATCAAATGGGGAAATTAATATTGTTAGACGTCCCTCTGGAGGAGGAGCTGTTCTGCATTCAGGAGGCATAACATATGCATTAACATTTAAAAAAAGTTACTATAAAATCTTAAGTTATGAAATGGTTAATAATTGGTTAATTAAAAGTTTTGGAGAATTAGGTCTAAACTTACAATATGGTAATTCACGAAAATCAAGTATTAAAACGAATTGTTTTGGGACTTCATTAATTTCTGATTTAGTTGATCAGGATGGGTTTAAGAGAATAGGTAGTGCTCAATTTCGTAAAAAAGGTGCATTCCTGCAACATGGAGAAATTCAAACAAATCCTTCAAGAGATTTGTGGTTCAAATTATTCAAAGAAGAAGCTCCACCAAAAATAAATTTAAAACTAACAAATGATGAAATAGTTCAACACTTGAGAAATTCATTCCTGGAAAATAAATCCAATATAAATTTCAAAAATATTGCCATAGATAATAAAAAGTAGAAAATTTTAATGAGAAGAATTATTAAAGATCTCCTTTCTGCTTCATTGAATTAATTATTCTCGGCAATTCAATTCCTAAGGGATAATTATTCTTAAAGTTTAATTTGTTTACAATATCTGAAGGCAAATTAAAACCTAGTTTATTCAAGACAAAGTTTCCAATTTTTGACCTATCAATTATCCCCAAAGGGATATCTGCAGCATTGAGAACCAATAAAAAACCTTCATTTGTTTCTTCAAGTCTTTCTATAGTTCTCCATAATTTATCGTTATAAGATACACTTCCAAAACTATCGATTGGTTTCTTAAAATCTCCAATAAAGTTCTTTTCCCATTTTTTTAAGGAAACATTTTTTAAAATATTCTCATGAACAAAACCGGTCCACCTACCATTATTAGTAACAAAAAAATATTTATCCGATGCATCCTTCTTATTTTTTATTAACTTATTAAATTCTGAGAAATTTGAATCGTATTCAATTTTCCTCAAAGGTTTTAATTTGATCTCAGAAACTTTACTAAATTTAAGTATGTTTTCAATTTTAAAAAATTGACTTTCAGATTTTGAAGAATTAATTCCAAACAATCCCAAAAAAGAAAGAATAAAACCAAAGTAAAAGTTAAATCTAAATAAACAAATTATCCCAAAAAATAAAACAATAAAAGATAATAATAAATTTACTTTATTTAGGAAATTCCTTCCTTTATTTTTACTACCTGAGAAATGCCAAATAATACTTTTTAATAAATTCCCTCCATCTAAAGAACCAATTGGAATCAAATTTAAGAAGCCTAAAAATAAATTAAATATACCTACTCTTGAAATTACATTAACTGCTATTTGTTCCTGAGATGGAATGCTATTACTAATTAAAAGTAAGATAGATGCTGTAGCGAAACATAAAAGAGGTCTTACAATTGCAATTTTTATATTACCTAAAGCAGTTTGACAATACTTATCTATTTGTAAAATTGCTCCTAAAAAATAAAAAGTAATTTTTTTTATTTTTACACCCTGATTAAGTGAAACAAAAGTATGAAAGACCTCATGAAAAATAATTGAAGATAATAAGAAAAAAGAAGTTAAAAACCCTATAATCCAAGCTTCTTTATTATTGTAGATATCGCCAGAAGATAAATTGACCTGATTACTTATACTCCATGAGAATAAAAAGAGAATAACAAACCAATAGGGATGAACTTTAAAGGGAATTCCCCATATTTTAAAAATTTGCCAACTTCTCAAAAATAATCTCCGCTATATTTAGCAATAATATTAATCTTACATGCAGGATAATGATATGCCCAAGACTAATCCTTTAGTTAAAATTTGTGGACTAACTTCTGAAGAACAAGCTCTTCAAGTTGCTAAATTAGGGGCGAATGCTATTGGCATTATTTCGGTTGAAGAGTCGCCAAGGTATGTATCAGCTGAAATTAAGAAAAAAATATTTAAAACCCTAGAAAACTTTTATCCAAAAATCGATAGAGTAACTGTTGTGCAAAATTGTCCTATAGATTTAATTATCAAAAACTTCTTAGGCAACCCAAGTGAAACTATCATTCAATTACACGGAGATGAAGATATTGATTATTGCAAAGAAATAAGGAAAAAAATTCCTTATATTGGCCTATGGAAGGCTTTCAGAATAAAAACGGAAAAGGACATCGATAAAATAAAACCTTTTGAAAATTTTGTAGATGCGATACTACTTGATTCTTGGAACAAAGAAACTTATGGAGGTTCAGGGAAAAAAATAAATTCTATTTATTTAAAGAATTTGCAATTTAGCAAACCATGGTTTTTGGCAGGTGGAATATCAATTGAATGGATTGATGAAATCCTTACTGACTTCAAACCAGATGGCATAGATATTTCAAGTAGTATTGAAATATCTCCAGGTTTAAAAGATATAAAAAAAACAGAAGAACTTTTTAAGTTTTTAACAAAGGATTAGTAATTATTAGTAGCGGACTGCTGTTTTACAAGCTCAAAAAATTCTTGTTTTAAACTTAAATCGTGTCTAAAATCGCCTCTTACCACAGAATTAATCATACTTGTATTTGGTTCTTTGACTCCCCTCCACTTCATACAATAATGTTGGGCCTTTACAATAATGCCTAAACCTTTGGGTTCACAAAGTTTTTCAATTTCATCTGCAAGGATCATTACAGCTTCTTCTTGAATATGAGGTCTTGAAAAAACCCAATCAGCAACTCTCGCAAATTTTGAAAGTCCTATGACTTTATTCCCAGGTTTAATGCCTATCCAACACTCTCCTAGAATTGGAACTAAATGATGCGAACATGCAGATCTAACAGAAATTGGGCCGACTGTATAAATCTCATCAAGATTTTTATCATTTGGGAAACTTGTAACTTTAGGTTGTTGATGATATCTGCCTTTAAAAACTTCATTTAAATACATTTTTGAAACTCTTTCAGCAGTTTCTTGAGTGTTATGATCATTTTCAACATCTATTATGAGGGACTTTAGTAAGTCCTTGACTCTTGAGGCAACTTCTCTTTCTAAAATCTCTAATTCTCCAGGGTTTATAAAATCTGCGATATTATCGTTGGCGCTAAATCTAGTTCCAGAATTTTTAATTCTGTCTCTTATAATTTCGGAGATTAATTTATTAGTAATCTGGTCGTCAAAGTTTCTAATATTATCGTTGGGTAATGTAGAGGTCATAAAATTCTTGACAGAAAATTGTATGCAACTTAATTTTCTGTATCTTCTAAAAGCTTAATTGCTTATACACTATATCACATTCTCTTGTTTAATCGGGTTCGCGTTGCCCTAAAAAAAATCACTATTTTAAGGTTAGGCATATAAACAGAATGTTTAAAAAGCTCCTCCAGAGGGCATTAAAGTTAAGTCTTCAATCAGTTGTGATTCAGGTTGTTGAGCCATATAGAGAATAGTATCTGATACTTCATTTGAGGAGAGCATAGAAGTTCGATCAAAATCAGCATTGATAGACTCTGAGTCCCAAAGAGGTGTATTTACTGAACCTAAAGTTATTGTGCAAGCTCTTATTGAATTAGATCTCTCCTCTTCCCTCAAGCATTTAGTAAACATAGCTAGTGCAGACTTTGAAATACAATATGCTCCCCACTGGGGAAATGCATTATAAGAAGCATGGCTACTAACATTAATGACTAATCCACCATTTTTTCTCATTTTAGGAATTATTGAACTGCAAATCTGGAAAACACTTGTGAGGTTGATTTGCATAGTTTGTTCCCATTGACCTAAATCCATTTCAACTAAGGGACCGTTAAAAGCACAACCAGCATTATTTATCAATACTGAAGGGCACCCATACTTCTCAATTGCTTCTTTAACACTATGCTCTATTTCTAAAGGATTAGATAAATCACATTTAACTAGGTTAATTTTTGATTTGGTAGTCAACAGTTCGCTCTTTAGTTTCTCCATTAAATTCATATTCCTGGAGAGTAAAATTAAATCCCAGCCAGAATTAGCAAAAGCAATTGCAGTAGATCTGCCAATACCTTTAGTAGCACCCGTTATAAAAGCTAGTTTCAATTTATTCAGTTTTTTGGGGGATTTCACTATAAATCTCTTCAATATTATTTGCTTCGATAAATTTACCTAAAACCCTAAATTTTTTGTATCTTTCCTCAATTAATTCTTCTTCAGGCATTTGCAGTAAAGCATTAAGGTGTTTCTCAATAGCCTCTTTTAGCGTATTGCCAGCATCTAAAGGAGCCCAATTATTACCACCAGAAGGTTCTGGTAATACCTCATCAATTATGCCCAATTTAAGTAAATCTTTACCTGTAATTTTAAGTGCTGAAGCAGCTTCTGGTGCCTTAGCAGCATCTCTCCATAAAATTGATGCGCATGCTTCCGGACTAGCGACTGTGTAAACACTGTGTTCAAACATTAGCAATCTATCTGCAACACCTATTCCAAGTGCACCTCCTGAACCTCCCTCTCCAATGACAGTAGCCACAATTGGGACTTTCAATCCAAACATCTCTCTAAGATTTCTTGCGATCGCTTCCCCTTGACCTTGTTCTTCAGCTTTTAAACCAGCATAAGCTCCTGGAGTATCAATAAATGTAAGAATTGGCAAAGAGAATCTATTTGCATGCTGCATTAATCTCAGAGCTTTTCTGTAACCTCCTGGTTTTGCCATACCAAAGTTTCTTACTACATTTTCTTTTGTGTCTCTCCCTTTCTGATGCCCTAACATCAACACTGGCCTATTATTTATCGAACCTATCCCCCCAATTAGTGCCATATCATCGCCACCATTTCTGTCTCCATGTAATTCGATCCAGTCATCACAAAACATTTGAACAAAGTCCAAAGTACTTGGTCTTTGAGGATGTCTAGCTACCTGAATCTTTTGAGCAGGTGTGAGAGATTTAAATATTTCTTCTCTTCTCCTAGCAGCTAAGGTTTCAAGCTGTAAGAGCTGTTGACTAACATCTACCTCTGAATCTCGAGCTAATTCTTTGATTTGCTCTATCTGCTTCTCTAGTTCAACAAGAGGCTTTTCAAAGTCAAGGAGGTAACGTTTAGCCATAATTTAGACAGTTAATACTTTAGGCTGCTTATCAAGCCCAATCGCAGAAAAACCATGCTTTAAAGAGGCTGCTCCAATAAATTCCATCTTTTCAAGGGAAATGTTGTTTCTTCCCCAACTAAAGTTTGTATGACACTTTTCAAATTCTAAAATCATGGCTTCTGCAAAGCAAGCAAACATCTCTCTTTGAGGGTTTTGCATTTCTGCAAGTTCCATCATGTTCCAACCAATATCATTAAAAAACTCTACTATACCTCCTTTTAAAATATGAATGTTTTCACCCTGAAATTTCTCATCAAGATTTTTGGGGTATCCACCATCAATCATTAAACATGGTTTTTTTAAGCTATCAGTGTCAATTTCAATAGTTTTAGGCATACTTGCAACCCATACAACAATATCCGCCTGAGGCAATGCTTCATCTAAACTTGTTATGGCCCCACCATCTAATTCTTTTTGTAACAGTGCTAGTGGTTCTTGTTGTCTTGCTACCATAAGAAGTTCTGAAATCCCAGTTTTATTGATAAGCCACCTACAAACAGCACTACCAATATCACCTGTAGCTCCAATTACAGCAACAGTTGCTTTTTTAAGGTCAATACCTATGCGAGGGGCATTTATTTCTAGTTGCTTACAAATAACCCAAGCGGTATGAGTATTGCCAGTAGTGAACCTTTCCCACTCTAGTGAAGTGTTTCTAATTTGTTTATGCTGTAGAAGATTAAAATTCTCAAAAATAATAGAAGTAAATCCTCCTAAAGCGGTAATATTAATCCCTTTTTTCTGAGCTAGTTCCATAGCATTTAGTACTTTTCTTCTGGCGGTTTTAAACCTAGAAAGCATTTCAGGAACAAAGCAAGAATCTATGTAGGAACCTTCAATAGATATTCCAGTAGCACTCTTAACTTCTACATTTTCAACTAGCTGAGGAGGAGCCGTACACCAAACATCCAAGTCGCCATCAGCAATATGATCAAAGCCTAGCATCGAAGCTTTTCTTTTTGCATCTTCAAAACTGGTTGAGTGGCCTATTAACCCAAACATTTAAAATTTATAAATGGTTTCTATTCAATGTAATGAACAATAGCACAGAGGTAACTAATTAAATAGGATTGATTAATTATTAAAATTCTTAATTAATTAGAAATGTAATTAGACGATAGCTGCCATAGCCATTCTTGCAATTTCTCTATTATCTAGACCTATTTCCATCAATGTATCTTGATAAGCAATCATAAATTCTTCCATTAATTCTTCTCGGTCCATAGCTAAAACTGATGCGTCATCTGCTACTTCATCTAACATCTTTTTAATTAACGGAAGATTAACCTTATTAGCTTCCATTAATTCCTCTTTACAAGTAGATAGATTCTCTTTAAGCCACTCTTGACCATAATTTAAATGAAGATATTCATCTTTAACTACTCCTTCTGTTATTTTTTTTGCAAAAGGATCCGCAACTCTTATGTAGACGTTATAAGCAGAAATTGCAAATGCTTCAATTAAGATAGCTTGTATTAATAGACATGTAGTTAAATTTCCTTTTTCAAGAGCAACTTGAAAATTACCATGTAATTTAGAAAAGAATTTTTTGGCAAATTCCATATCAGCAACAACACCTAAATTTCTTCCACATGCAGTAAACCCTTTTTTATGCTTCATTTCCATTCTTGCCAATTTAGTTAACTCCTCTAACTCATTTGGAATTAAAGTTGCTATTGAAATGTAATTATCATGAGCTTCTTGCTCTCCTTCTATGACAATTGCGTTTATTCTGCTGTATGCATCCTTATAAGAATCTGTAGTGAAGTCGGGCAAATCTAAAGAAATCGGATTAGTCGATTCTTCAATATTTTTTTTATTTGATTCTAGAGTTTGCATGTCAGTAATCTTTAGCTCATTATGCATGAATATTACATGATTATAGAGTGTTTATTTAAATATCATGAAAATAGTTTCAATTGTTAAGTCACATTTTTTACTTAAACTTATTTAAGAATTGTTTGGCCAATCTGATAGCATCAGATTCATAATCAATTTGTACCAATGATTAATCAATAATTTCTTTAAATTTTTCCCTAAAGACTCATTTGCTCCTCTACTATCTCCAATAACACCTGATTTACTGAAGTCGTCAGTAAGCCAAGCAGTAGGCGCATTGCCCTCTAGACTCCAACCTTCAGGGATCTCGACTTTATTAGTTTCATTTGGGCGTTCATCACCTACTAATTCTGGTTTCAAAGCCAGCATCAAACTTGTTTCGGCTAAAGAAGCATGAAGCCCATCCTCAATCTCAGTTTTTGTTAACAATTCACTTAATCCATTCACACCACTCCATAAGAAACAAGGAAAAACTGCCATCCCTGGTGCGACACTTCTTAGCTCTCTTGCAGCTGTATTTAGTAGTGAAATTTGACCTCCATGTCCATTAATTAATATCAATCTTTTAAAACCCATTTCAGATAATTGACCTCCGACTTCCTTTATCATTGCGGTTATTAAATTTGAGGAAAGTGAAATTGTCCCAGCAAAACCCTTATGTTCTGGAGAAAAACCAATATATTGAGTTGGAAGTTTTTTTAGTGGAATATCGGCAGAGAATAATTTAAAAACTTCGCTAATAATTTCTTCAACAAAAATACTGTCTGTAGCAAGAGGCAAATGGGGCCCATGTTGCTCAACAGCACCGAACGGCCAAATCACAGTTGATCTTTTGTTTTTTGCAACACACTCAATTTCTGGCCAATTTAAATATTCAAATTTATTAGGTATTGGTTTAAAGTTCATTAATTTTAATTTTGAGTACTAACATTTAGAGTATGTTAATAATTAATTATTCTTATTTTACCTACGATGGGAGTCAGTAATAAAAATGCCCAAGAAAATATCCAATCAAAGGGCAATAAAAAACCTCTTCAGGTACTTCACATAAACAAGAAAGATACTCAAAAGATAGATAATGAGCAACCCAATTCGCCAGAAGCAATTAAAAAAGAAGATATCGCAATCAAACCCCAAATCATTAAAAATGATTCGTTAAAAAAAATTGAGAACAATAATGACAACACCAATGATTTTGATATTTCTCAACAAAATTTAACTCAACAAGACTTAAATAGACCCCTTAATTTTTCTGAGCAAAACACAGATTTTCAATTAGAAAGAACAGTTGATGAATTTGACTTTGATGAAAGTGCTTTTTTGGAGGCTTTAAATGCAAATGAGCCAATTGGGGCTACAGGAGAAACAATTTCAGGTAAGGTTATAGCAATCGAAAGCGATGGTCTATATGTTGACATTGGCGGGAAAGCACCTGGTTATATGCCCAAAAAAGAATGTGGTTTGGGTGTTATTACCAACTTTAAAGAAAAGTTTTCTATAGGCCTTGAAATGGAAGTTTTGGTTATCAAAGAACAAAATGCTGATGGGATGGTAACAGTAAGCGCTCGGGCATTAATTCTCAGGCAAAGTTGGGAGAAAGTATCAAGTTCCGCAAAAAATGGAGAATTAATTAACGTTTTAATTAATGGATTTAATAGAGGTGGGCTTACGTGTGATGTAGATGGATTAAGAGGATTCATCCCAAGATCCCAACTAGAAGATGGTCAAGATTATCAATCTTTTGTTGGCAAAACTCTAAAAGTAGCGTTTCTTGAGGTGAATCCAGAATCCAGAAAATTAGTTCTATCTGAAAAGAAAGCATCATTAGTCTCTAAACTTACAAGTTTAGAATTAGGTCAATTAATTGAAGGAGAAGTTTTAGCAGTAAAACCATATGGCTTCTTTATAGATTTAGGTGGAGCTAGCGGACTTCTTCATCAATCCTCACTAACAAATGGATCGATTCGTTCTTTAAGAGAAGTTTTCAGAGAAGGGGAAATGATAAAAGCTTTAATATCTGAAATAGACCTCGAAAAAGGTCGTATTGGCCTCAATACAGCACTATTAGAAAACTCTGCGGGAGAATTAATTATTGATAAGCAAAAAGTTATGCAAGAAGCCACAGAGAGAGCACTAAAAACTAAAGCACTTTTTGATAAAAAAGAACAAGATAAATGAACATTAATAAAAAAATGGAGTCAAGTCTTAAATTAAAAATTTCAGATTGGGAATTAGACTTTTACTCAAGACCAATTATTGAATCAAATGGAAAAAAAAGGTGGGAATTAATTATTTGCTCTACAAGAAGTTATAAGACAGAAGATGTTTTTCTTTGGAATAAAAACTGCCCTGCAAATGAAGTTAATTCAGCGTGGCTTACAAAGGCGCTAAGTGAAGCAATAAGTGAAGCAAAAAAACAAGGTTGGGAGAAACCTTCTATAGTTCGATTCTGGAGGTCATCAATGAAATCTATTATTAAGAAATCTCTGGAGGCCTTAAGTATTGAGGCTATTGTAAGTAGGAGAACTTACAGTTTATTAGATAGAATCGAATTTCTGGAAAAAGAAATTTATCCAAAGGAAAAAGGTTATGTAAGAGGTGTATTAGCTCCTAATTTTACTTCTAAAATGGAAAACTCTCCTACACCTCTACCAGAAGCAGTAAGAGGTGATGCATTAACTATCTCTGAAATATCAATTGGCGAATTAAAATTAGCAGAAAATTGGCCTATGGAATTTGGAGATATTTTCCCAATTCAGCAAGATTTAGATGATAATTACTTAGTTCCAGGATTAAGACTTTTTAGCAAAGATAGATCTTTGGCACTTTCCGCATGGTTCAGTTGTTTAGAACCTATTAAATTAGTTATCAATAAGAACCAACTCATTCTTGAAGCTTCAGAAGATGATAAGTGGCTGGTAACTGATTTACCAGAAAAAGATGCAAGCATTTTGAATACAAAGTTTTTAGAGAATAAAAAAAATTCTTTTGGTTATCAATTTATTTCCATACAGTCAACGCCTTATATCGAAAAATTTGCAGGATTCTGGATCTTAAGAGATATTGAATTAATTTCATAAATTCATTTTAGGAGCAGGAACTATTCCTTACAAAGAAATATATTTCTCAAAAGATGAAATTTATATTCAAAACAAAAAATTTGAGTATTATTCATCACCTATTCTTAGTCAAAATAATTTCAAACATGCATACTTCACGAAATCTTGCTCTGAGAAATTTCTTCAATTATTAGGGAATCACTTTAATGAAAATTCCATAAATTGTATTTCCAATCAAATTCACAGTAATTTGATAGTGTTTGGATCTCATTCGCAAAAAGGAACTAAGATTGATGCAGATGGTCTTGTTGGCAATAAATGCAGTCAAAACTTATGGGTTTACACAGCTGATTGTATGCCAATATTTTTTGCAGATAAAAGGACAAGGAATGTAGCAACCTTGCATTGTGGAAGAAAAGGTTTAGAAAAAAAAATAATAAAAAATCTGGTAAAAATTTTCGATAATTTTGGGACATCTAGAGATGACTTACTTGTTGCAATAGGACCAGCGATTTCTAAGGAACATTATCTAGTAGATAAAATGACATTCAAAGAATTTTATAGAAAGGCCGAAAACAAAAATATAACTTTCAAATTGACTAAAACTAATAGTGATCTTTGCTTTAGTGATTCAAATCACTTCAGAGAGCAAAACTTAAATCAACTTGATCTAAAAAGATCTGCATATAAACAACTTTTAAATGAAAGCATCTCACATACAAATATAGACATCTCAAATTTATGCACATACAAATTCAATAATGAATTTTATTCCTGGAGAAGGAGCAAAACAATCTCGAGACAATGGAATCTTATTTGCTCATAAAGATAATTATCTTGGACAAATTTCACTACTTAATTTTTTAGTGACCAATAATTCCGTCATCTCCTTAGTACCTTTAATATTAAAAACTTTGGCTAACAAAACATTCTCTTTGAAACCAAAAGGCTTTATTTTCACTTTGCTCCCCCTTGGGAATTCACTCTTAAGAAGATTAGTTGCTTCAATCTCATCATTTTCATTTACGTCTACACAAAATAATCCAATAGTTAAATTTCTATTTTGATCCCCGACCAAAATGGTATTTGAACTTTTAATTTGAAGGATTTCGGCCGAGTTTACTATTACAGGATTAATAACAATCAAGAATATAATAATTAAAATTTTTGATAATTTTTTCAATTCAGAAAATATCTAGGTTTTTTGAATTATCTTAAGGTTAATTTTTTAAAATAACGAATTTTTAAAAAAATTAGTCTTCACAATTAACATATCCAACCATTTGAGCATTACTTTTACCAGGAGGAACCATTGGATAACAATTTTCACCTCTTCTGACAAGGATATTAATCAAGGCAGGGCCGTCATGTTCAAGCGCATTTTTTAATTCATTCTGTAATTGTTTTCTATCAGAAATTAAGTATCCTTTTACTCCAAAAGACTCTGCAAGTTTTACAAAATCAGGTTCGCCACAACTCATATCAGATGAGGAATATCTTTCATCGTAGAAGCTTTCCTGCCATTGTCTTACCATCCCTTGCCAGCGATTATTGATAATAATCAATTTCACCTTTAAATCATATTGAGATAAGGTTCCTAATTCTTGAATATTCATTAAGACACTTGCATCTCCTGCAATACAAATTACATCTGAATTAGGTAGGGCTGCTTTTACTCCAATTGCCGCTGGCAATCCAAAACCCATAGTTCCTAAGCCTGCACTACTAATCCATTTTCTTGGAGAATTCCTAAGATATTGAGCAGCCCACATCTGATGTTGTCCTACATCTGTAGTTATATAAGCGTCTGGTGAAAGTTCCCTCACTTTTAAAAGAACTTCCTGAGGATAAATTTCTCCTTCTTTAGGCGGGTCATATAAAGGGTGTTTATTTTTCCAAAAATCAATTTTTTCTAACCAGTTTTTCGTCTTACAAGTAAATTTATTATTCAGAGATTGTTCATTGATTTTGAGAACAGCTTTTGAAACATCAGAAACAATTGCAACATCTACACGTCTATTTTTATTAACTTCTGCCGGGTCAATATCTATATGAATTACCTTTGCATTAGGAGCAAAAGTATCTAATTTTCCCGTCACTCTATCATCGAATCTAGCTCCAATAGCAATTAAAAGATCGCATTCTGTAACTGCAAAGTTTGCGTAAGCAGTTCCGTGCATTCCTAACATCCCAACTGATAAATTATCTTTTTCATCAAAAGCGCCTTTCCCCATTAAAGTTGTAGTCACTGGTATTTGATAATTCTTTGCCAAAGTTCTTATTTCATCATGAGCTCCTGAAGATATAACCCCACCTCCTACGTATAGAAGAGGCCTCTCAGAATTTTCTATTAATTTAATTGCTTTTTTGATATCGCAATCATTAATATCTCCATTTCTTTTAAATCCTTTGGAAATAATCTCACCAGGCAAAACTCTTTGGTAATTGAAGAACTCTTGACCTACATCTTTGGGTATATCAATTAAAACAGGGCCAGGTCTTCCAGAAGAGGCTATAAAAAAAGCTTCAGAAACTACTTTTGCAATATCTGAAGGATCTCTTATTACCCATGAATGTTTAACTATTGGAAGAGTTATACCAAAAATATCAGTTTCTTGAAAAGCGTCTGTGCCTATAGCAGATCTTGGGACTTGTCCTGTAACTACAACTAGCGGGACTGAATCCATTTGAGCAGTTGCAATTCCTGTTACCAAATTTGTTGCACCTGGGCCTGAGGTACCAAAACATACTCCTACTTCACCAGTAGATCTCGCATATCCATCGGCCGCATGTGAACCACCTTGTTCATGCCTTACCATGAAGTGCTTTAACCAACCATCCTGTTCTGCCTTATGAACAGCATCATATATTGGTAGTATGGCTCCCCCAGGATATCCAAATATAACTTTTACTCCATGAATTTTTAAAGAATCCATTAGTGCATCTGCGCCAGTTATCCAAACTGGATTTTCATGTTTTGAACTACCCTTTGAAAAGGATCTCGAAGTAAGAGTCACTAAAGAAATTCAATATTTACTTTAAATATTAAACTTAATTAAATACTTTTGCCTCATTTAGAAATGTAATGTCAGAAATGTATTCAAAAAAATCTTTCAATAAATTTAAAATTTTCAAATAAATATCAATGGCTCTTTATAAAATGCCCAATTTATGTAAAGGTCCAGAACCTGAAATAAGTTCAATAAAAAGCACAAGAAAAATAATCATTGCAACCCTTCCATTCCACACCTCTGAACTATTATTCCAACCCCATTGCCATTTCTCTTGGGGATAAAGTTTAACCTTTTCAGGCAACTTAGAAGCCTCTTCTATATTAACTAAAGGCCCTTCCAAGCAGGAAATGACTAGATCACTAAGTCCTTCAATAAAAGTAGGATGAGTATTTAGAGCCTTAACTCTCCGAAAGTTTTTAATACCAGCCTCTTCAGCAATTTCTTTATATTCAATATCAATTTCTTGCAATGTTTCAATATGCTCTCCAACGAAACTTATGGGGACCACAATAAGATCATTAATATTTGACTTTCCAAGATCAGTTAACACTTCTTCTGTGTAAGGCTTCAACCATTCAACTGGACCAACTCTACTTTGATAAGAAAGTGTATATGGGTTACTATGCCCTAAAAATTTTTCTAGCTCATTTATTATTAATAAAGAACAATCTTCAATTTGTTGTTTGTAAGGGTCTCCAGCTTCCTCTACGTAACTTTTAGGAACTCCATGAGCAGTAAAAAATATATGAGCTTTTGAAGGTGACTCACAAAGTGAGATTTGTTCAGAAATTAACTCAACCATTGACTTTAAATACCCAGATTGACTAAACCAACTCCTCACACATCTCATTGGAACCTTCTTAAATTCATCATCAGAATCTCGCAATTTTTTTAATTCCCTAAAACTTGAACCACTAGTACTTATTGAAAAATGTGGATACAAGGGTATTACAACAACTTGATCTATGCCATCTGCTTTCATATCAGCAATAGCTGATTCGGTAAAAGGATGCCAATACCTCATAGCTATATATGTAGTAGCATTAAAACCCTTATCCCTCAATTTAGATTGTAATTCTCTTGCTTGTTGTTCAGTTATCCTTCTGATAGGTGAACCTCCGCCTATTGAAAGGTAGGCTTGTTGTGAAGTAGTACTCCTAAGCGTACTAATTAACCAAGCTAGTGGCTTTTGAAAAACAGGAAAAGGAGTCCTGATTATTTCTGGATCAGAAAAAAGATTATATAAAAATGGGCCTACATCAGTAATGCGTTCAGGCCCTCCTAAATTCATTAGTAAGACGCCTATTTTATCCATTTAAATTTTATGGAGATTGAAAATCAACATTAAAAACGTCATTATATGGTCAATTATATAAGTAAATGAACGTAATACAGGAAATTAATAATCTCAATGATAAATTTGCTACTCAAGGCTGCAAGCTTAAAATTGAGAAAAGAGGAGAAAAATTAAATATTCGTGGTTCACTACCCTCCAAAGAAGATAACAATAACTTTAAAATTCAAAGAATATCTCTTGGTTTAAAGGCTGACATTTCTGGATTAGAGGAGGCCAAAAAAAAATTACAATTAATCAATTTGCAATTGGAATTGAATCAGTTTAATTGGATTAATTGGATAGGCAAACCTTATAAAAAAGAAATAAAAGATGGTTTTGAATTCCCAAAAAGGTTAAATCAATTTGAGGAATTTTTTTTTAAAGAAAATAAAAGTGATTTTCGAACCAGCACTAGAAAAACTACTTGGAGAAGTTCTTATAAACCATATTTGAAAAGAATCCTAAATATTTACAATGACTATGAGAATGAAGCTTTAGAAAAAATATTTCAAAAAACACTTGAAAGTTATACGGAAGGTACCAGAAGTAGGAAACAATGCGCTACCTCTTTAAGTGTTTTGGCTAAGTTTTTGGACATTAAACTACCTGAAGACTGGAAATTAAATTCTAGAGGATATGGTATGAACAAAGCAGGATTTAGGGATCTACCTAAAGACGAATTAATAGAGAAACTGTGGGAGACGATACCAAACAAGTCTTGGAAATTTGTTTTTGGTCTTATGGCTACATATGGATTAAGAAATCATGAAGTATTTTTTTGTGATTTAAGTTCTCTTACTAATTTTGGGGACAAAATTATTAGAGTTTTGCCTACGACTAAAACTGGGGAACATCAAGTTTGGCCATTTCATCCTGAATGGGTGGAAAAGTTCGAATTATCAAAACTTGGTGAAAATCCAGAACTTCTACCAAATATTAATAGAGATCTTAAAATTACAACCTTACAGAATATTGGAAAAAAAATTACAGATAAGTTTAAGCGTTACTCTTTACAAATAAAACCTTATGATCTAAGACATGCTTGGGCGGTTAGAACAATTTTTTATGATTTACCTGATACTGTGGCTGCCAGAATGATGGGACACTCGGTTAGTTTACATACACAAACTTATCACCACTGGATTACCAAAAGAGATCAACAAAAGGCAGTGAATAATGCACTTTTAAAAGTTAAAAGAGTTAAAAATATTTAAAGATTTATAATATTTAAATAAAGTTAAGGGTCATATGCAAGAAAAGCCTCCATTTTCCGAGAAAATATTTAACCTCGATAATCAAGCAAATAAACTTGGAATGGGAGGCAAATTATCACCGGATAGCAATGAGAGCTCATATAAAAAAAGAATGCAGCAAAGAAAAGATATTCAAGCCGAAAGACTACAAATTAGAAAAACAAAAAAAGGATTATTGATTGTTTTCACAGGAAATGGCAAGGGTAAGACAACAGCATCTTTAGGAATGGCTTTAAGGACGATAGGGCATGGCTATAAAGTAGCAATAATTCAATTTATCAAAGGAGGCTGGACGACTGGAGAAGAAAAAGCACTTAAAAACTTGTCTTCAAACATATCTTGGCATTCATTAGGAGAGGGATTTACTTGGGAAACACAGGACAGAGTAAGAGATGAAAAATTAGTTAAAGAGGCGTGGCAACTAGCCAAAAAATACATA
Organism: Prochlorococcus sp. AG-459-N19; assembly: GCA_003209375.1. GTDB lineage: Bacteria > Cyanobacteriota > Cyanobacteriia > PCC-6307 > Cyanobiaceae > Prochlorococcus_A. The sequence continues at coordinate 51,844 of QCRF01000003.1, read as the reverse complement.
CTAAACAAATCTTATAAACTTATCATTCTTGATGAAATTAATATTGCGACAAAACTTGGTTATCTTGAACCCGAAGAAATAATCACTTTTTTAAAATCTTTAAATAATAGAAAAAATCATATTGTTTTAACTGGAAGGGGAGCATCTGATTTAATCATCAATTACGCTGATCTAGTTACAGAAATGAAATTAATAAGACATCCTTTTAAAGAGCAAGGAATAAAAGCACAAAAGTGTGTCGAATTTTAGTTGAAGTAAATTTTTATTTAAATTTTCTTTAGGCAGGTTTAGAAATGTTTAAAGACGCAAGCAATATCAGAACAAAAAATAAATTTGGCACATTTACTTGCTAAGGTCTTAAAAGTACAATTATTGAATGACTTACAAAAGAGTTCTCTTAAAACTTAGTGGTGAAGCACTAATGGGCGAAAAACCTTATGGTATTGATCCTGCTATAGTTCAGTCAATTGCAGAGGATGTTTCAAAAGTAGTCGAAAATAATGTACAACTTGCAATAGTTGTTGGCGGTGGAAACATTTTTAGGGGGCTTAAAGGTTCTGCAGATGGAATGGATCGCGCGACTGCTGATTATGTAGGAATGCTAGCAACAGTAATGAACGCAATTTCACTTCAAGATGGTCTTGAAAGAGTAGGAGTTGCAACAAGAGTGCAAACAGCAATAGAAATGCAAGAAATCGCCGAACCCTATATCAGAAGAAGAGCCATGAGGCACCTAGAAAAAGGTAGAGTTGTAGTTTTCGGAGGTGGATGCGGAAATCCATTTTTTACAACGGATACTACGGCAGCTTTGAGGGCAGCAGAGATAAACGCTGAAGTTGTTATGAAGGCTACTAAAGTTGATGGAGTATACGATCGTGATCCTAATCAATTTAAAGATGCAAAAAAATATTCCTCTCTCAGTTATCAACAAGTTCTTAGTGATGAAATTGCAGTAATGGACAGCACTGCGATTGCATTTTGCAAAGATAATAATATCCCAATTATGGTTTTTGATATATTCAAAAAAGGGAATATTTCTGAAGCTGTTGCTGGGGAGCCAATAGGCTCTTTAATCAGTTAAGGATCATTTATTTTTTTATTATGAAAGAAAAAGAAATTCAAGAAAATATGAATAAAAGTATTGAAGCCACACAAAGAAACTTTAATACAATTAGGACAGGCAGAGCTAACGCTTCCTTGTTAGACAGAGTAAGTGTTGAGTACTATGGAGCAGAAACACCAATCAAATCGCTTGCCACTATAAGCACTGTTGATTCGCAAACAATTTCAATACAACCTTTCGATATTTCATGTTTACAAGCGATAGAGAAATCTATTTCTATGAGTGATCTGGGTATTACTCCAAATAATGATGGAAAAGTAATAAGAATAAATGTTCCTCCTTTAACGGAAGAAAGAAGAAAAGAATTTTGTAAATTAGCCTCTAAATATGCAGAGGAAGGAAAAGTAGCTTTGAGAAATATCAGAAGAGATGCTGTTGATAAAGAAAAAAAAGAGGAAAAAGATGGCCTTATTTCTATTGACGAATCGAGAGATAATCAATCTGAAATTCAGAAAATTACTGATAAATATATTGCTCTAATAGACATTAAATTGTCTGAAAAAGAGAAGGAAATTCTAAAAGTTTGATAGGATTTGATGTTGTAATAATTGGTGGAGGTTTATCAGGATCTTCCACCGCTCTTAACTTATCAAAGAAAGGATATTCAGTTTTAATTATTGAAAAAGAAAAATCCCAAGATTACAAACCATGTGCAGGGGGGATGGCATCTTCAATGCGAAGGTTTCTTCCTTTAAATATTGAAGATTGCATAGAATCAAAAATTAAGAATGTTGAATTCAGATGGAAGGCTTCAGATAATGTAACTGCTGATCTGACTGGTGAATCCCCATTTTGGATTGTTAAAAGAGAAAAACTAGATCAATTATTACTTGATGAATCCTTGAGTAATGGAGCACAGATAATGAGACCATTATTGATAGAAAAAATCATAAAAAAAAATGATAAATGGGAAATTACTTGCAATAACAAAATAAAATATATTACAGAATTTCTTGTTATTGCAGATGGGTCCCAATCGAAATGGGCGAGTTATCTCAATTTAGGGCCTAGAAAACCGAAATTTGCAAACACAATCTCATTAAGATTGAAAGGGTTAGGTGAAATACCTAGAGATGCAGTTAGATTTGAGTTTGGATTTGTAAAATATGGTTTTGCATGGGCATTCCCCTTAAAAGAAAGCTTAAATATTGGTTTAGGTACTTTTATAAATAATGGTCTTTTAGAAAATCAGGCTATAAATAAACAAGTGATCAGAAGCTTTGGTTTTGATGATTTTCCTCTTAAAACAATTAGTAAGAAACTGAGAATCTGGAATGGCTTTCACTCAATCAATGGTGAAAAAGTTTTAGCGGTTGGAGATGCAGCATCTCTATGTGATCCATTTTTAGCTGAAGGAATTAGACCATCTTTAATTAGCAGTTTTTATGCTGCAGAATACATAGATCAGTGCCTGTCAGGAAAACTAGATGATTTAAATCTTTATACAGAAAAAATTAACAACATTTGGGGGAAATCAATGGTTTGGGGGAGGAGAATAGCCCAAGTATTTTATAGATTCCCCAGAACTGGATATCAATTAGGTGTCAAAAGAAAAACAGCACCCAAACGTATTGCTCAAATATTATCAGGAGAAATGAGCTATGAAGATATTGCAAAAAGAGTTATCAGAAGACTTTTAACAAAAAGTGGGGCTTAATTCTTTTCAATTCAAACTTAAATTTAGTTAGCAGAAATCAATTTATGATTTTTAATCTCTGAATATCTCTTTAAGAGCAGCTCTTCCAATTCTTCTATAGCCTTACTGAATCCAGTAATACCTTCACTAAGCTTTTCACTTGCCATTTGATCTTCCAACATACATAATCTGAAATCTTTTTCTTCAAATTCGTAGTCAATAGAATTATTTATTTGGGTACTTACATCTAATTTTCTAACTAACTCTCCTTTTTCTTTTTTCAGTTCCTCAAGAAATTTTGGTGCGATTGTTAAAAGATCGCAACCTGCTAATTCTTTTATTTCATCAAGATTTCTAAAACTCGCTCCCATTACTTCTGTCTTGAATCCCTTTTCTTTAAAGTACTTGTATATTTGAGTAACCGAAATAACACCAGGGTCTTCAGCACCGACAAAACTTGTTTTACCAGTTTTTGCTTTATGCCAATCCAATATACGACCAACGAACGGAGAAATTAGAGTTATCTTTGCATTGGCACAAGTTACCGCTTGGCAGAAGTTAAAAAGTAAAGTTAAGTTGCACTTAATACCCTCTTTTTCCAAAATTTCAGCTGCCTTAATTCCCTCCCAAGTTGCAGCAATCTTAATCAAAATTCTTTCCTTTTCAATTCCGAAATTTTTGTAAAGATTGATCAATTTTCTCGCTTTTTTTACCGTAGCTTCGGTGTCAAAGCTCAGTCTTGCATCAACTTCAGTAGATACGCGCCCTGAAATAATTTTCAATATTTCTTTTCCAAAAAATACTGAAACTTGGTCAACAGTTTCTTTGATTAATTCCATTTCGGAGCATCCTTGAGGCAATGCATTTTCTGAACTTTCTAAAGCTTTATCTATTAATTTCACATAATCAGGGTTCTTTGCAGCAGCAAGTATTAGAGATGGATTGGTGGTGGCATCCCTTGGTTGAAATTTTTTTATCGAATCTAAATCTCCAGTATCAGCAACAACAACAGTCATTGAGGACAATTGTTCTAAAATTGATTTCATATCTAGAAAATCATATATATATATATAAACTAGCTTTTATTCCTAATGAAATCATCAGATAATGAACTAAATATTTATAAAATTGGAAAATTTTAGGGTTTTTTAACAATCATTCCATGATCTTTAACCTTGGGAGGTATTTTTTCAATTACAATCAAACTCTCGATAATTTCTTTAGCAACTGGGACGGCAACAGTTGAACCATATGCATAAGATTTAGATGGCTCATCAACGACTACTAGGACAGCATATTTCGGATCATTAACTGGTAAGGTTGCCACAAAACTGCAAACTTTTTTACTTGTATAGGAACCATTTAAGGCTTTTTGGGAAGTGCCCGTTTTCCCCGCTATCCTGTAACCCTCGATTTTTACACCAGATCCACTACCTTTATCAACTACGCTCTCCATCCATTCAAGAACAGTTTTAGAGACTTCGTGTGAAAAAAATTGTTTTTTTGGATTTTTATTAATTCTTTCTTTGAAAGTTGAAGTTACATGTGGAGTTACTTCATAACCACCATTTGCTAAAGCCGCATGAAGTTGAAGCAATTTAAGTGGCGAGATTGAGAAACCTTTGCCAAAAGAAGTTACAGCAGGCTCAATAGATTGATTTACAAATAAATCTTTTCTCTTTAGTTGTCCAGCAGTTGATTCAACTAAGTCAGTCTCTAAATTTTTATTTATACCTAAATTTTTTAGCCAATCCCAATAAATTATAGGGTCTAAATTTTGCATTATTTTTACCATCCCAACATTACTTGAAACCTGCAAAACTTTTGGATAGTCAATGTATCCATTACCTTTTTTATCCCAATTAGAAAGTGTCCATCCTCCAACATCAATTTTTCCAGTATCTTCAACTACTCCATCTTTCTGGATTACTTTTTCTTCTAACGCTAAGGCAAGATTAATAGGTTTAAAAGTTGAACCAGGCTCAAATAAATCTTGAGAATACCAACCCCTAAAAAGTCCAGAATCATACTGCCAAAATTTATTTGGATCATACGAAGGGACTGTAACCAAAGAGAGAATCCGACCATTATTAACATCCATAACTATGGCAAATCCCTTCTTTGCTTTCCATTTGCTTACTTGCTTTGATAAAGCATTGAATGACGCTTTCTGTAATTTTGAATCTATAGTTAGGCCTAAACTTTTATAATCAGAAATAAAATCGCCTGGAGCTGAATTATCCGGTAAGGGAGTTCCATCTCCTCCTCTTTTTATTAAATTACTTTTATTAAAGACTTTAATTTGATTATCTAAATGAAGCTCTAAACCTGCTGAAGCTATATTCTCATCATTAACAAAACCGACAAGATTAGAGTAAAGCTCACCTTGTGGATAATATCTCTGCGAATATTTAAACAAATCAAGTCCGCTTATTTGAAGGTTTTTTATCTTTTCTGCCTTTTCTTCGGAAATTTTATCCAAAAGCTTGATACCATTCATTTTATTATTAAATTTACTTAATAGTATTTCACCATTTATATCCAAAATAGGTGACAATTTTTCTATAACTTCTTTAATACTGCGAACTCTATTTATTGAATCACCGGGAAAATTAAAATATTTTGGATGGGCCCATAATTTATAAAGTGGTTTATCGTAAGCAATTAGTCTATTATTTCTATCAACAATCGCTCTCCTTTTTTTTAAGGCGCTAGTTTTAGAAGACTGAATCAATCTAGCTTTCCTTTGCAAATCAGAGGCGTTAAAAACTTGCAATTTAACTAACCTACCAAACAAACAAAATATTAATAACAAGCTAAAAATATAGAGAAATTTAAATCTTCCTTGATCAAGGGGTACTAGACGAACAATTTTTTTGTCTCTTTTCATCAATATCCCCTTTGATATTTGCTATCACTAAAACCTTCAATGAAACTACTTAAATTTTTCTTAAATAAACTTTCTCTTTTTTCTGGGGGTTTATCTAGATAGATTAAATCTTTAGGTTTAGTTTTTCTATAAGTATTAATAGACTCAAGTTCATTTATATAAAATTCCTCGATTTTAGAAATAAAATCAATCAGATTATTATTGATAGCTCTTGTTTTAGATAAGTTTTTATATGTATTTGACCATTTCCTTTGACTATTAAAAGACAAGAAAAATAAGGTGAAAATTAATACCATAAGAGAGATATTAATGGTGTCGAAAATTTGATGTATTAATTTGATATTAATTATGGATATTTTTTCAGAACTTTTTTTACTTTCATATGAAACTTTTTTTTTAAAATTAAGCCGATTCCCATAAGGTTTCATCTATGATTTATTAGTTAAATAAAAGAAGTATTAATAATTAAATAAACATCTTTTTGTTTGATTCGCAAGTAAAAAATTAAATTCTTTATGTCCTCAATAAGAACAAATTCAAGAAAGTCAATCCATTCCATAAAGAATGCATAATTACTGAGGAAAACAAACTACCTGAAGCAATTCTTGTAATTGCTAATCCAATTCCTAGAACAAATAATGGCGGCATTTCTCCCAAACTTAGATGGGCTAATGCAAAGATAAAAGCTGATATTATGATACCCGAAATTACTCCAAAATCTCTTGAAAGAGTTGGTAGTAAAATACCGCGAAATATAATCTCTTCAAATAGAGGAGCTAATAGAGTTGTTGTTATAAATAATAGAAAAAATGATAAGTAATTATTATTATTAAGAACAATTTCCAGCAAAGGGTTACTACCATTCTGATTATCGATCAGGCTATTCATAATTAGGGAGATCAATAAAACAAAAGGAACAATTGCTAACCAACCTTTAATGCCCTGAATAATTGCATATTTTATTGGCAGGAAATTGAATTGTAAATAATCTTTTTTAAAAGTAAATTCACCATTCAAAGATTTAATTTGATAATAAACTATCCCTAATGGCGGTATTGCCATAAAAAAATATCCAAAGAAAATTTTTAAAGATTGAGACAATTCATAAGAGATATTTTTAGAAAAAAGTTCAACCAAGCTTATAGAAAACAAAGGTGATACAACTTCTCCTAAAACAACAAATCCACCAGCAATTAATAAAACCATATCTATTAATTCTAAATCTAAGGATTTAATTTCTTTCCAACGAAACTTTTTCAAAGATATGGTTGTCCATAATATTTTTAAAGCCAGAATAGAGCCAATAAGTATTGTTAAAAGTGGTATTAGTCTTATGGCTAATATTTTTAAAAACATTTTGCTTGAAAATGATTTTGTTATTAATGCACTATCGTCAAAATCAAATTTCCGGCTTAATAAGTGATATAAAAATCTATCATCTTTAAATAAATCAAATTTATCAGAATTTGGTTTATATGAATTATTATTAGATTTTTTTTCTAGCTCATCAATCAGAAATTTAAAGTTTTTATTTTCAAAATTTTTGGATCTATTTTTGTAAATTATAGGATCATTTAATTCTGAAGTAATTATTCGAATTAATTTATTTCTTTCTGTTAGCTCTTCAAATGAGACCTCAGAGAGTGATTTATTAATTTGATCAACAGGATCATTAATAATAAAAAATTTTTTTAGCTTTACAGGTATTGATTGAACAGATAATTCAACAATTTCTTGCTCTTTTTGGCTAATATCAAATGAGACAGATGGTCTATTTAAACTATCTCTTAAGCCTTGTTGCCATACAAAAAAAGTTATGACTATAGAAATAAAAGCTAAAGTGAGTTTTGACTTAGAAATATTTTTAAAGATCATAATTTATTATATTGTTGAAAACTATACTTAGTTATCATTGAATTTCCTTATATCAATGTATCTATTTTAATCACTCCATGAGATGATTAAATTATCTTAATTTTCAAATTTATATAATGGCTATAAGATTAGTTTTAGTTAGGCATGGGCTAAGCAGTTTCAATGCAAAAGGATTAATTCAAGGAAGAACAGACGATTCATTATTAACTGATGAAGGATACGAACAAGCCCGAAAAGCAGGGAAAGCATTATCAAAAATAAACTTCGATAAAATCTATTCCTCCCCACTTGTGAGAGCGGCAGAGACTGCAAAAACAATTGAAAAGACCTTCAATAAAGAACAACAAATTGTATTTGATAATAATTTACTAGAGGTCGATCTTAGTGAATGGTCTGGTCTAAAAATTGATGAAATAAAAAATAAATTTCCAGAAATTTACCCTATATGGAAAAATGATCCAGAAAATCTAATCTTAAAAAGAAATGACAAAAAAACTTATAAACCAATTCAAGAGTTATTTTTTCAAGCAACAAATTTTTTAGAAGATGTTTTAAAAATTTATCGAGACAAAGATGATGTAAATATTTTAATCATAGGACATAATGCGATTCTCAGATGTTTAATCCTCTTGTTATTAGGAAAGCCTAAGCAAGGTTTTAGGAAAATAAGATTAGAAAATGCTTCTTTCTCTATACTCAATATTTCAAAAAAAGATAACTCTTTTACGACGCAAATTGAATGCTTAAATCAAACCTCCCATCTGAATAAAAATATTCCAAATCAAATTGGAGATTCCAGAATATTTCTTATAAGGCATGGTGAAACTAACTGGAATAAAGAAGGAAGATTCCAAGGCCAAATTGATATCCCTTTAAATGAAAACGGAAAAGATCAGGCTAGAAAGACTTTTGAATATTTGAAAAATATTTCTTTCAACAAGGCATTTTCAAGTTCCATGAATAGGCCTTATGAGACTGCGCAAATAATCCTCCAAAATAGTAAAGATTTAAAAATAGAAAGAATGGATTCACTTGTAGAAATTAGTCACGGATTATGGGAAGGCAAACTGGAAGTAGAAATCAAAGAAAAGTGGCCTGTTTTACTAAAAAATTGGCATGATAAACCTGAAGAAGTAATAATGCCCGAAGGTGAATCTATAAAAGATGTATCAGAAAGGTCAGTAGAAGCTTTTAATAAAATTTGCTCATCTCAAAGTGATAATGATCTAAGCCTTCTGGTTGCTCATGATGCAGTCAATAAAACTTTAATTTGCAACATCCTAGGGATTAATTATTCAAATATTTGGATGATAAAACAAGGTAATGGTGGCATAACTATAGTTGACCTTTTTAATGATCCCAACAAGCCCCCCGTTATTAGCGCTCTAAACATTACAACCCACTTAGGAGGAATAATTGATTCAACTGCTTCAGGAGCACTTTAAATTAAAACCCTTTTTAAAATTTTTTCGATGAAGTCATAGGCAGAAAAAAGAGTTTATTTATGGAAAAAGCCAACTTGACTAAGAGGCCAAAATCTGAAATATGCTTTACCAATTATCTCATTTTTATGAAGAAATTTACTTCCAGGCCAATATCTACCATCCCAGCTATTCGACCTGTTATCACCTAAAACTAAAAAATGATCTTTAGGAACTCTTATATTTTCAAATTCACCGCATTTATTAAAGAGAGATACTGAGCACTTATAAGAGACGTAAGGTTCAGGAATTGATTGATTATTTATTATTAATTCACCCTTCTTATTTACACTGACAATTTCTCCTGGGAGTGCCACCACTCTTTTAATATAAGCATCACAAGCTTGATCCCTCAAACCAGGAATAAACGACATTGGAGGAAAACTCATCAAAAAACAATATCTTTTATTTGGTAGAGGCTTAGATCTTAATGAAATTAATTTTTCGTCAAAGGAGTAAGGTGAATTAAAAACGACAATATCTCCTCTTTTTGGCAAAGAGTTTCTTAGCGAAAATTTTTCAATTATTAGCCTATCTTTTATTTGTAATTCTGGGAGCATTGACCCAGAAGGTATATAACGTGGTTCTGCTAAAAAAGATCTACAAGAAGAAACAAAAAAAGTTAATAGAATTAGTAGACCCCATTCTTTTAAAAAACTTTTAATAGAAGAATGCATGAAATTAATAAAGCTTTAATTTTTTAACTTTATATAAATTGATTGACATATTCAATTTCATTAAACCCTAATATTACTTTTTCCTCCTCGTAAATCAAAAATGGTCTTTTTATTAATTTGCCATCACTTAAAAGAAGTTGAATAATTTCTTCCCTTGATAAACCATAAATATCAAGATTAAGAGTTTTAAAGACTTTACCTCTTGTGTTAAAAATCCTTTTCTTATCATCAGAGTATTGTTCATAGGCAAGATTTAAATAATGAACAGGTGGTGGTTCTTTGACAATATCAATTAATTTAAATTCGAAATCTTTGCTTTCAAGCCACTTTACAGCTTTTCGGCACGTAGAGCATTTTAAATAACTGTAAAGAATTATTTTTTTCAATTTGATTTACTAATCTTTGATTTCTTAAGTACTTTAAAGTTTTTCTTTTTTAGAGGTATGCAACTTTTCAATAAATTTTCCACCACATCAAAATCCCTCCAACCATCAATTTGAACTGTTCTTCCATCAAGTCCTTTACTTGTCCTAAAGAATTCAGCAACATCCTCAAGTTGATTAGGAGCAATTTGATTAATACTAACTATATTAGCCTGTCTAGGATTAGCCATAGGCACACACAAAAGTTTTCCATCATATGCACCACAATCATGCATATCCAAAACTCCAATAGGTCTAGCTTTTATTAAACAACCAGCAAAAGTAGGTTCATCCATTATCACCATTGCATCAAGTGGAGCTCCATCATCAGCGAGTGTATTTGGGATGAAACCATAATCAAAAGGGTACCTCACTGAAGAATGCAATACTCTGTCTAAGGCCATTATTCCTGCATCAGAGCAATATTCATATTTATTCCTACTCCCTGCAGGTATTTCAACAACGATATTTACTATTCCCTTCATTGGAGATGGAGGTATTGAACTAAGGTCCATCTTTTTTAAAATCGTGATTATGAATTATCTCGTTTCCTTGAGAAAAAGGTCTTCCAATTAAAATGCTTATCGAAGGTAAAAAAATTGTCAAAATGGCAAAAATAATACCTAGAGATGCTATTGATAAACTCTTTATACTTAAAGGGTCATCATCATCTCTCTCAAAATCACTTCGAGCAGAACCATGAGAAGATTCTTCGCTTGATTTACTTTGAATAAATTGCTTTGATTTCGTGTAACTCAAGAACTCTTAATTGGTAAAGATTAAGGAGATAATTAAACATCATTATCTTACATTCAAAATGTCAATAAATCAAAAAGTTGGCTAGTAATTTTTTAATTACTCTTTTTCCAGCAAAGACCTAATAGATTTTAGCTCGTCTAATATTTGCACCATTATATTTTGAGTAGCTGAGGAAGGTGTATTAAAGACCTCTACAGTAACTTCCTTAATTCTTAAAATATCTTTTGCAAATCTTGCTACTTCATTAGGATGAAATTTTAAAGGATCTTTTTGATCAGTTCTAAATTCGGGATTTAATTTTCTTGGATTAAAGCTAGGGTTTAGATTTCTTAAATCTGTATTTGTGTACCTATAGACGGAGGCTCTTGATCTGTTTAAGAATTTTTGAACTTCATCTATACCTACTAATTCCTCTTCGCTAGAAATATTAGAATCTATATTTTCCATAAACTTAAGAAAATGTTTTAGTAATAATGAACTTTTAAAAGAGTTTGAACTTCATTACTGAAAAAGTTAGCAGAAACAATATTTTTAGACTAGCCGCGTTGAGGGACTCAAGACACTTTAAATTATTTTTCCATCTTAATTGATAAAATTAAATATTATTAAGGATTTTTTGTATGCGCGTGACAACCTCATTTCCTCTGGGGACACTTCGTGACACACCTTCTGAAGCTGAGATTATTTCACATCAATTACTTTTAAAAGCTGGATATATTCGCAGAGTTAATAGCGGTATTTATGCATACATGCCTTTAATGCTAAGAGTTATTGAAAAAATATCCGCAATAATAGATAGAGAACTTAATAGTATTGGTTGTACAAAATTACTATTACCCCAACTTCATCCTGCAGATTTATGGAGAAAAAGTGAAAGGTGGGAAGGATATACTGCAGGGGAAGGAATAATGTTTAATCTCAAAGATAGACAAGGTAAAGAATTTGGTTTAGCTCCAACTCACGAAGAGGTAATCACGAGTATTGCATCAGAGACCATCAACTCCTATAAGCAATTACCTCAATGCTTTTATCAAATTCAGACAAAATTTAGAGATGAAATAAGGCCAAGGTTTGGATTGATGAGAAGTAGAGAATTTATAATGAAAGATGGTTATTCTTTTCATTCTTCAGAAAACGACCTGGCTTCTTTCTATGAAAAGGTGGGCAATGCTTATGAAAATATTTTTAAATCTTGTGGTCTGCAGACAGTAGGGGTTGAAGCTGATAGTGGTGCAATTGGCGGTGCCTCCTCAAAAGAATTCATGGTCACTGCTGATGCTGGAGAAGATTCCATTTTGTTTACTCAAAGTGGATCTTATGCTGCAAATATTGAAAAAGCTGTTTCTCTACCCTCTCAACCTATTCCACTAAAAGATGATATTGCAGAGTGGTTGGAAACACCTCAACAAAAAACAATCCAAGAAGTTTGCGATAATAATAATTTAGACCCTAGTCAGATCATTAAAGTAGTAATATTCCTTGCACAGTTCGAAGGTGAATTTGAGGTCCCAATTCTTGCATGCATAAGAGGCGATCAACACATTAATGAAGTAAAGCTTTTTAACTTAATCAATAAACTTCATAATTTCAATCTCCTAAATCTTAAAAAGATTGAAGACAAAAATAATATCGAAAAAAATCTAATTGATTTTCCCTTAGGTTTTATCGGGCCAGATTTAGATGATAAAACTATTAAAGCTACCTCTAATTGGGATAAAAAATGGACAAGAATATCTGACCATTCTGCAAGTGGCCTTTCAAAGTTTATAAGTGGTGGGAATAAAGTTAATTTCCATAAAGTTTTTCAAGAATTTTCTTTTGCTTCGAAAGACTATCTAATTGGGGATATCAGGAATGCCAAAAAAGGAGATAAAATAAGTATTGATGATGATGAGGAACTTAAAGAAAAAAAAGGTATTGAGATAGGACATATTTTCCAACTAGGTCAAAAATATAGTGAAAAATTAAATGCAAAGTTCTCTGATAAGGATGGTCAGTTAAAAAATTTATGGATGGGTTGTTATGGAATTGGAGTAACAAGAATAGCACAAGCTGCCATCGAACAGAATCATGATGAAAAGGGAATTTGTTGGCCTATCCAGATTTCTCCTTTTGAAGTTATAATGATTCCAACAAACCTAAAAGATCCTAATCAAAGAGAACTTACTGAGCAAATCTATAACAATTTCTTACTTAATAAAATTGATGTCCTTCTTGATGATAGAAACGATAGAGCTGGAGTTAAATTTAAAGATGCAGAATTAATTGGTATTCCTTTTCAGATAATTATTGGCAGAGATTCTGTTAATAAAGAAGTAGAACTCTTATGCAGAACAAATAATAATAAGTTTAAAGTTAGTGCTGATAAATTATTGGAAACATTTATTTCTGAATCAGAAATAATGTACAATAAAAATTCTTAATGCTTATTTTTTTCGGGAGCTTAGTTATGTTACGGAAATGGACATCAAAATTAATTTTTAAAAATCTTACCAAAGCTATATCCTTTTCAGTATCTTTAATTCTTGTTTTTACACTATTTAGTTCCCCTTCTATAGCTGTAAAAACCTCTATGACAGGTGACTATACAAAAGATACAATTTCAGTTGTTAAAACATTACAAACAGCTGTTGATACTCCAAAAGATTCTCCTAATAAAGATGAAGTAAGAAGTGAAGCTCTTGCACTTATAACTGACTATATTTCCAGATATAGAAATAGAGGAATGGTGAATAAAACACAATCATTTACTACCATGCAGACAGCATTAAATGCTATGGCAGGTCATTACAAAAACTTTGCATCTAGACCTTTACCAGATAAACTAAAGGAGCGTTTAACCAAAGAATTTTCTCTTGCTGAAAAAATGGTTCTAAGAGAAAGTTGATACAAATTATTTACTTTTCAAAAGTAAACCAAGATTTTTGAATATATTAAATATTCGCACAAAAATAATGCTCTTCTAAAATTGGCAAATGTTGTTGTAATCGGAGCCCAATGGGGTGACGAAGGAAAAGGTAAAATAACGGATTTACTTAGTCGTTCGGCAGATGTCGTCGTTCGCTACCAAGGAGGAGTAAATGCAGGTCATACGATAGTTGTAGATGATAAAGTCTTAAAATTACACTTAATTCCCTCAGGGATACTTTATAAAAATACTTCTTGTCTAATAGGTTCCGGAACTGTTGTAGATCCAAAAATCTTGCTAAAAGAAATTGACATGTTAATTGATAATGGAATTGATATTTCAGGATTAAAAATTTCATCAACATCACATGTGACAATGCCCTACCACCGAATATTAGATGAAGCTATGGAGGCGGATAGAGGTTCAAACAAAATAGGGACAACAGGTCGTGGGATTGGCCCAACTTATGCGGACAAGTCACAAAGAAATGGCATTAGAATAAGAGATTTGCTCAATAAGCAACGGCTAAGTGATGTGATCGAAATTCCATTAAGAGAAAAAAACGGTCTACTAGAAAAAATCTACGGCATTAAACCACTTAAATTAGAGGATATTGTTGAAGAATATCTTGATTATGGGGAAAGGTTATCAAAGCATGTTGTTGATTGTGCAAGGACTATTCATGCAGCCTCAAAAAACAAGAAGAATATACTTTTCGAAGGAGCTCAAGGTACTCTGCTTGACTTAGATCATGGGACTTATCCATTTGTTACCTCATCAAACCCCATATCAGGAGGGGCATGTATTGGGGCTGGAGTAGGCCCCACATTAATTGACAGAGTCATAGGTGTCGCAAAAGCTTATACCACAAGAGTAGGTGAGGGCCCATTCCCAACGGAATTGCAAGGGAGTATTAATGATCAACTCTGTGATAGAGGCAGTGAATTTGGAACCACTACTGGGAGAAGGAGAAGATGTGGGTGGTTTGATGGAGTTATTGGTAAATATGCTGTATCTGTAAATGGACTTGATTGTTTAGCCGTTACGAAACTAGATGTATTAGATGAATTAGATGAAATTCAAGTTTGCATTGCATATGATCTCGATGGAGAGGAAATAGACTACTTCCCTACAAATTCAGATGACTTAAAAAAATGTAAGCCGATCTTCAAAAAATTAAAAGGTTGGCAATGTTCAACTGCAGATTGCAGAAAACTATCTGATCTCCCAGAGAATGCTATGAATTATCTAAGATTTTTAGCTGAGTTAATGGAGGTTCCAATTGCCATTGTCTCGTTAGGGGCGAATAGAGATCAAACGATAGTAATAGAAGATCCAATTCATGGTCCTAAAAGAGCACTTCTTAGATAATTTAGTTTCAAATTAATGAAGGGATCCTTTAGACATTTTGAACATAATAAAAAGGTTGATCTCATTGGCCTGGGCAACGCGATTGTAGATATTATTGTAAATATTGAAGATGAATTTCTTGAGATAAATAATCTGGATAAAGGATCTATGAATCTCATCAATTCTGATGAATCTCAGAGATTGTTAGAAAATTGCAAAGTAATCAAACAAATATCAGGGGGATCCTCAGCAAATACCGTTGTTTGCCTAGCAGAATTAGGTAATCATGTGCAGTTTATTGGAAGGGTAAAAAATGATCAATTTGGTAATTTCTTTTCTGAAGATATTAAAAAAAGTAAAACTATATTCAATACTCCACCAACCATTGAAGGGGCTTCAACAGCCCATTCAATCATTTTGATTACACCTGATGCACAGAGAACTATGTGCACTTACCTAGGAGCATCTATAGAGTTTGAACCAAAAGATATAGATTTTAGTGTACTCAAAGAAAGTAAATACTTGTATTTAGAAGGGTATTTATGGGACAGCGAATTAGCTAAAAATGCTTTTCTTAAAGCCGCTCAAATTGCAAAACAATCTAATACAAAAATAATTCTTTCATTGTCTGATTCATTTTGTGTAGATAGACACCGAGAGAGTTTCTTGGAATTAATTGATAATTATGTAGATATAGTTTTTTGCAATGAATCAGAGATTTTGAGTCTATTTAAAAAGGATAAATTAGCGAATTGCCGAGGAGACCTGTCCTCCTTATGTGAATTAGTCGTAGTAACTTCAGGTAGCAATGGTTCTCTCATAATTAACAAAAATGTTATCGAAGTAATTAAGTCAATTACGAAAGGGAAGATTATTGATACAACAGGAGCAGGAGATATTTATGCGGGAGGATTTATTCATGGATTAATAAAAAATTATCCCCTTAAAAAATGCGGAGAGATAGGTTCAATTTGTGCTGGACAAATAATTACACAATTAGGATCTAGATCTAATATCGATTTTGGAGAGTTAATAAGAGAAATTTAATCAAATAGTCTTGTTTATCCAATCATAATATTTCATCTCAGAATAGTATTTCTTGTAAATAATTTGAGGGATATCATAGGTGGAATTTTTATTTAAGAACTCAAATAAATAACCTTTAAATTCTGGTTTACTTTTTATTGTAATTTCAAACTCTTTAGTTTCTTCAATATCATCATCCCACTCATAAATTGAAAAAATTTCCTTTATCGAAACACAAGCTGCAAGTTTATTTTGTATTAGTAATTTAGCCATTCGCAAAGCATTTGCGTTACTTGATTCAGTTGTGATAATAACTAATACTTCCATAATGAATTAAATATCAATATTTTTTAATTATGTGATTTATCAAATTGTGATATCGATCAAAAGAGTAAGAATAATCATTTTTAACTTTCGGCCTTTTAACCAAAAATAACTTCATCTTACTTCCAGAAACTATACTCTCCCAGTTTTTCTGAGAATAACTTCCAGATTCTCTGCATAGAATATAATCTATCTCCCAAAAATCACAAAGTTTTTTTTCTAAAATGCTTTTATTATTTTTACTCGGTTCAAGTATCGCTATGTTTGAATTTTTAATACATGATCCAAAAGCTTTAGTTATACTCTCATAAGTTGGAAGTACCCTTGTAAATACATTTGATTTACAATTCATATAATAACTAGCTGTATCGTTAAGGAATCTTGATCCTATTGCAAGAAGAATATTCTTATTTTCCATATCAACATTATTTATATCCTTAAGATGATCAATATAAAAAAAATTTTTAGTTTTATTTATTAGAGATTTCCTCTCAAATAGGAAAAGAGGTTTGTTAATTTCTTTACATGCATTATTAAGATTTTTAGAAATTATTACGGCAAACGGATGAGTAGCATCGACAACGCATGTGATTTTATTTTTATTTATGAAATTAATTATTTGATCTTTATTATTTAATTTCCCCGTAATGATATGTAACTTTGGATTTTCAATATAAGCTTGCCCTGCTTTATAAGTTAAAACACTTGCAAAGACTGAATAATTAAGTTCAAGAAGCCTATTAGCTATTTCAGGTCCATCCGAAGTTCCTGATAGGATCCAAACATTTTTATGGCAATTTCCTTGATTCTGCATCAGTATGTCTTTAATTAAATAGTAAGTAATGAATCATTGTTTAATTCAGGCGGTCATTAATAGCGCTCCCCAAATGAGGTATACCAAAGAAAACCAAACTCCAATTGCAGAAATGATTGTTAATTTTAAAGGATTACGTAGTGAAGATCCAACCAGAGATCTAAAGATTATAGGATGGGGAAATATTGCACAAGAAATGGTAGATGAACTAAAGGAGGGACAAAATATTGTTATTGAGGGCCGTCTAAAGATGAATTCTGTCACTAGAAAAGACGGAACGAAAGAAAAGCAACCAGAACTAACAGCTTCAAAAATTCATCGAATATCGCCAGTTGATGTTATTAATTCTGATCAAAAAGAAAATAATGAGTCATTTGAAAATAAAGAAACCGCCAAAAAATCTAGTTGGGATAGTTCACCTTTAGTTCCTGAAGTGGACGAAATACCTTTTTAAATCAAATATCAACATTATTTTCTTGAACACTTATAATTAACTTGCTTATTTTCCTTTCAAGCGCGGCAAGTTCGCTTCTGATTTCTGGCCATTTACCCTTATCAAGATTTTCTAGTAGCCATGATCTATCTTGATCAAGTTTAAAAATTAAATTCCCTTGATTTGCAGTATTAGGATCTTGCATAATACTTGTTAGCCCATTTAAAACTCATTCTACTAAATCAAAATGAAGAAATACTTATCGCCTGGAAACTTAATCGTAACCGCTGGGGGTATATTAGCTTTTGTTGGAATGACTGCTTATTTTACAGACTCAGTGAATTTAAGTGTACCTACTTTTTTTTATGGAGTACCTATTTTCCTTATTGGCTTAGGCTTAAAGACTTCCGAAATACCTCCTGTAGAGTTATTTGACAAGACAAATTTTGCGACAAATAAATTTAATAGACCAAAAGAACTAACAGCATTAGTTAAAGATGTTACAAGATGGAGGTATGGGATAAAAGCTCATCTTGAATCGTCATTAGAATCTTTAAATTTGTGGGACGAGGATAACCCCCCTCAATTAAAAGAAATAGAAGAAATTACAAAGGAAGAAAAAAATGGTCTCAGAATGCGTTTCGAATTAAACGCTGTCCCTCTAGAAAAATGGATTGAAAAACAAGAAAGATTAAATAGGTTTTTCGTCAAAGGTCTTGAATCAGAATTTATTATCGACGATAATAAAAAAGAATTTGATTTTATTCTCTTTTATTGAATATAGGGATATATTTGTAAAAACCTAATTTCTCAATTCAATCAAGTTTTAATGAATTTTAATAATGAATGATTCTCAAAGAGTATCAATATTAAGCGAAGCACTTCCATATATACAAAGTTTCTCAGGTAGAAAAATTGTTATCAAGTATGGTGGTTCTGTTATGGAGAGTGATAATTTAAAAAATGCTTTTTTTAGAGACATTGCACTTTTATCAACCGTTGGGGTTTGTCCGATAGTAATTCATGGAGGTGGACCAGAGATTAATAATTGGTTAAAGAAATTAGAAATATCTCCTAAATTCGAAAATGGATTAAGAATCACTGATCAAAAAACAATGGAAATTGTCGAGATGGTTCTAATGGGTAGAGTTAACAAACAAATTGTAAAAGGGATTAATAAAACTGGATCCTTAGCTGTGGGAATATCAGGTCTTGATGGCAACTTAATTCAATCTAGAGAACTAGGAGATGGTAGCCATGGGTTAGTGGGAGAGGTTACAAAAATCAATCCTGAAATATTAGATCCTCTTATTTCTAAAGGATACATACCAATTATTTCTAGCATTGGATCAACCTTGGAGGGTATTTCCCATAACATTAATGCAGATTTTGTTGCTGGAGAAATTGCTGCTGCAATAAATGCAGAAAAACTTATTCTTCTTACTGATACTCAAGGAATTTTAAAAGAAAAAGATAACAAAAATAGTCTTGTTGAGAAAACTAATCTCAAAGGGGCAAGGGATTTTATTGATAAAAAAATTGTGACTGAAGGTATGATTCCAAAGACAGAATGCTGTATAAGAGCTTTAGCCCAAGGAGTCAAAGCAGCTCACATAATTGATGGAAGAATAGAACATTCATTACTTCTTGAAATTTTTACAAATTCCGGAATAGGTACAATGATAGTCGCCTAACCCATGCAAACTTATGAGCAAGTTTTAGAAAAAGTAGAACTTGCTTTAGCTAAAGGTGAGTATCATTATTGCATTGAATTTCTTCTGCCCATAATCGAATCATTTCCTTTATCAAGCAAAGAGGGAGTAAATTTAAGGACAATCTTAATTACTGCTCTATGTGGTATCAATAAAAGGGAGGAGGCTAAAAGGTTTTGTAAAGAACTTCTAAAATCTTACGATAATAAGACAAGAGAAAATGCTAAATATTTGATGGAAGTTATAGATTCTCCTGAAATTAAAAAGCCAGAAAATTGGAACGTACAGTTTGAAAGCAACCCATCACTCAATAAGAAATCTCTTAACTCACTACGCAATAAAAAAGAAGTATTGAAGAAAAAAAAATTTATTAATGTAACTGAGAAACCAACTGGTGAAACAAAACCTTTTCAGAAAGGCTTTTCACTGATCATATTTTTAATACTATTATTATTAATTCCACTTTTAAGTGGCTGCGTAAAAATTGAGGATACCCTTGATCTTAGTGAACTTGATTCAATAACTAATAATTTAGTGATAGAGAGTAAATACATAAAGAAATTTCCTTGGCAATTAAAATTTGAAGAGAAGATGAAAGATATTTTTCCTGACGCAGAAATTGAACAAGACGAATCAACCTTTTCTTTGAAACATAAAAATCTCAATTTAGAGGATACAAAGCAAGTTCTTAAAATCACCCAAAATACAGCTGGAGAGTTAGCGGGAGAATCAACAAATATAGAAATTAATACTACTCAAAAAAACTTCATTTTTTTTAAAAAATACTTTTACAGGTTAGATTTGGATCTAAATTCTATTAAAGGCATTGATAATTTAGAACTCATTTTCAAAATTATTCACCCTAATAAAGCTATCCTTGCTGATAAAAATAATTCAAATTTAGAAATCACAAAAAATCTAATAATTTGGGATTTAAATCAAGGGCAGATAAATAGTCTTGAATTTTCTTTCTGGAGCCTCAACAAACTCTTGATTGGGATATCTATTATTTTAATAATTATAATATTGGCTTATTTATTAAGATTCTATAGATTTAAATTAGGTTCAGATTTACCTCAACTTCCATCAAAGTAATTACAACTCTGCTGGATTAACATCTATTGTTAAAAAAACATTTTTTGGAATAAGTTTCCATAATATTGATCTATCAGGTAAAGGTATCTTTGTTCCTTCAGGACCATGTAATAATATCTGCCATCTAAATTTTTTACCGACTTTAGCTATTAAACTAGGGGCAGGACCAATTAATTTCCAGTTCTTTTTCTCACAAAAACTGAGTAGATATTTTGCTAATTTTATTGCAATTGACTCAGTTAATTCATAATTTTCACCTGATAATTTAAGTAGGCAAATTGTGCAAAATGGAAATAAATTAGCATCCTTTCTCAATCTCGAGTTTTCAATTAAGAATCTTTCATAATCTCTTTTTTGAAGATACGAAATCACCGGGTGGTTAGGCTTATATGTTTGAAAAATTACTTTCCCTTTTTTTTGTGCCCTACCAGCCCTTCCTGCTACTTGCAAAAATAATTGTAATGATTTTTCTTCTGCTGAAATATCTGGGCGATGAAGCAACCCATCTGCTGCAATAACTACTGAAAGAGTAATATTGGGAATGTCAATACCTTTTGCCAACATCTGAGTACCGACAAGAATATCAGCATCACCTTTAGAAAACTTTGAAAGAATATCTCTATGACCATCCTTTCCTGAAGTTGTATCTCTATCAAAGCGAAGTACTCTTAAGTCAGGAAATTCTTCATTTAAAAACTCTATTACCCTTTGCGTTCCAATTCCAAAAGGTTTGAAAGCAGTTGAATTACAATCTGGGCAACGATTGATCAATCTTGATTTATGATCACACCAATGACACCTTAACCATTTTTTTCCTTGTGATCCGAGATGAACTGATAAAGGAACGTCACAGTTGGGGCAATTTATTAAATATCCGCAATTTCTACAACTTAAAAATCCACTATGACCCCTCCTAGGGATCAAAATTATTGCTTGCTCTTTTTTTAAGCGTAGTTGAGGAAGCAATTGTAATAATTCATTGGAAAAAATTTTCATATTTCCCTTCTTGAACTCATCTCGCATATCAATAATTTTTATTTCAGGAGTCTCATTATTGGATATCCTTTGAATCATTCTTACCAATTTAAAATTCCTTTCAAAAATACACTTTTTCCAAGTTTTCATTGATGGGGTTGCACTCCCAAAAATTAACTTTGCAGAATTCCTTTTTACTATTTCAATAGCAATCTCTCTTGCGTCATAGCAAGGCATAGGACTTTCTTGCTTATAAGAAACATCATGTTCTTCATCCATTATTATTAATCCCAGATTTTTGATTGGAAGAAAAACTGCCGACCTTGTACCTATTACTATTAAAGGTTCATTAGCATTAATGATTTTCTTCCAAACTAAAGTTCTATGATCGGGTGAACAATTACTATGATATTCGTAAACGACATTATTAAATCGCCTACTAAACCTATCAATAAGTTGAGGAATTAATCCAATTTCTGGGGCTAGTATCAAACAACTTTTTTTCTTAATAAATTGATCTTCAGCAATTCTCATATACACTTCTGTTTTACCTGAACCTGTTTCGCCCCAAAGAAGTAGTGCATCTCCTGGTTTCATTGTTTGAAATTCTCGAAATGCAATTTTTTGCTCATTTGTAAGATTTGGTTTTTTCGTTGCGATATGATCTTTTAAAAAGGAATTTAATTTACTATTTATATTTTTTATTCTTTTAGATTTAGCAAGATAATTTTTACTGACCATTGAGTTAATTAGAGTGTAATTGAAACCAGACTTTATTAATTCACTTTGCCAATTACCTTTTTTAGATAAAGTATCCATTAAAAAAAATTCTCTTTTGGTTAAGCCATTTTTCTTAATATCAAATTCTTTTTTAATTTCAATCCATATTTGATCTTTTAAACCTTTGGATAAATTCTTATATTTACCAATCCAGCCAGGAGGAAATGCAGTTTTAAACATTTTTAAATTACTAACCATATAAAAAGAGGCTAGTGACTCTATCAATTCTCTCCAAGAGTTATCAATTATTTTCTTCTGCAAAATACTTTCAACAAATAAATATCTTATGTTTTTTACTCCAGTAATATTTGCTTCATCATTATTGTTTGTCGAAAAGTGTTTTTTGGAGATCACCAACCCATTCAATAATCTCCCTCTTAGTCTCACACATACAATATCTCCAACTTCTGTCCCAAGATTATTTCCATCTAAATAGTAAAAGCTTTCATTACTACTACCTACATCAAGCAAAATTTCCAATTTGTAGAAGATATTTAATAACTGATTACTTGCCGGCTTCAAAACTTTTTCTTAGTATTGGATTGTTGAACATTCCACAAAGTGTTTTTTGCACATTGTAAGTATCCTGCTCTTAAGGGAGACATGAAGCTTTGATCATTGCTGAAAATTCAAATAATGATCTGCCTGTCTGAGAAATCCCAAGACTTTTTACTTTAGGTAATCTATAGCACTATTTAAATTTTTCAACAATTTAGAAAACTTTTCTTTTTCTCATTTTGCGAAAAAGTTTTTTAAAACACTAGGGGTAACTTTACTACTAAATGTTCAAATTAGCCCTAAATAAAATTTTATCTAGTTAAATTCACCGTAGAAAGGAGTCAATTATGTGTCCAGTCGCAGCAGAATCAAAAAATTCTAAGCCTAGTACCAAAAAAAAGATCAATAAAAAAATTAATACAAATTTAGAAACAGCAGTTGAAGAAGAAAGTATTAAAAATCTTCAAAATTTACAGACATCTTCCGAGTCAAATGAAAGCGTTATTGAAAAAAATAATGAATTTAGTGATTCTGAAGAAGAAGATAAAGGGCTCGGGAATATCAAGCTTGGGCCAAAAGGTATCTACACTGAAGATTCAATAAGAGTTTATCTACAGGAAATTGGAAGAATTAGACTTTTAAGACCAGATGAAGAAATTGAGCTTGCAAGAAAAATTGCTGACTTACTCCAATTAGAAGAGCTGGCAACTCAATATGAGTCAGAAAAAGGACATTTTCCATCAGTGAGAGAATGGGCCGAGTTAATAGATATGCCTCTTTCCAAATTTAGAAGAAGACTTCTCTTAGGTAGGAGAGCTAAAGAAAAAATGGTTCAATCAAATTTAAGATTAGTTGTTTCCATTGCTAAAAAATATATGAATAGAGGTTTATCATTTCAAGATTTAATCCAAGAAGGAAGTTTGGGTCTAATTAGGGCAGCTGAAAAATTTGACCATGAAAAAGGTTATAAGTTCTCTACATATGCAACGTGGTGGATTCGCCAAGCCATTACAAGAGCAATTGCGGATCAAAGTAGAACTATTAGATTGCCAGTTCACTTATACGAAACAATATCCAGAATTAAAAAAACTACAAAAGTTCTAAGCCAAGAATTTGGCAGGAAACCAAGTGAAGAAGAAATAGCTGAGAGTATGGAAATGACAATTGAAAAATTAAGATTTATAGCTAAAAGTGCACAACTTCCTATTTCTTTAGAAACTCCAATAGGGAAGGAAGAAGACTCAAGACTTGGAGACTTTATAGAGGCTGATATAGAAAATCCAGAGCAAGATGTTTCTAAAACTTTATTAAGAGAAGATTTGGAAGGAGTTCTAGCCACTCTTAGTCCAAGAGAAAGAGATGTTCTCAGATTGAGATATGGAATTGATGATGGAAGAATGAAGA
Organism: Prochlorococcus sp. AG-459-N19; assembly: GCA_003209375.1. Taxonomy (GTDB): domain Bacteria; phylum Cyanobacteriota; class Cyanobacteriia; order PCC-6307; family Cyanobiaceae; genus Prochlorococcus_A. The sequence goes on along the minus strand of QCRF01000003.1, from coordinate 27,662 downwards.
CTCTTGAAGAAATTGGCCAAATTTTTGATGTAACTAGAGAAAGAATTAGACAAATAGAGGCAAAAGCCCTAAGAAAACTAAGACATCCAAATCGAAATGGGGTTTTAAAAGAATATATAAAATAAAAAAAGTTAAGTATAATATGCAGCTTTAAAAACTTGCAAAAGAATAGCTTAAAATAGATTCGACTTTATTTTAATTCAAACTCAAAATAATATTTAATGACAAATTTTAAGCTGAGAATAGCTAGTAGAAGAAGTAAACTAGCTATGGTTCAAACTTTATGGGTTAAAGATCAACTAGAAAAGAATATTCCCAATTTAGAGGTATCTATTGAAGCTATGGCAACTCAAGGTGACAAAATCTTGGATGTAGCTTTAGCAAAAATAGGCGACAAAGGTTTATTTACAAAAGAACTTGAAGCACAAATGCTAGTAGGCCATGCAGATATAGCAGTACATTCTCTGAAAGATTTACCAACCAATTTACCCAATGGCCTTAGATTAGGATGCATTACAAAAAGGGAAGATCCTGCAGATGCTTTAGTAGTAAGCAAAAAAAATAACTGTTATAAATTAGAAACTTTACCTGAAGGTTCGATTGTTGGAACAAGCTCTCTAAGAAGACTTGCACAATTAAGAAATAAGTACCCACATCTTGTTTTCAAAGATATCAGGGGAAATGTTATTACAAGAATTGAAAAATTAGATGCCGGGGAATTTGATTGTATAATTCTTGCAGCCGCTGGTTTAAAGAGATTGGGCTTTGAATCAAGAATTCACCAGATTATACCAAGTGAAATTTCCCTTCATGCCGTTGGCCAAGGAGCACTAGGCATTGAATGTAAATCTGATGATAAAAAAGTTTTAGACATTATAAATATCTTAGAAGATAAATCCACCAGTCAAAGATGTCTAGCAGAAAGGGCTTTTTTAAGAGAGCTTGAAGGTGGATGCCAAGTCCCAATAGGTGTGAATAGTAAAATCCAGAATGAACAACTTTGCCTTACTGGTATGGTTGCATCTCTTGATGGAGAAAGGCTTATTAAAGATCAATATATTGGCAATATTAATGATCCCGAAGAAGTAGGCAAAGAACTAGCTAAAAAATTAAAGCAGCAAGGTGCTGAAGAAATACTAAGCGAAATATTTGAAAAATTTAGAGAAAAATAAAATTTGTTAATTTACTAATTTAGGATCAATTTCTTTTTTGTATCTCTCTTCACAATCTTGAATCACTTTAACAGCTTCTTCTATCCCAAAAAAACCATTTACAGTACATGTTCCTGGTTTTTTTAGATCTTTGTAGTGCTCCCAATAATACTTTGTTTCTTTTAACCAATGATCTCCAAGGTCTTCATAACTTGAGATATGATCCATTCTTTTATCATCCGCGAGAACCGCTATTATCTTATCATCGACCTCTCCACCATCATCAAATTTCATCACCCCAATAATCCTTGCTTCCACAATAGATCCGGGTATCAATGGCTCAGTTACTCCAACAATTTCTACATCAAGTGGATCTCCATCTTCATCCCATGTCCTTGGAATACATCCATAAGCAAAAGGATACGCAAGTGATGAATAACCAACCCTATCAAGTTTAAGATGGCCCGTTTCTGTAATTAATTCATATTTATTTATGGTATTAGAGTTCAATTCAACAATAGTGTTTATTATTGTATTTGAGCTATCAGTGAAAGCATTTAGTATGTGCAATAAATTGGGGGTAACCCTGCTTGGGGGCTGATTTAGATTTGCCATCAAGTAATTATTTTTATTTATCTTACATCCTCACACCTAACCAAATTCTTTAAAATTAATGTTTCAGCAAAAATCATTTATTTTAGACCTTAAATGATTAATAAAATAGTTTGGCGATAGTTCTTCATTAGTTACAGCCCTTACCAACTCCATACAATTAACTGATCTGCCATATTCATGTATATTATTTTTTAACCAAAAGATGATCTTTGGATATTCACCATTTTCAATTAAGTTGTCAATCAAACCTATGTCTCTTTCCATTTGAGATGATATTTGCGCACTTATGACATGTCCTAACAAATATGAGGGGAAATATCCAAACGCCCCCTCACTCCAGTGAACATCTTGAAGACAACCTTCTGAATCATTAGATGGTTTAATTCCTAGGAGTTCATAATATCTTTTATTCCATTCTGTTGGAATATCTTCAGCAGGTAACCCTCTTTCAATTAAATCTATTTCAAGTTCGGTTCTTATTAATATGTGTAAGCCATAAGTCAATTCATCCGCTTCAACTCTATTTAATCCTGCTTCCAAATGATTAATAGATTTCCATAGTTCTAAATAATTATTAAGAGAAGATCCAGCCGAAACAAATTTGTTAAAAAATCTTTTTGAAAAAGATTTGGATTTAACTATTCTATTTTCCCAAAATAAAGATTGACTTTCATGAATACCCATAGAGGTTGCTTGACCTAAAGGCCAAGCAAACCATTGATGACTTTGAGATGGCAAACCCTGCTCATAAATAGAATGTCCCCACTCGTGCGCAGTTGCTAAAAAACTTGATAATGGTTCACCTTCAACAATTCTTGTCGTAATCCTGTAATCATTAGGACCTAATGTAATCGAAAAAGGATGGGGAGATTTACCAACAACAACTAGATCTTTATCTCTCCCAAACTCATCAAGTAATTGAGAGCATAAATTATGTTGAGATTCTTGACTCAAATCCCAGTGATATTTCTTAGATTTATTAATCCCCCTAATCAACTCTGGGAGAGTGTCTTTCAAAGGCTGAAACATTTTATTCAGCCACTTTAAAGTTAATTCAGGCTCAAAGGGTTGGGCTAAAGTTTCCCATGGTGAATATTGATCTGATATTTGTTTTGCCTCTTCAATCCGCAATCTAACTAATTCTTCAAAGAAAGGAAGAAAAATTTTAAAATCTGATTTTTCCTTAGCTTCTTGCCAGCTTTCATACCCTTTAGATTTTGCCTTTGCTAGAGACTCAACTAATTTAGGATCTAAATTTCTTTCTCTATTAAATTCCTTCAATAAAAGACTAATATTTCTTTCTTTATCTTTTATGAAAAGTTGATTATCGGAATTTCGCTCAATATCTGCTAGTTCATTTTTAGCAGATTGTATTAAATCAGAAAATTCCTCGGAAGAATTTCTTCTATGTAAGATTTTTGCAATATAGGTAAGTTGTTCAGACCTCCAAGAAGCTCCTTTCTTGGGCATCCCTGTATTCTGATCCCAATAAAGTGTATTTTGGATTGATCCTAATATTTGAGTTTCTTTAAGATAAGCTCCAAGCTTATTCCATTGAATTTCGGCCAAAATTTAAATATAAGTTAAATTAATTTTAAGATAAAAATTTTGATGTCTGCAGTAAAGCATTCATCTTTATCCATAATAGGATATTGATTAATTAAGTTTTTACCTATATGGAACAAATATTTTCAAAATTAAAATTCATAACCCATGGCGAGGGTTTTATTGATATCACGTATGATTTAAAATTGTTTATTGAAAAAAATAATTTTCATTCCGGAATTTTAAATTTAACTTCACTTCATACAAGTTGCAGTTTAACTATTAATGAGAACGCAGATCCAAATGTACTAAGGGACCTAAAAAAGTATATGCAATCGATAGTTCCCTATGATTCCTACTTAACCTTATCAAAAGAAAAAGAAGAAATATCCTATAAACATTATCAAGAGGGGGCTGACGACATGCCAGCACATATTAAAACATCCCTAACAAACACTTGTTTATCATTGAGTTTTCAAGACGGGAAAATTATGCTTGGCACATGGCAAGCAGTTTATTTATGGGAACATCGATTTGATCAAAAGGAAAGAATCATAAATCTACATATACTTGGTGAGAAAAAGTAAGATATTTATAATGAAATAAGTCAGATTTCTTATTTAATGGAACCTTACATTTTGCAAGATGAAGAATTGAATGAATTAGTTGTCAAAATACCAGGCTGGGAAATTAACTCTAAACAAATCCAAAGAGAATTTAACTTCGCTAATTTTATTGAAGCCTTTGCTTTTATGACTAAGGTTGCTTTAATCTGCGAAAAATATAATCATCATCCTTACTGGGAGAATGTTTATGCAAAAGTAATAATTAAATTAAGTACACATGATCTAGGAGGTATTACAAATCTTGATCAAACATTAGCTTTGGAAATCAACAAAATTTTCGATCAATAAAAATATAAACTTGTTTTCAACTATTCAAAATGTCTAAAAATTTATTGCCAGTTACTATCATAAGTGGATTTTTAGGTTCAGGAAAAACTACGCTTCTGAATCATATTTTAAAAAATCAAGTTGGTATTAAAACAGCTGTTTTAGTAAACGAATTTGGAGAAATCGGAATTGATAATGACTTAATAATAGAAGGTTCAGAAGATATGATCGAACTAAATAATGGATGTATATGTTGCTCTATCAATGGTGAATTATTAAATACAGTATCCAAAGTTTTAGAAAGACCCGAAAAATTAGACTATTTAATTGTTGAGACAACTGGACTAGCAGATCCATTACCAGTAGCCATGACTTTTGCAGCTGGTGATCTTAGAGAGAAAGTAAGATTAGATTCAATAATCACTGTTATTGATGGAGAAAATTTTGATTTTGAAATTAATAATACAAGTGTTGCCTATTCTCAAATTTTATACGGAGATATCCTTCTTCTAAATAAATCTGATTTAGTAGATGAAAAACAATTAAAAAAAATAGAGGAGTTTATAAATAAAATAAAAAAAGAACCAAGGATCTTGAGATCAACTAATAGTGAAGTTGCATTACATACAATAATGAGCGTAGGGCTATTTGAGACAGATACTTTTGAATTTGAGAAAAATAAAACAAATGTAGAACAAAATTCAATTGATCACTCTTCTCATTCCCACGATCACTCTTCTCATTCCCACGATCACTCTTCTCATTCCCACGATCACTCTTCTCATTCCCACGATCACTCTTCTCATTCCCACGATTTGATCAATAATATCGAGGGTTTTACCTCAGTTTCATATGAGACATTTGAACCATTTTCTTTAAGGAAGTTTCAATATTTCTTAGATAATCAAATCTCACAAAATGTATTTAGAGCAAAAGGAATATTATGGTTTATGGAAAGTGAAAGAAAACACATTTTTCACCTATCTGGAAAGCGGTTTTCTCTAGATGATGAGGCATGGGCAAAAGAAAAATCTAACAAGATAGTATTAATTGGGAAAAACTTAGATCACCAAACTATTAAAAATCAACTGTCATCATGTAGATTTAATTCAGATTAGAGTTCATATTAGGATTTAATTAATTTTTGAAAATACGCATTAAAGGGTTTAAAAAAACATTAACAGAATTAAATTTTCTTTATTTCACTTCGTTTATTGTTTCACTCTTAGTAATCATTCCAATTTCCAATTTTCTTCTAGAGGGAATTGGTTACATTATTAGCGGAAATTTTTCATTAGGTATCGCTGGAGGAGAAGAGGTATTAGGTACTTTAAAAGTTCTAATATTGACAAGTTTTTTTGGCGGCGGGTTAGGAACTTTGAATGGATGGTTACTTTCAAATTGTGATTTTAAGTTCAGAAAAGTTCTCCGTATTTGTCAGCTAGTTCCACTAGCTGCCCCAGCATATCTAATAACAGCTATTTTGCAGGATTTAGGAAGTATTTTTGGGTATCAAGTAACTGGTTTATGGTGGGGGGTATTAATACTTTCAATTTCTACTTATCCATATGTATTCATTCTTGCTAATGAAAGTTTTAATAAATTTGGAGTTAATCAAATCAATGCTAGTAGAGGATTAGGAGTAGGACCTTGGAGGAGCTTCTTTAAAATCGCTTTCCCAATGGCGTTACCAGCACTAATAACAGGAATAAGTTTAATGTGTATGGAAGTAATGAATGAGTTAGGTACATTTGCACTATTAAACATACCTAGTATTTCTACTGGTATAGCTGAAAATTGGATAATTGAGGGTAATCCAAAAAGTGCTATTGGATTATCATTGGTAGCCTTATTAATGATTTTCACTTTAATTATTTTCGAAAAGTTATCAAGAAGAAAATCAAAGAGGTGGAGCGAAAATCCTGCATCAAAAGATTCTCAAGGATGGGAATTAAACAAAACTAGAGCTTTTTTAGCAATAATCATATCTTTATTTCCTCCAATTTTCTCTTTTGGGATTCCATGTTTTTGGGTTCTACTCAATATAGATCTAATTCAAAAAGGGTTTTCTATAGAGTTGCTTAATCTATCATTAAGGACCATAACTCTAGGACTTTTAACTGCATTAATAACTATGCTATTCTCCTTAATAATTTCCTTAGCCAGACGCCCAAATAAAAGCTTATTGCAGGGACTATTAACAAACCTCGCTGGGATAGGTTACGCAATCCCAGGCACTGTATTAGCTTTATCTTTAATAAGTATTTCTTCTTCAAAATTCAATTTCATTGCTATTGGCTTACTAATTTGGGGTTATCTTGTCCGATTTCTAACAATCTCCAAAGGTTCTATTGATTCAAGTCTTGAGAGAATTTCTCCTAGTCTTGATGAAGCAGCACTTGGACTTGGAGAGAATTGGCTTGGAATCATTAAAAGAATTCATCTACCTCTTCTCCAAGGACCAATATTCGTAGGATCACTTTTAGTTTTTGTAGACACGATAAAAGAATTACCTATAACCTTTATTTTAAGACCATTCGATTTCGATACATTATCTGTGAGAATATATCAATATGCTGGAGATGAAAGAATGGTAGAGGCAATATTACCTGCCATTCTTATCATGACTTTAGGCCTTATTGCATCATTTACATTGATACCAAGTTTAGAGAAAAAAACTAAATCCTACTAGACAATTTTCTTATTAAAAAAGGTAAGCTTAACAACAAATCTGCCGAGGTAGATATAACCCTAAAATAAACTAAGCTAATAAAAATTATATTTTGTGGAATACTTTTGCCAACAAATAAAAGGAGGCAAGCCTCAAATACGCCAACTCCTCCTGGAGCCGATGGAACTACCAAGCCTAAAGACCATGACAAAGAAAAGATTACTAGTAAGAATGTAATGTTCAAAGTATTACTTGTATAAAAAATATTTAAGCAAATATAAAACCCAATAAATTTAGATAAAATAAACCCAATTTCAAGAAGTAAAGCTCTAGAAGGGAAAAAAGAAACTATATTTATTCTCTCCTCAAAATGACCCTTTGAATTGGGAAGCCCCAAAACCTCAAATACTTTTCCCTTGAGAGACCCTAATAGTTTTAATATCAAATAAATAAATTTCCTATTTAAGAAAACTAAAGGAAAAATTAAAAAAAAATAAAATGGTGAAAAAAATAATCCCATTGATGCTAAGAGAAAAGATCCACTCAACATAAAATAAGGTTCTATAAGTGTCGAGTATAAAGCAATCTGAGGATTACTTATTTTTTTTATAAAATTAAATCTTTCAACAAAATGCCAAAACCCACCTGGAACGTATTTAAGAATATTGGTTAAAACATAAAAAGAGACTAGGTTATTACTTTTAAATTCTTTCCCGAACCATTTAACAATATATTTCCATGCATAAGCATTCAGATAAATACTTAAAATACAAAATAAAAATGATAAAGATAGATTAATTCCATCTCTCCCTAAATTAATATCAAAAGAAATTTGATCAATATTATCAAAAAAATATATGCAAAAATATAACAAGCTTGAGATAAAGAAAATACTCTTAAAACCACTAAAATTAATTTTTTTAAGAAATTTGGAATATTGTTGGTTATCTTTATTAAATCTCATTTCCAGTTCTCAAATGCTTTAAATTTCTTACTTGACTCTTTTATTATTTTTCTTATTTCGTAAGTTGATATTTTATGCTTTAATTTTAATCTCAAAACCTCATCATTTTCTGGTTTCATATTTATTGTCCCATCGGGTTTCAAAGTTTGTTTAACTTTTATATTCCCAAAAGTCGTTGAACATTCTCCTCTACGTCTAAGTAATATCCACCTAGATTGGGTCCTTTCACGAACCCCAATAGTACTGGAATAATCAAACCATAATTGCCTAAAAAATTCTTTTTTCTCAATGGGCAAGATTGCTTGAATAGAAAATCCAATTCTATTTTTTTTCATATTGATAGCTTGATAGGAAACGTCGTAAGCCCCCTCAATTCTCAGTTTCTCCACAAAATTAGATATATCTTCTGGTGTTTGATCGTCAATCCATGCTTCTTGAATAGAAATCTCTTCACACTTTGGATTAATTTGTTCATTAATGTTAGTAGAAGAATCCTCAAATGAAGTAATTTTATAAACTCTTACCAAATTAGGGAATGGAAATTTTAGGTTGCCAATGCCGACTCCATAAGAGTTAATAGAAAATTTCAAAGGAAGTTCTAGATAGTCGACTAAATTAGCAAGTAAAGCAATGCCAGTTGGTGTTGAGAGTTCACCCTCTATTGAGTCACGGGTTGATAAAACCTTAATATTTTTTTGTCTTATTAGCTCTATTACAGCAGGAGGCGGTACGGATAAATTTCCATGTTCAGTTTGAACAAAACCCTTGCCCAACATTGGTTCATTACAATAAATCCGCTGTGGATTTAAGTAATTCAATGCAGCACATACCCCAATGATATCCACCAATGAATCAATAGCTCCAATTTCATGAAAATGAACATCATCAGTTTTAATTCCATGAACTTTACCTTCAGCAATTGCTAAAGATTCGAATACTTTATAAATTATTTTTTTTAATTTATCTTCTATCTGGCCATTTAAAATAAGTTCCTTAATGCTTCTCCAAGTCCTTTTGATAGGGCTACAATCAACATTCTCAACCTTTGCCTTGATGCCTCGGATTGAACAACTTTTTGAATCCACAAATTCTAGTTGATATAGATCCTTTAATCCAAGATCAATAAGTGGCTGTTCAATAATTTGCTTAGGCACCCCTAAATCATAAAAAGCTCCTAACAACATATCTCCAGAAATACCAGGAGAACATTCAATTAAAACATCCATAAATCAAAGATTTCTTGACTGGTAAAATTGTGGTGGGAATCAACCTTTCATTCTAGTTATTTCTAGAAAGATTTTTTTCAATCACTACGTACTTTATTAATTTCAAAGAATTTCCATCTCTGTTGATATCTAAACTTACAAAACTATGTAAAAGTTCAAGAGAAAGCTCTCCTTTTATGACTAATTTAAAATTTTTATTTTTTAAATTTTTTAACTTTGTAGCAGGGCAAACTTTAATAATAATTTCTTTTTTTTGAGTGTTAACGAAAACCAATTCTCCCCTAACAGAAAAATAATTGTCTTTTAGATCTAATTCTTCTAATAATTTTGAGAAGTTAGTTTTTGAAGAATCATTAGGGAAATCATTCAGTTGATAGGGATCCCAGATGCCTGCAACCTGTAAATGCAAGTTTTGAGTATTTTTATTCTTGGGATAAACAATCCAATAATAACTTTTCTTTAAATCAATATGCTTTTTTAAAAGTGATAATGCTTTACCTAGTACTACTGTTTCAATTTTTTCGTCATTATTGTCAATTAAAAAGCCCCTATTTAATTGTTCACTACTAAGGGGAGTGAATTTAGCATTAATAATACCTATTGCTCTATGCTGTAATTGGTTAGTAACTTTTGGGATAGGGTTTTTTAACATCTTAAAATTTTAAAAATAACAATTTATAGTATTAAATTTCTTAATTTTCCTCCAAACTACTAAAAGAATTTAACGCTTCGTCAATCGCATCAGAAGGATCAGTCGCATCATTCATACTATTTTGTCTCCGAATCATTTCCACAAGTTCAAAAGGATTAGTTGGAAGAACTGAACTGTTATCTTCTGTTTTTGTTGAGGTATCCATTTCTAAATCTTCAGATAAATATTCAGCATTTAGGTATTCACTTTTTAATGAAATTAATAAAGTAAAAAAAATTAAAACCGTAATTGGTTTAAAAACGCTTTTGTAAAAGTAATTTTTCATTTTATTTAATTTCAAAATTCTTTAACGCCAAAAATTCCTGCTATTTTAATTTTACATAATTTTGTAGAAATTTGTTAATAGCAACTTGGAATGTTAACTCTATAAGAACCAGACTTGCACAAATATTAGATTGGATTAATCAATCCAATCCAGATATTCTATGTTTGCAGGAAACGAAAGTTATGGACGATAGTTTCCCTATTGAACCTTTTGAAAAATTAGGATATTCAGTAGAGATCTACGGACAAAAATCTTACAATGGTGTGGCTATTATTTCCAAAATAAAGCCAGAAAATGTTAAAAAAGGATTCTACGGTTGTAATAACTCTAATCAAAATATCGAAATTTTCCAAGATCAAAAAAGATTGATTTCTGCTGATATTAATGGTATTAAAATCATAAATGTCTATGTTCCGAATGGATCTTCTCTAGAATCTAGTAAGTTCAAATACAAAATTAATTGGTTAAATTGTTTAGCTTCATTTTTAGATGAGCAAGAAAAAAAAGGAGAAATAATTTGTCTTATGGGTGATTTTAATGTTGCTCCATCTAACTTGGATATTCATGATCCAAAGAAATATGAAGGAGGAATAATGGCATCTGAGATAGAGAGAAGTGCACTAAATAATGTTTTGAAAAAAAGATTAATAGATTCGTTTAGGATTTTTGAACAAAATGCTGGCCATTGGAGTTGGTGGGATTACCGTAATAATGCATTTGAATTAAATAAAGGTTGGAGAATAGATCATATATATATCAGCAAAGAACTGTCATCAAAACTTAAAAGTTGTGTCATAGACAGCTCCCCTAGGGGTAATTTGCGTCCAAGTGATCATGCTCCAGTAATGATAGATCTTAACTTAAACGACATAAATGTAGATTTTTCTGAGGATGAGGATAATTTCTTCGAAATATAAATAAAATAATTTGCATTTCTTAAATGCCTGAAAACGCTTATTAATAAAGACTTATTTAAAGTAGAATTGTTTTTTGTCATGGTTTCTTCAAAATAAATAATTTACAATCGAAACTATCGCAATAAAAATATCATAATGTAGAATTTCAATCTGATTGACAAAATTTTTACTTATTTCTAATTTAGGACATGACTAGATTTTTCTCAAAACATCATTTAGCTAAATTGTGACTGACATATTAAATTACGCAAAATCAGAAGAAATTTTCTCTGCCGCCCAACAACTAATGCCTGGAGGAGTGAGCTCTCCAGTAAGAGCTTTTAAGTCTGTAGGAGGCCAGCCAATTGTTTTTGATAGAGTCAAAGGCCCTTTTGCTTGGGACATTGATGGAAATAGATATATTGACTACATAGGAAGCTGGGGGCCTGCTATATGTGGACATGCCCACCCTGAAGTTACAACGGCATTACAGGAAGCAATTGAGAAAGGTACTAGCTTTGGTGCTCCATGCGTTCTAGAGAACCAACTTGCTGAAATGGTAATAGATGCAGTCCCATCTGTGGAAATGGTTAGATTTGTCAATAGTGGAACTGAAGCATGCATGGCTGTTTTAAGACTTATGCGAGCGTTTACTGGAAGAGATAAAGTTATTAAATTTGACGGTTGTTATCACGGTCATGCAGATATGTTTTTAGTAAAAGCAGGATCAGGTGTAGCCACTCTGGGCTTGCCAGATTCTCCAGGTGTTCCACGGACAACAACAGCCAACACACTTACTGCTCCCTACAATGACCTAGAAGCAGTAAAAAAATTATTTTCCGAAAATCCTGATGCCATTTCGGGTGTTATTCTTGAGCCTATCGTTGGTAATGCTGGATTTATTACTCCAGAACCTGGATTCTTGGAGGGATTAAGAGAATTAACTACTGAGAATGGATCCTTATTAGTTTTTGACGAAGTAATGACTGGATTCAGAATAAGTTATGGAGGAGCTCAAGAAAAGTTTGGGGTTACTCCTGATTTAACTACCCTTGGTAAAGTAATTGGTGGAGGCCTGCCTGTTGGAGCTTATGGAGGCAAGAAAGAAATAATGTCAATGGTAGCTCCTTCAGGGCCGGTATACCAAGCAGGTACTTTGAGCGGGAATCCTCTCGCAATGACTGCTGGAATAAAAACCCTTGAACTGCTTAAACAAGTTGGTACGTACGATAAACTTGATTCAACAACTTCTAGATTAATTGAAGGAATAATTCAATCTGCAGAAAATAACGGTATTGCTATTAACGGTGGAAGTGTAAGTGCTATGTTTGGATTTTTCTTATGCGATGGGCCAGTTAGGAACTTTGATGAAGCAAAAACAAATGATGGTGAACTTTTTGGTAAGTTGCATAGAGAAATGCTTCGACGAGGAATTTATCTAGCGCCAAGCCCCTTCGAAGCTGGTTTCACATCACTAGCTCACAGCGAAGAAGAAATTGATAAAACTATTGAAGCTTTTGACGAATCCTTTAATGCAATTAAAAAATAATCATTTACCAGTCTTCCCTTAAAGAAAAATAAGTAAATGATTAAAAAGTTTAGGTAGATAGATATATCCTAAATAATTATCTTTTGCCACCAACTATTACTGGTGGAGTGCCTCCCTCTGAACCTGGTAAGCCAGGAACAACTTGTGTACTGCCATCCCATTTGTCGAGAAATAATTTGAAAAGTACTTGATCGTCGAGACTTCTATTTAATGTCTCATATCTAAGTGCTTCTTGTTCAGCAATTTCTACTTCAGTCTTTGCTCTAAGTAATTGCTGACCAGCTATTTGCTTTTGTTCAATTGCAGCTCTATATTCTTCTGCGATCTCTAATCCAGTAAGATCTAAACTTTTAACATCTACATAATCAAATGAATTCAACTCTTGTGCAACAGTGTCGCCTACTTTTTCAGAAATTACTGCGAATTCAGTAGCAATTGTCTCTAGCTCGTATTGAGAAAAGACTGATTTTAGAGCTTTTAGCAAAGATGGCTGAACAATTTTCTGATAAACATCGCTATTTCTGCTTGCAATTGTTGCGAAGATCCTTCCTGCCTCGTTAGGTTTTACTGAATACTTAACAGTAGCTGTAGCTCTAATAACCTGAAGATCTTTAGTTAGCGTTTCAAATTTTTCTGGTTGAACTTGAGTTTTTATATCAAATGGATATACAGACTGAACGAATGGAAGTTTAAAGTTTAAACCAGCTCTCCGAGAGGGGCCACTTACTTTCCCTAGTGTTGTAACAACTGCTACTTGTCCTGAAGGTACAACAAATAATGATTGGGTGAGCAAAAGAAAGCCAGTAAAAGACAATACGATCAATAATGTTGCTGTCCCACCAGGACCTGTTGGTGTGACATTTTTAAAGGATGTTGACATTAAATTATATCTTTATAATTAATCATATTTAAATAGATTAATTAATGCATTAGTAAGACATTTATTAAAATATTTTTTTAATAATTGTAAATTTAAATATAGAGTTCAATTAATGAATATTTGATTTAAATTCTTGCAAAAGTTCTAAATAAAGATCCTCATCTATCTCCCTAATATCATATTCAGAGGGTAATACACCATGCTTATGCTCATGTACCGCCATCCAACAAAATTTTTCTATTTCTTCTTTTGAAAAACGAGGGTATTCTTTTACATTTTTAATCAATTCATTAATGAGAGATTTAGAATAATCTGCCATATTTTAAAATATTCTTACTACAGATTTTATCTAAAGTTATTAGCTTTTAGTGGAATGTTCAAAGACTCCTCCAACTCACTAACAAGCTTTATTGCCAATTGAAGATCATTTTTGCTCTTACTAGCAACTCTGAGTGTTTCTCCATTAATGCTGACATTAATTTTTTTAATTTGATCTCTAATATTTTTACTGATTTTTTTTGCAATGTCTTGTTTAATTCCTTGTTTTAATAAAATTGTCTGTTTAATTCTATTGCCACTTACTGTTTCAATGTCACCATAGTCAAATATTTTTAAGGATAAGTTTCTTTTTATTGCCTTTTGTCTAATTATGTCATTAACAGCATTCAAAGTAAGTTCGCTATTGGTGATTATAAAAATATTTTCTTTTTCTAAATCAACTGAAGTATCCGTGCCCTTCAAATCGTAACGTTGAGAAATTTCCCTTTTAACTTGATCCAAAGTATTGACTAATTCTTGTCTATCAAAATCAGAAACTACATCAAATGAAAAACTTTCTGCCATAATAAATCACTAAACGCTAAACATTATTAGCATAAATCATCTTTTAATAGGGGGAATGGGGTAATTTAATCAAAAAATAACAAACTAACCACTTTGCCCATTTCTTCAGCACATCTACAACTATTTAGCAAAGTTTCACTATCGTGAAAGGCAAAGCATATTAATTGATCGCACCTAGTAATAATTTCTTGATTACAAAGACTACTTGCAAGTGGTAAAGGTAATTCATCATTTTCACTTTTTTCCACCAAATGCATAACCCTCTCAAGTTGATTCTTTATTTCGGGAATTTGTCTATCAAGACTCTGTGGTAATAAAACAGTTAATAATGATGGATTAATATCTAAGACAGCTCGAATAACAGCTGCATTAACACCTTGAGATCCAGATGTAAGGATATTATGACCTTCCTCTGCTAACGACCTTGCTATCAACTCAATTAAGTGGATATCTACAACCGGTACGTGTCTACTACCTAAAAAAGCAATTCTCCTTTTCCCATTATCTTGGAGTTTTGCAAGTTCTTGAGCTAAGGCATCAACACCTTCAGTTGCTGGTAGATCTAAAGAGCGACTCAAAATAATAAAGTTCCTATATTTGAAATTAGCATTTATCTGAAAAATTGCAGGGAAAATCTATCTTTTCGAGAATTCTTTTTAGATTTACATTCTCTTGAACTAATTGAATAGCATAAGAAGCTTTAATTGATTCATGTATTCTGACATGACCAAAAGCTTGTTCAATAATTTCCACGGTGGAAAGAGTATCTAATTCCACCTTTAAAATTGGCACCTCCAATTCCTCCGCTCTATGAATCAATTGTGACAAAGGATCTCCTAAACCAGTTAAAATAAGACATTGAGTCGAAGCCTCCAAAGCAGCAAGTTGGATATCAGTTCTATCAGCTCCAGTAACTACAGCCATATTTCGTCTTCTCCTAAAAAATTCCATTGCAGAATTAACCCCCATTGCACCAATACTTAATGTTTCAACAAGCAATTGATCTTTCTCAGGGCAACAAATTACTTGGGCATCGAGTCTTCTTACAAGCTCACCTACTGTGACACTTCTTAGAAGTGGTGATTTAGGCATCACTCCAAAAACTTCAATATCAAGATCTTTAAGAGAGGGTATTATTTCATTTTTAACTTTTTCGACTTCTTGCGGCAAAACTCCGTTTAATACAACTCCAGCCAATCTCTCACCTAATTGTTTTTTCGCATCAAGTAATGCATCCACACTTTTACAATCCTCCCATAAATTCACAATTAAAACTTTCGCATCTAAATCCTTAGCTAGTTGTGGGAGACTTAAGCCATAAATCATGCCCTCATGAAGACTTCCGGCTGCCTCTAAAATATTCAAACCTTCAAAATCATCAGTAACCAATCCTTCAATCTGATCAAAACCTTTTCCTGGGAGTAAGTCTTTATTGAAGATTCTTTTTTCAGCTGAGATATTATCCAATAATCCTACTGAAGAAATTAAATTCTCTTCTTCGATATTTAATGTTGATCCAATAAACTTAACATCATCATCTATTAATCCTTCATAAGACATTGAGGGGAGATTAGTAAGTTCAATACATGTTGCTAGAGGTTTTCCTATTCGTACTTTTTTTTTCTTCTGTAAAAGTTTTTTCGCTATCCCAAGAACCATTGCAGACTTACCACTAAATGGCTCACATGAGCCAATTAATAATATATCGCTCATAATTTAGTAAATTATTTATTAATAGGTTTAAGATAATATTTTTTTCATAACTAAACAAACATTTATTTATGAGTTTTAATCAAATAAAAAATAAATAATCTTTTTTTTTGGTAAATTTATTTTAATTCTTTGTTAACTCATAAAAATAAAGAAACATGATAAATCCAACCAAAAACGAAAAAACTATAGGGATAACTGGAGCCTCAGGTGCGCTAGGGAAAGAATTAACAAAGTTGTTTCGTCAAAAAGGATATAAAGTGGTTGGATTTACTCATAGTAAAACTAATTATGAAATAAATCTTGAAACTCCAAATGAATGGATTAAATGGGAATGTGGGAAGGAGTCATCATTAAAAAAACAATTAGAAAATATAGACATTTTAATTTTGAACCATGGTATCTATGATTTGAGTAGAGAAAATTCCAATTATGAAAACTCAATAGAGATAAATGCATTAAGCAAATTCAAATTTTTAAATTTATTTGAAGATATTGCTCTAAGCAATGATTCACTTATAAAAAAAGAGATTTGGATAAATACATCTGAAGCAGAAATATTACCCGCTCTAAATCCGTCATATGAGATTAGTAAATCGCTTATTGGTCAATTAGTTTCTTTCAAAAAAAATCTTCTGGACAAAAATACAAAGAAAAAATTAATAATAAAAAAAATCATTTTAGGGCCATTTAAATCAGAACTAAATCCCCTCGGAATAATGAGTCCCAAATTTGTTTCTAAAAAAATTTATGATTTAGCAAATTCAAAGAATTTTTTAGTAATAATTAGTCCAAACCCTTTGACCTATATACTTTTCCCATTAAAAGAATTTTTTAATTTTTTGTATTGCCAAATTATCTATAAGTACAAATCTTAGTGTCTAGAAATCTCGATCTGTCAATATTTCAATACCATCTTTTAAAACAACTATTGTATGTTCCCATTGGGCCGATAGTTTTCCATCTTTTGTTATTACGGTCCATCTATCATTAAGTGTTTTACAAAATTTAGTCCCTTCATTAACAATAGGTTCCACCGCTAATGTCATTCCTTCACGAAGTACGACATTGGGCAATTCTTTGGTTCGAAAATTAAATACCGATGGTTCTTCATGAAGATTTCTTCCAACCCCATGACCTGTATAGTCCTCTACAACACTAAAACCATTTTTAACAACAATGTCTTCGATTTCCCCAGCAACATCAAGAAGTGTATTCCCTGCCTTGATTTTCGAAAGCCCTGCATACAATGCTTTGTAAGCTATATCGCTAAGTTTTTGAGCCTTTGGACTCACTTCTCCTACACAAATTGATATACAACTATCTCCATGGAAACCATCTAAATATGCTCCTGTATCAATTTTAACTAAGTCACCATTTTTAATTATTTTACTTTTACTTGGAATCCCGTGAACAACTTCATTATTAATACTTGAACAAATACTAGAAGGGAATCCATGGTAGCCCTTAAAACTTGGAACAGCTCCAAAACTTTTTATCCTCATTTCTGCGAAATCATCTAAATCTTTTGTACTCATTCCAGGTTTAATTAAGTCATTAATTTCCCTCAAGACAGTTGCTACAATCCTGCTAGATTTTTTCATCAAATTTATTTCCCGTGAAGATTTTATTTCTATTCCTCTTCTCCTCTGAATAAAAGGAACTTGATCATTAGCTTTGGAAGTATTTTTATTTAACAAAAGATCTGCAAAATGTCTCATTGGAATAAATAATAGTAATAGGTAAATATCTTCAAAGTAGCCTTTATAGTCTTGGCTACCTTAAATCTATCAATAACAATAGGAAAGGAACAAAAATGAAAACTTTATTTAATTCTAGGCAATTTCATAAGGCTTTGGCGCCCTGGCTTTTTCTTCCATTATTAATATCTTCAATTACTGGTCTTCTTTATAGGGTTTCAAAAGATTTACTAGGTTACTCTAGAGAACAAGTTCATTGGTTAATGTCTCTTCATGAAGGCGAATGGCTTGGAGATAATGGAGAACTTATTTACGTAATATTGAATTCCATTGGAGTTTTATGGATGCTCGTAACAGGATTCCAAATGTTTTCAAAAACAATTTCATTTACCAAAAAGGTTACTAAAGGCGAGTCAAAAGGTTAAGATATAGAACTTGTAGGACAATAAAGACAAAAATGGCCAAAGAGAAACAAGAGATGGAATTAGAAACCAGTATTAATACTGACGCATCAGTTGATGTAGCAGTTGAACAAAAAGAAAAAAATACGGTTTCTGAGAATACGCAAACCTTAAGTGCAACAAATCTTATTAAGGAATTTGAGAATGAACAATTAAAAAAAGAATTGCCTGAAATATATGTTGGGGACACAGTTAAAGTTGGAGTAAAAATTACAGAAGGTAATAAAGAAAGAGTCCAACCTTATGAAGGCGTTGTCATAGCAAAAAGGCATGGAGGTATCAATCAGACTATTACAGTTAGAAGAATTTTTCAGGGTATAGGTGTTGAAAGAGTATTTATGCTACATAGTCCACAGGTTGCCTCTCTAAAAGTTGAACGTAGAGGTAAAGTAAGAAGAGCTAAATTATTCTATCTGAGAGATAGAGTAGGAAAAGCTACTCGCGTAAAACAACGCTTTGATCGATAAAGTTGTAAATTAATCAACTTATTGGTCACAATGACGCTTATAATCATTTAAATGCGTCGTTAGTTCAGTTGGTAGAACGCAGGTCTCCAAAACCTGATGTCGGGGGTTCAAGTCCTCCACGACGCGTTTGATCAACATTATGTAAATCATTTTTTCATAAGATGGAGTTAGATCTTCAACCTGGGGACGTAGTCAAAGTCCTCGAATCAGCAGCTTTAGGATGGGTTCGTGCAAGAGTTATCAGAGTTAAGTCTGGTGGGAGAGTCGTCGTACAAAGTGACCAAGGGAGAGAATTTACTGCTAGAGGCAATCAAGTTAGGTTGATAGAACCTGCTGGTTTTAGGCCTCAAAAATAAATAGTTGTTTATACTAAGTCAGTTAAAAAACTAATTATTTCTGTAAATCCTCAAATTAATAAATTTTTTTTATTACAACCCCATAAATTAAGTATTATGATCTGATAATTTTAAGAATGAAGTTCTAAATAAATTTAGAACAAAACTCTGGGACCGTAGTTCAACTGGTTAGAGCACCGCCCTGTCACGGCGGAAGTTGCGGGTTCGAATCCCGTCGGTCCCGTTTTTTCTAAAAGAAATTTGGAAAAACGTTTAAGACTAGCTCCGAGTCCAACGGGTTTATTTCATATTGGGACAGCACGAACAGCACTATTCAACTGGTTGTATGCTCAAAAAATAGGTGGAAAATTTCTCATCAGAATAGAAGATACAGATTTTCTCCGATCTAAATGTGAATATACGAAAAATATATTAGAGGGTTTGAAATGGCTTGGACTTAAGTGGGATGAAGAACCTATAAAGCAAAGTGACCGAATTTCGATTCACAAAAGTTATATCAAAAAGCTATTGGAATGTGGCGCTGCTTATAGGTGCTTTACAACAGAAGATGAAATATCTGAATTAAGAGAGGAACAGAAAAAGAAAGGATTACCTCCAAAGCATGATAATAGACACAGAAGTCTTTCAAAAGAAGAAATAGAAACATTCATATCCCAAGGGAAGACTTCAGTAATAAGATTTAAAATTGATGAAAAAATTGAAATTAAATGGGTAGATCAGATAAGAGGTGAAATAAAATGGCAAGGAAAGGATTTGGGCGGTGATTTAGTTTTGTCAAGAAGGGCTAAAGGGTATGAGATTGGAGATCCCTTGTATAATCTTGCAGTTGTAGTTGATGATAACTTCATGAATATTAGTCATGTAGTAAGGGGTGAAGACCATATCTCGAACACTGCAAAACAAATATTGATTTATAAAGCGTTAAATTTTAATTTGCCAACTTTTTCGCATACACCCTTAATACTAAATAGCGAAGGAAAAAAATTATCTAAGAGAGATTGCGTTACTTCAATCGACGAATTTAGAGAAATGGGATATTTACCTGAGGCCTTATCGAACTATATGGCATTTTTAGGTTGGTCTCCAAAATCTGCCGACAGAGAAATACTTTCAATTGAAGAGATATCTGAAATTTTTGACTTATCAGAAATAAATAAAGCTGGAGCCAAATTCAGTTGGGAAAAACTTAACTGGATTAATTCTCAATATATAAAAAATATGGAATCAATAAAGTTAATTGAGATCATGAGAAAATACTGGGATGACAATGGTTGGGAGCCGCCATCTCAAGAGTGGGCAAATAAATTAGCAATTTTAATTAGAGACTCTATGACTCTTTTAAAAGATTCAATTGATCAATCAAAACCATTTTTCTTAATACCTGCAATTCAAAAAGAAGGTCAAGATTTTCTGGAAAACTTAGAAAGCAAATTATCTTTAAAACTAATCTTAAATTATTTAATTGAGCAAAATACTATAAAACTAAATAAAGATAACGCCAAAGAAATAATAAACGAAATCTCAAAAAAGCATAATATTAAAAAAGGGATATTAATGAAATCATTAAGAGTAGCCTTTTTTGGATCTCTCAGTGGGCCAGATTTAATTCAAAGTTGGGAGCTTTTCGCAGAGAGTAAAACTGATAGAACTCGAATTGAAAGATGTCTTTAATCAATCAAAATTATTTTTTTGGCCTAATTTTAGTCTATTTACCAAAGGTTTAGCTGAAAGTCCTTGTATTCCTACTGTCATCAAAATAGTAAGAAAAACTAAACCTTGTAGACGGCCAGCCCCAAGGATACCAGCCTGCTCTAATCTGATAGAAAAAAGAGAAGCCACAGCTGCAGTAACAATACCTCTTGGGGCTAACCAGGCTAAAAATATTTTTTCTTTTGAGTTCAAGTCTCTCCCCATAGTTGCTATCCAGATAGAGATAGGGCGAACAATTACCATCAACATAAAAACGCAAACAACCCCTCCCCAGCCCAGCGGACTTAATTCACCCCAAGAAACGTCAGCGGCCAAAAGAGGGAAAAGAACTGTTATTGCTAATTGAGCCAATTCACCTATTAGATTATCCAATCTCTTCTTATCTATAACTTCTCTTTTGCCTACAATAAAACCTGCCGCGACTGAAGCCGGCAAGCCTGATTCTGGTAAAAAATATTCGCAAATTCCATACACAAGGAAAATAAATCCAAGGGTAACTTGAAGCTCTATACCAAATGAGGCTTCATTTTTTATTTTTTTTAAAATTTCTGATAGTAACCAGCCTGCACTTAATCCGATTAAAACTCCTCCCCCTAATCTTTGCATTAATGCTATGAATACATCGTTAATCCCACGAAGATCCCCTAAAGTCAATTCTAAAAGAAGTAGTGCTAGTACTGCACCAATTGGTTCAAGCAGCAACCCCTCAGCTTTTAAAACTTCCGAGAGTGGGGAAGCTAATTTTATTTGTTCCACTAATGGAGAGACAACTGTTGGACCAGTAGCTAGAACTATGGCACTATATATACCTGCGACTTGCCATGAGAGGCCAGCCAGCCAATGAGCAATGAAAATTCCAGCTGATAATGAAATAAAAAGTCTTACCAATGAAATTTTTAATACAGTATTCCTTATATTCCCCTCAGGCAGTTTTAAATTCAATCCACCTTCAAAAAGAACCAAACAGACCAAAAGCCCCACAATAGTTTCAAGCCCTTGCCCGAGATCTAAAGGCTCAACAAGTCCCAATCCTGATCTTCCAATTAATAAGCCAGAAAGCAATAAAATAACAACACTTGGGAATCCTGTAAAAGAGGAAAATAACCGAGCGCAAGCCCCTGCAAATACAGTTATCCCCCAAAGTAATCCAAGCCTTTCAGGCGTCATATAAAATTATAAATAATAAAAACATTCATTATTTTGATTAAATCAATAATCTTATCTCTAGTCCAATAAAAACAATATTTTTTAATTTAATTCATCGGCTAAATAAGCGTAATTTAAAAAATTCTTTCAAAAATACTTTTAAGAAAATTAATTTTATTTCTATTAAGAAAACTGGCTTATTAAAGCAATAATTATAAAAATAATTCCTATGCCAACAGTTGCCATCCTTCCATTCCATATTTCAGCTTGAGGGGTAAAACCTCTTTTCCACAAATTCAATTCCTTTTTATCAACGAAGTTTTTTGTCTCTTTGATCTCGATTTTAGGTTGTTTGTTCATTGAAATTAGAAAGGAGGGTTTTCTTCGTAAAGGGTATTTGCTTGTTCAATTGATAGTCTTCCTGCGACACCTAATTTAAGGGAACTTAAATGATCCTTAAATTTGATTCTGAACAACGCCGCCGCTCCAATCATTGCCGCATTATCTGTGCAAAGATCAAGACGCGCTAAATGAACTTTAATAGATTTTTTACTAGCTTCACTAATCATCATTTTTCTTAATGTATTGTTAGCAGCCACTCCCCCAACCACAACTACATTATCCAAGCTATGGTCTTCTGCGCATTTTATTGTTCTCTCTACCAAGACCTCTGCCACTACCCTCTCAAAACTTGCAGCAATATCTGGAGTTGGAACGGTCTTCCCAGCCAAATTTATTCCCTCAACTAATCTTAATACGGCAGTTTTTAAACCACTAAAAGAAAAATCATATTTAAGAAATCCACCTTTTTTATCAGAGATCTTACATTTTGGTAAATTAAATTTCATTGGGTCCCCATTTTTAGCAATCTTTTCAATTGCCGGTCCTCCTGGATAACTAAGACCTAATAATCTGCCAACTTTATCAAAGGCTTCTCCAGCAGCATCATCAAAACTTTTCCCAAGTCTTTGCATTACCCTTCTTTCGTCAACCTTTATTAATTCAGTATGCCCGCCGCTAACTAGTAATGTAAGAAAAGATTTCTTTGGATAGTTTTCTGAAAATAGAATTGAGGATAAATGCCCCTCCAAATGATGAATTCCCAAAAATGGTTTTGAATGTAGCATGCAAAGTGATCTTGCAGTTATAGAGCCAACGCGTAAACAACCAACTAATCCAGGAGCTACAGTTGATGCAATATAATCAACTTCCTCAATTTTGATTTTTGATTCTGCTAAAGCCTTATCCAAAACAAAAGGTAATAATTCTAAGTGCTTTCTAGCTGCAAGTTCAGGCACAACTCCTCCCCATTTTGAATGATCTTCAATTTGAGAGGCAATTATATTTGAATGTATTCTGAAAGTATCGCCAATATTAGAAACTATTGAGACAGATGTCTCATCACAACTTGTTTCAATAGCTAAAACTTTATGCATTTTTGATTCAACTTGTTCTATTTTAATATTAATTTCTTACTTAACACACTATAAGGAATTAAAGATTGCAACTTATGAAATTCTTTTTTTCAATCATAACCTCAGTTTTTCTGTTCCTCGGAATTACTCCAATTGCTCTAGCCGCAAATGGTCCTGCTTTAAACGCAGATAGAGCTAGCACAGAATTTACTGCTTCAGCCCTTACAAAATGCTCTGAAAATCCTAAATTCATTGAGAGAGCAAATTCTGCAACTACTCAAAAAGATATCGCAAGATTTGAAAGATATGGAAAAGCATCATGTGGAGATGATGGTCTTCCACATTTAATTATTGGACCCCCTCTTGAGCCATGGGGAGCACTTTTAAATAGAGGTCATGAAGGAGATTTACTTATTCCAGGAGTATTGTTCATTTACATTGCCGGAATAATAGGTTGGTCAGGAAGAGAGTATCTGATTGAATCAAAAAAGACTAAGAATCCAGCAGATCTTGAGATCATTATTGACCTAGACTTAGCCAGAAAATGTCTTGTAAAAGGAGCGCAATGGCCTCTTCTTGCCAATAAACAAGGAAGAAATGGAGATTTAAGAGAGAAAGATAACAACATCACACTTAATGGTCCTCGCTAAACATCCTTAAAAAACTTTCATAAAAAACAAATGTTCAAAATTCTAAACACAAAATTTGTCAGATCTGCTCCAGTGGTAGCAGCAATTTGGCTAAGCCTTACAGCTGGAATAATTATTGAATTTAATAGGTTTTTCCCAGATTTATTATTCCATCCAATGAGTTGATAAGTAGAAAATAATCAAGTTTTTATTAACTTGATTATTTTTTTTGCTGTTTCATCAACATTGTGATTTGTTAATGCAAAATCAAATTCATTTGACACTGAAATCTCATAATTAGCCCTTGAGAGTCTTTTTTTAATAGAGTCTTCTTTTTCTGTACCTCTATTTCTGATTCTTCTCTCTAACTCTTCTTTATCCGGAGGAAGTAAAAATATTGACTGTGAATTAGGAAACTTATTTTTTATTTGCCTTGCACCCTCTACTTCAATTTCGAGCAGTACAGTAAATCCCTTATTTATTTTCTCATTAACAGAAGACAAAGGCGTTCCATAGTAGTTTCCAGCAAATTGAGCCCATTCAAGGAAAAGGTTTTTTTCAATCATTTCTTTAAACTTTTCTTTATTTAAAAAGAAGTAATTTTCTCCGTCCTTCTCTCCCTCTCTAGGTTCTCTAGTAGTTGCAGATATTGAAAGCCAAAATTTTTTTTCTTTACCTAATATTTCTTTAACAACTGTTCCTTTACCTACCCCGCTGGGTCCAGTAAGGATTATAAGTTTTTTTTGATTTTTCATATAAAATTTTTTACAGTAAAATAAACATCTTGTGAATTAAAAAGGAATAATGCAAAAAGGTGTTCCACAGATAATGGATATTACATCTATTAGATCTGTTTTGCATTATTTGACGAAGAACATCTTACCTACAAAGTTTGAGACTGCCCAACAACCAGAGCCTAATACAATTCAATTATGTTTCAGAGGAGTTGATTCTCAAACATGGTTAGAAGTTTCATGGAATGGAGACTCTCCAAGAATACTAAAGATAAATAAGCCAGAAAAAATTGGGAGAGAAAGCACACTTTCCAAACAAATAAGATACGGATTAAAGTATATGGCTTTAATTTCGATTGATCAAGATGATTTCGAGAGAGTCATAAAATTTAGTTTTGCGAAAAAACCTGGAGATGAAATTAATAAGTATTTAATTTTTGAATTAATGGGAAAACATAGTAATATTTTTTATCTGGATAATAAACATAAAATAATCGCCGTTGGTAAACAAATTAAATCAAGTCAATCTAGTTTTAGAACAATTTCAACAGGATCAATTTATTCTGGCCCTCCAGTCAATCTCAAAAAACAACCAAGAGAAGATGAGTCTTTTCAATCATGGAAAGACTCAATTTCAATAGTACCTGAGTCTTTGAAATACTGTTTAATTAATACCTATCAAGGAGTAAGCCCTATCCTCACAAAACAATTGGAGGTTGTTAGCGCAACTGTTAATTCAGAAATAATGGAAAAAAATATTGATTTCATTAGCAACTCAGACTTAAATGAGATATTCAAAAATTGGAAGATTTGGATAAACAGGTTTAAAAATAATAACTTTAACTTTTCTACATTCAACAAAGATTTTTATTGTGTTTGGTTTTTTGATAATGAAATTAATTGCGAAAATAAAATAGATCTATGTACAAGCTTAGAGAATTATTATGATTATCATCTGAAACAAAAAAAACTTGAATTATTGGGAAAGAAAATTGAAGGGATAATTTTTAAACAGACCAATACTGAGAAAAAGAATTTAAATATTCAATATGATCTTCTGACAAAATCAGAAAACTACGAGATATATAAAGAAAAAGCTGATATTATATTCTCCTCACATGAAATTAAAAAACAAGACATTATTAAGGGACAAAAACTATATAAAAAATCAAAAAAACTAAAGAGATCTAGAGAATTAATAAAAGAAAGATTAAGTATTTACAAAACAAATATAGAGAGATTAGACGAATTCACTACGCTTCTAGAAAATTTAAATTCTTTAAATCATGAAAAACTTTCCATGAGAATCAAACTACTAGAAGAAATTATGGAAGAAATATGTAACGAGTTTAATATCAATATCAAGAAGCAAAGAGAAGATCAGAAAAGTACATATGAGATAGAGTCTTCACCAATTCAAGTTGACACCCCCACAGGATTAAAGCTTCAGGTAGGGCGAAATATGAGGCAAAATGACTTAATAAGCTTTAAGTTCTCAAAAAAAGGCGATTTATGGTTTCATGCACAGGAATCACCAGGCAGTCATGTAGTTTTGAAGTCTTCATCTCAAGTAGCATCTGAACAAGATCTTCAAATAGCTGCAGATTTAGCTGCTTTATTTAGTAAGGCAAAAAGAAACATTAAAGTTCCAATTAATTTAGTAAAGATTAAAGATTTGCAAAAAATCAAAAACGGAGGACCCGGTTGCGTTTCATTTAAAAATGGAGAAATTATTTGGGGAAATCCTACAAGAGGAGAAGATTACATTAAAAAAAATCTTAAAACAGTAATATAGTTTATAATAAAAAAAATTTTTAAATCTAAATGTTTGATTTTCTTTTAGGCACTCATGAATTTTTAGGAAATCATAGTTTTCCAGAATTTATTGTTGGATATCTATTTGGCGCTGCATTAATAATTGGAGCTCCTACTGTTTTCTTACTACTTGCCTTCGTAAGCGCTTTAATGAAAACAAATGGGAAAATGGGTGGATATAGAGAATATGAAACTTATGGTGAATCATCTTTAAATGATGCCCCTCCTTTCTTATTACCAGATCCAACAAATCCTAAATTAAGCAAATAATTAAGATTATCGAAAAATAAATTGGACTTTCACAATAGTAATTCTAAACCTTTTTCTTACAAAATTTTTATCAAATAATAATGAGAGGAAAAGGTCAAAGTGAAAATAAACTATCAGATTCGATGACTTTTAGTGATCATTTAGAGGAGCTTCGTCAAAGGATACTAAACTCAATTTACTCAATACTTATATCAATATTTTTTAGTTTTCTCATCATAAAGCCATTAATATCTTTTTTAGAAATTCCAGCTGGGGATATTCATTTACTACAACTTGCTCCAGGAGAGTTTTTATTTGTCGCTATTAAAGTTGCAGGTTATAGCGGATTGATAGTTTCTATTCCTTATATTTTTTATCAAATAATATTATTCATTTCTCCTGGTTTAACAAAACAAGAAAAAAGCCTTATCTTGCCCGCAGTTTTTGGTTCAGGTCTTCTGTTTTTCTTAGGATTAATTTTTTCATGGTGGATATTAGTCCCTGCAGCAATAAATTTCTTCATTAGTTTTGGTGCTGATATTGTTGAACCAACTTGGTCTATAGAAAGATATTTCGATTTTGTACTCTTATTAATGTCCAGTACTGCAATAGCTTTTCAATTGCCAGTATTACAATTTATTCTTGGTTCTCTTGGAATAATCACAACAGAAAAAATGATTTCGAATTGGAAGATAGTTGTAATTTCCTCAGCAATATTATCTGCGGTTATTACCCCTTCAACGGACCCATTGACTATGTCATTGCTATCTATATCGATTGTATTTTTATTTTTTGTGGGTACTGGACTAACTTACTTATCAGAAAATCTTAAGTCAAAAACTCTTTCATCTTCTCATTAAGATTTAATTGCAAGCTGATAGCTCTACCTAATCTTGGCTTAGCATTAACTTTCTTTAGCCATTCCCTTACTTCTTCTGAATATCCACATCTATTTAAAATCTCGATTTTATCAGCTATTGATTTTTTATATTCGTCTTCACTTAAAGGGAATGATTCCTGCCCTAGAAATCCCCACATCATTTGAAAATAAACAAATTTT
>QCRF01000002.1 GCA_003209375.1 Prochlorococcus sp. AG-459-N19 | reverse complement strand
TCAAATGACCTTGTCTCTAATTTTGATAAACGATCAATTACTTTAATACCAGAAAGAGAGAGAATGTGGAGTCCTGCGGCAAGGTATTCTCCTAATTTTGTTGGTGAACTCATTTTTCTCCAATATCCACATGTGTTAAATATTATGCCGCTATGGTAATTCACTAAATAGGAGGGAACTTCCTTTTGAGGCAATGAAAAAATATTACAATATTTATTCGGAAAATTTAAATCATTGCAGAGCTCTTTAATAAGTTCCTGATCTCTTTCATTTATGAAATCTATCGTACAGTTAATATTATTTTCTAAAAGTTTTTTTATAAATATTAATGCTAGATCTGGTCTATATGGAAATCTTGCACCTCCTAGAAAAACAAACTTCAAAATTTTTGAATCTTTTTCTTTAAAACTTTTATTAATGATGGGGAAATTTTTAATATTTGTACAAGTAGGAATAACCTCTATTTCACTTTTAATTTTTTTATAATTTTGTTTTAGGAATTCTGCTCCAGTCTCATCTAAAACAACAATCCCAGAAGATATATTTATTAAAAATTTTTCAAATAATATCAAAGCATAAGCAAAAATAGAATTTGGTTTTACTCTTTTAATATCTATATATTCCCCAGCAAAAGATCTCATATCATAAATAAAAGGACATTTAAATCTACAAATTATGTAGAGAACCGCTGTAAGTATTCCTCTAGTATGAAACATTATAATTTTCTTGTTTTTAATAGTTTTTTTTATTAAAAAATAACTCTTAAAAATCCTTTTAAAGTAACCAAAAGATTCTTTTTTAAAAGGTAAGTAGATCCAATTAATATTTTTTGAATTTAATTTCTTTTTTAATTCATTTATTAATATGTTACTCCTATCTGTTTTTTCAAAACTTAAAACTAAAAATTGGAATCCAGATTGTGATAAACCCTCTAAATAAGGTAATATTTGGGAGTTCCCTAGTGGATCAAGCAAACCATCATAACTTACAAAAATACAATATTTATTATTTTTATTTATCAATTTCTGAATACTTATTAAAAAAAATATAACATATTAATAAATCAAGATATAAAATTATTCATATAACCAAGTTTTTTTGATTTTTATCTATTTTGAAGTTAAAAATTTTTAAATATTTGAAATAAACTATAGTAATAATTATTAGAATTTTAACTTTGCAGAAGAAAATTAATTTGTTAATTTATAATCTTAATATTAATCAAAAAAATTACAATATTTTTTCTTCATGAACCACAATTGTGATTTTTTAATTATTGGTGGAGGGATTGTTGGTTTAACAATCGCACATCAACTTGTTGAAAGAAAGATCTCAAAAAATATAATTATCATAGATAAAGAAGATAGTTTAGGTTGTCATAGTTCAGGAAGAAATAGTGGTGTTCTTCATGCCGGCATATATTATGAGCCAAATTCAGTAAAGGCCAAAGTTTGCGTTTCAGGTGCGAAACGTCTTAGAAAATGGGCTATTGAGAAAGGAATACAAGTAAAAAATTGTGGGAAATTGATAATACCACAAAAATCTCATCTAGATTCTCAACTAGATATTTTATATGCAAGAGGTAAAGAAAATGGAGCAGTAATAAATTTTGTTGATTCTAAAGACATCGAAAAACTTGCACCAGATGCAAAAATAACAACTGGCAGAGGACTATGGAGTCCTAATACTGCAGTAATTGATTCCTTAAGTGTTATTAAATCTTTGCAAAAAGATTTGGAATCAAAAGGAATTAAGATTATTAATTCAGTTAAAGACTGGAAACTAGATAAGAAAACAAGCCAAATATTTTTGAATAAAGGAGTCCATATAAAATATGGATATTTAATTAACTCAGCTGGCCTTCAGGCGGATAAAATAGCTCATGAATTCGATGTTGGTTTTGATTACAAAATAATACCTTTTAAGGGGATTTACTGGAAGCTGAGAAAAAATTGCTCTATAAATATAAACTTAAATCTTTATCCCGTTCCAGATTTGAATGTGCCATTTTTAGGGGTTCACTTTACACCTTGTGCAAATAACAACTCTATAATTATTGGTCCAACAGCTATACCTGCACTTGGAAGAGAAAATTATAAATTACTTGAGAATATAGAATATAAAAACTCTATTGATGATTTCGCATTTTTGGCAAAACAATATTTTTTAAATTTAGATGGATTCAGGAAATATGTAAATGAACAAGCTTTCCTTGGAATTCCATCATTCTTTTTAAAATCTGCTCAAGATTTGATACCAAATTTAAAACGAAATCAAATAGAGAGAAGTAATAAAGTTGGTATAAGGGCTCAATTATTCAATCTCAGATCTAATAAAATTGTAAAGGATTTTTTATGCCTTAAAGGAGAAAAAAGTCTTCACATCATAAGTGCAATTTCTCCAGCTTTTACGGCCAGTTTTTCTTTTGCAGATTTAATAATTGATAATTATCTTCTCAAAGATATTTAAAAGCATGAAAAAAATTAGGCCTCTCATATTAGCGGCGGGTTTTGGAAGTCGACTGAGACCATTAACTTTAAATGTTCCAAAATGCCTTGTGGATATTAATAATAAACCAATTATTGAATATTGGTTAGACAAACTAGAAGATATTTCTGTAAATAAAGTTCTTATAAATACTCATTATTTAGCTAATAAAGTTGATGAATTTTTAGCACATCAAAAAAGAAAAAATCTTGAAATTTTAAGTATTTATGAAGAAAAATTATTAGGCACTGCAGGAACATTAATTGCTAATTATAAATTTTTTTCAGGTTCAATTGGGATTCTTATTCATTCAGATAATTTTACTAATATGGAGTTAAATGAATTGATAGAGAGCCATAGAAATAGACCAAAAAATTGTTTATTAACCATGCTTACTTTCAATACCTCTAACCCTCAGAGTTGCGGAATAGTAGAAGTTGATGAAAATAATATTGTGCAGAATTTCTATGAAAAACATCCAAATCCGCCTGGGAAAAAAGCTAATGCTGCTGTTTATTTATTTGAAGAAGATTTTCTTAATTGGCTTATTACTAATTATCCTAATGCAACTGACTTTAGTAATGAAGTGTTACCAAAACTTATGGGTAAAATATATACCTTTCATACAAAGATGTTTTATATTGATATAGGAACACAAGAATCTCTTGATTTAGCAAGAAAAATTGCAAAAGAATTGAAATAAGTTTATGAATAATAAAATCAATAATTTTAAATCAGCTTCTAGAAGTTATTTAGATAAGCTTCACAATGTATTTACCGAAGATATTTTTATAAATATAGAAAAATTAGCATTAGACTTGAGGAAGGTTTGGGAAAATGGAAAAAATATTTATATTTGTGGTAACGGAGGAAGTGGCGCCAATGCCTTGCACATAGCAAATGACCTTCATTATGGAGCAGGAGCATGTGGTGAAAAGCCCATAATCAAAGGATTAAAAGTGGAGGCTTTAACATCTAATTCTGCAGTAATTACTTGCCTAGGGAATGACTTAGGCTATAAAAATATCTATTCCCATCAATTAGAAAATAAAGCTTCTGTTGGAGACTTATTAATTGTTTTATCAGGAAGCGGCAATTCCCCAAATATTATAAAAGCTCTAGAAAAAGCCAAAGAAATTGGTGTTTACTCATATGCTATTTTAGGATTTTCAGGTGGTAAGTGCCTATCACATGCAGATTGTTCAATTCATTTTCCTATTAATGATATGCAAATAGCTGAGGATACCCAACTTATTGTTGGACATTTATGTATGCAATGGTTAACAAAAAACAAACCTTCTTTTGAGGATTGATAATGAAGGAAATTGATTTTATGAGTTCTCTTCATAAAAGTACAAAAAGAGATTATCTTGCTAGGGTTAATGATTCTATGTATCCAAAAGATAAAGCAGCTGTAATAGCAAAGAAATTTGATTTTGATTATTGGGACGGAGATCGAAGAATTTGTTATGGGGGATATAACTACATCCCTGGCAGGTGGGAAAAAGTTGCTAAAGCAATGATTGATTACTATGAATTAGATTCAAACTCTAAGATATTAGATGTTGGTTGTGGCAAGGGATATTTACTTTATGAGTTCACAAAACTCTTGCCTGGAATTGAAATTAATGGTTTAGATATTTCTGATTATGCATTAAAAAATAGTAAAAAAGAGGTTTCACAATTTTTAACTCTAGGAAATGCAACTAATCTTCCCTACAAAAGTAATTTTTTTGATTTAGTAATTTCGATAAATACTTTACATTGCTTACACGCATATGAATTAGACCAGTCTTTAAGAGAAATGGAGAGGGTTGGAAAATCTAATAAATATCTATGTGTAGAGAGTTTTAGGAATGAAGAGGAAAAAGCAAATCTATTATATTGGCAAGTAACGTGTGAAGCTTTTAATAATCCAGATTCCTGGAAATGGTGGTTTAAAAATACTGGTTATAAAGGAGATTTTTCTTTCATATATTTTCAATAAATTTTATAAATGCCTATCCCCATTAAATATACAGATGCCGCAATTCTTGTAGAGCAAAATAAAGAACTCATAGTCGATAAAGTTAAATTACCCGAAGAGTTATCGATCGGGCAAGTTTTAGTGCAGGTTCATGTTAGTGGTATTTGTGGTTCTCAAATAGGAGAGATAATTGGTGTTAAAGGAAAAGATAAATATTTGCCACATCTTCTGGGACATGAGGGTTGTGCTACTGTTTTGGCGATAGGACCAGGAGTTAAAACTGTTACTCCTGGAGATCTTGTAGTACTGCATTGGAGAAAAGGAGTTGGTCTTCAATCAGAAACTCCTAAATATTTATGGAAAGATAAACTGGTAAATGCAGGATGGTTAACCACCTTTAATAAATATGCGGTAGTTAGTGAAAATAGGTGTACATCTATACCCCAAGACACAGATAAAGAATTAGGAGCTTTATTTGGATGTGCAATAACTACTGGATTTGGGGTAATAGAAAACAATGCGAAGTTATTAATGGGCGAATCAATAGTAATTTATGGTGCTGGAGGAATAGGTCTTAATATAATTCAGGCTGCATCTCTTTCATCCTCCTGGCCGATAATTGCAGTTGATTTATTTGATTCTAGACTTGAGTTAGCAAAAAATTTTGGTGCAACTCATACTATTAACTCCAAAAAAGATAATCCTAGGAAAGAGATTCTAAAAATATTGGGACAAGATAACTTGAATGTTTTCATAGATAATACTGGTATTCCTGAAATTATTGAAATGGGTTATGAAATCATTGGAAAAAAAGGCAGATTAATCCTTGTAGGGGTTCCAAAAATCAACTCAAATATAAATATTTATTCTTTAGATTTACACTTTGGGAAATCAATACTTGGATCAGAGGGAGGAGAATCAATGCCTCATAAAGATATTCCACGTTATTTAAATTTGTTTAATAGAGGAATCTGGTCAATTGAGGGCTTAGTTAGTGAAAGGTTTGTTCTGCAAGATATAAATAAAGCGATTTCTTATATGCGAAATGGGAAAAGTATTGGGAGAATAATTATAAATTTATGAATATTCCAATTTTTAATTTTGATAATTGTCCTTTGATTAGGGATGTCACGCTTGCTTATGGTCATTTTAATTCAGTACATCCAGGCCACATAAGATATTTAAAAAATGCTGCCTCTAAAGGGAAATCGCTTATTGTAGCGGTTCTTCCTGATACTAAGCGAGGTATTAGTAGAGATTATAAATTCACTCAGACAGAAAGAGCCGAGGGATTATCTTCCTTATCTATTGTAAATGGTATTTTCTTGCTAAAAGATGAAGAAAATTCTCTCATTAATGCAATTAATGCTTTGAAACCAAAATCTTTAGTATTAGGGACTGAATTTGAAAATAATCAGGACCCTGAGATTATTGCAGCGGTTAGATTAATGACCCAAAATGGTTTAAGTGTCCAGTTTCATGCTGGGGAAGTTCAATATGCCAGCACAGATTTATTAGAAAATTCAGGCAGGGATTTGCAAGAAGATAATAAAATTAAATTTAGAAAAGCTTGTCATAGGAATAATATTGAAAAAAAGGAATTAATAAGATTCATCGACTCTTGGAGTAAAACAAAATTATTAGTTATCGGCGATTCAATTTTAGATCAATACGCCGGTTGCGAGGCTCTTGGGATGAGTGCAGAAGCACCTGTTTTAGTTGTAAGAGAGCTACAAAAAAAGGATTTTGTTGGAGGAGCATCAATAGTTGCATCTCATATTAAATCTTTGGGAGCTGAATGTAATTTTATATCAGTCGTTGGTAATGATAATGAAGGAAGAATTTTAAAAAAAGAACTTTCTCATAAAGGCATCATTTGTGAATTTATAGAAGATGATTCAAGACCAACAACCTTTAAAAAAAGATATGTAGTTGAGAATCAAAAGCTTTTTAGAGTTAGTAGATTAAATGATCATATGTTGAATAAATCGATTGAAAATAAAATCATTGAAAAACTCGAAGATATTGCTCCTAATATGGATGGAGTAGTAATATCTGACTTTGTTTATGGAGTAATTACACCAAAAATAATAAGCAAAGTTAATGAACTTTCTCAAAAATATAAGTTTAAAATATTTGGCGATACCCAATGTAGTAGCCAAATAGGTCTGGTTACTAAATTTAACAATTTCACATTATTATGCCCCAATGAAAAAGAAGCAAGAATAGCTTTACAAGATAAAGTATCAGGTTTAGAAAGTTTAAGTAATAAATTAATATCTACTACGAATTGTGAAATGTTAATTATGAAATTAGGTGCTCAGGGTTTTATTGCATTTGATCCAAAACTAGAGGGGGTGACAAGCCAATCTTTTCCAGCATTATCTTCAAATCCATTAGATGTTTCTGGTGCAGGTGATTCTCTTTTAGCAGTCATGGCTACTGCCTTAAGTACAGATAGAAAGTTTATGTCCGCTGCTGCTTTAGGTTGTTGTATGGCTGCGATAGCAGTTGAGAGTATGGGAAACAAGCCTATATATGCATCACAATTAAAAGACTTTTTAAGAAACCTTCTATAATTTAAATCTGCTTATTTATCATGAATCAAGAAAAAATTTTTGTTGTTGGCAGTAATAGTTTTAGCGGATCAAATTTCGTTGCAAAAGCTCTAAATTCTGGATTTCAAGTAAGAGCAATAAGTAGATCTTCAGAAGCTTTAGAAGTGTTCCTCCCCTACAAATGGCAAGGAGGACCTAAGAAAGAATTTTTTGATTTTAAACAATTTGATTTAAATAAAGACTTAATAGAAATTATTGATTACTTAGATGAATTCAAACCTGAATATATAATTAACTTCGCGGCACAAGGTATGGTAGCTGAAAGTTGGCTCAATCCAACCCATTGGTATAAGACAAATATAGTTTCTCAAGTCGCATTTCATGATGAATTAAGAAAAAAAGACTATATCAAAAAATATGTACA
This sequence comes from Prochlorococcus sp. AG-459-N19, assembly GCA_003209375.1. Classification (GTDB taxonomy): domain Bacteria; phylum Cyanobacteriota; class Cyanobacteriia; order PCC-6307; family Cyanobiaceae; genus Prochlorococcus_A. The sequence continues at coordinate 112,556 of QCRF01000002.1, read as the reverse complement.
TGTTACCACCCCAGAAGTTTATGGCAGTACCGATGAACTTTGGATTAATGAAAAGCAGAGATTCTCTCCAAGTACACCATATGCTGTAAGCAGAGCTGCATGTGATATGCATTTAAAAAGTTTTTTTGAAGCTTATAAATTCCCAGTTGTATTTACAAGGGCAGCAAATGTTTTTGGACCTGGTCAGCAATTATATAGGATAATTCCTCGAACGATTTTAAGTGCTCTTTCAGGTAAAAAAATGAGTTTGCATGGAGGAGGAACTTCAATACGCTCTTTTATACATATTGGCGATGTTGTTGAAGCAACTTTGAAAATTGCCGTGGATGCTGATCCAGGTTCAACTTGGCATTTATCGACAAATGAAAAAATAAGTATCAAGGATCTAGTACTGAAAATTTGTAATATATGTAACGTAGAATTTGAAAAAATCGTAAACGTAGCTGATGAAAGATTAGGCAAAGATCAGAGTTATCTTTTAGATAGTTCTGCTATTAGGAATTGTTTGGATTGGGAAGATAAGATTAGCTTAACCACAGGTATAAAAGAGACAATTAGTTGGATTGAGGATAATTATGATTTACTATACAAATTACCTTGGCATTATGAACATAAAATATGAATATCCTTGTAACTGGAGGTTCTGGATATAAAGGTTCCGTTTTAATTCCAGAATTATTAAAAGATGGGCATAGTATCACTAGTGTAGATACTAATTGGTTTGGCGAAAATTTGATTAGTCATCCTAAATTAACAAAAATAAAGACCGATATTAGAGATATTGACTCTATTCCTTTTGATGGAATTGATTCAATAATTCATCTCGCAAATATTGCTAATGATCCAGCTGTTGAGCTTAATCCAAATTTGAGTTGGGAGGTGAATGTTCTTTCCAGTTATCAAATTGCAGACAAAGCTGTTAGAAGCGGAGTTAAGCAAATCATTTATGCCAGTTCAGGAAGCGTTTATGGTATCAAGGAAGAAGAAAAGGTTACTGAAGATTTGGTCTTGGTACCAGTTTCTGTTTATAACAAGACAAAAATGGTAGCGGAAAGGGTATTCCTTTCTTTTAAAGAAAAATTAGATATTAAATGTATAAGACCTGCTACGGTATGTGGCTTTTCCCCAAGAATGAGGTTAGATGTAAGTGTAAATATGTTGACATATCAGGCGCTAAAGAAAGGAAAGATTACTGTCTTTGGTGGTAATCAAACAAGACCAAACATCCATATTAAAGATATGGTTAATGTCTATAAGCATTTTTTAAAAAATAAAGAAATACCTTCTGGCTGTTTTAATGCTGGATTTGAGAATATAAGTATTTTAGAAATAGCTCATCAAGTGACGAAATCTATCAATGCTGAGATAATAGTGACAGAATCTAATGATCCAAGATCATATAGACAAGATTCAACAAAGCTTATACAGACTGGTTTCGAACCACAATATACAATTTCAGATGCGATTGAAGAAATTAAAAGAAAATTTGAAGAAGGGGAAATAGATGCTTCTGACAAGAATTACACTGTAAAATGGATGAAAAAATTGGGATTATCCAACAGTAATAAAAGTTAAATGAACATTAGAAATTGTCTTAATACTTATTCGCAAGCTTTATAGAAATTTTATTATGTGCGGTATTAGTGGTTTATGGTCTAATTTTGGTAATAGAGATGAGCATCAAATATCGATTAAGAAAATGAATAATGCATTACATCATAGAGGTCCTGATGGTGTAGGTGTTTGGAATGATTCTGAGGAAATGTTTTTTTTAGCACATAGAAGGTTGTCAATTCTAGATTTAAGTCATTTAGGTTCTCAACCGATGATAAGCAATGATGGCAGATATGTAATTTCATTTAATGGGGAAATATATAATCACTTAGAATTAAAAAAAGATCTTGAAAAAAGTCATGAAAATATTAAATGGAGGGGATATTCTGATACTGAAGTTTTATTGGAATTAATAAGGATAAACGGATTAGAAAATACCCTACCTAAATGTGTTGGCATGTTTTCTTTAGCTTTATGGGATAGGAAAGAAAAGTTATTAAAATTGGCTAGAGACAGGATAGGAGAGAAACCTTTATATTATGGTTTTAGTGGCAAAGGGTCAAATGAATCATTTTTGTTTGGATCTGAATTATCAGCTTTTAAAGGATTTAAATACTTCAACAATAGAATAAATCCTTCTGCAATTTCGCAGCTTATAAATTATCAATCGATTTCAGCTCCTAATTCAATTTTTGAAAATATTTTCCAATTAATACCAGGAAGTATTTTAACTGTTAACTCTCCAATAAAAGAGGAATTAAAAAATCCATATATCTGGTGGTGTTTTAAGTCAGAAATAGAAGAATCACTTTCTAATAAAATTTATTCAGAAGATCAAGCGATATCTATTCTGGAAAAAGATCTTAAACAAAGTATTAAGGGACAAAGTATCGCAGATGTCCCTTTAGGAGCTTTTCTCTCGGGAGGAATAGACTCTTCTTTAATAACTTCACTACTACAAATCCAATCAAAAAGTAATGTAAAAACTTTCACAATAGGGTTTGAAGAAGAACAATTTAATGAGGCACCATTTTCTAAAGATATAGCTCAATATTTAGGAACCGACCATACTGAAATTTACCTAACTTCTAAGGATGTTCAAAATTTAATACCAAAATTAAATACTATTTATTCAGAGCCTTTTGCAGATCCATCTCAGATACCTACTCATTTGGTGTGTAGGGAGGCAAGAAACAGTGGTTTAAAAATTGCATTGAATGGTGATGGTGGTGATGAGCTTTTTGGAGGATACAATAGATATCTTCTTGGAGAAAAAATATGGAAGAGTATGGATTTTATTCCTTTTAATATTAGAAAGCTTATTGGAGAAATAGGACTTAATATTTCAAGTGATGCACTTAATAAATTTTCTCCTTTTTTAAGGATTAATCAGTTTGGAACAAAATTTCATAAATTATCAAAAAAATTAAAATATATTAGAAATGAAGAAGAATTCTATTACTCGTTAATATCTCAGTGGGATGATCCAAGTACTATTTTTATTGATGATTTTAAAAATGCTTATATTCACTCAAGACCAGATTCAATAACTTGTGATTTGCCAGAAAAAGTTTCTTCTAATCTTACTTCCATGATGATGTATTACGATACGCTAAATTATTTACCAAACGATATATTAACGAAAGTGGATAGGGCTGCTATGGCTTCAAGCTTAGAAACAAGAGCTCCCTTCTTAGACCATAGAGTCATATCAACTGCATGGAGAATAAGTATGGATTTAAAAATTAATCCTAAATTTTCAAGCAATAATGGAAAAACTATATTGAAAAAAATTTTACTTAAATACGTACCAGAGAAACTTACCAATAGGCCGAAAATGGGATTTGGTATCCCTTTAGATGATTGGTTAAGAGGACCTTTAAAGTCTTGGGCAAGTGATTTATTATCTAAAGAAAATATTCAATATTCAGGATTTCTAAATTATGAACCAATTTATAAATTATGGGAGGAACATTTATCTCTTAGAAGGAATAATGGTTCAAAATTATGGCCAATAATTATGTTGCAATCTTGGTTAGAAAAAAATAAAATTAATGGATTTTAGAAAAGTTAAATTAACTATGTTTTAAATTAAAAAAAAATTTCAAATGTTACTTACAATAGCTATTCCTGCACATAACAAGGCTTCTTATTTAAAAAAAGCAGTTAAATCAATAATAAAAGATGATGAATTTGGGAAAAATATTAATATAGTTATCTCCGATAATAGTAATAATCCTGATATTAAAAATCTTTATTATAAGGAATATGTAAATAATAAAAAATTAAGATATTACTCTTCAAAAAAATATAATTGTCTTGACTCTAATGTTAATAGATCTATTGAATTAGCTAATGGGAAATATGTATGGGTTTTTGGTGATGATGACATTCTGATAACTGGGATATTAAAAAAAATATTACAATTTTTAAAAACAAAAAATCCAAATTTATTAATTTGTAATAGTAAAAGTTTTGCTAAAGGAAGAATCATTGAATCTTCAAGAATGCCAAATATAAAAAATTCTTTTTATGAAAAAAATGAAAATGATAAATTTTTAATTGATATGGCTGGATATCTCACTTCTGTAAGTACAATAATTGTAAAAAGAGAGTTATGGATTAGTAATTATAACAAAAATAAGATTGGAAGTTTTTTTGCTCATATTGATTGCGTAGCTTCAATTAAAAATAATAACAAAGTTGATTACTTTAAAATTCCTGCAATAAAACTTCGTTTAGGGAGTCAAACTTGGTTAAATAAAACTTTTAAAATATGGTATTTGTACTATCCAGAAATAATTTGGGGGTTAGAGAATTATTCATTTGATGCAAAACAAAAGATCATACCAAGATTCCCCTTAAACTCTTTAAAATTAATGTTATCGGCAAGAGCATATAGAAGAATTAACTTTAAAATTTTCAAAAAATACATACTTAAATCCAACGAGGTCCATAATATCAATAAATTTTTAATTTTCTTGATTGCAATTCTACCAGCTAAGTTTTTTAGCAAAATGTACTGTCTCTACATTACTCTTTATAAGAAAAAACAGACTACAAACTTTAGTCCAAAACTAGCTTTAGCTATTCTTAAAGGAATTTTGAGTATTGAGATATAATGTTTAGAATAGTATGAGAGCAATGGAACTTTTTAACTCTTTTACCTTTTACTATTTGAGCATTTTATTTTTGGTTAAAAAAGAAAAGTAATGAAAGCAGTAATATTAGCTGGTGGGTTAGGAACAAGATTAGCTGAGGAAACTCACTTGAGGCCAAAACCTATGGTTGAGATTGGAGGTAAACCAATCTTGTGGCATATCTTAAAAATTTACAGCACATACGGCATTAATGAATTTATTATTTGTTTAGGGTATAAAGGTTATCTTATAAAAGAATTCTTCTCTAATTATTTCTTGCATACAAACGATGTAACTTTTGATATAAAGGATGAAAAAGTTTTATTCCACAGCAGAAATTCGGAAGATTGGAAAGTAACACTTATAGATACAGGAGAATCAACCCAAACTGGTGGAAGAATTGCAAAAATAAGAAAATATATAAAAAATGAGACTTTTTGTCTTACATATGGAGATGGTGTGGCAAATATCAATATTAAAGAACTTATTGATAGCCACAATAAATCAGGAAAGTTAGCAACTTTAACAGCAGTTCAACCTCCTGGACGTTTTGGTGTTCTAGATTTGGAAAATAATAAGGTAAAGTCTTTCCAGGAAAAGCCTGTAGGAGATGATTCTTGGATTAATGGAGGTTTTTTTGTCCTTGAACCGTCCGTTATTGATTTTATTGATGGAGATGATTGTATATGGGAAGATAGTCCTCTAAAAAAACTTACGAATGAAAATGAGTTAAATGCTTATAAACATTATGGTTTTTGGCAACCCATGGATACATTAAGGGATCATAGATTATTGCAAAAAAGTTGGGATGAAGGAAAAGCACAATGGAAAATATGGAAATGATAAATAATGAATTTTGGTTTAATAAAAAAGTTCTAGTAACTGGACATACTGGATTTAAGGGTAGCTGGCTATTGGTTTGGTTAAATATGCTTGGTGCAGACGTTTATGGTTTATCTTTATCTCATTTGATTGGACAATCTTTGTTTACAGAAATGAAAAAATCAAAAGATTTATCAAAAGATTTTTTTGTTGATATTAGGGATACTGCAAAACTTAAAATTGCAATTAATGAAATAAAGCCTGAAATAGTTTTTCACTTAGCTGCGCAACCTCTTGTGAGAGAGAGTTATAAGAATCCACTAGATACATGGTCTACTAATTTAATGGGGTCTTTAAATCTTTTGGAAAGCCTTACTTGTGTAAAAAGTAATTGCGCTGTTGTTGTAGTTACTACCGATAAAGTTTATAAAAATATGGAATGGGATTATGGATATAGAGAGAACGATCAACTTGGTGGGCATGATCCTTATAGTGCAAGTAAAGCTGCTACAGAAATTGCAATATCTAGTTGGAGGGAAAGCTTCTGCAGCTTTGACAAAAAAGGATCTAATTTAGCAATAGCTACTGCTAGATCCGGTAATGTTATTGGGGGGGGGGATTGGGCTAAAGATAGAATTATCCCTGACGTTATTAGATCATTAGAGAATAATAAAGAAATAAATATAAGAAATCCTGAATCAACCAGACCATGGCAACACGTTTTAGATCCACTGGCAGGTTATATAGCTTTGGCAGAAAAACTGTATATATCTAAGCAACTATTACAAAAAAATTCTAAAAATATTTTTTCTACAGCATTTAATTTTGGACCTAATCTTTCATCAAATCAAAAAGTCATCACTCTGGTGAACGAAATAACTAAATATTGGCCTAGTATTGTTAAAAAATATAATGATGATTCTAATGAATTACACGAAGCTGAAAAATTGCATCTCCAATTTGACAAAGCCTTTCATCTTTTAAATTGGAAACCAAATTGGGACTTGGAAGTATCTATTAAAAGAACAGTAGAATGGTATAAGAAATTTATAGAAAATTCAACTTATTCTTATGATTTATGCACTAGTGATATAAAGCTCTATATGAAAGATTTAAAAGAATTTTAGATGAAAAAAAAAATATTGTTTATAGCAAATGTTGACTGGTTTTATTTATCTCACAGACTAAATATAGGATTGGAGGCAATCAAAGAGGATTATGAAGTGCACTTGGCAGCAAAATTTACTGGTTGTGAACAAAGACTTCTTTCTTTAGGGTTTATACTTCATCCAATAGTTATTGATAGGGGCTCAAATCTAGTAAAAACAACAAAATCTTTTTTTCAAATTTTTTTCTTAATTAATAAAATTAAACCTGATATTGTCCATGCAATTACAATAAAACCGATAATTTTTGGAGGACTGGCTGCAAAGTTTTTTAGTAATGTGGCTTTTGTAGCTTCAGTTTCTGGGTTGGGATATCTTTTCAGCTCTTCTGATTTGAAAGCGTTATTTATTAAATTTTTTGCCAAATTATTTTATAGGCTGGTATTCTCAAAACAAAAAATAAAAGTTATTTTTCAAAATAAAGAAGATTTAAATAAAATTAGCGAAATTTGTAATCTTAATTCTAAAAAAATAGCTCTTATTAAGGGCTCTGGTGTTGATCTAGGAGTTTATAAACCAATTAAAAAAAAATTAGATTCTAATATTATTTTATTTGCATCTAGACTTCTTAAATCAAAAGGTTTAATTGAATTTGTTAAAAGTGCAAAAGAAATGAAGTCTAAAAATTTAATATTTTTTGTTGCAGGGATGTTAGATAAAGAAAATCCTGATTGTATTTCTAAAGAACAAATTAATAAATGGGAAAGAAGTGGAATTATTAAATATTGTGGATATATTGAAAATATGAGAGACCTAATATGTGAATCAAAAATCGTTGTATTGCCATCTTATTATGGTGAAGGGTTACCTAAAATTCTTATTGAAGCGGCAGCATGTGGAAAACCTATAATTACAACCGATCACCAAGGTTGTAGAGATGCAATAATACCCAATAAAACTGGTTTTCTTATACCCATCCGTGATAGCAAGGCCTTAACTTTAGCTTTAAATAAACTTTTAGCATCTTCAAGATTGTGCGAAAAAATGGGAGTAGCAGGGAGAGAATTTGCTATCAAAAATTTTAATATCAAAAGTGTCAATGATAAACATTTAAAAATTTATTATGACTTAATTAAAAATAAATAAATATGTTAATTGCAGTAACTGGTTCAAATGGTTTTATAGGTAGACATTTATGTAGTTACTTAAATAAAGTTGGTTACGATGTAAGACCTATTCAAAGGGTTAAAGAAAAAAATGTTTTCCAAATTAATGATTTAGAAAATAATAATAACTGGGTCAGAGCTCTGAAAGGGGTTGATGTTGTTGTTCATTGCGCTTCAAAGGTTCATTCTTTTGAAAAAAATTCAAAAAAAAGTAAATTAAGTTATGAATTAATTAACGTATTAGCAACAGAAAAGATGGCTAAGGAAGCCGCGAAGTTGAAAATAAAAAAGTTTATATTTCTTAGCACAATAAAGGTTTATGGTGAAAAAACATCATTTGGCAAACCGATTAAAAATGATTCAATATTCAATCCAATGGATACTTACTCTGCTTCTAAATTTAAGGCAGAGGAGATATTGAGGAATATATCAGAAAAATATGGTTTGAAAATTATTATTGTAAGAATACCCCTTGTTTATGGACCTTTTGTCAGGGCTAATTTTTTAAGTTTAATTAAACTTGTCGATCTTCAAATACCTTTACCATTTAAAAGTATTGAAAATAAAAGATCAATGATTTTTATCGGAAATTTAGTTGATTTTATATCGCAATGCATTTCAAAAAAAGCAGCTGAAAATAGATCATTCGTTGTTGCTGACTCTTTTCCACTTTCAACTAAAGAACTAATATTTTTAATCTCAAAGTCATTAAAAAAGAAATTAGTTTTGTTTAAATTTCCAATTGGAATTTTAAGATTTCTGGGATTGGTAACAAAAAACCAAAGTAAAGTTGATCGTATTATTAGCAATCTTGAAGTTGATCCTAAATTTACTTTTAAATTTTTTAATTGGCATCCTCCTTACACTACAAAAGAAGGAATTGATTTGACAGTATCTTGGTTTAAAAAAAATTTTTAATTTGAAAGATGATGTTGATTTTTCTTTTTTTCACTTCAATTTTAGTGAGTTACTTATTTATTTATCTTTTAATTCCCAAATTTAGAATATTTTTGTTGGATAGGCCAAACTTCAGGAGTTTGCACTCGAAAACAAAAATAACAGGAGGGGGGATGGCTTTCGTTTTTTCTTCTTCTATTATTTCTTACTTTATTGATAATAACTTGTTTTTAATTTGTTTGCCTTTAGCTTTTATAGGTTTTTTTGATGATATTTATAAACTAGGAACAAAATTAAGATATTTTTCACAAGTTTTAACTTCATTTATGATTATTTATCAATGCAAGTTTATCTTAAATTATTTAGACAAAGTTAATATTTTTTTTAATTTATTAATTTGGTTTTTTTTAATTATATTCACAACAGCAATTATAAATTTCATTAATTTTATGGATGGCATGGATGGTTTAGTAGCTTCTTGCCTATTGCTAATATTTTTCTTTGCGGCTTTGAAAATTGATCTAACATTGATAATCATTTCAGGGGGCTTAATTGGTTTTATATTTTGGAATTGGGAACCATCCAAAATATTTATGGGGGATTGTGGTAGTACTTATCTGGGCGCAATATTAGCCGGCTCTCTTTTGAAGGCAAATAATTTTGTAAGCTTTGTCGATTTATTAATTTGTTCATCTCCTTTATTAATGGATGCATTGATTTGCGTCTTGAGGCGATTTATTGCTAAAGAAAATATCTTTTCTCCTCACTCATTGCATTTATATCAAAGACTTTATAAAGCAGGCTGGCCGCATTGGAAAGTTTCTATTCAATATTTTTTTGCAACTTTGTTATTGATTTTCTCTTGTCTATCCAATATTTTAATTATTAAGATAATTACTATATCTTTAGTATATTTATATGCTTTATATTTAGATCGAAAATGTGCAGTATCTTTTTTAGATTCAATTCCTAACTCCCCAAGTAAATAAATTTACTTATAAGAACAAAATCTGTATAATTCATAAGGTTTAATGTAAAATAGCCAATATTTTTGGAATTGAATTAAAAATAAAATTTAATGAATAAAACTCAATCAATTTTTCAGATCTTATGGCAAGCAAATCCAATTTTAAGAAAATGGATTCTTTTAATTACAGATTTATTAATAGTTTTATTTTCTATTACGATTGCTAATTTTGTTTTATATTTAAAAAGTTTTTTTTATACAGGACTTAATAATTTTGATTTCAGTGAACTTTTATGGATATATTATTCTGCTCTTTTAATAAGTCCAATTATATATACGACAACTAAACAATATAAGGCCCTAAGTAGATATTCAGGTGTTATATCTTTTTATCAAATTTTGGGTAGGAATTCTATTATATATTTTTTAATTTATATTTATGGTTTTACTCAGATTGTTAACTATTTAAATCAACCTTCTTTCATACTTATGTTGCTGTCTACAAGCACAGCACAAATATTTTTGAGACTTACGATAAGAGATTTTGTAAATTATTCTTTAAGCCTTCCAAATAAAAAATTGATAAAAGTCATCATTTATGGAGCAGGAGAAAATGGTGCACAATTAGCAAAAAATTTAATGAGACTTAATACGTATAAAATTATTTGTTTTTTGGATGACGATAAAAAATTGTGGGGAAGATCCATATTAGGTCTTGTAATTAAAACACCTAATGAACTGGATAATTTAAAAAATAATGTTGACCAAATACTTTTAGCTGTTCCAAATTTAGAACGTTCAAAAAGAAAAAAATTAATTGAGTTCCTTCAGAAATATAAAATACCTCTTCTTTCTATACCGTCTATCAAAGATTTAATATCTGGTAATTTAAATTCATACAATCTTATGCCAATTTCAATTAATGATTTATTAGGCAGAGAAACAGTTCATGCTGATAATAATTTGCTTGAAATGGGAGTAAAGGGAAAAGTTGTTTTAATTACAGGAGCAGGTGGATCTATAGGGAGTGAGTTATGCAAACAGATTTATTTCCTAAAACCAAAAACAATGATTTTATTAGATATGAATGAGAATAATCTTTATCTAATTAATAAAAGTCTTAATAATTTAAAAATTAAATTTCCCATAATATCAGTGCTAGGAAACGCATGTAACGATGATCTTTTAAAAAAAATTCTTATTGATAATAAAGTTGATGTAATTTTTCATGCTGCAGCATATAAACATGTTCCATTAGTTGAGGCAAATGCTGTTGAAGGAATTAAAAATAATGTTCTGTCTACTTTTAGTGTTTGTTCCGCAGCAAAAGATACATTCGTAAACAATGTTGTTTTTATTTCATCTGATAAAGCAGTAAGACCTACAAACATTATGGGTGCTTCTAAAAGATTATCCGAACTTATTGTGCAGGGATTCTCAGATAAAAAGATAGAAAATATAGAATTAAATCCTATTATTTTCTCCATGGTTCGTTTTGGAAATGTACTTGACTCTTCTGGTTCTGTAGTCCCTTTATTTAGGAATCAAATAAAGAGTGGTGGTCCTATTACTCTTACTGATGAAAAAATAATAAGGTACTTTATGACGATTTCTGAAGCTTCTCAATTGGTTTTACAATCATTATCTTTAGCAGAAGGTGGTGATCTTTTTATTTTAGACATGGGTGAACCAGTGTTGATAAAAAAATTAGCTGAGCAGATGATAATTTTAAGCGGTAAATCTATAAAAAACTCAGATAATCCAAATGGAGATATTGAAATAAAATTAATAGGATTAAGGCCTGGAGAAAAGCTTTACGAAGAATTATTAATTGATGCAGAATCTTTACCTACTTCTCATCCCCTTATTTTTAGAGCCAAAGAGAAATCAATGAATAATAAAAAATTGTTTTCCGAGGTTGATAAACTTTTAAATTATTTAAAAGTTTATAAAACTTCTGAATCTCTGAAAATGTTAAAAGAACTTGTCCCTGAATGGAAAAAATTAGATAATCGAAATTAATTTACTTTAATTTTTTTTTGAAGAAATTATTTTTTATTTATTTATTTTTCCTAAATTTTAATTATTAAATGTAAAATCCTTAAAGAAGGTAAAATTTATGTCAGAAAAAATTTCTTATGCAAAAACAGTATATGGTCAAAGTGAAATCAATGCAGTAATTGATTGTTTAAATGAATCAACCCAGATGGGAAAGAATTCAAGATTATTTGAAGATAAGATTGCTAAAATATTTGAAAAAAAATACTGTTTATATGTAAATTCAGGTTCTTCAGCTCTATATCTTGGTATAGAATCATATAATTTTAGACCGGGATCAGAAGTAATCACTCCAGCTCTGACTTTTTCTACTACTGTGGGATGCCTCCTTAAGAATAAATTAATCCCTGTATTTACCGATGTAGATCTTCAAACATATTGTATTGACGTTGATCAAATAGAAGAATTGATTACTGATAAAACCGTAGCAATCTTAGCTCCAAATTTATTGGGGAATTTATGCGATTGGGCAAAAATAAGGAGGATTGCAAATAAATATGAATTAAAAGTAATTGAAGATTCCGCCGATACTTTGGGGGCTACTTTGGAAAATAACATCCCAAGTGGTAAGTTCTCTGATATGTCAATAACAAGTTTTTATGGTTCTCACATAATTAACTGTGCTGGTAATGGCGGAGCACTTGCTCTAAATGATAATGAAGTATTTAAGAAAGCTAAGTTATTAAGATCTTGGGGTAGAAGTTCATCATTATTCGATGAGAATAGTGAAGCAGTAGAAAATAGATTTAATATAGATCTTGATGGAATTGAATATGATGCAAAATTTGTTTTTGAGGAGATTGGGTATAATCTTGAAGGTAGCGAAATTGGTGCTGCATTTGGTTTAGTACAACTTAAAAATCTAAGAAATAACATTAAAAAAAGACAAGATAATTTTTTACTGCAGTGTAATTTCTTTAATAAATATAGTAATTATTTTAAGATTCCTAAGGTTTTACCAGGTGTTTCTACAGCTTGGTTGGCTTTCCCAATTTTATTAAGAGAAAATATTTCTTTTAACAGAAAGCAATTTCAAATTTATCTAGAAGAAAGAGATATTCAAACAAGGGTAGTATTTACTGGAAATATTCTAAGACAGCCAATGTGTAGAAACATACAAAAAAAAATTACTCATAGAGGTCTCTCAAATGCTGACTTAATCATGAAAAATGGAGTACTATTGCCATTGCATCATGGAATGACAGATAATATGTTCGAAAGATTGCACTCTACTATAGATAAATTTGTAAAACAGTTTGGTTAATTATCTGAGTTATTTATAGATAAGATGCTTATAGACCATCGCCAATGCGCCATAAATTTAATCCAGCATTCCTGACTTCCATAGGATTGGTTATTGATCTGGCATCAAAAATCCAAGAAGGTTTTCTCATCTTTTCATAAACATCGTCCCAGTTAATGTTCTTATATTCACTCCATTCAGTTAAAAAAACGGCAGCATCAGCATCTTTGAATGAATCTGATAAATCATTTTCTTTAATCCAATTACCTTCTTCAATCAATGTCTTATTTTGTTGTTCCTCAAAATTATTTGTAGATTCAAATTTAAGATCAAAATTTATTTGTTCACTGCAAACCTTTGGATCATGAATTACAAGTGATGCGCCTTCCTCTAAAAGATCTTTACATATATTAATTGCTGGAGACTCCCTAGTATCATTTGTATTCGCCTTGAATGCAAAGCCTAAAATAACAATTTTTTTATTTGATAATGTTCCAAAAAGTTTTCTTACAATTAATTTTGAAATTCTATGTTGTTGCCAATTATTTAATTGAACAACACTTTCCCAAAATGATGCGACTTCAGGTAATCCAAAATATTCAGATAAATAAACAATATTAAGGATATCTTTTTTAAAACAACTTCCACCAAATCCTGGTCCAGAATTTAAAAATTTTGAACCAATTCTGCTATCAGAACCTATTGCTTTAGAAACTTCTCTTATATCAGCTCCAGTTTGCTCGCAAATAGCACTTATTGAATTAATAGAGCTAATCCTTTGTGCTAAAAAAGCATTAGAGGTTAATTTAGCTAATTCACTACTCCAAAGATTTGTTCTCAATATTTTCTCATTAGGGACCCAGTTTTGATAAATTTTAGCTAAGGTCTCAATTGCAATTTGTGTGTCTCCTCCAATAAGAACCCTATCAGGAGTGATTAAATCATTAATTGCAGATCCCTCTGCAAGAAATTCTGGATTAGATAATACATCAAATGTTTTATTCGAATGAGATTTTCTTGGCGATACTTCACATTCATTTAAAATTTCCTTTATTACTCCGGCAGTTCTTACAGGCAAAGTACTCTTCTCTACTACTATTGTATGACCTGATGCATAAAGAGCTACTTGCCTTGCACAAGCTTCTACCCATTTCAAGTCGCTAGCTTTACCAGCTCCAAATCCTTTCTTTTTTGTGGGTGTATTAACAGATATGAAGATCATATCTGCTTTGCTTATTTTTTCTTTAATAGATGTCGAGAATTTTAAATTTTTATTTCTACATCTTTTGATTATTTCTTTAAGACCAGGCTCGTATACAGGTAATTCTTCTAAGTTGGGACTGTTCCATTTTTGAATTCTTTTTTTATTAATATCAACTACATCAACGTGAATAGAAGGACATTTATCAGCAATGACAGCCATTGTAGGACCGCCAACATAACCAGCGCCAATACAACATATTTTTTTTATTTGCATTACAGTTAACTCGTAAATATTAAAAGATTAACATAAATAAATCTTCTCATTTATATCGTTTCTTTGAAAAATTTTATAGTTTTTTCAAGCCCTGTGTCCAGATCAATTTTTGGATGCCAATTTAATTTGGTTTTAGCTTTTTTAATAAATGGTTTTCTCTGTGAAGGGTCATCTTGAGGAAGAGGTAAATGAGTTAATTTAGATTTTGAATCTAATTTATGAATTACGATATCAGCTAATTCTTTTATAGTAAATTCATTTGGATTACCAATATTTATAGGCCCGCATTCTGATGAATTCATTAATGATATAAGACCGTCTATTAAATCATCTACATAGCAAAAAGATCGTGTCTGAGATCCATCTCCATATATAGTAATTGGGCTATTAGATAATGCTTGTATAATAAAATTGCTTACAACTCTTCCATCATCTGGGACCATTCTTGGACCATATGTATTAAAAATTCTAGCTACTCTAATTTCTGTATTATGCATTCTTTGATAATCAAAACATAGGGATTCAGCTATTCTTTTACCTTCGTCGTAGCAACTTCTTATTCCTATAGGATTGACAGACCCTTTGTATTCTTCATGTTGAGGATGTATTTCAGGATCTCCATATACTTCACTGGTACTTGCTAATAATATTCTTGCACCAACTCTTCTAGCTAGCCCAAGCATATTGTATGTACCTAAGAAACTAGTTTTTGAAGTTTTAATTGGATTACTTTGATAATGTATGGGAGATGCCGGACAGGCAAGATGCCAAATCCTATCAATTTCTAGCTGAATAGGATTGGTGACATCATGTCTAATTAATTCGAAATTCTTATTACCTATCCAATGTCTTACATTTATTTTCTTGCCAGTAAAATAATTATCTAGACAAATAACTTCTTGATCAGTTTTCATAAGACGATCAATTAAATGAGAACCAAGGAATCCTGCCCCTCCAGTAACTAAATTTCTCAAAAAATTAAATTCGATCTTTATCTATTTTAGACTAAATACTAATCAAAATAAATAAATTTGATATTATCCATAAATTAAGATTAATGTATAAAAATTAAAATTTAAAAGTATGAATAAACTCAATTTCTTTATGATTTATCTAAAAATTACAAATTTATAAATTTAATTCTTAGAAATTCTGGAATTTAAAAACTTAACTTAATATTTAAAATTCCAAAATAAAGACATTAAGTTTCTGCCTTAATAAATATAATATATAAGATTAAAGATTTTTAAAATTAATAATAAATTATGGCAATTAATAAAATTATTTCTAAATTTTTTTATGAGAAGAAGAAAAGTCAATATAAGAATTTCTTTATTATATTTACTTTATTAACAAGAATCTATAGTACTCTAATAGGATTTTTAGAGGATATATTTTATAAAAATAAAAAATTTAAAGATTCATTTAGTGCATTTGGTGTATTTAAGTTTGAACTAGAATTCAATGCTAACAGTTTTATTAAAAAAGCAAAAAAGATTCGTATGGATGATGCTTTATCTATATATTGCTTAAAAAAAGAAGATGTCAACAAACTTATAAAAAAAGTTTTTGATGAGAAAACTCAGTCTCTAATATATAAAAAAACTGGTTTTGTTTATTCAGTAGATTATTTGAGAATTTATGAAAATAACCATATAAGCGAAGCTAATAATCAATTTAAAATCATAAGAGAAGCACATTATGATAAGGCTTTTAGTAGAAATATGCTAAAGATATTCATACCATTAAATGTCGATTTAGATTCAGGCCCTCTTAAGGTTTCATCTGTAAATTCTACTGAACTAAATCAAGAATATGAAATTGATTCGACTAATTGTACATATGTAACAGGCTCGGGAGAATTAATATATGGCATCCTACCAAATTTATGCTGGCATCAAGAGGGCAATCCACAATTAGAATCTTCTTCTAAGCAAATAATGTTCCAACTAAATCCATCAAATCGTTGGGAATTTAGGAAAGATGTATACTTAAGGCAAATTAAAACCGAAAATAAATTCTCTTCATTTTCTTCGCTTTTTTATAAAAAGCAAAGAATAAATTAAATATTTAAAATTTTTTATATTCTTCCATAATCATCCTTCAACCTTATAATATCGTCTTCACCAAGATAAGAACCACTTTGTACTTCTACTAGTTTTAATGGTATTTGACCAGGATTGGAAAGTCTATGAACAGAACCAAGAGGGATATATGAACTTTCATTCTCACTAAGTATTAGCACTTTATCATCAATTTCTACTTTTGCAGTTCCATTAACAACTACCCAATGTTCTGAACGATGATGATGTTTTTGCAAAGAAAGACTTTGTCCCGGATGAACTACTATGAGTTTGATTTGCCATCTAGGATCTTCAGCTATAGAAATATAATTTCCCCATGGTCTATATATTTTTTTGTGATTTTCTCCTTCAGGAATATTATTATTTGTAAGTTCTTTCACAATATCTTTTACTTGTTCGGCATTATTTTGATTAATTACGAGTACTGCATCATTTGAATGAACTATTATTAAATTTGAAAGGCCTAAACCATAAATAAGTTTATTTTCACTTTCTACATAACAGTTTTTGGATTCTTTTAGGAATATATTTCCTTTAGTGTAATTAGAATTTTTATCTTTTTCAGAAACTTTCCAAACTGAATTCCAATTACCTATGTCACTCCAACCTGAATCAAGAGGAATTACCGTGCCAAGATTGGTTTTTTCCATTATTGCTACGTCAAAAGATATGTTTGGAACACTTTTAAAATTTTTTTTATTAATTCTTTGAAAATCCAAATCAAGAAGTTCTTGACTTATAGATTTTTTGCAATTTTCTAATATTCCTGGGGATAATTTACTTATTTCTTTTAAAAGAGTGCTAGCCCTGAATAGAAAAATACCACTATTCCAATAGTATCTTGAGTCAGAAAACAATTCAATGGCTTTATTCGTGTTGGGTTTCTCAATAAACTCTTCAATATCGAATCCCTCAATTATCCCTTTTTTAGTTGGTTTTTGCGATTTTATATAACCATATCCAGTGGCTGGATAATCAGGGATAACTCCAAAAGTCACAAGTCTATCTTTCATAGCATATTGAATTCCTACTTTAATCGCATCAATAAAGTTTTGATTATTACTTATATGATGATCAGAAGAAAGGATTAAGATTATTGGATCATTATTATTTTCTACAGCCTTTAAAGCAGCTAAAGTTATTGCAGGACACGTATTTCTTCCAAAAGGTTCAAGTAAAATTTTGTTGGGTTTAACATTTATCTCTCTCATTTGTTCTGCAACAATAAATCTATGTTCCTCGTTACAAATAATTATTGGATCCTTTATGTTTTTAAGATTCATAATTCTTTCTTGCGTTTTTTGCAGTAAGGTTTTATTACTTTTTGAATTAATGGAAAGATATTGCTTGGGAAAACTTTTTCTTGATAGTGGCCATAATCTAGAGCCACTGCCTCCACATAAGATTACAGGTAATATTTGTTCAGGACTCATAGTGAAATATATACTTCAAATTTTAATTCAAAAAAATTTATTAATTTAATAATACAATTTAAACCTACTTTACAAAATATTTATTTAAAAATAATAAATAAGACTTGATTTCAATAAGATAAAATAAGGGTCATTTGATTTTAGATTTTTATTAATTTATAAATATCTTTTTATTTAATAAACAACTTAATACAGTAAAAAATATTTTTATAGGAAAATTAGAAGATCATAGAGCTTTGAATCATATGACTTTCTTTTATATTTAAATATCATGATAATAGTTTATGATTAATCTAGTGATAAGTTAACTAAGGTTGAAAAGTATTTTTTTTACAGAGTTACAATTTCTTATCTTATTAATTGGAGCTACAAGTTTCTTAATAACCTTTATTCTAGTACCAATTGCAAAAGGTTTTGGCGAGAAATATAACATAAATGATATCCCTAATAATAGAAAGCTACATACTAAATCTATTGTCAGACTTGGAGGTGTTCCTATATTTATTGGTTTTTTATGTGGCCTTTTGTCAATTATTTTTACAGGTAATTTAGATCAGTTTTCATTAGAGAATATAAGTTCTTATGGAAGGGTTATGCTTTTTACAGGAACAGCAATATTTTTTTTAGGATTATGTGATGACCTATTTAAATTGTCACCAAAATTTAGATTGGGGTTTCAATTTCTAGTGGCGACTATTGCTTGGTTTAGTAATCTAAGAATTAACTCTCTAGATCTAAGCTTCATTTCATCAAGTATGAATGAAGTTCAAATTCCATTAATAATGAGTTTTTTTATTACAGTAATTTGGATTGCAGGAATTATAAATGCAATCAATTGGATGGATGGAGCTGATGGTCTTGCAATAGGATTATTAATAATAGCTTCTGTAGCGTTCTTTATAATTGAATATTCAAATAATATCCAATATTTAAGTTGTATTTTGGCTTCTCTTATCGGTGCTGCTTTAGCTTTTCTAATTTTCAACTATAATCCTGCAAAAATAATTATGGGTGATTCAGGTTCGTATTTTTTAGGATTTAATTTGTCTATAGTAAGTTTTATTTCCTCCACTGACAATAGTACTCCTTTTGATGTTCGAGTTGTTTTCCTTATAATGTTTATACCCATAGTAGATATGGCTTATGTTATTTTTACAAGAATAATCAATGGGAAAGTTCCTATTTATCCGGATAAAACACACTTACATCACAGATTGTTGGATAGCGGTTTAAATCAAAGGCAAACTGTAAAAATCATTTGGAGTTTATCTGCTTTTTTCTCAGTAGTTGCATTAGTAATTGATGGTAAAATAAATCAAATTTTTATTTTTTATGCTTTAATAATACATTGTTTATGTAATGTAAGGATTAGAGATTTTTTTAAAAAGTTATTATGTTAAATATTTTTTGAAATTATTATTAATTCCTAGATTATTTTTTTAAATAAATTTTTAAAAATCTAAAAAAACAAATTTTTGAATCTAATCTTCTAATAAAAGCAAATCAAATGAATGAATTATTTTTTATTGTTTATTAATCTTTTCTTTAAAAGAAAAATATCTATCTCTTAAGTTATGCAATTTTTCAAAATAAAACTTATTTACCATCTCTTCCGTCCTTTTCAGTATGTCTTCCTCATTTTCACCATCTCTAGAAATATTATTAGTAGTATATCTTTTCCAAAAGCCTTCCACAACATTGATATTATTTCTAGGTAATTTATTCTTTTTTTTAATTTTGCTCATAATCCTATCTTTATAACCTAAATTTAAAAATTCAGCTATTTCTTTACATTTATCATCAGTTTTTAAAACAATATCTTCAAAGAAAATTACCTTATATTTTTTATCATTGATATTACTTCCAAGTTTCTTATATAAATGATCGAAACATTTTTCTATTAAAGTAATACTTTTCTCTGTTTGATTTATACTAAGATATTCTTCTTCCCAGTCATATGCAAACCATGGTAAATCTAATCCATTAAAACTATATTTTGGAGTGAATTCTCTTGGATCAGTTTCAATTCTATGTAAATAAGAGCTGTAGGTTTCTAATATAAATAAGGGGTCTCTTAAGGTATAAAAAATCCTAATATCTTCACCAAAAGTATCCTCTAGTAAATAATTATTAAATGTAGACATATGGACTATAAAAGGTAACTTCATTTTGGGGGCAACTTTTTCAATTATAAAATCATCATTAGGAACATTTAAGAATAATTTTTTTAGATAACTTAATTTCTTAGGGTGATCAAAAGCAAATGAAAGGTCCTTTATTCTCCAATTAAGATTCCTTCCAATTGAAATATAATAAGTTATTCGATCAAATATAGTTCTCAAAGTAGATTTGGCTGCCTCTTTCTCTATTTTTTCAAAGCTATAGAGTATTGGCATATAGTCAAATGAAACATTCCATGTTGAAATTTCTGTATTCTTAAAAGCTTTTAACAATTCTGATATTAGTATTTTTCCACTACCTGAAAAACCATCAATAATAATAGGTTTAGAATTGTATATTGACGATTTAGAAAAATTTACTTTGACCATTTTATCTACTCACCTACGTGAAATCTTAAATAATAATACATTAAGAAAAAGTATTATAGACATTAATTTTTCTAAATATTTTTAAGGATTTCTTTTACAAATAAATTGCAAACATAATCTTCAGAAAAATCTTCACTACATTTTTTAAAGGAATTTTTGGAAAATTCTTTTATAATTTCTTCATTTTCTCTAAAAAAGTTTAACGCTTTTTTGATATCTTCGCTGTTTTTTGGCTTTATTAAAAATCCATTATTCATATGCTTTATAAAGTCTTTTGGCCCTGGTATATCAGTAGCTATGATTGGAATTTTACTTGCTGCAGCTTCTATAATTATTGAACCAAAACCTTCTCTATAACTTGGTAGTATAAGGCAAAATGCAAATTTTAGTATTAAATTGATATGTTGGAAGAAATCTATATGTAAAGAATTTTTCAGATTTTTAAGTTTAAAATAATCTAAATTGTCTAACTCATTTGGACCAATTACTAATAAATATGAATCCTTAAATTTTTTATTATGTAATTTAAAGCCATCTATTAATTCTCTTATTCCTTTATCTTTATGAACTCTACCTACGAAACATATTATCTTAAGCTTATCCTTTTTCGCATTTTCAAGAAATCCTAATAATTTTTTTGATTGGGGTTTATCTATAATTCTTAAATTCTTGAGTGCCTTCTGCTTAGTAATATTAAATTTGTTTATATTAACTCCTGATATAGAACCTTTGCCAAAGATTTCAATTTTTTTTTCGCTTAATTCTTTAGATATAAATCTTGCTTGAGATCTACTATCACAATAAATCTTTGTGGAGCAAAGTATTATAAATTTATCAATAAATTTTAGAAATTTTTTTCTTAAACCAGTAAGGCTAACCCATCTTTGTCCTGTAAAGTAATGATATGATTTACCTCCTGAGAAAGATGTTAAGGAATTGATTAAACCTGCTTTAGGAGTGAAAGAGATGCACAAATCTGGATTATGAATTAATCTAATAATCAGAAATTTTAGAAATGCGTAAATATCAATAAAAGATGGTTCTCTTTTTATTGGTACATTTACAAATTTTATATTTTTAAAATTTAATTGAAATTTATTTTTATATGTACTAATAATATATAGATTTGATTCATATTTTAATTTATCTATTATTGGTAAAAGATGTTGATAAACAAATATTGGATCATTGACTAAGATAAATACTTTTTTCATTTATAGAACAAAAATAAATATCATAAATCTTTTTAACTGTTGTATGAAAAATATTTCAGGTAGAGTTTTTATTAAATTTTCTAATAAAGAATAAGGTACTTTAATCTTCAAAAACGAAATATAAGAATAAATTTTGAACAAATCATAAACTCTTTCCCTTTTATATACTGTTTTTATTTCAAGAGATTGTTTTGAGGTACTATAAATTATTTTAGATATTGACTTTAATAAAAATTCGATAGGAGTAATTGGCAATTTTCTTACTTTACTTATTTTTAGTGGAAAAATTGTGAGAAAAATCTTCAGTTTTTTTAAAAATAAAGATTTTTTAAAAATAATATTTGATGGATGCAAAATTATAGTTTTGGTATTTTTTAAATTCTCAAGATTTTTAATGAGATTGTATTCTCCACAGGATTTGGATAATTCATATGAGTTATATTTTATAAATTGTTTTTTGATTGGTTTTATGGTTAGTTTTTTAAAATTATATTTCATATATGGTGCATTTACTCCTATGGTTGAAAGATGAATCAAAGTAAGTTTTTGAGATAGATTTAAGTCGAATGCCTTTAATTTTTCTGATAAAAAACTTGTAAATAAAAAGTTTGAATGAAAAAAATATTCACTTTTTTTTGTTGCACCTACGCAATTAATGATACAACTTATTTTATTCTCAGTTATAAAATCTAGAGATATAAGTTTATCTATACTTATAAATTGGTCTATATATATATTATTTTTAGCCCCAAGAAACTCTTTTAATTCAAACCCTAGCTTTCCAGTACTCCCAAGAATAATGATGTTTTTCATTAACTGCTATTTAATATTGAAGAAATTAAGAATAATATTATGTATTTTATTTGTCTCAATTATTTGTTCTTTATTTTTAAATATTTTCTCTAATTTAGATCCTTTAAATAATAATGTCCCTTCTTTAATATGATATCCAGTTCCTTTATCTCTTTTTATAACTTCTATTCCTAAAGTTTTCAATGAAAGCCTTTTATTTTTGAATAATATAAATTTATTTTGTACCGTTGACAAAGATTTTTGAATAGAAATGTTTAGTTTTAATCCTTGGTTTTTATATCTTACTGGAAGAATTGATTCACCATTAATTGACTTAATATTCATGATATTTTTTTCTAATTCAATTTTTGACTTCACATCTTTACACTCTATACAAAGATCTGGTTGCATAGCCGGTAATAACTTATAGTTATCAACATTTAAATCTAATACCTTTATAAGTTTTTTAATATCACCTATGAATAACTCTGGTATATAATCACCCCAATCTATTGAATCCTGTCCCATACTACTAAGTATTAGTAAATCATAATTATGAGATTCTGATATTTTTAAAAGTTTTCCTATCTGTAAATCTGAAATATCCATAGCTTCGATAAGTGAATTTTTATTAAACAAATTCTCTTTTGAGTTTGATTTATTTTTAAATAAGTAATCCCAGTATCTATGCATCATACCTGCCACATGATTAGTAAAATATGTTGAAAATTCAGGTTGATTTATAAGAAGATATTTTTCATAAACATCGAACGATAGTATTGATTGCATAAGTGATCTTCTCTTTCGATATCTTGCATAAATAGCTTCTTGTATTAAATGTATTATTATTCTTAAAATTGAATTGAATTTAATGTATCTAAGAATTAATAGTTTTATGAAGTTTCTGAAGTCTAATAAAGAAAATTTTCCTGGAAGAGCTTTATTTTTATTAACAAGATTTAGGTTGAATTTCTGAAAAGCTATCAAATCTTTGGGATAAGCATCAGCAGCTGGTGAAAAAGTATCCGGTAGATAAAACTTTGTATTTCTATTTATATATGGTGGATATGATTGAAGAGATCCAAAAATACCGATTGAAACTTTCTTATTAGCCAATATTTCCCATATAGGGGGCCATTTTTTTGCTTTTGTTAAATCCTGATTGATAAAATATATTTTATGCTTCTCATTGGTTACTCCTCTATGTACTGTTGGCCAAGTACTCCATGGATGCAACTCTCCTTTATCATTTGTTGTAGTTTTTAAGATATTACCTTTTTTAAGTAAATAGGAAATATTGGACTTAGGTCTTATTTCGGAGTAAAGCTTTATTAATTTAATAGGCACCTCATTTAGTTCGTATAAAATTAACTTTTTATTCGTACGGACCATATGAATTTTATTTTATTATATAAAAATTCGATTAGCTAAAAGTCCTATCTTTAAAAATTTTTAAGAATAAATAATTTCTTTGAATTTATTTGCAGAATTTTCAATGCTAAATCTATTATTTGCAAAATCCTGGCATTCTTTTTGCCTTATTTTCCATTTTTCAAAATCATTATTTTTAAAAAGATAATATTTATAAATTAAGTTAGCTATTTCCTTGGCAGAAGAGTTTTTTGAGACAGTTTCTCCGAAATCCCTAATTATGGATTTTGTATCCCCAATATTTGTGGCTATAGGGAAAGTACCATATAACATTGATTCAGCAATAACATTTGGAAAGCTTTCTCCATAAGAGGAGAGAAGAAGAGATATATCACTTTTGGAGAACAATTCATGAACAGAGGTTGGATAGATAAGACCATAAAGAATGACATTTTGATAAATATTTAATTTTTTTAAATGTTTTATTAGTATTAAGTTGTTTTTATTTAAACCTTTCCCTACGAGATGTAGCTTGAAATCAAAACTATAAATTTGCTTAAATTTTGCTATTGATTGGAATAATAACTCATGATTTTTTTGGGGATGATATCTCGCTACACAAACAATATTAAATTTATTATTTTTAATTTTTTTTATTGATACATATCTAGTAAATCCATTATATATAACTTTGGACTTTTTCTTATCATAACCCTTTTTAAAATGTTGCAGCATTGATTCTTTTGAATTAAATATTATTCTTTGAGGAATATGCATTAAAAATATTCGTAAAATAGTAAATGATATAAATGCAATAAAAGAATATTCATTAATGCTGATAACAGTATTTCTGATATTCCATATAATTTGGAATTTTTTCCAAAAAAATAATATCTTTAAAAAAGATGCAAATAAGTCAGCGATATAGAGCCAAGATAATATAGTATCATTTTCATTTAAGGAAAAAATTATTTTAAGAAAGTATTTTATATCTTTAATTGATGTTCTAAATGGATCAAGAGTTAAATATTCTGCTTTGTTATCTTTAATTCTTGCTTTGTCATATTGTGTTTGATAGAGAGTTATAACTATATTTTCTTCATCCATTAAAGGAATTAGTCTAAGCAAAAATGATTCTGCCCCTCCATAGCCTAAGCTTGGTATTATATGGATATTTCTTTTTTTTCTTTTCATTAGATTATATTAGTATTATAAGAAAATCTTACTTATGGTTTTTTAAAAAATCTGAAATATTTGAATATGTTTTAATATTATTTTTTTTGGTAAAAATAAGCCAATCTTGAACCTCAGTCCATTCAGTTATAAAAGCAAAATCTAAACCATATAATTTTGAAACTTCAAAGTCATATTTACTATCCCCTAAAAAAATTGAACCGGAAATATCTGTCGAATTTTGAAAAAGCTGATAAAAAATTTCTTTTTTAGATTTTGGACTTCCAAATATACCCATATCAAAAATATAATCAATTTTGAGTTTTTTAAATAACCAAACTAATTCTTTCTGGTCAGAACCTGAGACAACGGCTAATTTTGAATCTGGAAAGAATTGTTTTATTTTAAAAATCCCATGAGATATTTCTGTTTTTAATAGTTCTTTTTTTAATATCTCTGAATAATAATTAAGTAATTTTTGGTAAGTATCTAAATCTTTGTTTTTTAAAATATTTTCTTGAAAATATTTAATCTTTTTGTACCTAGAAATACCTCCATTTTGAATATGATAGTTTAAAAGTTTTTTTGCTTTTTCTTCACCATATTCAAGTGCGATTTTATAGAAAGCATTTGTTTTTACTTTATTTGAATTTAATATTACCCCGTCGCAATCAAAGAAAATATGAGAATAATTTTTCATAAATTATATATTCTTTTTGAGCAGCTCTTTTTCTACTTTTTTGACATCTGAAGGTACATCAACTGCCAATGACCCTTCTTTGCACTTAAACATTTTTACTTTCATACCTAGCTCAAGAAATCTTAAGATTTCTATATCTTCCATTTCCTCTAAGTTTGTTTTCCTTCCATAGCTGTGGAATTTTCTTAATTCATTTTTTGTGAAGCCATATATGCAAACTTGTTTTTTAAAATTTTTAAAATGATTTGATTTATTTTCTTTTTGTGCTGGAATAATAGCCCTTGAAATATATAAAAGATTGTCATTTTTATCAGTTACTAATTTTGGAATATTTCTAGAAATAACTTTTTCATTTTTGCCTACATAACAATAACCATTTATTACATAGTGAGGGAACTTTTTTTTATAGTTAATACATTTTTGAATATCCTTTGGGTCAACTAAGGGCTCGTCACCTTGTATATTTATAAAGAACTTATAGTTTAAATTTTCAGAGGCTAATGCAACTCGGTCAGTACCAGTTATTGCTTTTTGTAGAGTTTTAATACATTGAAATCCATTATCTATAATTTCTCTTTCAATCTTATCGTCATCGGTGGCAATATATATATCTTCTTTTTTCATGGTTTTGCAAGCTAATTCAGCTACTCTTAAAATCATTGATTTATTTAATAGCTTTACAAGTGGTTTCCCAGGAAACCTACTGGATTTGAATCTCGCAGGAATAATAATGCAAGTATCACTCATAATATAAAAGCTATAAATAGCTATAAACACTACTTTTTGGAATTTTATGATATGTGTTAGTCAGTGAAATAATTTCTGCATAATCAGAACATCCAAAATAAGCTTCCCAAATTGAATCAACCTCAGATTGTCTTGGATCTCCATAATCATATCCGTCAAATCCAACACAAAAAATTTTTTTAGCTTTTCCAGAATTTAACACAGCCAAAGAGTATGCCATCACAAGGGGGGAAGGAATGGTGCAAGATTTTTCTCGAAATTCAAATACATTTTCTTGGACTTTAATTCCAAAATCTAATATTGGAAATTTAAGAGAGTTTCCCGACCATTTCAATAGTTGTTTTTTGGGTGTAATTAAGGGCTGTCTAAATAATTTATATTTTGGTAAATCTGAAAAAATACGTATTGGATGACATGCAATTCTAAAATTGATTAAATTATCATCAATGTTATTTAGGATATTTAGAGCAACCACTAACGGGGAGTATTTAATAATAAATTTTTGAATTGCATTTTTGTGGATATTAATTGACTCACCTGGCGCCAAAAGCAGAACTTCTTTATTCATAAACTCTTGTATGGGATTCCACTCTCCATCAATCTTTTTGTTGTAATAAATTCTACTATTTTGTAATTTACTTTCTTTAAAGTTTATGCTTTTATTTTTAGTTAATTCTTTAATAGATGCATATATATCTTCATTCCTATAAGATTTATCATCTAACATATTCTGTATATAAGTTGGATGTAACTCGTTTTTACCTGAAAGATAATAGAAGGGATTTGAACCCCATTTATATTTTTGTTTTAAGTTGAAAAATTCTTTTTGAACCAAATCAATAAGGGGCAAAAAGTCAATATTTTTATGATTTATATCCAGTATTTCAAAGACTAAATCTTCTGTCTTTGTATTGCCTGGTCCTCTCCCCATCCCTTGGACAGTACTATCAAGCCATATGAATCCGTTTCTATATGCTTCAATAGTATTTATTAAAGCCCTTCGCATATTATCGTGCGCATGAATGCCAATTTCTCCTTTCCAATGAATCCTTAATGCGTTGTATATATTTATAATTTTTTCAGGCATAAGTGTTCCAGTACTATCTCCTATAAAAAGAACATCAGGTTTATAAATTTTCCCATATTCACCAAACTTATTAAGTTCTTTCTCTTTTATTGAAGATATCTGCATCAAATTTATACAAACTTTAAATCCATAACTTTTTAATAATTTTCCAGCTTTAAAAGCTATTTCAATTTCATTAAATTTGCAAGCAATTCTAACCAAAGAAATTTTAGAAGTTTCTTTTGAAAAAGGAAATAAAATTCTTATGTCTTTTTCAATATTTTTACTTTGAATTAACTCAGAAGAATTTATCATTACTCCAAGTTTTATTGATTTATTAATATTTAATTCTTCAATAAAATCTTCAGTTGTGTATGCTAAAGGTCCGAAATAACCTGAGTTATTTTTGGTTCTATATCCTAACTCAACATAATCGACCCCTGCCCTTTGAACTGCATTAATATATTTTCTAATTAGTTCTATATCAAAGTCCCAATTATTATAGTAACCACCATCACGAAGGGTACAATCAATAATTTTAGGTTTAATTTTATCAGGAATATTTTTCATTATTTTATGCAAATTTAAGAATAAATCAATTTTCTAGCTAAAATCCTTCATCATTAAATCCCTTTATAGTTGTATTGTAAACCTCATTACAATAAAAATCTAAATCTTTTTTAAAAATGGCCAAATCCAAAATCACTTTTAAAATTTTTTATTTTTTATTATATTGAAGTTCCATAATTTTCACTTCAGTTTTAAGTTGCTCAGTCATCTATTTTATAAAGCATAACTTTTGGTTTCATATTTTTTAAAAGCATTAATATGTCTTTATTCTTTAAGAATTTCTACATTTTTAAGGTTTAAGTTTTAAATAATTTCCCAATACTCTTTATGGTCAACCATTATTAATAAATTCTTTCATAATTATTACAATTTTTTAGAGGTAAAACATTATTTCTTTTTAATAAATTACTTATAGAATTTTGGTTGAAAATAATATAAAAATTTAATTGTTTACAAAAATAATAAAAAAAGTCTGAGCAGACTAACAAGTAAATATTAACCTCCACAGTACAGTCTTAACAAAATCAAAGAATTTTACATTTTTTCTAAAATTCTTTTTTACGAAAATTTAAAATGTTTTAAATATTAATTTTTATACTTTCAATAGAAATATATGAATATCCTCTATCAATGATCTAGAGTATTGGAAATCTTGAAGATTATAAAGAAATCTTTTAGTATTAACTTATGAAAAATTTGTTGTTTTGATCAAGACAAGAGCATTTATATTTGCAAGAGGGGGATCTAAGGGCATCATTGGTAAAAATCTAGTCAAATTTAATGGTTATCCTTTAATTGCGCATAGTATCTTACTTGCCCAAAAATTAAATTGTATTGAAAAAATTTATGTATCAACAGATTCTGATCAAATTGCAGATGTCTCTATCAAATATGGTGTTTCTATAATTAAAAGACCCAAAAACTTAGCAACTGACGATTCACCTGAATGGCTTTCATGGCAACATGCGATAAAAAACTCTATTGTTAATGATGGAGATTTCGCAAGATTTTTAAGCCTACCAACTACGTCTCCTTTACGAATAGAATCAGATATTAAAAAGTGCTTGGATGCTTTAAACAATAAAATAGATATAGTTATTACTGCGACAGAATCAAAAAGAAGTCCTTGGTTTAATATGACTACTATTGACTCGAATGGTCTCACAAAACTTGTAATTAATGATGGCTCATATGTGAGGCGTCAGGATACCCCAAATTGCTTTGATTTATCAACTGTTGCTTATGTTTCAACTCCTAAATTTATTTTAAAAAACAATAGGATTTGGGAAGGCAATGTCGCTACAGTACTTATTCCTCCAGAAAGAGCCATTGATATAGATAATCAACTTGATTTAGATTTTGCTCGTTTTCTAAGCAATAGAAAAACTTAATGTAACCTAAAATGACTAGTGCGAACTACTATAACATTAAAGATAAAACGATTCTAATAACTGGCGCTGCGGGATTAATTGGCTCATCAGTAGCAAAAGAGGCTTCTGATTTAGGGGCAAAACTAATTTTAACTGACTTTAATAAAGATAAATTAGATAAGATTTCAGAGGAACTTTCAGCAAAAAATAAAGAAATATATAGTTTAGAAATTAATTTATCATCCCAAAGTGCAATAGAATTATTAATGAAAAGATCATTAGCTAAATTTAAAAAGATAGACTCTGCAATTTATTGTCAATATCCAAAGTCCAAAGGTTTTGGGGACTCTTTTGAAGATTTTGAAGAACATAACTTATACCAAGATTTAAATTTGCAATTGGGGATGGCAATTTTATTCTCTAGAAAAATAATGATGCAATTTGATATCCAAGGGTATGGGGACTTAATACATATTTCATCAATTCAAGGAGTTCAATCGCCAAAGTTTAGACATTATGAAAACACTACGATGTCATCTCCAATCGAATACTCAGCAATAAAGTCAGGAATTATATCTATTACTAAATGGTTAGCTAAATACCACAAAAATAAAAATATCAGAGTAAATTGCGTAAGCCCGGGAGGGATAGAGAATAACCAAATAGAAAAATTTCAAAAAAAGTATCGTGAAGATTGTACAAATATTGGAATGCTCTCTCCAAGAGACATTTCGTCAGCAATATTATTTCTATTATCACCAGAAGCAAAGGCAATAAATGGACATAATTTTATAGTGGATGATGGTTGGACTCTATAGATGAAACCGAAAGTTCTTGTCACTGGTGCTGATGGCTTTATAGGTTCCCATCTTGTCGAATCATTATTAGAAGCTGGATATATTGTAAAAGCTTTTTGCTTTTACAATAGTCAAGGAAGTTGTGGCTGGATAGATACTTTAACTAAAGAAATTAAATCAAATATAGAAATTCATCTTGGAGATATTAGAGATTATCAATCAGTTTTGGAAGGTGTAAGAGGCTGTGAATATTTATTTCATTTAGCTGCTTTAATTGCAATTCCATATAGTTACAAATCACCTCAAAGTTATGTAGATACTAATATTACTGGAACATTAAATATTCTGAATGCAGCAAAAGAATTGGGTATAAAGAAATTAATTCATACATCAACTTCAGAAACATATGGTACGGCAAAATATATTCCTATAAATGAGGAACATCCCCTTGTAGGACAGTCTCCTTACGCTGCCACAAAAATAGGTGCAGACCAACTTGCACTTAGTTTTTGGAGAAGTTTCTCTACTCCTGTATCTATATTGAGACCATTCAATACATATGGCCCTAGGCAAAGCAACAGGGCTGTTATCCCAACAATAATTTCTCAAATTGCTTCAGGGAAAAAACAATTATCATTGGGATCAATAACACCTACAAGAGATTTTAATTTTGTAAAAGATACTTGTAATGCTTTCATAAAAGTTGCTGAAAGTGACCTTACATTAGGCAAGGTATTAAATTCTGCCAGTAATTTTGAAATTTCAATAAGGGAGACAGCAATATTAATTTCTAAACTTATGAACAAATCTTTAGATATTGTTTGTGAAGAGGAAAGACTAAGGCCAGAGGATTCTGAAGTAGAACGACTGTATGGAGATAATAAATTAATAAAGGAGTTAACTAATTGGGAACCGGTATTTGGTGGGTTGGATGGATTCGAGAAAGGTTTAATAGAGACAATTAAGTGGTTTACTTGTTTGGATAATCTTAAATTTTATAATCCTAATAAATACGTAATATGATAAGACAATTAATTTTCTTAGAAGAGATTAGATGAATAAATTAAGCATAGAAATTTGTGAAAGAATTAAATCGGTTATCGGTGATTCTAAAGTTGGTTTGCATGAACCATTTTTTAATTCTTCGGAAAAAGAAAATTTATCTAATTGTATAGACTCTTCTTATGTTTCTTCTATTGGTGAATATGTAAATATTTTTGAGAAAATGATTGAAGATTTTACAGAATCTAAAAAAGCCATTGCCCTAGTAAATGGTACTTCTGCATTGCATTTAGCTTTAAAGGTATCTGGTATTAAACCAAATGAGGAAATTATATGTCCATCATTAACATTTGTAGCCACAGCGAATGCTATTAGTTATATGGAGGCTAAGCCACATTTTGTTGATATAAGTGAAAAAACACTTGGTATTGATCCATCAGCTTTAGAAAACTGGTTGGACAAAATAATAATCAAAAAAAAAGGTAAAAGCATAAATAAAAATACCGGGAGAATAGTATCAGCAATTATTCCTATGCACACCTTTGGGCATCCTTTAGAAATAAATTCAATAGTCAAAATAGCAAAAAAGTATAATCTTGTTGTTATTGAAGATGCGGCAGAATCACTAGGTAGTCTTTACCAAGGTAAACATACAGGGACATTCGGCAAAATAGGTGTATTGAGTTTTAATGGGAATAAAATAGTTACAACTGGAGGTGGAGGTGCATTAATAACTAATGATTTAGAAGTTGCAAAATTGGCTAAACACTTATCAAGCACTGCAAAAATAGAGCATAAATGGAAATTAATTCATGATCAAATTGGTTTTAATTACAGAATGCCCAATTTAAATGCATCTATTGGCTGCGCACAAATGAAAAAATTACCATCTTTTATAGAATCAAAAAGAAATCTTTTTCTTAAATATAAAGAAGTATTTAAATCTCTTTTAGGGGTAAGAATATTTTCTGAACCGGCTGATTCGAGAAGTAATTATTGGTTGCAGACCTTAATTCTTGACAGAGGATATGAAAGTGAAATAGAAAACATTATCGAAATTACAAAAAGAGAAGGACTAATGACAAGGCCATGTTGGGAACTAATGCATCATCTCCGGATGTATAAGAATTGCCCAAGAGCGCCACTCCCAATTGCAGAATCATTAGCTAAACGTATAATTAACATACCTAGCAGTGCATTCTTAATATGAACTCTATTATTCTTTTAGGAGGTGGAGGTCATTGCAAATCTTGTATAGATGTTATTGAAAAAAGCTCTTATTTTAAAATAAAAGGAATTATAGATAAACCTGATCAAGTAAATAAAAAAATTATGGGGTATGAGATTTTAGGAAATGATAATCAGTTAGAAGATCTTTTTCAAGAAAATGATTGCGGTTTAGTCTGTGTTGGTCAAGTTAAAAGTCCAGCAGCGCGTATTCGATTATTCAATCTACTTCTAGAAAAAGGTTTAAGAATAGCAATTGTTAAGTCTATTCATTCTGTCATCTCAGATCACACTAAAATAGATGTGGGAACAATAGTTATGCACAATTCATTTATCAATGCAGGTACAAGCATTGGAGCAAATTGCATTATAAATACCAATTCAACGATAGAACATGATGTAATCATTAAAGATCATTGTCATATTTCTACTGGGGTAATTTTAAATGGTGGGGTAGAAATAGGAAGAGGAAGTTTTGTTGGGAGTGGAGCGATTGTCAAGCAGGGTATCAAAATAGGCGAGGAAGTTGTAGTATCAGCTGGAGAGGTGGTCTCAAAAAATTTACCATCAAATACAACTTATAAAACGATCTCGAATTAATAATAAAATGGATTCAATTAATAATACTTTTATAATTGCCGAAGCAGGGGTAAATCATAATGGAGATTTAAATGTAGCGAAAAGACTTATAGATGTGGCTGGGAAGTCAGGAGCAGATGCAATCAAATTTCAAACTTTCAAATCAGAAAATTTAGTAACATTAAAAGCAGAGAGAGCTAATTATCAGAAGCAAAATAGCAATAACAATTCTCAATATTCAATGTTAAAAGATCTAGAGCTTAGCTATGAAAACCATTTAGAACTTCTTGACTATACAAAAAAAAATAATTTAATTTTCATGTCCTCTGGATTCGACTTAGAGAGTAACTCGATTCTCAATTCCCTTGAACTTGAAATATTTAAGATACCTTCTGGAGAAATCAATAATCTTCAATATCTAAGACAAATAGGCTCATTTAAAAAAAGAACTCTATTGTCTACTGGAATATCAACACTTGGGGAAATCGAGAAAGCTTTAGAAGTATTAGTCACCAATGGATGTAAACTCTCGGAAATAATTGTTCTTCATTGTAATTCTGAATATCCAACTCCTATTGACCATGTAAATCTAAAAGCCATGCTTACTATTAAGAATGCTTTTAATGTAGAGGTAGGTTATTCTGACCATACAACTGGTATTGAAGTTCCAATAGCTGCTGTTGCTCTTGGCGCAAAAGTAATAGAAAAACATTTAACATTAGATAAAAAAATGTCTGGCCCTGATCATAAATCAAGTATAGAACCAAAAGAATTTATCAATATGGTTAGATGTATAAGAAATGTCGAGAAATGTATAGGCAGTCCTCTAAAGATTCCAAGTCCAAGTGAAATTAAGAATAAAGTATTAATAAGAAAATCAATTGTTGCTTCAAAAAGAATTAAAACTGGAGAAACATTTGACTATTCAAATATTACTTTTAAGAGGCCAGGGTCAGGTTTGTCACCTATGTTGACTGATCAAATAATAGGTAAAATCTCAACAAAAGAATATAAAAAAGATGATTTAATTTGTTTATGAAGAAAATATGTGTAGTAACTGGATCAAGGGCTGAATACGGTTTACTTAGGTGGGTATTGGAAGGAATTAAAAATTCAAAATTATTAGATCTTCAAATAATTGTCACAGGAATGCATTTACTCCCAGAATTTGGTTCAACAGTAAATTCTATAGTGAAGGATGGATTTAATATCAATAAGAAAATTGAAATGTTACTTAGCTCTGATAAACCAGTTGGAATTACAAAATCAATGGGGCTTGGATTAATTGGATTCGCAGAGGCTTTAAACGAATTAATGCCAGATTTACTTTTAGTTTTAGGCGATAGATTTGAAATTCTTGCAGCAGTAAACGCAGCTTATTTAGCAAGAATTCCCATCGCTCACATACATGGAGGAGAATCTACAGCAGGCGCTATAGATGAAGCAATAAGACATAGTATAACTAAGATGTCCCATATTCATTTCGTTGCATCAAGAACTTACAAGAATAGGGTTATACAACTTGGAGAGCATCCTAATACTGTTTTCAATGTAGGTGGTTTGGGAATAGATAATTTTATAAAATTAAATTTATTAGATAAAAATTCATTAGAAAAAGCAATACAATTCAAGCTTAAAAATATAAATTTACTAATTACTTTTCATCCCGTTACGTTAGAAAATAATACAAGTAAAAATCAAATGAATGAGTTACTGCATGCACTCGCAGATCTTAAAGATACAGGTCTAATTTTTACAATGCCAAATGCAGATACTGAGAGCAAAGTCCTTTTTCAGATGATTCATGATTTTGTTAAAAAAAATACAAATGCTAAAGTTTTCTCTTCTCTTGGACAACTCAGATATTTATCTTGCATTAAATATGTTGATGCAGTAATTGGAAACTCTTCAAGTGGACTAATTGAAGTTCCTTATCTAAAGAAACCAACTATAAATATTGGAGATAGACAGAAGGGACGTTTAAAGGCTGATTCAGTTATCGACTGCAAGCCTATAAGTTTATCAATAAATAAGGCCATAAAGAAAGCCTTATCAAATAATTTTAAATTACAAATAAAGGACTCTATAAATCCATATGGAAATGGTGGAGGAAGTGAAAAAATAGTAAAAATAATTGAAGGATATAATCTAAATGACATCCTAAAAAAGAACTTTTTTGATATATCTCAATAATTGAATTTTGTAATCATTTTTTTTCTAATATCGATTAATTCTGTTTTCTAAATTGCCAAATAATCTAATTAATTAATTCAAATACGTAAGTTTATAAAATAAATAATTTTGAATTATTTAATAAAAACATTTAATTTAAATTAATTATATTTTCTCCAATTTTTTGAGGCTTCATCTAAAGTCTCTGGCCTTCCAATATCTAACCAGTTTTCATAAATTGGACAAATATTAATTTTATGACCCATTCCATTAGATATCTTTATCAAATCTGTCATATCAAGAAATTCCTCATACTTTATTAGATTTAGCAATTCTGGATTAATTACATAAATACCAGCATTAACTTGAAAAACAACTGTTGGTTTTTCATCAAGTCCTTGAAATACAATTCCATCAGAATTAAAAACTCCAAAAGGAATATCTACTTTATAATTTCTAGAACATATTGTAGCCATAGAATTATTTTTTTCATGAAATGCTAAAAGCAATTTATAGTCTAAACCAGTAAGAACATCACTATTAATAACTAAAATAGGCAGATCTATTTTATCCTTTATCAAACCAAGTGAACCTGCAGTCCCACAAGGTTTATTTTCAATAAGGTATTTTATTTTTACACC
The DNA here is from genome assembly GCA_003209375.1 of Prochlorococcus sp. AG-459-N19. Lineage (GTDB taxonomy): Bacteria > Cyanobacteriota > Cyanobacteriia > PCC-6307 > Cyanobiaceae > Prochlorococcus_A. The sequence continues at coordinate 76,639 of QCRF01000002.1, read as the reverse complement.
CCATTTTTCACCATTCTGGAAGTGATCAATTATCTGATCTTTTAAATAATTTACAGAAATATAGAAATTACAAAACCCACTTTTAATACTTTTCTCAAGCAACCTTTCTAGAATAGGTTTACCACCTACTTTAAGCATCGGTTTCGGACAAGATCCTGTATAGGGCATAAGTCTTTTACCTTTACCTCCTGCCATGAAGACTATAGGGTTAGAAATATTTTTATACTTAGTATTTTTATCCTCATAATAAATATCTATAATTTTTTTATTTTTATTTAATACAGGTATATGAGTCGCAACTTTTTCTTCTAGAAACATTTTTGCTTTAGTTATCTCTTCAATATAAACAAATTTATAATCTGTCCTCATACAGTGAACACATTTACTTTGTAAATTATTACCTTTTAGTAAAAATCTTCTAATGTCTCCATCTGTAATAACACCTAAAAGAATTTTTTCGCTATCAATAACAAAAGCAATCTGTTGACCAGATTCATCTATTCTTTTTAAAACATCAATAATGCTAGATTCTGGAGCTACAAAAAATGACTCTAAAGTTTTCATTTATAACATTGCTCTATCTTAAATTTACTTAATAGAGGACTAATTTCATCAATTTTTGACAAATAGATTATGATTTATTAACTAAATTAAGATATAAATTGAATATAAATTCCTTATAATCCCAAACGAATAAATATATAGCATATAAGAAATTCAAAATTAGAGGTAAAAAATAACCTTCAGAATGAATAAAAACTAATTTTAATGATTATAACTCAATAAAGGAAATTTAATAATAATCTTATTAAATTCTAATTGATTTAAGAAAACTAAATCATGCATTAAGGAGGTTACTATTAAATAATTTTCAGGTACTAATTTTTAATACCATTTTCGTTTTTTTTTAGGTATTTAAACTACCCTTTTGCTTCAAACTTTGAGATATAAACTAAGAAATATATACCCCCTATAAATTTCGTTTGAATTTGGGATGCGAAACTGTGAATCAGTTTTATCCCTAGAAAAGTATCACTTCAAATAGATTAATCTTATTTGGAAATCTTTAATTATTATTATTTTTAAATATTAAAACTAACCTATTATCTCCAGCATGAGAATCGTTAGGTCTATTACCCTTTATGAAATGAACAGTAAATTTTTCTGAAAAATGACTGAAGTAATCTTTATACAAAAACATATCATTCGGATGGACATCCTCAATTAAATATATGCCATCTTCATTCAGAAATTTGATCATACCCTCAAAGAAAGAGACACCTGCCTCAAAAGTATGCAAACCATCATCTAATATTATATCAGCAGAGTTCTCAAGAAGTTTTGACTTTTTAGCAAAGTTTTCTATTGATTTCTTTTTTAATTGATCACAATAAAATGTTTCTATTCTTTCTTCATTAAATAATGTCTCTTTGTCTATATCAACCCCAATAATTCTTGCATTAGGGAAAAAATCTCTCCACATTCTTAAACTTGCTCCAGGTTTCCCATGCAATCCCATTGAGCATTCAAAATTAATATTATTTGTACCTAATCCGCATTCAATTAACAATTGAACATTTTTCCTTCTACATCTAAATAACAATTCATACAAGTCAGCATAATTATGAGATTTCCATGGATAAGGATGATTATCCCTTTTAGATTCTCCTTTATCAGTTCCATAAACATCACATAATTTATTTATTTGCGCATTTTCGTTTTTAGCATAATAAAAATTAAAACCAGAATTAAAAAGATCAGATTTATAAGAAACTAATCTTCTTTCAAGTTCATTTTTATAAAAATTTTTAAGTTTTTCTCTAAATAAAACCTTATCAACTTTTACAAGAATTTTCTTAATCAATTTTTTATTCATTCAAAAATTAACTTTAATTAATAATAAGTTTTGAATTTCCTTAAAGCAAATTTATATATATTTCTATATAAAATTTTTTGCTCATATATGGTTAGCTGATTTTCTATAAATTTATTAAAATTTTAAATTTACAGTTAATTTGAAGAAGCTTGATTTTATCCATCTATAATTGAATATTTATTATAAAACCAAGAATCAAAATCAATAAGAGTAAATTAGGTATTTATTTTTAAAACGAAAAAATTAATGAGTATGTATTCATAAAAGGACTGTTAAGTTGTCTAAATTAATCTAAAATTCTTTAAATTTTATTTAAAAAGAAATTTTGCAATTAAGGAAATAAATTTAAATTTAATTAGTGCAGGTAAAGGAATGTTTATAATTGAATATCTAATTATTGATTTAAAAATATTCGAAATTTTTTTTCTTTTTTTTTCTTTAACCAAAACCTCACCAAGAGAATAATTTCTATAAAGACATTGAGATGAATTGAATTTCAATTCTTTTGATTTGCTCTTTTGAATTAGTCCTAAAACTAATACCGGGGATGATGATTTATTAAATAATGAAATGCTTATAGAAGTTAATAAACCATTATTTACACCTAAAGAATCTAAATTATTTAAATTAAAACTTGTTTTTTTGGTGTAATTTTTATCTAAGAATTCGTATAAGGGTAGGATATTTAAACCACATCTTTTACTATGTAGACTTAACCATTGGATGGATAAAGAATTTTTATTGGAATAACAAAGATCATAAAAAAAAGTTGGCGAATATTGGCGAAATCCATGTTCCAACCAACCATTTGAGGGCAATTCAAATATATATTTCCCACTATCCTTTAGTAAATTAAAAACATTTGATAAAAAATTGTTATTATTAAATACATGTTCCTGAGTCCCAAAATCCAGCAAGAAGTCATATTGATAAAGTATTGATTGATCAAAGATAGTTTCATTTAAATCAAAAATAAAATCTGCGCCTTCATCTTTTGAGATATCAATAATATTGAATTTATCAACTCCGTATACTTCTTTAAAAAGATAAAGGGCCCGAATATCTCTATCCATCGAAATTATTTTTTGTTTGTTTTTTTTTGCAATATTAGATTTATGTAATACATCATTTGATATAAATGGATTTCCAAGTGAGATGACGGAAGAATCTTTTAAATCTTCAGAAATTTTATTGCAAATTTCTAAACTATTGTTTGAGAAACCCATAACTTTTAAATACATCAGTCAAATTCTACTATTATATTTTGCAGAAAAAAAACTTATCAAAACAACTTAATGATGAATTTAGGGTGTTCCGGATTAAAATTACACATAAATTTATTTTATTACTGATTTATTATTCGTTTGAAAAACTTGCTTTAAAATAAATTCCTAAGTAAATTTTATTATTAAAAAATTGATATAAATACCCATCGAGTTAATTTTTTTATAATAAGTAAATATGAAAAATCTCTTATCATATTAAATTTCCTGATAATCAAAAAAACCTCCCTGAAAATTTCGAATATTTAAATAAATATTTTCTTGAAGATTTAATATTATTTTTAACTCGCTAATTTTTATTTAATATAAAGAATTAATAAATTAATAGTTTTAAAGTAAGGATATATATTTAAAATGATTTACCATAAAAATAAAATGTTTCTTTCGAATCAAGTTTTATAATTATTTAATACAACATTTTTATATAGAAAATATCTTTAATTAAATTTAGAAAACTTTCAATGATTAAAAATTAACCAATAAGTCTTAACTTTCTAAATAATGGTCTTTGAGTTACATCATAATAAATAAAGTTTGTCAAAAACTGAGTAGAAATAAAAACCATTGCCAGAAAAAGTGTTTGAATTCCTGAAGGAGTTTGTACTTCATTTAGCATTCCACGCAGATAATAAAAACCACCAAGAGAAATTGATCCTACTCCAAGCATAAAAGAAATAATTAGGCTGATACTTCCTGGATTGAAATCATAAATAAAATAATTATAAAGTATTCGTTTATATAAAATCAGTATATGTTTTACTAAAAAATTTGGAATTTCTGCGATTGGATACATATTAGAAATTTCATCACCATAATTAGCTTCCATTGCGATTTCTTTTACAACTATGTCATTTATTGAACATCTAAATAAAATATCAGTTTCAAAAAAATATCTATCATCAATTTTATTTAAATTTAAAAGCTTAATTGTTGAAGAACTAAAAGCAATAAATCCATTTGTAGGATCAAACAATTCCCAATAACCAGTGGATAATTTGGTTAAAAAACTTAAAAAAAAGTTTCCTAAAAATCTTACAGTAGGCATTTTAAAAATTACATTTGGGTCTCTAAAACGATTACCCTTGGTAAAATCTGCTTTGGCTAGTTTAATAGGTTTTATAAGACTTGGAATCAAAGCAGGAGACATTTGCCCATCGGAATCAATCTTTACTATAATTTTTGCACCTAAATCTAATGCATATTTAATTCCCGTTTTCATAGCACCTCCAACTCCTTTATTTTTTTTATGATACAAAACACGAATCTTATTATCATCCAAATTCTTTTCTATTTCTTTTCCAGTATTAAAAGGACAAAAATCATCTACACATATAACTATATCTAAATGTTTAATACATTCGCTAACAACTTTTAAAGCCTTAGATTTGGTTTTATAGCAGGGTATAACTCCAACAATTAGCATTATATTCAAATAATTAATTCTAACTTAGCAAGAGCTAACAATTTACACTTTCAAATTAACAAACCAAAAATTAAGAACTTTTTATGTTATGGATAGATAATTTTTTTTCAGCAAAAATGAAATTATTACAATTAAGGTAATCATTAAAACAGCAGAGATATTTTTTTTGAAACCAAAAACATTTATAATACTTGTACTAATTATATTAATTGACCATATAATAAAAAAATTTTAAATTTCTTTGCTGTTTTTAAATCAGGTTTCTTTAAGTTAAATACATATTGCCCACAAAAAAATACCCTAAAGGAATTGATAAGGGATTACTTGCAAATACTAAAATTGCTATTTGAAGAAACAATCAATTTATATGTAATAATATTTGATCTTTTGATGAAATATATATAGCCATCTTTTAAAAACTTTTTGAAATCAAAAAAATATTTTATAAGAAGGTTTTTTTGACCTAAGAAAAATAATTAATTATAGATTTACTTATTTCATGATTATATAATACCTTTTTTATATCCAAATTCTTATAAAAAGCAACTCCAAATGGTGTATGAGCACCGGTTCTTCTGGCTAACAAGGAAAAATATTTATAGAATTTATACTTTTTTTTATTTACTAAGAAATTTTCATCTTTACGAATTGCTTTATAGTAATTAAGTTGAAAAAATATTTTTTTAAGATCTTTTTTATCTCTCTCAACAAAAAAAAGATTTTCACCATTAATTGATGCTTCTTTTAACAAAGAGAAAGCATTTTGCAAATCTGAGTCATTATCAAATGTTACATGACTTTCATTTGTCATGCACTGCTCAAGATGAATAAATTTAATTTCAAGATTCTTCAAAAATATTTTTGGATCATTTTGTCTGTATATATGATAATTATCACCATCAACATTCTTTTGACCTAAACCATTTAATACTAATAGAGGATCTTTATCTTCTAATTCTTCAAAAATTATACCTAAAATTCTATCAACAGTTTTGAGAGTTATTTCCATGTGAATATTTAAATTATTTTTAGACCATTCTTTATGTTGAGTATGTGCTAGACAATTTAAAAAAATTATAGTTAAATTTGGATCAAATTTTCTTTTATATTTTACAAAAACTTTTGTAGAGATTAAATCGAATAATGAAAATAATAAATTATCATTTATACCTATTCTAAAAACACAACTTAATGAATAAAAAATTTCTTTATACAAATAGAAAATATTAACTTCAAAAATTAAGAACCTCATCATTCTTAAAAATTTTGATAAAAGCTTGAATAATGAAAAAGATAAATAGTTTTTTGAAAAATACCTTGGCAAAGATAAAAAATCGTTAATCTCGCTAGGTAATGCACTTTCATAATAAGTCCATGGATCCGGCAAAAAGAAACAACAACCTTTTGCATTATTTCGAGAGGAATTCATCGCACCCCAAATACCTGAGGAAAAACCTCTATCTCCAAGAGTTTCCCAAATCTGAGGATATTTAAGTTTTTCTACATCAGCCAAATGATCTATCTTATGTATCTCATTTGGGCAACCTGTATGAATTGACACCCATTGCACCCATGGATCTAATCCAAAATGCTCTTTATTCTCAGGACTAATTGTCTCTGATTTTTGCATTTTCAAAAGTTTTTTTATATTTCTAAAATTAAAATCTTTTGACGCTTTTCTTAAAAGATCTTCATTAAATTCATTAAGTTCAACAAGTATCAACCTTTTTTTTGACACAATTAAATTTTTAATCTTTAAGAAATAATATCACGCAAAATGAATAAAAAAGTAGAGAATTTAATCAAATTACTCCTTCTTACATTATTTCAATTGCATATTCATTCTCATATTAAGATTTATATTTTAATTGAAACCAAATATGGTAATTTAATAAATTAGAGAGGTTTATGTGTTGATAAAAAATTTATTTAAAAAAGACTTTTTTATATTTTTTTGGCTACCTAGAATAACTTGCACCATTTTATTTTTTTTGGTTTATGAGAACATTCATTTAGATATAGATGCTTTTAATTCTTCCTCAAAGCAATTTGACTATATTCCTGATTACGAAAAATATTTATACACATTTAAATGGAATCCTTTGTTTTCTTTAACACTACAGTCAATACATAAATTTTTTGATAAAACAGCATTAGTTCAAATTTTATTAGCTCAGTTAATTTCAGGTTTTTCATGCATAATTATTTTTTCAACCTCAAAGAAAATTTTGAGAATTTCAAATTTAGCCATATTAATAATGGCCATACATCCTATGTTGGTGTTGTATGGCAGTAAATTTTGCACTGAAAATTTTGGCTTAGTCGCCCTTGCAATATATCTTCTCTTAAGGACAGAGATAAGAAATAATGAATTAATAACCAGATTAAAATTACTTCAAATACAATCAAAAGCAATATTATTCCAATTTATATGTACTCTTTTTAGAGCTCAAAATATAGTGTTCTTAATTTATGAAATTTTTTGTTTTTTAAAAGATTCGTTACCAAATATCATTAATCAGTTACTTGATAAAAAAAAGATTATCGCATTTACATTTTTGATTTTTGGAGTTCTTTTATCTATTGGTTCTATATTAATTAATTCTTTTTCTACATATATAAGAATTATGTCTTCATATTTTTGGGATAATCCATTTCTATTAGATGCAAAAAAAATATTTTTAACTTTTTTCCCTGATACTAGTAATTTTTCAACAATACAGTTGGGTTTTGGCTACGCAGTAAGTTATATTGTTTACTTATTTTTAGCTATTTTTCTATTAACTGGAGCAAGGGAGAGATTAGTATACGAACCTTGGGTAATCTCAATAGGAAGCTTTAATTTAAACTACAGTATGGGGTCCTCCTTAAATGAATCAAATTTATCAACAATTTATAATAATGATTTTTTAATAGATTTCTCTCTTAAGGTTTTATTACCCCTTATTATTTTCAGCAGTTTTCATATAATTGGTCTTTTTTACTGGTATAAAAAAACAAAAGAATTGGGGTTCCCAATAAGCATTTATCCGCTATCTGTAGGTCTTCTTCCATTACTAATGCATCCAATTATGAGATACTTTATCCCCCTTATCCCAATTTCTTGTATAGGATTTTCGATACTATTAAGCAAAATATTCTCTGGAAGATTAAATTTGATTAGAGAAATTATTAATAATTTTTATAGGAAAATATAATTATTTTCAAAAATTAATAGATCTTTACCATCATCTAGAGTTTTTTTATTGTTTAAATTTTATTACTTCTTATTTTCATGTTTTAAATTTAAATTATTTTTTCTATCTAAGGTCCTTTCCAAACTTTTTTGTTCGCGCCATAATTTGATTTCCTCGTGATTACCACTTGTAAGAACATCTGGTACTTTCATTCCATTGAATATTTTTGGTCTTGTATATTGAGGGTATTCTAATAAAGAAGAATTATGACTTTCATCAAATAATGAAGCAGGATCTCCAAGAGTCCCTGGCAATAATCTTGTTAAACCATTAATTATTGACATTGCAGGAATTTCTCCTCCCGAAAGTACATAATCGCCAATAGAGATTTCTTCATCAGCTAAGCATCTAACTCTTTCATCAAACCCCTCATATTGACCACAAATAATTATTAATTGATCTAAAGAAGACCATCTCATTAAGTCATTCTGCTTCAGGACCTTACCTTGTGGAGTCATTAATAATGTTCTACTTTTTGTAAATTTTTTTATGGAATAGTGGGCCTTAAATATAGGTTCTGGTTTTAACAGCATCCCTGAACCACCCCCATAGGGCTTATCATCTACTTGTCTATATGAACCTTCTCCATATTCTCTTAAATCATATAAATTTACATTAATAAGATTTTTGTCAAGTGCTCTAGTAATTACTCCTAGATTATTTATTAATTCAAAAGCTTTTGGAATTAATGTAATTACATCAAAATTAAAACTGCTCATCTAGAAATCTTCCTCATAACCAAACTCAATTAGTCTTGATTCTTTTTTTCGCCAATGTGGAACTACTTTCACAAACAATTCTAAGTGCACTGGACCATCAATTAATTTAGACATATTTGATCTTGCTGACTGACCGATGATTTTTAACATTGATCCTTTTTTTCCAATAAGAATGGCCTTTTGACTTGACCTTTCAACAATAACAGTAGCTAAAATAGCTGTAAAAATTTTACCATTTTTTCTTTTCATTTCCTCTATTTTCTCTATCTTTACCGCAACACTATGAGGAACTTCTTCCCTTGTATTTATTAATACTTGCTCTCTAACTAAATCTGATAATAAATTATCTAATGGTTGGTCACATATAGTATCCTCACTGTAAAGTTTTGGTCCATTTGGGAGAGAAGTAATTATCCTATCTACTAATTCAGAACAGCCTTCTCCTTCAGAAGCACTTACAATGTGAAAATTTCTGTTAATTCCAAAAAATCCTTTATATTGATCTAATCTTAAATTCCTGAATTCTTGACTTACTAAATCCCACTTATTTAATGCAACAATGAACTCAGTTTGATTTGAGATTAAAAAGTTCAATATATATTCATCACCTCTACCAGGTTTTTCACTTGAATCAATTACAAAAATTACCATATCAACTCCATTAATTGCAGATTTTGCATTTTTTACCAATATCTCTCCAAGACGATGTTGAGGTTTATGAACACCTGGTGTATCGACAAAAATTATTTGCCCATTGCTTGTAGTAAGTATTCCTTTTAATTTATTTCTAGTAGTTTGTGCTATTGGAGAAGTAATTGTTATTTTTTGTCCAATCAATTTATTAATTAAAGTAGATTTACCCACATTTGGTCTTCCTAGTAAAGTTACAAACCCAGATCTATAATTGGTCAAAGACTTTTAATGCATCAATAATAAAATTCTGATCAAAAATGGAAAAAAAAACAATGAATTTTAAAGAAGCTTCGTTTACGCAAGCAATAAATATATCCTCTCAATGGTGCAAAGAGTGGGGTGAAGATTTACTCAGCGAAGAGGTTTTAGCGGATAGGATTGCAGCGCTAATTAAAACAAGAAATGGACTCAGAGGATTTTTTGCGTACGCTTTATCAGATAAAGATTGTTTTTTATTAGATAAACTTCCTTTTTCGCTAATGTACAAACTAAACGAAGGTGGGGAAGCTGTGGCAGAAATAGTAGTAAAAAATTTAATAATGAGTTCGGCTCAAATTATTATTCATCGAAGAGATAATAATCATGAATATGAGATAGCATCAGAAAATATTTCTGATAGATGTAAAGCTATTTTGAGACTACTTGAAACTAATGCAGTTACTAGGTCTGTTAATAAACTCCTTAGAGACCTAGATAATATGGGAAATAGTTTTAATAATTCAGTAAAATATAATTCAGAGCAAAAGGAATTTATAAAAAAACAAATTCTTGATATCGCCCAATAAAAAAAGCGTAGAAATAAATCTACGCTTTAGGTTATACGATTAAAAAATTTTAGTCTCTTCTTCCACCGCCTTGAAGTGCAATCATTAATCTCAATATAAAAACAAAAAGATTTATGTAAGTTAGATACATACCTAAAGCCCCTGCAAGGTATTGATCATCATTATATCTTCTTGGCATTGTATAGAAATCTAGGAAAGACATTGCAACAAATAATACAGTCCCAAATCCTGCAATTATCAATTCAAGTCCTGAACCTCCAAAAACTCCTGGAGCAAAGAATCCTCCAATTAATTGGACAAACATTGCTATAAGCAGTCCTATCAACCCAAGACCGACTACCCCACTTAGTGCTTGACCAACGCTATCACTCATTCTTTGGCCAGTATAAGAGGCAATTATGAAAGTAATACCTGTAGCCAAGGCAGCTGTTCCTACCGAACCAATACCAATTGTTCCTATTGCTAAAGCAACTATCCCACTTAACGTGAATCCAGTTAACAAGCTAAAGCCTGTTAGTAGAGGCAAAGCCTTTGCATTGTTTGCATTATTTGCAGCGCTTGTGGCTATAAAAAACAAAATTAATTCTGCAATTAAAGCAACTATAGATAGAGGCTGGAAAAGCCCAGGATTTGTTGCTATCAGTGAGACACCTGCTAAAACTCCTAAAGAAGTTAGCACCATACCTCCACCAACGTAGGGAAGAGCTTTTTGAACAACATTAGGTCCAACAATTGCACTAGTTTGTGCTTCACGAATAGCTTGATTGAAATTACTACTTGCTGGCATTTTTTTATTAAATATGTTCTATTCTACTTGATTTTTAAAATTTCAGGGTACGGATCACCAGAGTTAGAAAATTATTGATAAGCCTCAATTATTTTCTGAACTAAAGGATGACGAACTACATCCTGGACACTCAAATAACAAATTTTTATACCTTCTGTTTTAGAGAAGACTTTTGATGCTTCGATGAGGCCGCTTTCATAATCTTTTTTTAAATCAATTTGAGTAATATCTCCATTTACAACCATTTTTGATCTCTCGCCTAATCGGGTTAAAAACATTCTCATTTGAGAGCAAGTAGTATTTTGCGCTTCATCTAAAATTACCAAAGAATTATCCAAAGTTCTGCCTCTCATAAATGCTAAAGGAGCAACTTCAATAATTCCTTTATCTATTAACGAATTTGTTCTATCAAATCCAAAAATACTATTTAAAGAATCAAATAGAGGTCTTAAATATGGATCAACTTTTTGTTGTAAATCACCGGGCAGAAATCCCAAACTTTCACCAGCCTCTACAGCTGGTCTAGTTAAAACAATTTTTTCTATTTTTTTCTCATTCAATAGCCTTGCTGCACAAACAGTTGCCAAAAAAGTCTTACCAGTTCCAGCCGGACCAATTGCGAATGTAAGATCAAAGTTTTCAATTGACTCAACATATTCTTTTTGCCTTACAGTTCTTGGTCTCAGATATCTTCCTTCTTTAGAACGGGCAAGAACTTTTTTGCCAAGTTCAGCATGTGAAGACGACTCTCCCATATTTAAAGAACTAAGAGCAGCTTTAAGATCTACCTCTGGAACTTCTAACCCTTGTTCCCAAATCGGTCTTGTTAGCTCCACAAGTGCAGAGGCTCTCTCAATCTTAGATATCACTCCGTTCATCTCAAGTTGTAAGCCTCTTATAGTTAAAGAAACTCCGGTTAGAGATTCAAACTTTTTTAAGAAAGAATTTCCAGGTCCAGATAATGCTGTAGCAGCATCAGAGCTTGGCAAATCAATTGTGAAGTGACCAGTTTTGGAAACTTCTTTCATTTAGTCATTGTATAAAGATAAAAAATTATCAAACTACTAACTTTCAGCTTCACTAGTATTGCCTTCTTCATCTTTGGTTTTAGCTTTGGCTAATTTTTCCTTTTCTAACTTTGCCTTACCAATAGCGATAGAAGGTCTTTCTATTTTTTCTAATAAACCACCTTTTTCTAACAAAGTTCTTACGACATCGGTTGGCTGAGCACCCTGTATTAGCCTTTTTCTTAAAGCTTCTGTGTCAAGCCTAGTTTCTTTAGTTCTTGGGTTATAAAAACCTAGTTCTTGTAGAGGTCTACCATCTCTTCTGGAAGTACTATTGCATGCAACAATTCTGAAACTTGCCTCTTTTTTCTTTCCAAAGCGCTTAAGGCGCAATTTAATCATCTTAATTTAATCGGTTTTTAATAATAATATCACTCAAAGGGAAAAATTTAGAAATTATAAATCAGCAAACCCTTTTTTCTTCTTATTATTTTTTTGTTTTTTTATTGGTTTATTATTACTCATTCCTCCCATTCCTCCCATTCCAGGCATTCCTGGCATTCCTCCCATTCCTGGCATTCCTCCCATTCCTGGCATTCCTCCCATTCCTGGCATTCCTCCGTTAGACATTTGTTTCATAAAACCTCTCATTCTTTGAAAATCAGCTAATACTTTATCTACATCTTTTGCCTCATAACCGCTACCTTGAGCGATCCTTTGTCTTCTTGAGGGGTGAGCGGCAAGAACTTCGGGTTTTTGTTTCTCCTCAAGTGTCATTGACGAGATCATAGATTCTATTTTCTTGAGTTGATCTTCTCCATCTTTTATCATCCCATCATCTATTTTATTCATTCCAGGAATCAATTTAATCAATCCACCAAGTGAACCCATTCTTTTAATCAATCTCATTTGCTTTACAAAATCATTAAAATCAAAAGTCGCTTCTTGAAGTTTCTTTTGCATCGCTTCTGCATCAGCCAGTTCAACTTCTTTTTGAGCTTTTTCAACAAGTGTCAATACATCACCCATGCCTAAGATTCTGCTAGCCATTCTCTCTGGATGAAATGGTTGCAGTGCCTCAATTTTTTCACCTACACCTATAAATTTGATTGGTTTACCACTTATTTTTCTTATTGATAAAGCAGCTCCGCCTCTTGAATCACCATCCAATTTAGTTAAAATTGCCCCTGTGATTCCCACTTTTTCATGAAATGACTTTGTTAAGTCTGCAGCTTCTTGCCCAATCATTGAATCAACAACAAGCAAAACCTCATCAGGATTAGATACCTCTTTTATTCGAACCATTTCACTCATCATGGAATCATCAATTTGCAGTCTTCCTGCGGTATCAATAATTATCGAATTAAAATCATTTTCACTAGCAAAATTCAATGCTTCTTTTGCTATTTCTTCTGGTTTGCTATTTTTTTCTTTAGCTGAAAAAACTTCCAATTCATATTTACTTCCTAATGTTTTAAGCTGCTCTACAGCTGCTGGTCGATAAATATCTGCAGCCACCATAAGAACTTTTTTATCTTTTTCTTTTAAATAAAGTCCTAATTTTCCTGTTGCAGTTGTTTTACCCGCTCCTTGAAGTCCTGCCATCAAAATGACTGTAGGACTATTTTTATTTTCGTTTAATGGAGAATTTTCATTCCCCATAATGTTAATCAATTCTTTATTTACAACTTCTATAAATTTTTGACCTGGGTTTACACCCCTAACAACTTCTTCTCCAACAGCTTTATCTTTGACATCTGATATAAACTCTTTTACTACAGACAAACTAACATCTGCATCAAGGAGTGCTCTTTTTACCTCCTTCAAGGCATCGTTAATATTATTTTCACTAATTTTAGTTTCGCCTCTTAAACCCTTTACTGCGTCTTCAAAGCGTGACGAGAGTTCATCAAACATTATTAAAAAGTAATTTTAATTATTATAGATGATCTTGAAGTTTGTAATTACAAGCCGCTTACGAAATCGACCAATTTCCATGATTTATTTGAAAAACCCAAAATATATTTAACTTTAAGGGGATTTAATGATGTTTCATTAACAAATTCTCCCGAATTCTTGAATATTCTCTCTAAGTAATTCAATTCTACTAAAACAACTATCCGAGATGAAGTTTGCGATTCCAAATCAATCTTGCGTATTTGGGAATTAATTTCCTTATATATTCCTTTCTTGTTATCGTTCCGTCTTTCTTCGATTGTTCGATCAATAAGACCTTTACTAACAATCTTAGAAAGATTAATTTCACTCTTTCCTGCTAGGTAATTACTTTTACTTAGAAGCCATCCATTAATTAAATTTCTTATATCCTCCAAAGAAGGTAAAGCTGTATTAAGTTCTTTGAATTCATAGGAAATAATTGAAGCAGATTCCTCAGAAATAGAATTCAATTTACTTGAAGGATTTTTTTTTAATTCTTGAATCATATCTATCTCACTAAGCTTCTGATTTTTATCTACAGCAATTAAAGGTTTTTCAGCAATAGATTCGTCCTGAATTGATTTTTTAAAATTATTTCTTAAAAATCCAATACCAATACCAAATGCAAATAAGATCAAAAACGCATAGATATAAATTAAATAAGGCGACCGATTAATAATCTCTTTATCCTTTAAGAATTCCCCAAAACTAAACTTTAATTCAGCAATTTTTTCAATAAAAAAATTATAAAACTCTATTGGTTTTTTCTTAAAGTATTCCTCGTTGAATTCGATTTCTTTGGTTTCAACCTTCTCATAGTCTTGTTTTATGCCACCTGGCCAAGGTAATCTTCTTTCATCAATACTACCTAAATTTTCAAAATCTTCAGTCTTATTTGCAGAAGATTCATTATCAGTTTGTTGGTTTTGAAGATTTGATCTAATTGCAATTTTATTTGATTTCTTTTCTAATTTTTCAATAAATTCTTGAATTTCCCTATCTTCAAACCAAGAATCTAAATCCACTTCTTTTGAGTCAATGTCTCTATACCCAACTAAAACATCATTTTCTAACCAATTTTTACAGAAAATACATATAGCTTCCAACTTATTTCCAGGATAATTAATGAGCCAATCTCGTAAATTTTCATCAGAACTACTTGAAAACCTTGCAGAAGCTTGATCAATATCAGCTAAGAGTAAGTCTAAACAACCTATTAGAGGCATTGAGTCAAGACCGGACAAATTTAGTTTCTTTAAAATTCTTCTTGCTTCAAATAATTTTTCCGGTTTTCTTCTAGAGAAACCAATAGCTGTTAAGGATAGAAAAGCTAAAAATCCTGCTTCTATTGATCCTTTTTTTTGTAATTCAAGAAACAAATCAATCTGTTCTTGTACTGTCAAAAATGGCTTAATTTGTTGAAAAAAAGCTTCAAACTCTTGCTGATTTAAATAATCTTTATATTCAGATTTATTATTGCCTTCCAAACCACCTCTTTTGATAATTAAATTTTCCAACATACTTAAGCCTTTTTTATGAGACTCTTGATCATTTAGATCCCTACTAAGTAGATCTAGAATTCTGTACGGAAGCAAAGCAACCAAGTCTTCTTCAAGTTCTTTTCTTATGTCTCCAAGCTTTCCCATTCTTTGAAGAAGTTGTATACCTTCATGTAAAAAGTCTGCCGCGTTCGAATAGGATCTAACCTGGTGTTCTTGAATTGCAGAATCTCTAGCTGTTAACGCAGCCAATAATGTTAAATCAGCTTCTCTATTACTACCTAAAGCTGGTGTTTGTGGAGGCTGCAATGCTTTTCTCGTGATTTTAAAAGTTTCCTTTGGTGAACCCGATTCCCAAAGAAGTATTAATCCTGCTACTTCTCTGTTTGAGGAAAAATCTAATCCAGACTTCCCATTTAATAACAAATTTTCGTACTCTCTTCTGCTTTCTGGATCTGTAAGTAGATCAGCAGTGAGGCGAAGCAACTCAGATCTTTGGGTTAAAACTTCATAAGTAAATCCTTCATCAGGTGTTTTATCTAACCGCAATTGAAACGCCCTTAATATTTCCTCAGAAGTTGCAGAGGGGCTTACGCCAATTAAACGAAAATGGTCTAAAGGGAGTTCCAAACAAATATCCTATTAAAAATTCTTAGACAAATTTTATCAAGTTAAAAATTTTTTTCACAAGGTCTTACAGAGTTATTAAAAAAAATCATGAAAATCGCCCTTCACGGCTTAGAATGTTAACAAATCAAAACTTCGTTAAGGTATTTTTCTTGGAAACACACGTAGAGAGAATCTCAAATCTTCAAGACATAAAAAAAGCCGAATTAGATCGAGAAACCGGATTATTTCTTTATGAAGATATGACGCTTGGTCGTAGGTTTGAAGATAAGTGTGCAGAAATGTATTACAGAGGTAAAATGTTTGGTTTCGTTCATTTATATAACGGTCAAGAAGCTATAAGCACGGGAGTAATTGGCGCCATGCAAAAGAAACATGATTGGTTTTGTAGTACCTATCGCGATCATGTTCATGCACTAAGTGCGGGTGTTCCCTCATTTGAAGTAATGAGTGAACTTTTTGGTAAAGCTACTGGTTGCAGCAAAGGCCGAGGTGGATCCATGCACTTATTTTCTAGAGAGCATCACTTACTCGGAGGATATGCATTTATTGGAGAGGGAATTCCAGTTGCCTTAGGGTCAGCCTTTTCAAGTAAATACAAAAAGGAGGTTACTGGTAATAGCAATAGCGATGCGGTAACTGCAGCATTCTTTGGGGATGGGACTTGCAATAATGGGCAGTTTTTTGAATGTTTAAATATGGCCCAGTTATGGAAATTGCCCATAATTTTTGTTGTTGAAAATAATAAATGGGCTATAGGTATGGCTCACGATAGAGCTACTAGTAATCCTGAAATATGGCGAAAGGCTTCTGCTTTTGGTATGCACGGCGAGGAAGTTGATGGAATGGATGTATTAGCAGTTAGAGGAGCAGCACAAAGAGCAATTGAGCGCGCTAGAGCAGGAGAAGGTCCTACACTTTTAGAATGTTTGACTTATAGATTCAGAGGGCATTCTCTTGCAGATCCAGATGAATTAAGGTCTGAAAAAGAGAAGGAGTTTTGGGGGAAAAGAGATCCTATTAAGAAATTAGCCAAAGAAATAATTGACGGTAAATTCGCAACGGAAGAAGAATTAAAAATTATTGAAAAGAGAATTGATGCAGAGATATCAGAGTCAGTTAAAAATGCTATTGAGGCACCTGAACCCCCTTCACAAGAATTAACTAAATATATTTGGGCAGATGATTAGATTAAATACCGCTAGGTAATTTTCTAGTTAAATTTCTTAATTTTCTTAGTGCCTTAAGTTCGACTTGTCTTACTCTTTCTCTAGAAACTTCTAATAATCTTCCAATTTCAGCGAGTGTATGTCTCTCATTTGCATCAAGTCCAAACCTTAATTTGAGAACATGTTGTTCTTGCTCGCTTAAATGACTTAACCACTTGCCAAGTTGCTCTTGATGCATTTTTTGTTCAACTTGATCCAAGGGTTCTTCATTATTACTATCTGCAATCAAATCACCTAAAAAGCTCCTGCCATCATCACCATTTACTGGAGCATCTAAACTACTTGTCGATAAAGCTTGTCTTAAAACTGAATCCAATTCTTCTACATCAATCTCCATCGCCTCTGCAATTTCAATCCTGCTTGGCATAGCACCAAGTTTATGAGCCAAGTCTCTACTAACTTTTCTAATAGAAGCTAATCTTTCACTTAAATGAACAGGCAAACGGATTGTTCTTGATTGACAAGCAATTGCTCTCGTCATACTCTGTCTGATCCACCAAAAAGCATAAGTAGAAAACTTATATCCTCTTGTCGGATCAAATTTTTCAACAGCCCTCTCCAAGCCAAGAGAGCCTTCTTGTACTAAATCAAGAAGCTCCAATCCTTTACCTTGATATTTTTTTGCAACACTGACAACTAATCTTAAATTAGCTTTCATCATTCTTTCTTTAGCTCTTCGACCAATTTTTATTGTTCTTTTTTGCTGAGTTGTAAATTCATTAATCTTTTCATTTAGTTGTCCATCTTCTGTAAGGATCATCATTTTCTGGACTTGATTACCCAGTTCAATTTCCTCGGCAGGGGTTAATAAAGGGACTCTGCCGATATTCTGCAAATACCAGCTGATTGGATCATTACTTCTCCTTTTTGGCTGCTCTGCTTGTGTTGGTACTGATGAAACCATATTTTGACCTAATTTAGGTATTAAAACTCTCCTACACTTTTTGAAAAATAGCCAAATATTTAATATGCGCTTCAGATTTCAAGTAATATTTGTACACTTATGTGTTTAAAACTATAAATAACTCTCTTAAATTGTTTCTTTCAAGATATTTGTCTCATTTTTATATTTCTCATTATTTTTGACAATTCGTCACCAATAGCAGAAGCATTTGACCCTCTTTTGCACTTTGATGCAGCAAATGAATGCAAAAGTACGTATTTAGCAAAAAAATCTGTTGTTATATTTCCACAAAAGGTTAAATCAATCGCAGAACTACCAGCTACAAATCCAGATAAAAGATCACCCAATCCAGCTCGAGCTGTCTGAGAATCGGTTCCGAAAAGTTGCCAAACTTTTTTATTATCGGCAACTATGCTATTAGCTCCCTTTAATAAAATACTAATGTTAAATTCTTTAGCTGCATCAAGAGCCAGCCCTAAATTGGTATCAGATTTGATCTCAGGGAATAATCTTCGAAATTCTTTGCTATGTGGTGTAATCCATGTTTTATATCTTCTCTCTAAAAAGAAATTTAACCCTAACTTAGATTTCGAAATTCTATTAAGTGCATCTGCATCCAATATCAATAATCCTTCATAACTAATAAGAAAGTCTTTTGATTTTTGCCAATCATCATTATCAATTCCTATTCCTGGGCCGACAGCTACTGAATCAAATGCATTTAAATCAATATTTTTTAATGCACTAAATAAAGTTGAATTTCCATTCTTATTAGATTGCATAGTTTCTTTTAAAACTATTTCTGGAGCAACTTGCCAAATAGATTCAGCAACCAACTTAGGCAGGACAGCCGAGATATAGCCTGCTCCACTTGATATTGCCCCTTTTAATGCTAAGTATGCAGCGCCAGGATATTTTTCACTTCCTGCTATTAATAATGTCCTACCTCTTTTATGTTTGTTGGAATTTTTTGGCAAAGAAGGTAAATCAATATTTTTTATATCTTTGTAAGTAATCTTAAAAATCTTTTTATCAACTTTGGACAGTTTACTAGTAGGCATCCCAACATCTATATGGTGCAATTCTCCAACAAAAGGTAACGCAGAATCCTGGGTCAACCCAATCTTATAAAGACCAATGACTAAGGTATAGTCTGCCTTTACTGCGATATCTAAGAAAGGCTTTCCTTTATCAGGACATAATCCTGTTGGAATATCAATACTTACTACCTTTCCATATTTTTTATGAAATTTTTGATTAAATAGTTTAATTAATTTATCATCAACTTTTCTTGTTTGATTATTACCAAAAACTGCATCAATCCAAATCTCTTTCCCATTTGCATCAGGAGGCTCTACTAATTTTGTGACACCAATAGATGTAAGATAATTAAGGTGGTTATTTGTTAATGTTTTTTTGATTGGGAATGGACACCATACCTGAACATAAAAACCTTTCAAAAAAAGCTCTCTAGCTATTACTGCACCATCCCCACCATTATGCCCAGGACCTATAAAAACAGTTACTCCATGCTTGAGAAGAGATTTCTTTTTTAAAAGCCATCTACTAATTTGGATACCAGCTTTTTCCATCAATGCTTCTTGTGGCATTCCATCAGAAAACATTTCTTTTTCTAATATCAACATTTGCTTTGAATCAACAATTAAATGTTTAGAGTCAATTGTTGGCCATACAATTTCATTCATAATGAGTACAAACCAATTGAAGTACTGTACAAAAATTTAAACTTCCATGTTAAAGACACAAAAGGATAAAAAATTAGAGAACTTTTTTTCTTCTAATAATAAAACTAAAAAGAAGAAAAATATTATTGTAGGTCTTTCTGGTGGCGTAGATAGTTCCCTTTCAGCTGCTCTTCTTGTAGAAAGAGGCTGGAATGTTGAGGGACTAACTCTTTGGCTAATGAAAGGACAAGGCTCCTGTTGTTCTGAGGGATTAGTAGATGCTGCTGGCCTTTGTGAAGATTTGGGAATTAATCATAAAATAATAGACTCAAGAGAAATTTTCGAAAGAGAGGTAATTAAAAAAACTACTGAAAGCTATGAGAAAGGATTCACTCCACTTCCATGTTCGATGTGCAACAAGAATGTGAAGTTTGAAGAGATGCTTAATTACGCAATAAACAAAAAAGACTTTACTCATATTGCGACTGGACATTACGCAAGGATAAAAGAATCAACTTATGCTAAAACACTTGATTGCAAGAGCTTTGTATTCAAGGACTTTCTTCTTCTCAGAGGGGCTGACGAAAACAAAGACCAAAGTTATTTTCTTTATTCTCTCTCACAAGAAGTACTAAGCAGATTAGAATTTCCTCTTGGTGAAATGAAAAAAGAAGAAACAAGAAAGGAAGCTCTGAGATTAGGCCTTAGAACTGCTCAAAAACCAGAAAGTCAAGATTTATGTTTAGTTGAGCATTATGGATCAATGCAGAGATTTATCGACAAACATATTGAACCCAAAGAAGGAGAAATTGTTCATGTAAATGGGAAAGTCCTAGGAAAGCACAATGGTATTCAGCACTTTACAGTAGGTCAAAGAAAAGGGTTGGGAATCGCTTGGCCGGAACCATTATATGTAAAAAGTTTAGACAGGGTAAAAAACATAGTTTATGTAGCAGATAAAACTGATCTATTTAATATGGAAGCAATAATTAGTAAGGTTAACTGGGTTTCAATCGAAGAACCTAAACAGGAGATAGAAGTAGAAGCACAAATCAGATATAGAAGTCATCCAGTAAAAGGAACTTTAATACCTTTGAAAAATTTAGATCATCCAACTACAACATTTAAATTAATTTTTGAAGAAAGTCAAAGTTCGGTAACGCCCGGACAAGCTGCAGTTTTTTATAAAGGAGAAATTTTATTAGGTGGAGGATTAATTAATTAATTTTCCAAAGGAAATTTAATCCCATAAAAAATATAAACAATAACAAAATAGGTTTATCTCCAAATTTTGTATAGAAGGTCTTTTCAGATGAAAAATTAGGGAAAACTACTTTATTTTGCTCCACATTTAAATCTAGAAGTTGAATTATTTTTCCATCATCTTTAACTAAACCCGAAGGACCAGTGTTTGATACAAGTAGATTATCTTTTTTATTTTCTATACTTCTCAATCTTGCCAAAGACAGGAATTGATTGTAAAGCTTAGTTGGATAGGGATCTAAATTTGCTGCAGTTATTATAAGTTTTGCACCGCTATTAATAGCCTTTCTTATTTTCAATCCATCACTAATTTCATAACAAATAGCCACTGCTAGAGGTTGTGTAAATTTAGGATCAAAAAATCTTGAATCAGAGCCTGGTTGAATTCCTCCTACTGCAGATAATCCTCTTGAAAAACTATCTATAAATTTAGGTATTTTTTCACCTAATGGAACAAGTCTATTTTTATCTATAAATGAGGTAAAAGATTTATCTCCAATTTGAAATCCGAGGAAAGAACTTCTTAACTCATTATTGGAGTTTCTGAAACCTCCTGCCAAGGTATTAACCTTAAAGCCTTTAGATACATAAAAATTATTATA
The DNA here is from genome assembly GCA_003209375.1 of Prochlorococcus sp. AG-459-N19. Taxonomy (GTDB): domain Bacteria; phylum Cyanobacteriota; class Cyanobacteriia; order PCC-6307; family Cyanobiaceae; genus Prochlorococcus_A. The sequence continues at coordinate 55,083 of QCRF01000002.1, read as the reverse complement.
TAGAGTCCCTTCAGGAGCAACAAGAAGTTTCGCTTTGTTTGATAAAGCATATTTTTGAGCGATAGATAGCCTTTCTTTAATAAATTCTTCGTTTATTTTTAATTTTTCTCTTGTTGGGATATTTGTTTGCCAAATAGCCACAGGAAATTCAGAATTTCTTTTTATTGCATTCGATAGGCCCCCAAATAAATGTAAGAAAATAATAACCAAAAGTCCTAAAAGAAATATTTTTTTAAAGTAAAGTTTTCTCTTCCATCTACCTTGAATGTAAAAAATCCAAAATCCAATCAATATTTGTAATACGCATAAACCATTTGCACCAATCCATCTTGCTAAACCAGCAAGATAAACATCACCTGGGATAAGACTCTCTCCTAAACCTATCCAAAAAAAAGGTGTTTGAGAAAGTATTAATTCTCCAATCCCCCAGGTCAAAGATAAAAAAAATACTTTTACTGTTAAAGATAATATTTTCATTTTGAAAACATCCTCTTTCCAGAGAATAATTTCAACTAACAATCCCCATAAATAAACTAATATCCCACCCAAAAAAGCGCAAAATAATAATATTGAAATGGCAATAATTAAACTTGCAAGCCATGAAAACCCCAGCCATGTCAATGGATGAAGATCATATAACCATGAATGACTTATCAAAACGAAGAAAAAACCCCACCAAAAATTTGCTATTTTTCTCTCACTTCTCTCCCATAAAATAAATAAAGATATCGGCATAAAAAACAGCCAAAAATGAGTTGAAACAGAAATTCCTCCTAAAACCCCTCCTAAACAAGGGTAAAAATATTGTCTTAGACTTTTAATTTGAGTTGGGATTAACAATCTAAAATTACGAAATTAAATTTATAATCACCCATTTATTGTACCTTTATTCTGTAGACTAATTTTTAGTAACTTTCAAAATTCAAGTGAAAGAAGTCTTTATTAGTTTTGCAGTTTTCGTTTTTTGTGTTTCATTAACCCTTTTCAGTCAATTTAATTCACCACAAGTTGTTAATGCTGCTGAATCAGAAACTCAGTCAGTTCAAAGATCACCTGTTGCAAAATCATCAAATGTCTCAAATAATAATTTATTTGAACTAGACCCATCAGATCCAAATCCTATACTTTTCGCTATGGCAGAAGAAACACCTTTAGACAACAATTCAAGAACTACAGAAAGTGGTCTAATTATTGCAGATATAGTAAACGGTGAAGGCGATGAGGCTAGTGCTGGTCAAACAGTTACTGTAAATTACACAGGAACTCTAGAAGACGGGACACAATTTGATACCAGTATCGGAAGAGCTCCATTCAGCTTTCCCTTGGGTGCTGGACGAGTAATAAAAGGTTGGGACGAAGGTGTAGCAGGCATGAAAGTTGGAGGTAAAAGAAAATTAACAATACCTCCGGAACTTGGTTACGGATCAAGAGGTGCTGGAAATGTAATACCTGCTAATGCGACTTTAATATTTGAAGTTGAATTATTAAAAGTCAATTAAATTAAGTAAGAAAAATATCTAAGACTTTTCAATTTAGTTAATCTCCAAGTAATATATATACAACACCAAATATTCGAAATGTTAAGTAAATTCATCAATTCTTTCCTAGATAAAAAATCCCCAATGACAGTCCATGCTCACTGTGATGGTCCTTGTGGTGTTTACGACCCAGCATCTACAAGAGTTGCAGCTGAAGCAGTTTTATCAATGACAAAGAAACTTATTGCATTAGAAGCCCCTTCTAGCACTGATTCAGCAGAGTGGGCTACATACAGTAATACATTTTCTAGATATGTTGCAGTTAAAGAAGAGCAAGCAAAAGAAACAAAGAAAGAGATTTTAATTTTGTGGACAGATTACTTTAAACCAGTTCACCTAGAAACTTATCCAGACTTACATGAAACCATTTGGAAAGCGGCCAAATTATGCAGTGCATGCAAAGTTAATATTGACTTAGCTCAAGCTGAAGAACTCATGAGTTATGTAGAAAAAATTCATAATATTTTCTGGGCTTCAAAAGGAAGATCAGATGCCTTTGTAAAAGCTAGTTAATCAGAGTTATTTTCAAAATTTTTTTTGATTTTATTTTATTTTTTTTAGGTTTAAGAAAAACCGCGATAATTAGTGGTGAATCGATGTATCCTTACCTTAAAGAAGGTGATATTGTATTTTTTAAAAAATATAAAAAGAATAAATCAATACTTAAAAATCGACAAATAGTTATTTTTAATCATCCAATTAAAAATAAAAACCTAATAAAAAGGATAAATTCAGTAAATCAAAATAACGTTGAGGTTATTGGCGACAATATTGAATTTAGCGAAGATAGTAATAAATTTGGATTAATCAATAACGAAAAGATAATTGGGATTGTCACCTCTAAATTAATTATTCCTAAATTAAAAAATTTTTTAATTCAAAAAAACAGAAGCACTTCTTTGAATCCAAAATAATCCCAATGAAAAGGATAGCCCTCCTGCTACAGCTATTAATCTTTTAATAAATTTTTGACTTGCTTTAAAGGTAGTAAAAGATATTAAACAAGTAAAAAGATTCATACTTATGAGTGAACCAATCAAATATGAAATCAAATATAAGCAAGCGCTGGTTAAAGGGAGTGCTAAAGCAGGAAGAACTGCAAGAAAATGTGAACCTCCAGCTATACCGTGTAGCAAGCCTAAACCAGTCAAAGCATGTGAGTGCTTATTATTATTTTTTTGTTCCCTAACATGAAAGTGAAAGTGACGATGGGCAATTCCATTCTCATGCTTATGAGAATGCGAGTGAATACTTAATTGAAAAGAATTTTTTATAGCAAATACTCCAACAATTAGAAGAGAAATTCCAACTAGAAATTCGGCAATACTAGAAAATTTGTTTAATGGCGTTATATCCTTAATAAAAATCGCTAGAAAAGCTAACAAGATTACTCCTGAAGAATGTCCCAAGCCCCATGAGAAGCTATTTTTAAGAGCTTTTTGGGGATTATTAATCGCTGCTGGTGCCATTGCAATTAGATGATCAGCGCCACTAACTATATGCACAAATCCTGCGACTATACCTGTTAAAATTACAGCCTGCATATATATTCAATACAATTCTGTTTATTCAATTTTATAGCATGATTTGAAGTCAATATTAAATTGAGTTAAATAATTTCTTGAACGATTGTTCAATATCAGTTTCTTTCATAAAAGTTTCACCAATTAATACTCCCATGATTCCAATAGATCTAAGCGATTCTAAATCTTCGGCACAATTAATTCCAGATTCACTTATGGGAACAATATTTTGTTTTAAAAATATATCTGCATATGTATGCATCAATTCTTTTGATGTTTTTAAATCCGTTTTAAAAGTCTTTAAGTCCCTATTATTTATTCCAACCAAATTAAAAGATTTTAACTTTAGAATCCTATCTAATTCATTAGAGTTATGGACTTCAACAAGAACACTCATCTTTAAATTATCAGCTATTTTCTTTAAATAAATTAAATCGTCATCACTTAAAATCGCAGCGATTAATAATATTGCATCAGCACCAGATAATCTTGCTTTATAAATCTGATATGCAGAAATAAAAAAATCTTTGCAGAGTAGAGGGAGATTAGTTGATTTCCTTACAGTTTCGAGTATTTCATAACTACCTTGAAAAAACCTTTTATCGGTAAGTACTGAGATACATGCTGCACCTAATCCTTCATAACAAATTGCTATTTCTTCTGGGTTAAAATCTTCTCTAATAACTCCTTTACTCGGACTAGCTTTTTTTATTTCAGCAATTACTCCTGGTTTTATTTTTGACTCCAAGATATTTTTATAAAAATCTTTGGGAGCGGGAAGTTTTTCAATCTTTTTGATGAGATCTTCTAAAGAGACTATTTTTTTAAAATTCTTAATTTCAATGTCCTTATGCCATACAATTTCTTCCAGAATATTTTTTGCTTGTGCTTCTCTATGAGGTACAGCATATTCTAAGTTTTCTACCCTTACTGTTGGATTTGGTGGCCTGCGTCTTATCTCCATTAATTTTAGATATTATTTTATTTGAGAAGCAGCTTGTTTATATGCGACCTCAACTACTTCACTAAGAGTAGGATGAGTATGAACTTCTTTAGATAATTCAATTACATCTTGGTTCCTTGAAATGGCGTTCGAAATTTCTTGAATTAAATCGGCTGCATGTAACCCAAAAATATGAGCACCTAATACTTTCCCATTATCTTTATTGAAAATCAACTTTAGCAATCCCTCACTCTCCAATTCAGCCAATGCTTTTGAATTAGCTTTAAAGAAACTTTTGACAACTCCCAAAGTAAAATTTTCTTTCGCAGATATCTCTTTAGCTTCAGCTTCAGAGAGACCAACTGAACTTATCTCAGGGTGAGTAAAGGTTGCTGCAGGGATACTTTTATAGTTAATTTCGACATTACCCCCACAAATATTATCAACAGCAATTGTACCCTGCGCTGCAGCTGTATGGGCAAGCATTAGTTTGCCTGTTACATCTCCAACAGCCCAAATGTTCGGTATTATTTCATCACCATTCTTAACTCTCATTTGATCATCAACAGGAATGAACCCTTTTACTGTTTCGATACCAACCGAATCAAGATTTAAGTTATTACTATTAGGACTTCTGCCAGTTGCAACAAGTACAGCGTCAACTTCTAAAGTTTCTACAACTTCCTTAGATTTTGCATCTGTCAGTTCTATTTTTACAGGACATCCAGGTATTATTTTCGTCGCAAAGACATTTGATTTTGTGTCTATATCTCTCGATTGAATAAGGTTTTTCTTAGCAATTTTAGTAATGTCTGGATCAAATGTTGGCATAATATTTTCCAAGGCTTCGATCATAGTAACTTCACAACCAAGAGCTGTATAAACATCAGCAAATTCTAGTCCTATATATCCGCTTCCAATAATTGCTATCCATCTTGGAAGCCACTCAAGTTTAACCGCATCATCACTTGTGAATACAGTCCTCTTATCCAAAGTTATTCCACGGGGCACGAAAGGAGAAGAACCAGTTGCTATAACAATATTCTTACATGTGAAAATTTTATCAATTCCGTTTTTATCTCTTACACCTACTTTTTGATTTCCTTCAATTCTGCCAATGCCCAAAATAATTTCAACTCCACCCCTTTTAAGAGTTTTTGTTAAATTTTCTCTAACATTTAAAACTAAATTATTTGCATGATCTGCAATTTTTGATCTCTCGAACCTTACTGGAGAAGCATGAATGCCAAATTTAGCTAAATGTTCATAATCAGCGATTTCTCTAACTTTTCCACTTGCAGCCAAAAGAGCTTTAGATGGAACACAACCCTTGTTAACACAAGTGCCTCCCATATCAGAACATTCTACTATTGCGACTTTTAGTCCCTTAGCCGCAGCATGTTTAGCGGCATCAAAACCTCCGTATCCTGCTCCTATTACGATTAAATCAAAATCAAAACTTGAATCAGTCACTTTTTATGAATTTATTAGAGGTATATGCGACTCTTTTTCGTTCTAGTAATAACGGAACTGCAACACAAGCCACATTCAATGATTCTACAATCTTACTATGCGGAATTGTAATTGTTTCATTAAAAGCTTCTTGAATTTGTTTATGAATACCTTGACCTTCATTACCCAAAATTAATGCAGTACGTCTAGACCAATCAACTTCCCAGTAAGGTTTTGGTGGTTTCTTTGAACTCTCATTATGGCTACTAGTAGAGAAAACCTTAAATCCTACATTTGATAATTCAGACAAAGACTTAAGTAAAGAATTTAATATTTCTTCTTCAATTCCATCAAATCTTAAAAATGGCAGATGAAAAACTGCACCTGAGGATGCTCTTAATACCTTTTGGCCTAATGGGTGCGCACCTCCAGCTAAAAAAATTGCATTAACACCCGCAGCTAAAGCGGTTCTAAATAGATTACCCATATTCCCAGGATCTTGAATTCTGTCGAGAACAAGAACAAAATCATCTTTTCTATTAAATTTATAATTAGGTATTGCAGAAATCTCTACTAAAGCAGCTATCCCATCTGGTTTAATTGTTGAAATCGCAGATGCTAAGACTTCCTCTGAGACAATATTTATTAATGAATCATGAAATTTTTTGCTTAGATTTTGATTCTTTCTTAGCCATTTTTCTGTAACTAAAATCTTAGAGGGATTTTTTCCAGACTTCAGCAATTCTTCAATGAGATGTGTACCCTCTATGCAAAAAAAGTCTTGATCTTTTGGAGATGATCCTCTTTTAAATGATCTAAATCTTTTAACTAGATTATTGTTTTTACTAGTTATTTTTAAAAAAGTATTTTCTATGAGTAATTTAAAAAATTTGTTATCAACTATATTTTAATTACATAAATATTATGATCAATTATTTATTAAATTTTTATTTCCCAAGAAATCAAAAAATACATTTTCACTTTTAATTAATATTCATGACGTTACATAGGGTGGACTTAATATTATTAGTTTGTCATGATGAATCTAACAAATTAAGTCTTAATGATTTGCGGAAGCAAAACGAAGTCATATCTTAAATCTCAAAATTTAAAGATTCTTGGCCAAGGCAAGTTAAATGGAATAGTTCAAATAAGTGGTGCGAAGAATTCCGCCTTAGTTTTATTAGCCTCATCATTGCTAACTAATGAAAAAATAATTCTTGAAAATGTACCTTTTCTTACTGATATTGAAAAGATGGGAGATATTCTAAAGAATTTAGGAGTGAATTTAATTCGTAAAAACAACCAACTAGAAATAGATCCAACTACTATTTCGATTAAAGAACTTCCATATGAACTTGTTAAAGGATTAAGAGCTAGTTTCTTTTGTATAGGTGCACTATTAACTAAATTTGGAGAAGCTCAAGTACCTTTACCAGGTGGATGCAAAATTGGTTCAAGGCCAATAGACGAGCACATTAATGGACTAATCGCATTAGGAGCAGACATTATTATTGAAGAAGGAATTGTCAAGGCAAAAACAAGGGGCAACAAAAATAGACTTCATGGCACTCATATTAAATTAAATTGTCCAAGTGTAGGTGCGACTGAAACTTTAATAATGGCAGCATCTTTAGCCAAAGGAAGGACTACTATTGAAAATGCTGCTAGAGAACCTGAGGTTCAAGATTTATGCCAAATGCTTAATAAAATGGGGGCAAAAATTTATGACTCCGGTAAAGAAACAATTATTATTGATGGTGTTAATAAGCTTGGAGGATGTACCCATAAAGTAATTCCAGACCGAATAGAAGCTGGAACTTTTCTAATAGCTGCTGCTGCAACTTCCTCTTCAATTACAATTTCTCCAGTAATCCCTCATCATCTTGAGGCTGTTACAATTAAGCTTCAAGAGAGTGGGAGTAAAATTACGATTAAAGGTAATTCGATTTCTATCAAGAGTAAAGAGATTAGAGGAGTAGATATTGAAACAGCTCCTTTTCCAGGCTTTCCTACTGATTTGCAGGCACCATTTACAGCTCTAATGACAATCGCAAATGGTGAATCCAAGATAACTGAAACAATTTTCGAAAACAGAATGAATCATATTTATTTACTTAATGAAATGGGCGCCCGTATAAAACTAAACAAAAACGTAGCTCACATCAAAGGGGTTAAAACAATTAATGGGATGAATCTAGTTGGCTCAGATTTAAGGTCATCAGCTGCATTAATAATTGCAGGAATTATCGCAAAAGGTACTAGTAAGATCTATGGATTAGAACATTTAGATAGAGGTTATGAAAATTTTGAATTTAAACTAAAAAATTTGGGTGTAAAAATTATTAGAGAGATAAGTAATGATACTTTTGAGGATAATGGATATAAAATTGAGCCTAAAGCTGAGGATTTTTCAAAACTCGAAGTAGCTTAATCTATTAAAAATATTTTAGAACTAAGAAAGTTGATTCAAACGTAAGCAATATTGATTAGTGAAATACAACCCAAAAATAATAAAAACAAAACTAAGAAGCGATTTGACCAATTTTTGTTTAAACCATTAAATTTGAATTCGTTCATGCCCAAGTTCCGCTATAGGATACGAATGTTGTAAGTATAGTTAGTGCAATAAAAAGATATGGGACAAATTCAAGGGATAATTTTTTAGCTTGAGTTTTAGACATTTGCTTTTTTTATCAAATATAACACAATATTACTAATCATGAAGCTAACGCCTTTTAAAAAGACTTTTAAGCGTGTTTAATCACAAAAATGTATCATAAATGTTTAAATTTTCTTTTTTCACCTTATTTCTTGTCAGCAAATGCAATAAATAATTCTATGTTTTTATCGAAAAGATTAACTATTAACAAACGTAATCTTGATCACTGTTCCTTGACCGAAACAATAGTCAACAAGTTGATTTTTGTTATAATAAAAAAGTTCATTTTTTCAAAAGTCTTGGGAGCGTGGTGGAATTGGTAGACGCACCGCACTCAAAATGCGGCACCTTCGGGTATGTCGGTTCAAGTCCGACCGCTCCCACTTTGATGAATACCTATAGTCGATTCGATATATCTTTCAAAAAAGGAAAAGGTTGTTGGCTATGGGACAACACAGGTAAAAAGTATCTTGATGCAGTAGCTGGCATAGCAACTTGTAGTCTTGGACATAGCGACAGAGTTTTAAGAAGAAGGTTATCAACTCAACTAAAAAAGATTCAGCACATTTCAAATCTCTACAACATTGAAGAACAAGAACAATTAAGCAGAACTTTAACGAATATGAGTTGTGCTGAAAGAGTCTTCTTCTGCAATAGTGGTGCAGAAGCAAATGAATCAGCAATTAAATTAATTAAAAAATATGGTAATACAACAAATAAAGGTAAAGAATCAATTATTCTCGCAGCAGAATCCAGCTTTCATGGAAGGACGCTTGCAGCCTTGAGTGCCACTGGACAGCCCAAATATCAAAAAGGTTTCGAACCGATGATTCAAGGATTCAAATTTTTTAAATTTAACAATTTTGATTCGGTAAAAAAATTATTTGAAGAGTGTGAAAATAATGATCAAAAAATTTCCGGCGTTTTAGTTGAACCAATACAAGGAGAAGGGGGCGTAATTCCTGGAAGTAAAATATTTTTTAAAAGCCTGCGAGAAATATGTGATAAATATAATTCTCTTCTCATTTTAGATGAGGTTCAAAGTGGAGTAGGTCGAACTGGGAAAATGTGGGGTTATGAGAATTTAGGAATTGAACCTGATGGATTCACCCTTGCTAAAGGATTAGGAGGAGGTCATGCAATTGGAGCATTATTGGTGAAAGAAAAAGCCAACATTTTTTCTCCAGGAGATCATGCAAGCACTTTTGGAGGGAACCCATTCGCCTGTAAAGCTGCCCTAACAGTATTAGAAGAGATAAATAGAAGAAATATTATCCATAATGTTTATCTAAGAGGGGAACAATTAAGTGCTGGGTTTGAAGAATTGTCAAAAAAATTTCCAAATATCATTATCGGGAAAAGAGGTTTAGGTTTAATACAAGGTCTTGTGATCAATGATGATTATGCTGATGCAAAAAAAATTACATTAAAAGCTTTTGATAAAGGATTACTGGTAGTTCCTGCAGGAGGGAATGTTGTAAGAATTGTCCCACCATTAGTTATATCTCGAAGAGAAATTAATATTCTTTTGGATAAGCTAAATTCAATTTTTGAGGAGTTATAGCAATTTAAATTTTGAAAAATGCAAATTTAAAAATTTTTGAATTATTATCTCCTAAATATGAAAGGGATAATATCAATTTAGGTTTATCAAGAATTAAAAAAGCACTTCAAGAACTTGGTAATCCTTGCAAGAATATCCCTGCGATACAGATTATTGGAACCAATGGAAAAGGATCAATAGCGGCATATTTAGAAAGCATACTTTTTGAAGCTAAAAGGAATTTCGGTGTAACGACATCTCCTCATCTTTTTGATTTATGCGAGAGGATTAGAGTTAATAAAAAAAATATTAATGAAACTGATTTTGAAAAAAGCTATAGATTAATAGAAAAAAATTTTTCAACATTTGAATTAACTCCCTTTGAAAAAATCATTTGCTGCGCACTAAATTTTTTTGAATATAAAAAAGTTGAATTAATCATTCTTGAAGCTGGCTTAGGGGGACGATTAGACGCGACAACAGCCCATAAATTTAGACCAATCATTGCTATTGGTAATATTGGCTTAGACCATAAAGAATTTCTTGGAGATACTATTGAAAAAATTGCAGGAGAAAAATTAGCAGTTATTGAAAAAAACTCAATTGTCATCTCATGCAATCAAAATAGTCAAGTTGAAAATTTAATAACCAAAAAAGTTAAAGAGGTAGGAGCAGAAATTATTTGGAAAGATTCAATTTCAAACAGTTATGAGCTTGGATTAAAAGGGATTTTTCAAAAGCAAAATGCTTCGGTAGCTGTTGGAGCAATTGAAGCGCTGAATAATTTAGGATTTAATATAAAAGAAAAACACATATCTGAAGGTCTTAAAAAGACAACTTGGAACGGAAGGCTAGAAATAATAAATTATTTTAACAAAGAAATTCTTGTAGATTGTGCGCATAATTATTCTGCTGCGAAAGCACTCTCTAATGAGCGAAGCAATTGGGAGAATGAAGATAAAGGAATTTATTGGATTTTAGGTGTACAAAGACAAAAAGATATTTTTGCAATATTAAAAACACTTCTAAAGAAAAATGATCGCTTGTTACTTGTGCCAGTTCCAAACCAACTTAGTTGGCAATTAAAGGATCTCACTCAGATTAAAGAAATTGACCTTCAAAAAACAATTGAATTTAAAACATTTGAACTTGCCATTGAGTATTTATTTTGTCTAGAAAAATGGCCACCTAATCATCCTGTTCTAACAGGTTCTATTTTTTTAGTTGCTGAATTTATTAAATTTGCGAATAAAGAAAAATGTTAAATTTTGAATTGTTCTTTTACTTCCCAACCTTCCAACTTTCCTGGATTTAATAGCCCTTTAGGATCAAATCTTAATTTCGCTTTTACTTGATCTGCATCCACAACTCCAAGACCTCCGCCTTCAACTGTTAAAACATGAGGATTAAAAATAAAAGCACCAAGTTTCTTGCAATCTTCCATTATCTCATTTAATTCTTCTGCTCCATTCCACTTTATTACAGGTAAAGCAGCTAATCGCGGGGATCCTTGTTGAGAAACTGCCTCTAAATGCCAAAGAACTTTTTTACCCCATTTTTTTCTCAAAAAATTAATTAACTCTAGTTCATTATTAAGTGGCAAAAGCATCTGTAAATACGTCCAATTTTTATCTCTAGACCTCATATGAAGAGTTGTATGATTCCATACGACTTCAGAAATTCCATTCACAAGCTTTTCTTCTTCCCCAAGTAGGGTAGATTCAACTTTAAATTTTTTACAAATTAGCTCGATGGTTTTAATTCCTCCAAAAGTAGATTGAATTAATATCTTGTGACTTCTAGATTTACTTTTAAACCATTTTGGCATTTGATCTACAATTTCTTCTTCAAGAATTGCTCCTAATTTAAGATCAATTGCTGCGCTAGTAAGAGTTTTTAATATTTCTATTGTTTTTTCAAATTCAATACAGTCGATAACTAATGAGTACCACTTACGTTTGATATCGGTAGCAAGTAATAAAGAAGTAATTATTCCATTAGTCCCATAAGCATGATTTAGAGGTTCGGATTCTTCAGCATCAAATTTTAACAATGCAGGTTTTTCATTCATCGTTACTGCCTCTAAACCTATAAGATTTCCTGGATCTCTTAAAAATCCCCACCTAATAGAACCAATGCCTCCAGATCCACCTGCAATAAAACCTCCAATTGTTGCAGTTTTCCAAGTACTAGGAAGTAACCTCAATTCCCTCCCATATTTCTCTAATTTTTTATTCAAATCTCCCATAAAACAGCCAGACTGTACTTTTACAAAGCCTGTATCTGGATCAAATTTTTCTAACTTATTAAATTGACTCATTTGCATTACAACTCCTTTAAATAATGGGACAGCTTGTCCATAATTACCTGTACCTGAACCCCTTAAAGTAAGTGGGATAGATAATTCCCAACAAATTGCTGCTACTTCCTTTACCGCTTTGTGATCACTAGGTCTTACCACCAAATCAGCAATACATTCATCTAATTTTTCAGCAAGGATTGGAGAGTAGTTATAAAAATCTTTTGAAAGTCTTTTTACATCGGATTTATTTTCAATGATCTCTAAGTTTTTGACTTCTCTAAATTTGTCTATAAATTTAAGTTTTGATATCATTAATGAAATTTTTGAACTTAATATATAAATTAGCCAATTAGCAATACAAATCGCCTTTTATAAATACTTTTCTCTTTAAATTGCTCGAAAAAACATCTGCCCATCTTTGTGCATCTAAAATCACAAAATCAGCAGGACAACCTTTTTTAATTAAACCATCCCATTTTAAATTTAATAATCTGCTTGGAGCTAAAAAAATAGAAGATAGAGTCATTCTCTCCCAGGGACTTAGTTGAAGCATAGGCATCGAGCAAGACAACGTATAAAAAGGGTCAAAATTACCAAATGGGTACCAAGGGTCTTGAACATTATCACTACCAAGAGATACATCCACATGTGATTTTTGTAATTGCTTTATTGGCGCAACTGGTCTTTTTAATGAAGTGGTTTTATTACTTCGATTGAGCAGCCAAAAATTTGTTAGGGGTAAGGCAATAACCTTAATATTTTTCTCAGCCATTTTTTCCCCTAAATTTAAAATCTCACTATTACTAAGAGAAATAAGACTACTCAAATGACTACAAGTGATCGGAATACTATTAATATTTAAATTTTCGATTGTTTCTAATAAAACTTTTATTCCCACTCCAGGTTCATTAATTGATTCATCTATATGCAAATCAATTTCTAATTTATATTTACTCGCAAGAAGAAGCATCTTTGCTAGAAATTTGCTTGTATTTTTTTTATTGAAAGGGGGTACAAGAACACCTCCTAAAATGCCTCCATTAGAGGAAAATATTTTTGCCAAATCTTCTCCATCAGTTGTATCCCAGAATTCCAAGGGAGCTAGAGCGACGTATTGTAAAGTCAACTCAGATGAAATTTTTTTTTGTAATTTAAAAAGTTCAATCCAAATATCAATAGATTGACCTTTGTATGTATCAATATGACTTCTAATGGCACGGTATCCATTTTGTATGGCAAGTTTTAATGATTTCTCAACTCTTTCAAGAACCTTATCTGTGGTTCTAGTTTTATGTTCTTCAAGATTTACTGATAATGCTCCTCCGTAGTTTGATTCCAGATTAGGAAAGTCTGCCCATGTAAAAGATTTATCAAAATGCGAATGCGTTTCAACAAATCTTGGGAATAAAATATTTTTTGGTTTTGTACTTTTATTTTTTAAAGGCTTTAACTCAGAAACCAATCCATCCTCCCAACTAATGGAAACTGAACATAAATCCTCTATATCGATAATGAGATTATCTATATCTTCTATTAAACAAAGGCTTCTGGGAATAAGAACCTCAGCTGTGCCGGAATTACTCAAATTTTTAAATTTTCTTTTATTTTAAATCATAGGAAAACTTTACTGAGTTAGAAAATAATTCAAATTTCTCTAAAAGATAAAAATAACTATGAAAAATTACCCTTGAGTTGTTAAATTTATAAATGTGAGGCGGGCGTCGCCAAGTGGTTAAGGCAGCGGCTTGTGGCGCCGCTATTCGGGGGTTCGAATCCCCTCGCTCGCCCTCAAAAATATTGCAGCAAAATTATTTAACTTGTAATTTTGAATTAAAGAATCATAAAAAATTCCTGGCAAAGTGCTAACAAAAACAAAATCAGACGAAAAAAAAACTCAAAAGTATTCAACTACTAGCAGTTATTGGATAACCACATTTGGATGCCAAATGAATAAGGCTGATTCTGAGAGAATGGCTGGGACATTAGAGAAAATGGGATACACCAGAGCAGATAATGAATTAAATGCCGATTTGGTCTTGTACAATACATGCACTATTAGAGATAATGCAGAGCAAAAAGTTTATAGCTTTCTAGGAAGACAAGCAAAAAGAAAACACAAAACACCTAGCTTAAAACTTGTTGTTGCAGGTTGTCTTGCTCAGCAAGAGGGAGAATCCTTACTAAGAAGAGTCCCAGAACTTGACCTAGTAATGGGCCCTCAACATGTAAATAACCTCGAAAATCTTCTGGGAAAAGTTGAATTAGGAAATCAAGTTGCTGCTACAGAAGAAACCTTCATTTCTGAAGATATAACAAGTGCCAGAAGAGAAAGCTCTATTTGTGGCTGGGTTAATATCATCTATGGATGTAATGAAAGATGTTCGTATTGTGTAGTCCCCTCGGTCAGAGGAAAAGAACAATCAAGAGATCCAAATGCGATCAAAAGTGAAATCCAAAAATTAGCTGATGATAATTTTAAAGAAATTACTCTTTTGGGTCAGAACATTGATGCTTATGGTAGAGACCTTCCAGGAACGACAAAAGAGGGGAGAAAAGAGAATACCCTAACTGATCTTTTGTATTATATTCACGATGTTAAAGGAATTCGCAGAATAAGATTTGCTACTAGTCATCCAAGATATTTTTCAAAAAGGTTGATTCAAGCTTGTTATGAACTTGATAAAGTTTGTGAACATTTCCATATCCCCTTCCAAAGTGGAAATGATGAAATTTTAAAGAAAATGTCCAGAGGATATTCTATTAAAAAGTATAAAAATATTATCGAGAATATAAGGTCATTAATGCCAGATGCATCAATCACAGCTGACGCGATTGTTGCTTTCCCAGGAGAAACCGAGCAACAATATCAAGATACATTAAAGCTAATATCAGAAATTGGCTTTGATCAGGTTAATACAGCAGCATACTCTCCAAGACCAAATACGCCTGCAGCAGTTTGGACGAATCAACTTTCGGAAGAGGTAAAAAAAGCTAGATTACAAGAAATTAATGATTTGGTCGAGAAAACTGCTAGGAGTAGAAACCAAAGATATATCAATAATATCGAAAGCGTTTTAATTGAGGGTTTAAATCCAAAAAATTCCTCACAAATTATGGGTAGAACTAGAACAAATAGATTAACTTTCGTAGAGATTCCCACAAACATTAACTTTAATTTTTCGTTGGGAGATGAGATAAATGTCAGAATAAATGAAGCAAGACCCTTTTCTTTAACAGGAGAACTTTCTTTATAAATTTTTTTAAATGATCGGGGGAAAGAAAAAATGTATTGGATTAATATTTGGCGGGCATTCCAATGAACATGAAGTATCGATATCCTCTGCAAAAACAGTTTTTCAAGCATTTAATGCACAAATAAACAAAGAACGCTTTATGGTTAAAGCCTTTTACATAAACAAATATGGAGATTGGCTTGATAGTGATATTTCAGAAAAAATCCTAATTGGTGAAGTTGAAAACTACATAACAAAAAAACAAGAAACTTTTAATCAAGAAAAAATTAACTTCCTTGACGGAATCGATTTTCAAAATATTGATGTTTGGTTTCCTCTTTTACATGGATTTAATGGTGAAGATGGATCAATTCATGGCTTAATCAGATTTACAAAGAAACCCTTAGTCGGGTGCGGAATTCTTGGCTCTGCACTTGGAATGGATAAAATATTGATGAAAACAATTTTCTCAAATCTTAAACTTCCACAAGTTAATTATCTAGTTTTTCAGAATGAAGATCTCAACGACAAGCAAGTAAAAATTAAAATAATTAATGAAATTTTAAAAAAATTAAAATTTCCTGTTTTTGTTAAACCATCGAACTCTGGATCATCTCTTGGCATCTCCAAAGTGAAAAATGAATCGGAAATATTACTAGCATTAGAAAAGGCTCGGGAAATAGATCCAAGAATCTTAATAGAGGAAGGTTTAGAGGTAAGGGAGATTGAATGCGGAATAATTGGGAATTCAAAACTCTTAACCTCTGAGATAGGCGAGGTAAATTACAAAAGTGATTGGTATGATTACGATTCAAAATATCACTCAAATAATAAAATAATTATCCCAGCGGAAATAGATTCTAAAATCACAAAAGAAATTAAAGAAATTGCCATTAAAAGTTGTAAAGCTCTAAATATTTTTGGTTTTGCAAGAGTAGATTTCTTTTTAGAAAAATCCTCAAATAAAATTTTACTAAATGAAATAAATACAATTCCTGGTTTTACAAAAAACAGTATGTTTCCAATGCTTTGGGAAGCTTCAGGTTTAAAAATTGAACAACTTGTGGCTAAACTGGTAGATATATCTTTAGATTTGTAATTTAAATCAAATGTTGCATGGACTACTTTGGTTACCATTACTTCTAATCTTCATTTTATTAACTGCACTTGGATGGTTAGAAAGAAGAAGGCAAAATCTTTTTAGAAGTTGGGCTAGTGATTCTGAACTGTGCAAGTTGGATAGTTCAGGTGCAGCGTTTTTAAAAAATGGGGAGTTAAAGTGGAGCTCATTTGAAGCTGGTAAATTTGAAGAAAAAGATTGTTTTACGATCAAAAAACTGGAATTAGTTGAATTAATGGCACTAACTTCAGGTGAAGCTCCTCTAACAAGTGAATCTCAAGGAAAGTGCAGGTTGAGATTAGTAGGGGATGGAAAAGAGATGGATGTACCATTTTCGGATGCAGAGCAAGCGAGAGAATGGATGGACCAACTGATGGAAAAAGCTCGATGTGATTTGTGAAAAACAAAAAAGGAATCAAAAATAGAAACTTTTTTTTTCTAATTTCATTTTTATTTTTAACAAGCTTATTAAGCATAAAAACACTCAAAAAAGTTGATACTCAGGACATTAGGATTTCTGGTAGTGAATTATTTTCGCAGAATGATGTGATGAAAAATTCATCTTTAAATTTTCCTATCCGATTAATTTTTGTTGAAACTAATTTGCTAGAAAAAGAGTTAAAACAAAATTTATCTCTTAAGAATGTTTCGGTAAGTAGAGAACTATTTCCTTTTGGTTTGAAAGTTCATATTAATTCTAGAATTCCAATAGCTTACGGTGAGAGAATATTTAACGACGAAAAAATATTAGGCTTCATTGATAAAGATGGAAGTTTTATAAATAAGCAAAATGTGGACGAAAAAAATTTGAATAAATTAACCATACAAGTTTATGGATGGGAAGAAAAATTTAAAAAAATATTATCTGAAATTTTTGTCGCTATAGAAAATTATGAATTAGAAATAGTTAAAATAACTTTTTCATCTGATGGATTTCTAACTGTTGAGGAAAAAGATTTAAAAACGATATTCTTAGGATTTAAGCCAAATTTAATCAACTATCAATTACAAATAATCAATAATCTTAAAAATGAATTTAAGAAAAATAGCTTTTCAAAAAAAATAGATAATGTTGATCTTACTAATCCAGATAAACCAAAAATAAAAGTGTTCAAACCCTAATATTTGAAAAAGTATTCTGAGTATTTTTTTTTAATTATTGTAGTGTTGATATGGGTTTTGCATTCAAACGAAATATTTAATCAATAAATATTTTTAGGATTTTCCTCAACAAATTCCTACAGATGAGCTCAGTAAGTTCATAATGCACCCAATACTAGTATTAGATTCCTATTTAAGAGATGAGCTTCGGTAACAATCCAAACTTTGATCAATCGAGAGAAATCCTTCCAAGCCAAAGCGCTAAAATAGAAGTTATTGGTGTAGGTGGTGGTGGCAGTAATGCAGTCAACAGGATGATAAATAGTGATTTAGAAGGTGTTTCATTTAGAGTCCTCAATACCGATGCTCAAGCCCTACTACAATCTTCTGCAGAGAGTAGAGTCCAACTTGGACAAAACCTCACTAGAGGTTTAGGTGCAGGTGGAAATCCAAGTATTGGGCAAAAAGCAGCCGAAGAATCCAAAGAAGAGCTTCAACAAGCTTTAGAGGGGTCTGATCTAGTTTTTATAGCCGCTGGAATGGGCGGAGGGACTGGTACAGGAGCAGCACCAGTTGTCGCAGAAGTAGCCAAACAAAGTGGGGCTTTAACAGTAGGTATAGTAACCAAACCATTTTCTTTTGAAGGGAAAAGAAGAATGCGTCAAGCAGAGGAGGGGATCGCAAGACTAGCAGAAAATGTTGATACTCTTATAGTTATTCCAAATGACCGATTAAAAGATGTTATAGCAGGGGCTCCACTTCAAGAAGCATTTAGGAATGCTGATGATGTTTTAAGGATGGGTGTCAAAGGCATTAGCGACATAATTACTTGCCCAGGATTAGTTAATGTTGATTTTGCAGACGTAAGATCAGTTATGACTGAAGCTGGCACTGCTCTTCTCGGAATAGGTATAGGTTCAGGAAGATCTAGAGCTATAGAGGCAGCACAGGCAGCTATGAATAGTCCTTTATTAGAAGCCGCTAGAATTGATGGAGCTAAAGGCTGCGTTATAAACATAACTGGTGGCAAAGACATGACTTTAGAAGACATGACCTCCGCATCTGAAATTATTTATGATGTTGTTGATCAAGAAGCAAATATTATTGTTGGTGCAGTGGTAGATGAAGCCATGGAAGGGGAGATACAAGTTACTGTAATTGCTACAGGATTTGAAACAACCCAACCATTAAACCAGCAAAGAATTAAAAATAGATTATCTAGTCAGCCCTTATATAATTATTCAGAGAATAAAGAATCAGGAGCAAGTATTCCTGAATTCTTAAAATTAAGACAAAATAAAAAAATATAGGTTAAGAGGTAAAATAGAGTGACTCGGTTATCTCGCCTGCCTCAAGCATCCCTTGTGGCTGCTACCTTCCGGTCCTGACCAGGTTTAGGCGTTAAAACCGCGAAAGGCCGAGTCAGAAACATATTAGCAATTCTTGTTTAAAAAAGATACATAAATTTATTATGTTACCTTCAGAACTAGTTAATTATAAAAAAAAATCTCGCAAAATCATTGCACTTACTGCATGGGACTCCATTTCAGGATCTATTGCAGAACAAGCAAATGTTGATCTCGTACTAGTAGGAGATTCATTAGCAATGGTCTGCTTAGGATACAAATCAACATTGCCATTAACTTTAGAAAACATAATTTATCATACTAATGCTGTTTCAAGAGGATTTAAGAAGAAAATTGAGGAACAACCTTTAGTTGTTTCAGATATGCCTTTTCTGACTTACCAATGTGGTGAGGATAAAGCTGTTGAGTATGCAGGAAAAATTATTCAGAGCACTTATGCAAAAGCTGTAAAAGTAGAAGGAGCTGAACCAGAAATACAAAAAGTTATTTCTAGATTAATAAGAATGGGAATCCCTGTTATGGGTCATATAGGTCTTACACCACAAAGCTATCTAAATATTGGATTAAAGAAACAAGGAGAAAGCTTAGAAAGCCAAGAAAAAATTAAAAAAGAGGCTTATATTCTTGAAAAATTAGGATGTTTTTCAATAGTTCTTGAACATATTCCTGATTTGCTTGCTAAAGAAATACAAAATTCTTTAACCATCCCCATAATAGGTATTGGTGCAGGTAATTATTGCGATGGACAAGTAAGAGTAACTGCAGATTTGTTAGGCCTTAGTGATGATCAACCACCATTTTGCCAACCGATTATTCAAGGGAAGCAATTATTTAAGGATAAATTAAAAGAATGGGTAGAATCTAAAAGACTTAATTAATCACATATATTTATATACAAAGTCTGATTACTTAGAAACGTTGTATTCACAAAATTTATTTGGTTATGCAGTACTTTTAAAGAGTTTCATTTTTTCCTATTTTTGATATTTAAAAATAAGTTTGTGTAGTTTGCAATAACTAATAACAGCAAAAGAAATGTATTAATAGTCATAAAAAAATGGTAGTTTTACTCACCTAATTTAGATCAACTGTCAATCCTTAGTAAAAATAATAATTTTCATTGCTTATTGTGAAAAAAGTTTAGGAAGCAATTTATAAAATTATTTAAAAAATCACTTTTAGAATTTATATCGATAGTTTAAGCCATAATAAAAAGCTTTAATTAATCTTTATTAATCTCATCCCACCACTTAAACATAGAAACAAGAACTTGATTGCTTAGTTCCATTCCATTAGGCTCACTTAAAAAGAATCTATTACCCATTCTTACTAAGAGTCCACTTTCAAGAAATCTTTCCCATTCTTTAAGCAATTTAGTAAAATTTCTTTCAAATTTTTTGTTTTCCCAGTCTTGTTCTTTAAACAATTTTTTGATATCTACACCCTCTTTGAGTCTTAATCCCAACATTATTTTTTCATCAATTTCTTTGTAAACAAAATCCTTTTTAATTAGGGACGAATCTAACTTAAGCTCGTATTGTCTAATTACCCATTCTTTATATTCTTTACTAACTCTTGGTCTAGTTAACTTTTCCCCCCAAGGCGAACTAGTGGAACCTTGACCAAAACTCCACCAGCCTAAACCACTCCAATAAACTCTATTATGTCTCGATTGATGCCGCGGGAGGCAATAGTTTGAGATTTCATATCTTGAATAGCCTGAGTTTTTTAAAAATAAATGAGTAGATTCACTATTTCTAAACGCTTCTTCATCACTTGGAAGTTTTAATTTTCCTAAATTATTTAATTTTTTAAAAACAGTTCCGTTTTCAATATTTAAATCGTAAATAGATATATGTGGTGGTGAAAATGTTATTGCTTTTTTTAAGTCATTTTGCCATTCTTTAAATCCACTAAGTGGCAAGTTTTGAATTAAATCTAAGCTCCAGCTTTTTATTAACCCAGAATCATATTCTCTCTTTAACCATAAACAAGATTTTTCAGCATCTTCTCTTGAATGCCGCCTTCCTGACGTTTGAAGTATCTGATTATTAAAACTTTGTACTCCAAGACTAAATCTATTTATCCCAGCATTTATAAATCCATAAAGATCATCTTGATTAAAACTAGCTGGGTCAACCTCCATAGTAATTTCAGCACCATAGTCAATTCCATAATTTTCTTTAAAAAGCTCAATTAATTCTTTGATATGTTTAGGATCCAAGATTGATGGTGTACCACCTCCTACATAAATTGTTGAAAGGGGTGATTTATGCTTAATTGACAATATTTCTTTGTATAAAAAATACAAATATTCTTTAACAGTTTTGCTTCCATAACCTTGTAAAGTTTCAACTTTGTTTCCTAAAGGAATAACAGCAAAATCACAATAAAAGCACCTTCTATGGCAAAAAGGTATGTGTACATAAGCGCTTCTTGGATACTGATTCATAATTTAAATAAACTTTTAAGCTCCAAAAAGAAATTGATGATCGAAAAAAATCAAATCCTTATTTACTCAATTAATAAATCCTAGTAGATTATAGATATGACGGATATCTTAGTATTAATTTTATTTTTATTATCTGGAGCAGCTTCAGGATGGCTCGGAGTTGATTTATTGCCAGTAGACATACTCAAACAGGTGTCTAATGTAGAGGGTTTTAGAATCGTTTTAGCAATAATAGGTCTTTTTATAGGATTAGCAGCTGGTTTTGTATTCCTTCAACTTAGAAAAACGTTTCTTGATCAAATAAGAACAATGCCTACAGATTTATTAATCAGTAGGTCAGTTGGATTAATTTTAGGATTACTTGTTGCGAATCTCCTGCTTGCTCCAATACTGTTGATTCCATTCCCTAGAGAAGTCTTTTTTGCAAAACCTTTGGCAGCCATATTAAGCAATATTTTCTTTGGTGCACTTGGATATAAGTTGGCGGATACTCATGGAAGGACATTATTAAGACTATTTAATCCAAATAATACTGATGCATATCTAGTAAATGAAGGAATACTCCCTGCTGCAAGTCCAAAAATTCTGGATACCAGCGTAATTATTGATGGCAGAATAAATGGCTTATTAAGTTGCGGATTGCTAGAAGGACAATTAATTGTCGCTCAAAGTGTAATTGATGAACTACAAACTTTAGCTGACTCAAGCAGCAATGAAAAAAGGTCTAAGGGAAGAAGAGGTCTAAAATTGCTAAAAGAATTAAGAGAATTATACGGAAGAAGACTTGTAATCAACCCAACAAAATATGAAGGTAAAGGGGTAGATGAAAAACTCTTGAAAATTACTGAGGATATGGCAGGGACTTTAATTACCGCTGATTATAATCTCTCTCAGATTGCAGAAGTCAAAGAATTGAAAGTTATGAATCTAAGCGATCTAGTTATTGCCTTAAGGCCAGAAGTACAACCAGGAGAATCACTTAATATAAAAATAGTAAGGGAGGGAAAAGAAAAAATGCAAGGTATAGGATATTTAGATGATGGAACAATGGTAGTTATTGATGAAGCAAAAAATTTTGTCGGAAGCAGATTAGATATTGTCATAACAGGAGCACTTCAAACTCCTACCGGAAGAATGGTCTTTGGAAAACTGATAAATAATCCTGAGTCAAACAAATCTTTTAAATCACCAGCGACACAGGGCTAAATCTAGCTAGAATCAGAACAATCTTATTTTTGTGATACAAATGACTGTATCTGCTCCTTATTACGGCGAAAACACCGTTATGAGGACCCCGCCCCCCGATCTACCCTCTCTTTTACTGAAAGAGAGAATTGTTTATCTTGGTTTACCATTATTTTCAGACGATGATGCGAAAAGACAACTTGGAATGGATGTTACTGAACTAATCATTGCTCAACTTCTCTATCTGGAGTTTGAGGATCCAGAAAAACCAATTTATTTTTACATAAATTCAACAGGAACGAGTTGGTACACTGGTGACGCTGTTGGTTTTGAAACAGAAGCTTTTGCTATCTGCGATACAATAAGCTATATCAAGCCACCCGTACACACAATATGTATCGGACAAGCAATGGGGACTGCTGCAGTTATCCTTTCATCTGGCACTAAGGGGCAAAGGGCGGCTCTTCCGCACGCTTCTATTGTTTTACATCAACCTATTAGCGGTGCAAGAGGTCAAGCTACAGATATCCAAATAAGAGCTGAGGAAGTTTTGAAAAATAAAAAATCTATGCTGGAGATTCTATCTCGTAATACAGGAAAGACTATCGAAGAACTTTCAAAAGACTCTGACAGGATGAGTTATCTCAACCCCCAAGAAGCCCTAGATTATGGAGTTATCGATAGAATACTCACAAGTCAAAAAGATTTACCAAATAAAATTTAACCTTCACAAAACTATTTTAAAATCATGCCAATAGGAACTCCAAGTGTGCCTTACAGACTTCCAGGAAGTCAATACGAAAGGTGGGTTGACATTTATACAAGACTAGGTGTTGAAAGAATTCTTTTTCTTGGACAGGAAGTAAATGATGGTATTGCTAATAGCCTAGTTGCACAAATGCTTTATCTAGATTCTGATGATAATTCCAAACCTATCTATCTATATATAAACAGCCCAGGAGGTTCAGTTACTGCTGGCTTGGCTATATATGACACTATCAAATACGTAAAAAGTGATGTAGTAACAATCTGCGTAGGCCTCGCAGCCTCTATGGGAGCGTTCCTTTTGGCAGCTGGCACAAAAGGTAAAAGAGTTGCTTTGCCCCATAGCAGAATAATGATTCATCAACCTCTAGGAGGAACTTCTCAACGTCAAGCAAGTGATATTGAAATAGAAGCTAAGGAAATTTTAAGAATTAAAGATATGTTAAATATGTCTATGGCAGATATGACAGGCCAATCATTTGAGAAAATTGAGAAGGATACTGATAGAGATTATTTTCTAAGTGCGGAAGAAGCAAAAAACTATGGCTTAATTGATAGAGTAATCACACATCCAAGCGAAGCAAATCAGTCTTAAATTTTCTAAATATATATTTAATTTTAATTTTTAAATTAATAATTTTTTGGTTTATTTACACCTTTAATGTCTAAAATATTAATTATCAAATGCAAAGAAGCTACAACTAATGACCCAACTCTTTTACGACACAGATGCAGATCTAAGTCTCTTAAATAATAAAACAATAGCGATTATTGGATATGGTTCACAAGGTCATGCACATGCCCTAAACCTTAAAGATAGCGGTATGGATGTAATTGTTGGATTATATAAAGGAAGTAAGTCTGAAAGCAAAGCCATTAGCGATGGTCTACAAGTATTTAGCGTTTCTGAAGCTTGCGAAAAAGCAGACTGGATTATGATTCTCCTCCCAGATGAGTTTCAGAAAGATATTTACCTAAAAGAAATAGAACCAAACTTAAAAAAAGGAAAGATATTAAGTTTTGCTCATGGCTTCAATATAAGATTCGGACTTATCAAACCTCCTAGTTTTGTGGATGTTGTAATGATTGCCCCAAAAGGACCTGGACACACTGTTCGTTGGGAATATCAGAATGGTCAAGGAGTTCCAGCTTTGTTTGCAGTAGAGCAGGATTCTTCCGGAAATGCAAGATCATTGGCGATGGCTTACGCTAAAGGGATTGGCGGAACGAGAGCTGGAATTCTTGAAACAAACTTCAAAGAAGAAACAGAAACTGATTTATTTGGAGAACAAGCGGTTTTGTGCGGAGGATTATCAGAACTAGTCAAATCAGGCTTCGAAACTCTTGTAGAGGCTGGCTATCAGCCTGAACTTGCTTACTTCGAATGCTTACATGAAGTTAAACTTATTGTTGATTTAATGGTGAAGGGAGGCTTATCTCAAATGAGAGATTCCATTTCAAATACTGCAGAATATGGAGATTATGTTAGTGGTAAAAGACTTATTAATAATGATACAAAGAAAGAAATGCAAAAAATTCTAAGGGATATTCAAGATGGAACTTTCGCTAAGAATTTTGTGGAAGAATGCGATAAAAACAAACCCTTAATGACAAAATTAAGAGAAGAGAACTCAAAACATGAAATTGAGAAAGTGGGTAAAGGTCTGCGCTCGATGTTCAGTTGGCTGAAATAAATTTATTTTTACTATTTCTTGGATCGGTTGGTTTTGATTTATTGATCGGCGATCCAAGATTCTTAATACACCCTGTTCAAGTAATTGGCTTTTACATAAAAAAAATATCTGATTACCTAATAAATAATTTTGGAGAAAATAAAAATATATTGTTTTGGGGTGGTTTCTTCATAGCTATATCCACTATTGGAATAAGTTTTGGTTTAGGAAAATTCATAGAACTAATTTATGTGCAATCAAGAAATCATTTTTTTGTTGGATTGTTAATTTTTTTTGGGCTTTCAAGTTGTATTGCGACAAAGGGACTTATTTCAAGTGTGAAAGAGATTGCAGAGCTAATAGAACGCAAGGAAATTAATAACCAAAATAAGAAAATAATCAAAGAGAAGGTACAAAGAATAGTAAGTAGGGATGTAAGGTCATCTTCTATGAAACATCTCTTGAGATCAAGTACCGAGAGCCTTACCGAAAATTCTGTTGATGGAATATTTGGGCCATTATTTTGGATTTTTATTGGAATTATTTTTATGAAGTTTTCAATTTTTCTACCAGGTCCTTTGTCACTTGGTTTTTCTTACAAAGCCATAAGTACTTTAGATTCAATGATAGGTTACAAATATGATTATTTTAGATATTTAGGTTTTTTTAGTGCAAAAATCGAAGATATTTTTACATTTGTTCCTTCAAGATTAGTTTTAATCACGTTACCTTTAGTTAGCGCCAAAGTTAATGAGTATGGATCAATCATAAAAAAAAGTTATCTTGATGGTAAAAAATATGATTCGCCTAATGCTGGAATTTCAGAAGCTATATTTGCCTATATTTCTGGTATTAAATTGGGAGGTAAAAGTAAATATAAAAATGAAATTATTGAAAAGCCAATAATTAATGAGACTGGAGATAATTGCACTGAAGAAAAAATCAAATTAATTTGTCAATTAATTACGAGATTACAATTTTTATGGATAATAATTTTTGCTTTAATTTTTTTTATAATATCGAGTTTAATTTGATAATAAATTAGTTTAAAAATTATTAGAATGAACTTAAAATCAATGCAAGAAAACGACTCTCAAATAGAAAATCAAAATGATGATCTTACTAATACATCATCAACTGATAATGAATACTCAAAATGGGTAGACAATCAGGGTGATGAAGTTAAGAACGTTTTTGGATTCAATAGCAGTGCTGAGCTTGTAAATGGTAGAGCAGCAATGATCGGATTCTTAATGCTTATATTAACCGAGTTAATTTTTAGCGGCAGACCAGTCACTTCTTCAATTTTTGGTATCAATTAAAAATGGAAGAAAAAAAATCTAATCCAATAAAAGCAATCCTATACGTATCTATATGGGTAATAATTTGGGGAACATTAGGCTCTTTCATTGATTATCCTCTTTATAAAAATAAAATTTACTTAGAAGGAAGCATATATCAGTATCTTACGTTCGCAATTACAGCGATAATATCAATAATAAGTGCAAAGTTTTTTTATAAAAAATTTGATTTATAAAAATTTGTACCTAAATTTCTTAATAATTTTAGCTGGTTCTTTTTTGTCATTTGACTCGTAAAGTATCCACTGATGTGTCTCAGTATCATGATCGCAACCATAATTTCCAGATAGGTTATCGTAACTGGAAAGATATGAATGACAATTTTGGTCTGCCTCAAAAGCAGAGTCATATCCTGTTAGAAAATATATCAAAAATAGAACAGTTATTAACAAAAAAAATACTTGAAAAACTAAATTTACTACCCTCATAAGAATTTCTAAAATTTAAATATATCATCTAATAAAATCTTTCGATCTAAAAATATAGCTAACGTCCAACATTAAATACAAAGTCATGAAATTCTTGATTCTTTAAATACAGGATGATTAGCAATACTAAAATGATATTTAAGCCTATTACTATTGATCCAAAAATATTTATTTGTTTTTTGCCTGGCAAAGTGTAAGTAAATTTCTTGCCTTTAAGAAAACCAGCTAAGCCTTTTTTTTCTTTTATTTGAGTATTTTGAGTATTATTTTTAACTTGATTATCAGAAAAACCTTTTACCATTACAAATTAAATAACAAATTTATAATATTCCAAAAAAATAAATTATTTTAATAATTAACAATTTTTAATCACATATGGGATCATTAATGAAATTCTCTCATTTGAGAAATTATTAAAAAAATAAGCTTCAACAATTTCCGTTTGCAGCCCCAATAAACTTGATTGACATTTGAATCTATTTTGGTCAAATACTACTAATTGAAGTTTTTCTATTTCAGAAACTAATACTTTACATATTTGGGTTCGAGAATCTTTAAAACAATGATTAGATTGTTTTAAAATCTTAGACTTTGTAGGTATTGTTTCAGCCATAACAAAATTAGATAACAACAAAAATTTTAGGAATAAAGTAGTTAAACATTTCATTACTTCTTAAGATTTTCAAAATTTTGGATGCCTTGTTAAGAGTAATGGGCATTGAGCTAATTGCATGTTTTTGCGATTAAAAAAAAGATGCCCTAAAAGAGCACCTAATTATTAAAGGAAGAAATAGATTAAAAAAATTACCCTTGAACTCTATCCTTAAAAAGTTTACCTGCAGAAAATGTTGGAACTCTTTTAGCGGGTATTGCTATTTTTTCGCCTGTCTTAGGGTTTAATCCCTGTCTTGCAGAACGATCTCTTGGTTCAAAAGAACCAAATCCTAGTAAAGAGACTTTTTTGCCTTCCACTACTGAATCAACAATAGTTTCAATAGCTGCATCAACAACTAAAGAAACATCCGTTTTTGTGAGCT
Organism: Prochlorococcus sp. AG-459-N19; assembly: GCA_003209375.1. GTDB lineage: Bacteria > Cyanobacteriota > Cyanobacteriia > PCC-6307 > Cyanobiaceae > Prochlorococcus_A. Next base: position 27,398 of record QCRF01000002.1, on the reverse strand, counting down.
CTGTACGAGCTGCAACAAGATTTACTAAATCAGCTTTGTTCATTGAAATTTAAATTAAAGCTAGGGGTTAAAAAAGATTTAAATCGAGTTTAAACCTCGAACTTTCACATCATATGGAGCAAATACAAATACGGCAACCGAAAATGCCGGTGGCGCAAAGCTTTATACAAATTTTAGGGACATTTTTAGCAACATTATTTATTTCTAATAGCCGCGCTTTTTCATTCATAAAAAAAAGCATCTTCATTTAGAGAACAGCAAAAAGCGTTGGTAGCACTGGATTTAGAATGAAAAATCTAACTACATTTAGCAAAGGGGGAAAATGTCAAAGGGGGTTGAATTTAAGAATTTGAGCTATTTATTATGTTTTATTAATTTTCAGATATATTTCGTTCTCATCACATGAAAAAACACAATTTGTATTTTGAAATCAAGAAAAATCTAGTTTTCTCATTATTAAACTTTCTCTATAAATCGTTTTATGCACTAAGCAGATGGATGAAGAAATTGTAATTAATTAGAAAATTAATACTCTCCAAGATCTAATAAAGTTGATTAGTGAAGCCTTAAATTTGAGTTTTTTTTTTAAATTTTGTATCTATTATTCAAATATCAGTAATTTAAATAAATTATCTCAATATTTTACTTATCAATGATAAAGAAAAAGTGATTCATCTCAATAAAGGTAAACCATTTCCTTTAGGGAGTTCTCTAACTTCACAAGGGATTAATTTTTCCGTAGTAGCCACAAATGCAGAATATGTAGAAATCTTATTGTTTGAGAAAGAGGACTCTATTTCCCCAAAAAGCACATTCAAATTAGATCAGACTCATAATACAGGTCCATACTGGCATGCGGAAATAAAAGATCTAGATGAAGGTTGTATTTATGCTTTTAGAGTGAAACAAAAAAATAATGAGATTAATAATAACTATGAAAAAAAAGTATTACTTGACCCATGTTCAAGGGGTATTACCGGATGGAAAAGTTATAAAAGAGAAAATGCATTAAAAAATCAAGAAAATACTAATTCTTGTCTTAAAAGTGTTGTTTGCGATAGAAAATTATTTAATTTTAAGGATTATCCAAGACCAAAACATTCTTGGGAAGAAACAATTATTTATGAACTCCATATCAAAGCTTTCACTGAATCAACTGATAAAGATGAAAGTTGTTTTAAGAAATTTTTAAAGAAAATTCCTTATCTCAAAGAACTGGGTATTACAACAATTGAATTACTTCCAATTTTTTGTTTTGATCCTACTGATGCCCCAAATGGTCTAAAAAATTTTTGGGGATATAGTCCAATTAATTGGTTTACTCCGCATTTTGAATATCTTTCGAATGAATCCGCCGAAAAGAATAGAGAGGAATTTAGAAGATTTGTAGAGGAATGTCATAAAGCAGACATTGAAGTCATATTAGATGTTGTATACAATCACACTTGCGAGGGTGATTCAAAAGGGCCAGCAATATCTTGGAAAGGTATAGATGAAAATCTTTATTACTTTATTGGGAAAGATAAAAATTTTCAGGACGTCTCCGGATGTGGTAATACTATTGCAGCAAACAGAGGATTAGTTAGAAAACTAATAATTGAATCTTTAAAATGTTGGGCGAGTGAATTAGGAGTTGATGGTTTTAGATTTGATTTAGGAATTGCCCTAACAAGAGGAGAAAATCTTTCACCGCTTGATAATCCTCCAATTTTTGAAGATATAGAATGTGAACCAGAACTTATCGATATCAAGTTCATAAGTGAGCCATGGGATTGTGGCGGTTTATATAAATTAGGTGATTTCCCATCTAAGAATACTTTCACTTGGAATGGTCATTTTAGAGATGACTTAAGAAGATTTTGGAAGGGGGATAAAGATACAGCTTGGAATATGAGCGATAAAATCAAAGGTACTCCATCAATTTATAAAGGAGATACTATTTTGCCAAAATCAATAAACTTTATAACTTCACATGATGGATTCACTCTAAAAGATTTAGTAACTTTCAATAGAAAACATAATTTTGCGAACAGAGAGCAAAACAGAGATGGTGATAACCATAACAATTCTTGGAATCATGGTACTGAGGGACCAACTACGAACTTATTAATCAATGATTTAAGAAAAAGACAACAAAAAAATCTTGTTCTTAGTTTACTTATCTCTAAAGGTGTTCCAATGATACTTATGGGTGATGAAATAGGAAGATCACAAGGCGGGAACAACAATTCTTGGTGCCAAGATAATTTATTGGGCTGGATGAATTGGGGACATAGTCAACAAGATTTGGAATTATTAGAATATTTTAAATATGTTATAAAAATCCGAAAAAAACTAATAAACATTTTCAATCCATCATTCTTCCCTAGTAATCAAACTAATAAAAATATTCCAACATATCATTGGCATGGAACAAAGTTAGACAGCCCCGATTGGAGTAGTTGGTCCCACACAGTTGCCTTTAGCATTAACCAAGACAACACTAATCCGCTGGTTTGGATAGGTTTAAATGCATATTCAAAAAGTATCGATTTCGCCTTGCCGAAATGTAAATATAATTGGTTAAAAGTTATCGACACTAGTATGTCTGAGATTTTTGAACCCTTAACCATTAATGAAAAATCTGTTTCAATAAAGAGTAGAAGCTCTTTACTAATCATTTCAGAAGAAGTATTTGGGGCAAAAAATAATATATTCTAAAAGCGGGCGGCGGGAATCGAACCCGCATCTTCAGCTTGGAAGGCTGAGGTTTTACCACTAAACCACGCCCGCATTAAGTAATAGAATTACCATTGCAATAATACATTATCAAACAATAAACAAAGTAAAAAGATTGGAAAATTCACACTCGAAAAAAAATATTTCTAGATCAACAACAAGATTAATGTTCTCTTATGGGCTAGGAGATGCAGGCACAGGTTTAGTCGCGACACAATTTGGTTTTTTTCTTTTCAAATTCTTTATTTCTGCTGGTTTACCAGTAATAATTGCAGGATCATTATTAATGTTAATAAAGATATGGGATGCAGTAAATGATCCGTTAATTGGATGGTTAAGTGATCGTACTAAATCAAGGTGGGGGCCTAGAATCCCTTGGATGGTAGCAGCATCTGTTCCCCTTGGTTTCTCTTTAGCTGCGATATGGTGGACACCCACTGGTTCAGTTCTAACTAAGACTATTTACTATGCCATAATCTCTATAATCGTAATGACTGCTTATACAAGTATTAATCTTCCTTTCGCAGCTCTTTCTACTGAAATTTCTGAAAAAACAGCAATAAGAACAAGACTAAACGCATCTAGATTTACTGGCTCAATAATCGCAGGACTAACTGGTTTAATAATTGCTGGAGTTGTATTAGGTTCCGAAGGATCAGCAAATAATGAATATTTTTTAATGGGTAAAATAAGCGGGTGTATTGCAGTTGCTGCAACATTAATTTCTTGTTGGGGATTAGCTCCATTCGCAAAAAAAGCAAGAAGGCCTTCAGGAAAAGTTGAAGCTATAACACTTCAATTCAAAAGGATCTTCAGAAATAAAAAATTTCTAAAAGTTATTACGCTCTATATTCTTCTCTGGTGCGCCTTACAATTAATGCAAACAGTAGCGTTAATCTATGTTGAGGATGTACTGAACGTACCAACTTATATTGCGAAGTGGATCCCGATACCTTTCCAAATTAGCGCTTTAGTGGGTTTACAAATATGGACCAGAGTATCAAATAAATTGAACAGGATTTCAGCGTTAAACTATGGAGCGATTATGTGGATTATTTCATGTACAGCAGCTTTATTTTTACCTTCATTATCTAAAATTTCAGGAGCTGGAGATATTTTATTCCTAAATGCCAGCAACATATTTCTGTTCATTCTTTTAATTTTCATAATCTGTCTTATTGGCATTGGAGCTTCAACTGCTTTTCTTATCCCTTGGTCACTACTACCTGATGCAATAGACGAAGACCCAGAGAAACCAGCAGGATTATATACTGCTTGGATGGTACTTATTCAGAAGATTGGTATCGCGTTTAGTGTTCAATTATTAGGATTTTTATTGTATTTATCAGGTTATCAATCATGCTTTGTTGATAAAGATGGCCTTAATATTATTGAACAATGCTACTCAGCACAATTAACTATTAGATTATGTATTGGTTTTATACCCTCAATATTGGTAATAGTTGGTCTTTTAATCATGAGAAAATGGGATCGAAAATTAATTACAAACTAATATAAAGATATGTATTACCTTTATTTTTTCAGAAGACTTCTGAGCAGCCTAGTTATTGGCGGGCAAGCAATTAATTTTATCTTTAAGGGTAAAATTTCCAAAAATGATCTCTTTGAGCAACTTATGGAGTCAGGTCCTGGCAGTTTATTAATTGTATTAATTACGGGAATTGCCGCAGGTACAGTTTTTAATATTCAAGTTGCATCACAACTTACGAGTATGGGGGTTTCAAGTGAAATTGGAGGTTTATTAGCAGTAGGCATGGCAAGAGAGATGGCTCCTCTTCTAACTGCTACTTTAATGACTGGAAAGGTTGCAACTGCCTATGCTGCTCAACTGGGTACTATGAAAGTCACAGAACAAATTGAGGCAATAACCATGTTAAGGACCGAACCAGTCCAATATTTGGTAGTCCCAAGGTTACTATCGATGGTAATAATGTCTCCAATACAGTGTCTTTTGTTTTTATCCGTAGCTTTATGGAGTGGACAAATTTGGAGCACAATTTTTTATAAAGTTCCTCCAATAGTTTTTTGGACATCTGTAAGATCAGGCAATGTGAGCTTAACCAGTGCAGACTTAACTGCAATGTTAATAAAATCTGTAGTGTTCGGATTACTTATTTCAATCATTGCTTGTGGATATGGACTTACAACCAAAGGGGGACCAAAAGAAGTTGGAACAAGTACAACAGGTGCAGTTGTAATGACTCTCGTTACTGTATCTTTAATGGATGTATTACTAACGCAAATTTTATTTGGATGATCCTATGTTTAATACTAAATCAAAAAAAGAGGAGCCAGTAATAATATCTCCTTCATTTCAGTTGCCAATCATTCTTATAGTTTTAAGTTTTATGCTTTTGTTTTTGCATATTGGTTCTTTACCAACAATAGTTTTTGCTTCTTTTAGCTTTTTTTTATTACTTCAGTCATTCACCTTAAGAATAAAAATAACAAATGATGATTTTATCGTTTTACAATTAGGGAAAGAGATTAGAACTTTTCCATTCAAGAACTGGATATCATGGAAATTCTTTTTCCCTATAATCCCAGGTATTTTTTATTTTAGAGAAAAGTCCAGTCCTCATTTATTACCAATTTTATTTAATCCAAAGCAATTAAAAGATGAGCTCATAAAAAAAGTTGACTCCCTGGAAATTAAAAATTCTTAAAATTCAGACTTTGCCTAATCATCAAAATTTATTAAATGACCAATACAGAAATTTCCGACAATAATCCTGAAAAGGAATTAATAATAGATAAGTCAATTTCAGATGATAAAACAAAACAAATTAGTAAGAAAAATACAACTCAAAATAAAAAAATTACACCGAAAAACGATAAATCAACTAAATCTTTTGATGAAATTTCTAATGAAATTTTTAGAGATCTCTTTTCAAAAAAAGATTCTTTAGTTAAAGAAATAAAAGAGTTAGAAGCAAAAAAAAATGAAATAGAAAAAGATATTGAGTCTAATTTTAAAGGACAGTCAGATAATATTGCTAAAAGAGTTAAAGGCTTTCAAGAGTACTTAACTGGAGCTTTGCAGAATCTTTCACAAAACGTAGAGAAACTTGAATTAGTTTCTCAACCAATAATCGTAAAGCCTTCTCCCCTTGATGAGAAAAAGCAAGACAATAGCACAAATAATGTAGTTAATGTTCCTGCTCTTTCCGAGACATTTAAGCCAGATGAAGAGATTATAAAAAGTTGCTTTTCAAGTTTCACAGAACAACCCGACTTTTATGCAGAACCTTGGAAATTAAGACGGAGTCTTGATTCCTCAGACATAGAAATTATGGATGATTGGTTCTTTAACATGGGAGGAAGAGGTTCTCTTGAAAGTAGAGGATCTCGACAAAAAAATGCCTTGTTATCAGCTGGCTTAATATCTATTCTTGGCGAATTATATGGAGATCAATTTCAGACTCTTATTTTAGCTTCACAGCCTGAACGATTAGGTGAATGGAGAAGAATTCTTCAAGATTCACTTGGTCTAACAAGGGATGACTTTGGACCTAATAGTGGGATTGTTCTTTTTGAAAGGCCTGAAGGTGTCATCGAGAGAGCTGATAGATTAGAAGCGAATGAAGAATTGCCATTTATTATCATTGATGCAGCAGAAACCTCTGTTGAAATTCCAATACTTCAATTCCCCTTATGGGTTGCATTTGCTGGTTCAGATAATGAAATTTACGATGATCTTGAACTAAACTAAGCTTTATGAATATCTTAATAATTTTTGCAAGTTATCTTTTAGGATCACTTCCAACAGGTTTTTTAATTGGGAAATATCTCAAAAATATAGATCTGAGAACTATAGGTTCTGGATCTACAGGTGCCACAAATGTCTTAAGAAATGTTGGGAAATGGCCAGCACTTTTTGTATTTATCATTGACGTTGGGAAAGGCCTTATTGCAGTAAAAATTGCTCAATATTACACAGATCAAGGATTAATAGAAGTTATAGCAGGGATATCTGCTATCTCAGGACATATTTGGCCAATATGGCTTAGAGGTAAAGGAGGGAAAGCTGTTGCGACTGGATTAGGTATGTTTTTAGCTATTTCTTGGAAAGTTGGACTCGCATCTCTTGGCATTTTTTTAATAGTCCTAACAAAAACTAAATTTGTTTCTTTATCAAGTATTTCAGCTGCAATCTTACTTCCTATTTTTATGTTTTTTTACCTAAATAAATTTATGCACTCTTACTTTTTTATAAGTTTAATTGTTGCATTATTAGTAATCTGGAAACACAGAACAAACATAACAAGATTGCTTAAGGGAGAAGAATCCAAAATTAATCAGCATCAATAGATTTAAATATTTCTATTAGAGCTTTATTAGGATCTATAGCGTTTGAAATTGATCTGCCAATGACTAACTTAGACGCACCATTATCTATAGCTTCATAGGGAGTCATAATTCTATTTTGATCATCTTTATTTTCAATATTTAATCTGATACCTGGTGTAATAAGTTCAAAATTATCCTTATAAATAGATCTCAACATTTTTACCTCCCAAGGGGAACAAACACATCCATCTAATCCGGCATCAAAAGACAACTTTGCAAGTCTCAATACATTTTCTTCAATTGAATTATTTCTATCAAGATCAGTTTGAAAATCTTTAAGAGAAAAGCTTGTTAAAACAGTTATTCCTACAACCAATGGAGGTTTTACACTGACTGAGGTAGCTCCTTCTAAAGATGCTTTTTTCGAATCCTTAAGAGCTTTTAAACCTGCTGAAGCATGAATAGAAATTATATCAACCCCTAATTTTGAAACTTGGAAACATGCTGCACGCATGGTATTTGGAATATCATGAAATTTTAAGTCTAAAAAAATTTTTTTATTTAAACCTTTTAATATTTCAATAACCCTTGGACCTTCCCTAACAAAAAGTTCTAAACCAACTTTAACCCACTTAATATTAGGACATTTTTCTAAAAGTAATTTTGCTTGACTTACATCTAATCCATCAATTGCCAATATTATTTTATCTTCTGAATTAAATCTATTATTCATCAATTTTCAGTTTTCAAACCTCTTAATTATTTTTTTTCCAATTTGCAAAATTTTTCCTTCCAAATCATTTTTTGAATTAAAAACTAAATCAGGATTTATTACTTTTTGGCTATCAATTTTTACACCCCCACCTTTAATAGATCTTCTTGATTCGCTGCTAGATTTGAAAAGTTTTAGAGCACTCAATAAGTAGAAAAACTTTACTGGAAAAACTACTTCTTTTAAAGAAATCTCTGGAATTTCTCCAACTTTTTCTTTGTGTCCAAGGAATAATTTTTCGCAGTTTGATTGCGCCTTTAATGCTCCTTCGGCTCCATGGAATAAAGTAGTAACTTCTAAAGCCATTCTTCTCTGTAATTCACGAGGATTTGAGTTTTCCAGAAAACTTAAATCTAATTCAGTAAGTAATTCAAAATAGGTGGGTATTATATTATCGGGTACTTTTTCTAATTTTGAATACATTGAAAGAGGATCTTCAGTTAAACCGACGGTGTTAAATTCAGATTTACTCATCTTTTTAATTCCATCTAAACCTGTCAAAATTGGCAGCAGAACACCAAATTGAGGGTCTTGTTTAAAATGCCTTTGAAGGTCTCTTCCTATCGCAATATTAAATTTCTGATCTGTGCCTCCAAGCTCAATATCTGATTGAACAACTACCGAATCGTAACCTTGTAATAGTGGATATAAGAATTCATGCAAAGCAATTGGGACTTGCGAAGTGTACCTTTTATTAAACTCCTCCTTAGCTAACATTTGACTAACTGTTGCACTCCCCATCAATTCAATTATCGAATTAAGATTTAATCCTTTTAACCATTCGCTGTTATATCTAATTTCTATTCTATCTTTTGAATCAAAATCTAAAATAGATTCATTGGCTGGCTTTCCCATCCCTAGTTGGGTTAAGTATGTTTTTGCATTATCCTTAACTTGTTTTTCCGATAACTGAACTCTTGTTTTGTTTTTTCCGGTTGGATCTCCAATTTGAGCAGTAAAATCACCAATAATTAAAACTGCAATATGTCCATTATCTTGGAATGCCCTAAGTTTTTTAAACAATATGCTGTGCCCAAGATGAATATCGGTTCCAGTTGGATCGATGCCGAGTTTAACTCTTAATTTTTTGTTATTTTTTTTCGCATGATCAATTATCTCCGAAAAGGTCTGATCTGCTCCCTTAATTGGAAAATATTCTTCTATTCCTCTTGACAGCCATGATGGCAATTTTAAATTATCTGTCATGAAGCTTTAATCGTTAACTTTAAGAAGTTTTATCAAGTTCATCCTTCATTCTTATTAAGGTTTTATTCATTTGATCGAACATTTGATCAGGAGTAATCCCAAATTGACTTAACTGTGTCTTTAATTGTTCTACTGTCATTTTTGCTTGAAAATCTTCAGACAATTCAAATCTCTTCATAAAAACCTTATAACGATCCATAAGAGATTCCATTTTTTTTATAAACATTTTTTTCCCTTCTCTATCAAATTTTCCATAATCAGAGCCAAGTTTCATAAGTTCTTGGTAATCTGTAAAAAGCTTTTTGGCTTCTTCTTGAACGATGTCTGACTCAAAGAATCCCATTTCTATTTTTTTACTTCTCAGATTAAGGCTCAATTACAAGATAACAAGAATCTTTTAAATTGATTAGAAGATTAATAAATTTTAGTTTATAAATAATTCTTTGATTTATATTTTTTCAGAATTAAATTAAGTAGACATGTTTCATAAATATTGGAAAAATTTAACGTAAATAATATTTCAAGCCAAAATAGACAATTTGAATTATTTGGTTCAAATGTAAATACATCAATTAATTTTCAACACTCAAATAATCTTAAAATCAAAGGCGAAATCCTAACTGAATGGAGGGAAAGAATATATAATCACCAATTCAAAATTTCAAAAGATACTCAAAATAAAACTTTGCACCAAACAAGTCTTCCTATAAATACAATTTCCGATGAAAGAAAAATTGATCCGTTTTCCTTGCAGCCAATATCATTGAACTTTTGGAGAACTAATCAATATATACACAATGGGCCAGCGATGTATTTTGTAATTGACTCGATGGAGAGTTCTAAAATAATCCTATATATAGGAGAAACAAATTCAGCAAATAAAAGATGGAAGGGAGAACATGACTGTAAAAATTACCTCATGAACTATAAAGAAGCCCTAGCTCATAACAAACTCTCAAGTCACCAAGATATTCGTTTCTTCTTAGATGTACCTAAAGAAGTAAAATTAAGACGTAAATTAGAACAGCAACTGATATATTTATGGTTACCACCTTTTAATAAAGAAACTCGAGATAGGTGGGCAACTACTTTCACAAACAATTAAAAGTTAATTAAATCCATTTTACAAATGCAATTTTCCACATTCCAAAAAAATCTAGATAACTGGCAAGGTGCTTCATTAATTTTTGGAGTTTTAGAGGAAGATATTGCAGGCCAACTTGAAAACATAAAATTTGTTATTGACCCAAAATTATTACTAAAAAAAGTTACTCAAAAAAAATTTAAAGGAGAAAAAGGAAAAACTTTAAGCTTTGAATTTTTAGATCAAAAATTAGAAACTTTATTAATAGTTGGTCTTGGCAAATCAAAAGACCTAAATAAAAGTGATATAGAAAACTCTATAGGAAATCTAGTTAGGAAAACTGTTGATAAAAATGAAAAAATGAGTATCCTACTACCTTGGGAACTTGTAAATTCACAACTAGAAATAAATCGACTAGCAGAGTCAGTCAGATTATCTGCCTATAAGGACAACAGATTCAATAAGAAAAAAGATGAAAAGAAAGTTCTTAAAGAAATAGAGTTTTTGAATCTGAAAAAATTTGAGAATATTAGCTTTGAAGAGACATCACAAATATGTGAAGGTGTAGAACTAGCAAGAAGACTTGTAGCCGCCCCTCCAAATAGCCTTACTCCTCAGGAAATGTCTATGCAAGCTTCTCAAATAGCTAAAGATCATGGTTTGGGAGTAAAAATTTTAGAGGCAAAAGATTGTGAAGATTTAGGAATGGGTGCATATTTAGCTGTAGCAAAAGGTTCTGATCTAGATCCTAAATTTATACATCTTACTTTAAAGTCAGAGGGGCCTATAAAAGAAAAAATTGCGCTTGTTGGGAAGGGTTTAACCTTTGATTCTGGAGGATACAATCTGAAAGTAGGAGCATCTCAAATTGAGATGATGAAATATGATATGGGCGGAAGTGCTGCAGTATTAGGAGCGGCAAAAGCCCTTGGAGCTATAAAACCAAAGGGATTAGAAATTCACTTTATTGTGGCATCTTGTGAAAATATGATAAATGGATCTGCAGTACATCCTGGAGATGTAGTTAAAGCATCTAATGGTAAGACAATTGAAATAAATAACACTGATGCAGAGGGTAGACTCACATTAGCTGATGCTTTAACTTACGCATCAAATTTAAAACCGGATTCAATAATAGATCTCGCGACTTTAACAGGAGCTATTGTTGTTGCATTAGGGAATGATGTAGCTGGATTCTGGAGCAATAATAAAGATCTAGCAAATGACCTAAAAGCTGCATCAGCTCAGTCCGGAGAAGAATTATGGCAAATGCCTTTACAAAAATCTTATAAAGAAGGTCTAAAGTCTCATATAGCTGACATGAAAAATACAGGTCCTAGAGCAGGTGGCTCAATAACTGCTGCTTTGTTTTTAGAAGAATTCTTTGATAAAGATATAAAATGGGCTCATATTGATATTGCTGGGACTTGTTGGACTGACAAGAATAAGGGAATTAACCCATCAGGTGCAACCGGTTTTGGTGTTAAAACTCTTGTTCAATGGATTAAAAATAAATAACTATATTTAAATCATTCATTCCAAATATTAGTTGATCTAGCGTTATCGCCCCATAATTTATCCAACCTCTGATCTCTGCCGCATGAGAATCTATAGAACTTATATTTTAATTCATTTCTCTCAGCAAAATCCTGATGATATTCTTCAGCCAACCAAAATTGACCTTTTGATTTTAGTTCTACAGATATTTTTTCTAATGGCACACGCAATTCATTAGAGGCCGAAACAATTGCATTTGTGGCATCACTTTCCTCAGCTGCATCTTTGAAAAAGATCACTGGCCTATAAGAATCTCCACGATCACAAAATTGACCCTTACCATCCAAAGGATCAATATTTCTGAAATAAAGCCTAAGTATCTCGGGTAAAGTTACCAATTGGGAGTCATAGTCTACCAAAACCACTTCCTGATGTCCTTCATGATTTTCGTAGGTAGGATTTTGTAAATCTCCTCCAGAATAGCCACTTTGTACAAAATTTATTCCCTTCAATGACTCTAAATCATGTTCTAAACACCAAAAACATCCTCCTGCAAGAATTAATTCCTCTGCAAAAGTGTTTAAAGGGTTAATAAATATTGAAAAAGCTATTATTAGGGGTAACAAATATTTCATTTTTTAATTATAAAGTTTTAAATAATAGAATTGATAATCTCTTTTGCAGTTCTTTGGACTACGCCTTCTTCACCTAATTCTTTTTTTAAAAAATTATAACCCTTTTTTATTTTTATTTTTTCTGACTTCCCCTCAAGAATCCTACAAGATTTATAAAAGATTTTATTTTCGTCAAACTCTTTCTGTACAAACTCAGGAATTATTAATTTATTAACTAACAAATTTACAGGGGAAATAAATCTTACTTTAAAATTGAGTATTTTTTTAGCAATAAAGGCCGTCACCCTACTTACTCTATAACCAACAATCTGCGGAACTCCATATAAAGCTAATTCCATATTAACTGTCCCAGATTTACAAAAAGCAATTTTAGTGAGCGAATAAATATAAGGCTTTAATTTTGCACTATCTTTTTGAGAAATCACAAGGCCTTTAACTTGATATTTTCTAAAGCCTTTTTTGAATATTTCGTCAAAAGCCCCCCGACAGGAGGGGATATAGACTACCAAACTGGGATATTTTTGTTGTAATTTTTTAGCAGCTCTCATAAAAGTAGGTAATATATATCGTAATTCTTGAGGTCTTGATGCGGGCATCAAAAGTAGTATGTTTTGATCTGGGCGAAGGTTCAGAATAGTTCTGGCATCTTTCTTTAGGGGAAGTTTTTTTATCAAATCAATCATTGGATGTCCCACCCACAAAACATTTCCACCTCTTTTTTTATAAAATGATGCTTCTCTCTTGAAAATCGCAAAAATTTTATCAGAAAATCTTATTAGATTTGTTGTGGTATTGTTGCCAATCCTCCAAGCCCACTCTTGAGGAGCAATATAGTAAAAAATTGGAATATTAGTCTTCGACCTTTTTAATTTAGTTCCAATTTTTATATTGGGACCCATATAGTCAATCAAAATTAAGCAATCTGGAGGATGTTTTTTTAGTAATTTATAGAACCTTTTTTGAATTCGTATTGTTGGAAGAATAAGAGGTAAAGCCTCCCAAATTCCTATTGCACTAATTGATGTAGTATCTTGAAGAATTTTTACGCCTTCCTTTTTCATCCTCTCGCCACCTAATCCGCAAATTTCTAAATCTATGGATTTTTTTTTAGCTTCATCTAATAATGCTTTTGTTAACAGGCCTCCGTGCAAATCTCCAGAGACTTCTCCAGTACTTATAAATATTTTTTTATTCATGAATTCATTACAGGCATTGGTCCACGTCTTTCTTTAGATATTGACTCTTTCAAAAAACTGCACAATTTTGAAGATGAAAGATCTAATTCTCCTGTCATTATTTTTTCTAATGAATTTGAAATCACATCACCAGATTTAAAAAGGAGATTCCAAGTACTTTGCAAAAGTTTTAAATCAAAATCCTCATTTTCCATCAAACCACTTCTTTTGATTCCAATCCTATTCAAACCTCTTAATCTCCCAGGATGTCCTTCTGCTAAACAGAAAGGAGGAACGTCCCTATCAACTCTTGTCATTCCTCCAATCATTGCTAAATATCCAATATGGACAAATTGATGAATCCCTAAACAGCCGCCAATAATAGCTTTATCTTCGATCTTTACATGGCCTGCAACTTGAACGCTATTTGATAAAACTATCCTATTTCCAAGTTCGCAATTATGACCAATATGGGTATAGGCCATTAACAAATTACTATTACCAATAATAGTTTTTTCTCCTTCTTCAGTTGCCTTATTAATGGTTACACATTCTCTAAAAGTATTATTATCTCCAATAATTACTTCAGTTGAAGCCCCTTTATATTTTAGATCTTGGGGATCAAGACCTATAAAAACATTTGGGAAGATTTTATTATTACTACCAATTTGCGTTTTTCCTGTAATAACAGCATTCGGTCCTATTTCCGTTCCTTTCCCTATAGTCACATAAGGTCCGATAATTACTCCTTGAGAGATAATGACCCCATCATGCAATTCAGCTTTTGGATCAACAAAAGCGTTTGGGTGAACTTTAATATCACTAAAACTTGACCTTGATTCAGCATTTTTATTTTCCATTTTCCTAATCGACTAATGAGAACATTAATTCTCCAGCACAAACCAACTTCCCATCAACGTGTGCCTCACCTTTAACCTTGCCAAATCTTTGTCTTTTAATACTCAACAACTCACAAGAAATTATCAATTGATCTCCAGGCACAACAGGTTTTCTGAATTTAACATTATTAATACCAGCAAAAACGAAAAGTCCTTTAGGCAGGTCCTGCATTTGCGTTACTATTATTCCCCCAACTTGAGCCATTGATTCAACAATGAGTACACCTGGCATTAAGGGTCTTTCAGGAAAGTGGCCTTGAAATTGAGGCTCATTTATAGTTACATTTTTTACTGCAACAGCACGCTTCCCAGGAATATTCTCTATGACTTTATCTACAAGAGCAAAGGGATATCTATGAGGTAATAAACCTAGTATGTTTTCAGAGGAGAGTTGATTATTTTCACTGGATAATTTTTTTTCCAAAACGATTAAAGATAAAGTTAATTTTTTAGAGATGAGGCCAATAAAGCATTTAAAGAGTGTGATCCTTTATAAATTAAAATTTGAGCCTTAGGTAACCCTACCAAAGCCAAGTCCCCTATAAGGTCTAAAATTTTATGTCTTATTGGTTCATTATCAAATCTTAATGGTGGATTAACCCATTTATCACCATCACAAACAAGGGCATTATTCAAACTTCCACCTTTTATTAATCCAAGTTCACTTAATTCTTGAAATTGATCTTTAAAACCGAATGTTCTTGCGGGGGCAATCATTTCAACAAAACTTTTTGGATTCAAATCAATCACAAAAGTTTGATTTCCAATTGCTTTATAAGAAAAACTTATGGTGGATATAATTCTAGTTTTTTCAGAGGGAGTCACCGCTATAACAGAGTCTTCTTTATTTAAAATTATTGGTTTATTAATTTCTCGAAAAAAATTATCTGGTTTTGGTGCCTTTTTGATCCCTACTTCTTCAAAATCTTTAACCCACTGAATTGCAGATCCATCCAAAAGTGGAATCTCTTTCCCCTCCACCTCAATATGAATATAACTTAACCCGCACCCAGCCATTGAGGATAATAAATGTTCAATAGTATATAAATTTCTTCCTCCCAGTTTAACAGCTGTGCAAAGCATGGTACTTCCAATTAAATCTTGAGTAAGCTTAAAAATCTCGCCAGGGTTATCCTTGAAAGAAACATAATATCCCTCTTTTTCATAAGGAGAAATTGTAACTCTTGTTTTTTCTCCACTATGAAGACCTACACCCTCTCTGGAGATAACACCAGCTAAGGTATAACAGAAATCATAATTAGCAGGCCAAGAAAACACTTAAAATTTCCATCCAACTCCTAGTGTATATCTCCAATCTCCGCTTAAGTCCTTGCTGGCAACATCTAATCTTAATGGACCAATTGGCGTTTTCACTCCAACTCCACCTCCGAGAGAATAACCGGAACCTGATTTCTGTAATAATTTGCCAGGTTTTCCTGGGACATCATTTTGAGATCCTAAATCACTTCCTGCATCAACAAATAAAGCACCCGATATCATTCTCCAAACAGGAAATCTATATTCTACGGTACCTTCAACAAAACTTTTACTTACAGCCAAATCACATGATCCCCATCCTCTAACAGATGATGTCCCTCCCATACAAAATGATTCATAAGGAGGCAATTCCCCAAGAATAGTTCCAGCCTTCAATTGAAAACCAATAGCTTGAGGACAATCTTCACTAGTTGCATTACTAGACTTACATGCTTTGGTTAAATTAATCAATTTTGTCGGTATAAAATATGAATATGACGTTCTAAATCTATTAAAAGTTGGAGAATTTTTACCCATTGAAACAAACTGCTCGGTACCAAAGGTGAATTTGTTTCCTGCAGTTGGGTTAATATTATTATTTAAATTATTTCTAGATGTACTCGCAATAAAACTTACTAATGTATTTTCTTCAGGGCATGAACCATCATTTGGAGAAAATCCAATACAGATAATATCGCTTATATTTCCAGTGGTTGGCGTCTGATCACCATAAGGTTTTTTGTTCCCACTGCCATCAATCATCTTTACTCTCTTTAAATTCATACCTCCTAACACTCTCCATTTAGTGACCTTAAATGGATCCCCACCATTAAGTGGCCTTGAGAAAGAGAATCCACCTCCCGTTTTTTCTAAAACAATTGATGAAAAAGTATCCGATGTTGAAGTAGTTTTATCATTTACAGCGTATATTCTACCATTTTTTTCACTTTTAAATTCTTGAGGATAATCTCTACTCAGAAAAAGATTTGTTCTAAATGAAGTTCTATGTTTATCTCCCTTAATCCACGGATCAGATAAAGAAAAATTATAGGTTGTCGAATATTCTCCAAAATTTAAGTTTATGTTAGTAGACCACGCTCTACCGAGCGCATTTGTTTCCTGCAAACCAATTGTGGCGAAGATCCCAGAGCTATTGCTATAACCAAGGCCGCCTGTTAATGATCCTGTCCTTTGCTCGCTCAAATCTAAGAAAATTATGACTTGTCCAGGATTTAAATTATCTTGGCCAAGAGATACCTTTACATCATCAAATAATGATGTGGCATAAAGTCGACTGATATCAGCCTCTAAGATTTTTCGATTGAAAATCGTACCCGGCTGTGTTTTTAACTCTCTTTTTATAACCCAGTCTTTTGTTTTCCCTTTTCTAGGTTTTCCATCAATAATAGATTCACCATCAGAGCCTGGAAATCTTAATTTTACATCTGATATGATGCCCTCAGAAACCTTTAATGTCACTATTCCGTTCTCAGAGATTCTATCTGGGCCATAAATTCTAGCTAAAGAATAACCCTCTTTTTCATAACGTTTTTTTATTATTTCTATCTTATTTTGAATTTCGTTTAGGTTAAGAGTTGTTCCATAGTAATTATTAAAAATATCATCTACGTATTCATTAGAAATTACAGAGTTTATTGGCTTAAGTTCAACTTTCTTCAAAATGGGATTAGGCACTACTCTTACAATTAGCCTCACTCCCAATGGTCCTTCTTGAGAATCTATTTTAACCCCTGAAAACCAACCACTAGCATATATTGCATTAAGATCTTGTTTTAAAATTCTATTATCAACAATACTTCCAGGCTTTATGCTCATGGAGTCATAGGCCGCCAATTCAAGTTTTCTGCCCTCAGGATGATTTTCCCAACCTTCAATAATTATTTCTGAAATAAGGACACTTTCTTCATTAACATCACTATTTTTTTCTGCAACAAATAAATTTTTCTTTTCTTGAGTATCAATCCCCTGAAAAAAACCATTTTTAATATTTTGTATTTCTAAGCTTTTGAGTGATTGCTCCACGTCATTTTGCAAATACTTAGCAAACATTTCCGAACTATTTGATATCAAAATCAATGGAGAGCAGACAACATTTGTGCAAACTTTACTAAAATTTAAAAAATGTTTTTGCATAGTAGTTTTTATTAAGGTAAATAAATCATCGTTTAATTAGGTTGGAGAAAATCGTTTATTCGTCTATAAATTTCACTATAAGCTTCAATTAGACCCCCTAAATCATTCCTAAATCTATCTTTATCAAGACTTACTATTGTATCATTTTTTTGGTTTAAATCCCACAATCTACAATTATCAGGACTAATCTCATCCCCGAGAAGAATGTTATTTCTAAAATCATAACCAAATTCCAACTTGAAATCCACAAGTTGAAGTTGAATATTTTTAAAAAAACTTTTAAGGATTAAATTAATTTTTAAAGTTAAATTGATTAATAACTCTAAATCATCAGAGTTTAATATATTCATTAATTCAATTCTATCTTTTGTAATGAGGGGATCATTAAGTTCATCATTTTTAAGGTAGATATCAATTAATGGTTTTGATAGGAAAGTTCCAGGTTTAATAGTCGTTTGTTTACACAAAGAACCATAAGCAGTATTTCTTAGAACAATTTCTAGTGGAATTACTTTTATTTTTTTTGCGATCATTGTATTTTCATTTTCAAGACCAATAAAATGAGTTGGAATTTTCTCCTTAATGAGAATCTCAAAAATTTTTGCACTAATTAGGCAATTAAGTTTGCCTTTACCCTCAAATTTTTCCTTTTTCAGCGCATTAAAAGCTGTAGCATCATCTTTAAATTCAATTTTTACTTTATCTACATCATCATGAGTAAATACTTTTTTTGCTTTGCCTTCATATATCAACTCATATTTATTATTCATTAATTTAGAACCTCATTATGGTTACTAAAGTACTTTTTGTAATTAACATAATTGTTAGAGATTAATTTCAAATTGTTTAATACATTTTAACTGATTATTAATCGAAACCTCATAACCTTAAAAAACAAATATATGGCAATTCATTCACCAAGATCTAAGAGTTTCATTAGATTAGAAAATATCTTAATAATTGGAAATGGCGGTAGAGAAAACTCTTTGGCTTGGGCTATTCAAAAAAATGAATTAGTTAAAAAAGTTTATGTAATCCCCGGTAACGCTGGTACGCAGAGAATAAATAAATGTGAAAGAATAAAAATTGATATTAATAATAATAATCTACTAGTAGAAAAGCTTAATTTTCTTAAAATAGATTTAGTTGTAATCGGACCAGAAATACCTCTGGCAAATGGATTAGCTGATTTTCTACGCAAAAAAGATTTTAAAGTATTTGGTCCTAATAAAGATGGAGCAAAATTAGAATTTAGCAAATCTTGGGCGAAGGAATTTATGCAAGACGCAAATATTCCGACGGCAAATTTTTGGAAGGTCAATTCTCTAGAAGAAGCCAAAAAAATTATCAATTCATCATCTATTCCATTGGTAGTAAAAGCTGATGGCCTAGCTTCTGGTAAAGGCGTTTTTATTCCTAATTCAAAAGATGAATGTTTTAAAGCCGCAGAAGCAATTTTTAATGGTAAATTTGGGAACTCTGGAGATGTAATTGTTCTAGAAGAAAAAATCCACGGTCCAGAAGTTTCAGTTTTTGCTTTATGCGATGGGAAGAGATATACATTACTTCCAACCGCCCAAGATCACAAACGACTTAACGAGGATGATAAAGGGCCAAATACAGGAGGTATGGGAGCTTATTCTCCGGCTCCATTATTAACAGAAGCTTCCCTTGATAGAATCAAAAAAGAGATAATTGAGCCTACAATAAATAAACTAAAACAAAGAAATATTGATTATAGAGGCGTAATTTATTTTGGGTTAATGATCACAAAATCCGGGCCCAAAGTTATAGAATATAATTGCAGATTTGGTGATCCAGAATGTCAAACAATAATGCCCTTGATGGATCAAGATTTTGTATTTCTTTTAGAAAAATGCTCAATGGGAAATTTAACTGGTTATGAAAAAATTAATACTTCTAATAAAGTTAGTGGATGTGTAATTGCTACGTCGAATGGTTATCCTTACGAATATAAAACTGGCTTTCAAATAAAAATTGGTAAGATTGACTCAAATGATTGTCAAATTTTCGACTCAGGTACTTCTTTAAGTGAAAATGGCAAATTATTAACTGATGGGGGAAGAGTCTTAAGTATTGTGTGTCAAGATAAAGATTTCGATATGGTTTTTGAAAAAGCATACAAAAATTTAAGAGAAATACACTTTGAGGGTATTTTCTACAGAAATGACATAGGTCATCAAGTCAGAAAAATTTTTTCTAAGAAGGATTAAGCTTATGGTGGATACTAATGATCGAGAAAATAAAAAATATAACAATAACTTTACTGATAATGAAGATATGAATAACAACTATTGGATTAATGGACTACTAGTTTGGTGGAGTGGGTTCAGTTTAAGAACAAAGTTATTAGCTATTGCGACTCTTGTAGTAAGCCTTCTAATGACAGGAATAACTTTTTTTGCATTAAATAGTATTCAAAGAGATGCAGGAATGAATGATACTAGATATGCTCGAGATCTTGGCTTGTTATTATCTGGGAATGTCACAGAATTAGTCGCTAATAACCAAAAAAAAGAAATTTCAAACGTAGCTGAAAAGTTTTGGAGATCAAGTCGAAACCTGCGTTATATATTCTTTACTGATGCTGAAGATATTGTTCAACTTGGGATTCCGATCAGTGCAACACCGGCAACCTCAGACAGTCAGTTTCAGCTCACCCGAAGATTAAAATTGCCCTCAGAATTGAAGAAGAGACCACAATTTCCTTTAGTTAGGCAGCATTCGACACCTCAAGGTCAAGTAACAGATGTATTTGTTCCCATGTTGTGGAAAGGCAAATATCTTGGAACTTTAGCTTTGGGGGTCACCCCTAATAAAAAAGCACTAGCCAGTGCCGCATTAACTAGAGAAGTAACAATTGCAGTTTTTATCTCAATTTGGGTTTTATTAATACTTGGAGCTGTATTCAATGCACTAACAATTACAAGACCAGTCAGAGAGTTAGTAAGAGGTGTAAGAGAAATTTCAAGAGGAAATTTTAAGTCTAGAATTTCTTTACCTATGACAGGTGATCTTGGAGAACTCTTAAATGGATTTAACCGAATGGCCACGCAGTTAGAAAATTATGACGAAGCTAATATAGAAGAACTAAAAGCGGCACAAATCAAACAGCAATCCCTTATAGCCACAATGGCTGATGGTGCTATATTATTGGACTCAAAAGGCAAAATTGTACTAACTAATCCAACAGCAAAGAGATTATTTCGTTGGGAAGGAAGATTCTTAGAGGGTAAACAGTTTTTAAATGAAATCCCAGAGATTTTATCTAACGACTTACATACAAATATAGAATCTATTTTAAACAGGGAAAAGGAGAAGGACGACTTAAGATTCAGTTTAGGAGAACCAGCAAGAACCTTAAGAATTGTCTTGCAATCAGTTTTAGATACAAATAAAGTTGAATTAAAAGGTATTGCTGTAACAATTCAAGACTTAACCAGAGAAGTTGAACTTAACGCAGCACAAAATAGATTTATTAGTAATGTTTCTCACGAATTAAGAACACCACTTTTTAATATAAAAAGCTATGTTGAGACCTTACATGATTTAAAAGATCAACTATCAGATGAAGAACAAATAGAATTTTTGGGTATTGCAAATTCAGAGACTGATAGGTTAACAAGGCTCGTAAATGATGTATTAGATTTATCAAGATTAGAGTCTGGAAAAATTGTTCAGCTAGAGCAAATGGACATAAAGCCAGCAATAGAACAGACTCTTAGAAATTATAGACTTAATGCTACAGAAAAAAATGTTTCATTAGCTCATGATATAGAGGAAACTATTCCTCCAATTCTTGGAAATTTTGATTTACTTTTACAGGTTTTTGATAATTTGCTGGGTAATGGATTGAAATTTAGTCCAAAAAACAGCTCCCTTATTATAAGAGCTTATACTTGGCCAGATTCCTGTCCCGCTTTCCCTTTAACTATTAAAAATGATGAAGCCCCTCAGTGCGAATTAGTTTCACCACTACCAAAAGTAAGAATTGAGATTGCTGATACTGGCTCAGGAATATCTCAGGCTGATCAAGAAAAAATATTTGATCGTTTTTATAGAGTAGAAAATTCCGTTCATACTGAGCAAGGTACCGGCTTAGGTTTATCTATAGTTCGGGGCATAATTGAAAAGCATGGTGGGGAGATTCGTATGGCTAGTGAATTAGGTGTAGGAACAACTTTCTGGTTTGATCTAGCCCTTGCACAATCTGATAAAGATGAATTATTAACAAAAGCCATTAATAATTCAGAATCTTTTTCAGGTTCAGAAATTAAAGAAATTATCTAATTACTTTCTAATTATTTTCTAATCCTTTAAAAATATTTTGGACATTTTGATCAGGCACAACTCTGTGAGGGGCACCACTAAATATTTGTTCAAAATTAGAAAAAGAATCTTTTATTTCTGGGCCACTATTAGTAATGATAAATTCTCTTATTCGTTTATCATGCCATGATCCCCGCATTTTAAAAACATTTAAAGCTCTTGCCATCTCACCTTTTATTTCTACATATTGAAGCAACAATATAGTATCTGTGATTGTTGAAATATGAGAATCAGTTATAGAATGACTTCCCATAAATTCTTCTGCTGTATTAGTAAAAAAGCCTGCTATCTCCTCTTGTTTCGTATAACCGGTAACAGCTATTACAAACTGTCTAAATGCATTTAAACTTACACCTCTGGCTAAGGCAGAGAGAGAATCAATTGCCATTCTTTTTGGTTTAAATTGATTAATTTGCGTTTTTATAATTTGTAAGTGATCTTCTAAACCTGTTGATTCAGGATATGCACAAATAATTTTCAATAACCCATCACTTTCCATTTTTTCAAAATCTATTCCCCAGCTAGTCGCGTTCCTTAGCAATTGAGCCCTAGATTCTTCATATGCAAAAAGTATTGCTCTTTCATTATTGTTGTAAGCATCTTCAACAAATTTTGATACAAGCATTGTTTTGCCTGTTCCAGTTGCTCCAGTGGCAAGAATAATAGAATCTTGAAAATAGCCTCCACCACACATATCATCAAGATCTTTAACTCCAGAGCTAATCCTAATATTTGAGGATCTTTGCGTTAATCTCATTGCTCCTAGGGCAAAGACACTTATTCCATCCATTCCCATGGTAAATGGATATTCACCTTTCATGTGAACAGTACCTCTTAACTTCAATACTTCTAGAGTTCTTCTTCTCTTTTCTGACTCAAGAACATTTCTTAATAAGACAACATTATCAGATACAAATTCTTCTACTCCATATCTAGCAATTGGTCCGTAATCATCAACCCTCTCTGTAGTCATAACAGTTGTCACTCCTATTTCTTTTAATCTTGCTATTAGTCTAAATATTTCTCTTCTAACAACGTAAATAGCGTCATACTGTTGAAAGACCGCCGTTATTGAATCTATTGCAACTCTTTTAGCTTTATATTTTCTAATTGCATAACTAATTCGCTCAATAAGACCAGACAAGTCAAAGTTACCCGCAACATCCTGACCATCAGGGTCGGGAGAAGCATCCAAGATAAAAAGTTTATTTTGATCAATTAATTCTTGTAAATCCCAACCAAAACTTGCGGCATTTCTAATAATATCCAAAGGCGATTCTTCAAAGGTTACAAAGATTCCAGGCTCATCAAAATTACAAATCCCATGGTGTAAATATTGCAATGAAAAAACAGTTTTGCCAGTTCCTGACGTGCCACTTACGAGTGTACTTCGAGATACAGGTAACCCACCCCTGCAAACATCATCGAAGCCTTCGATTCCGGTTGGTAATTTTTGTACTTGCATTTTATTTGATTTACTAAATTTCTTATCATTCATAGGTTTGTGCCAATTAAAAAAAGTAAATTTTAAATTATTCTTTAATTATAAAAGTTTAAAAATATATTATTTATCTCCACTATATTCAGTTTCAGTTAATTCATCAAAAAGTAGATCTAAGCCAATTAAAACTTTCTCTCTATCTGAGAGATCACCTATTATTTTTCGTACTGGTGGCGGTAAAATTTTAGCTAGTGTTGGGGTGGCTAAAATCTTATCTTCTTCTGCAAGTTGGGGTTGCTTAAGTACATCTATAACCTTCAAAGCATAGACTCCTTTGAATTCATTATCTAAAATTTCTCTTAAGGTATTTAAAGCTCTCATCGAATTAGGAGTATTTCCAGCTACATAGAGTTTTAAAATATATGTTTTCCTTGCTGCCATCATTATAGTTCCTGAATTGATATAAAAAATTTAAAACAACCCTTGACTTATTACACTACAAAATAAGAAAATAAACAAACTATTATGATTGCTTATTGGGCTTAATCAAATTATTAATTTGAGCCTAGTAGCGTCTTTAAGATATGACAAATTCTAAAAAATCCTCAAACAATTCTTCTGAAAGTAATGAATTGTATGCAATAGCAGAAACTTCAGGTCAACAATTTTGGTTCGAAGTTGATAAATACTATGACATAGACAGGTTAAATGCAAAAGAGAAAGACAAGATAACACTTGAAAAAGTTTTATTTGTAAAGGACAAAGAGTCTATAACTATTGGTAAACCTTATGTTAAAAATGCAAAAATCGAATTAGAAGTAGTCTCTCATAAAAGAGATAAGAAGATTCTTGTATACAAGATGCGTCCCAAAAAAAAGACAAGAAGAAAGATGGGACACAGACAAGAACTTACAAGAGTTATGGTAAAATCTATTAAAATAGGTAAAAGTGCTCCTAAGTCTTCTTCTAAAAAGGAAGTAACTGCTAAAAAGGAAACTAATCCAAAATCCGAAAAATCTACAAATTAAAAACTTCTAATGGCACATAAAAAAGGAACAGGTTCTACTAGAAACGGAAGAGATTCAAATTCCAAAAGATTAGGTGTAAAAGCTTATGGAGGAGAAAAAGTAACTGCCGGATCAATTTTAATTCGCCAAAGAGGTACATCTTTTTTGCCGGGGATCAATGTCGGAAAAGGTAAAGATGACACCCTTTTTGCACTCAAAGAAGGAACAGTAAGTTTCGAAAGCATTAAAAGAAATTTAAGAAATAGAAAAAGAGTTAATATAGTTATCTAACTTTTTTATAAGCTCTTGTAGTTATAAGAATAGGATGAAATACTTCTAAAAAATTTGATTGAAGAGTCTCAAAAAACTTTTCAACAACTTGAATATCATCGATATGAAACGGATATTCATTATCATCGCCTTTGTAAAAATACCAATTGAATAGAGCAATAGAATTACTATCCATTATCCCTCTGAAATTATTAATTTGAGAAGCTGGATCTGCAAGATGTTCCAAAACATCAAGACAAACTATCGTATCAAATTTCAATATTTGTGTATCTTGAATTTTTTTACAAAAGGTAAGTTTTTTTTCGAGTCCTAATTTCTTTGCCCTGTATTCAACAAAGTTTCTATTTGTCTCATTAATATCTACAAAAAAAACATGCTCAACTTTTGAAGACATAGCGTTAGCTAAGGCATGCGTTCCAATTCCTCCTCCAAAATCTAAAACCAAATCTCTAGAAAATCTCTGCTGAAGTTTTAAAGTATCAGCGATGTAGTCCTTGCTTGTGATATGCCAAGCAGCCAAATCAGCTACATGCCGATCTCCAACTATTTCAGTATAAAAATCCGAAACATCATTCAAAGCATCTCCAGGATGCGAATTTGCCAAATTCATCTTTGCATTTGCAAGGAATCCATCTAAATCACTTTCTCTAATAGATAAGTATTCCATTAAATGTGATTTCAAATTAAAAGCATTGTCTAAAAACTCTTTTAAAATAAAATTATTGTTTTTCAATTTCTTTCTCTAAATTTCCAATATCAAAATCATAGGATGGTTATAAATCTTTCTCAAAGTATTCTTAATATTAAAAATGGAAACTAAAGATGGATTCTTAGTAATTAATAAAGATAAAGGATGTACTTCACATGATTGTGTTAAACAAATAAGGAAGTTACTTAATACGAAAAAAGTCGGTCACACAGGAACTCTTGACCCAGAAGTTATAGGAATATTACCAATCGCGATAGGCAGTGCAACAAGATTTATTCAATATCTCCCTCAGGGAAAAACTTACATAGGACAAATTAAATTAGGGATAAGAACTAACACTGATGATATTCACGGAGAAATAATTAATCAAAAAAGTTGGCCTAAAATCAGTGATGAAAAATTAGATCAATACTTAAATAGATTTAGAGGAATTATTAAACAAATTCCGCCGAAAGTATCCAGTGTGCACGTTAATGGTGAGAGAGCTTATAAGAAATCTTTCAGGAATGAAGATTTTGAATTAGCACCAAGAGAAGTAAAAATAGACGAACTTACTTTAATGAAATGGGATCAAATAAACGGAATCATAGAAATAAAGATCAAATGTTCGGCTGGCACATACATAAGAGCAATTGCAAGAGATTTAGGAGAAATTCTTAATTCCGAGGGTTGCCTTCTACAACTAAAAAGAATTTCAGCTTGTGGCTTTGATGAACAAAACTCAATAAAAATATCTGATATCGAAAAAGATAAAAAAAACTCGAAAAATTTCATTATTCCAACAATTTCTGCTCTTAATCACATTTCATCATTTGTCTTAAGTACCGAAGAACAAATCAATTTTTGGCAAACAGGAAGAGCAATTAGAGTTGATATTAATTACTTCCAGGGAAACAAATCTTTTGACTACAAAAAACCCATAAAAGTAATAGATAAAAAACAAATACTCCTTGGGATAGGTTTCTTCAATGAAGAGCAATCTAATATAAATCCAAAATTAGTCCTTAATGCTAAATAACTTCTATAGGTAATCTTTTCTAAAAGGTTTAATCTGCACACCCTTATAAAAATGCTTTAATATTCTTTCAGCTTTTTGGCCTTTAGACGCCAGATATTTAGCCCCCCATTGACTCATTCCGACTCCATGACCTGATCCTTGTCCAAAAACTATCAACCCTTTCTTTTGAGGAGTATTGTTGTTTGATTCTTCCTCAAAAAATTTAAATCTGATAAAATTACTGTTGAGGCCTAATCTTTTTCTAAAATCTACCCCAGATATTTGATCCGAACCATAAGCCCCAATAAGTTTTAAATTTTTTACCCTCCCTGTACTAGTAATATCTAGAATCTCTATATTTTTTAAACCTCCAATCTTTGGAAATAAATTTATTAATTCATTACTCGAAATTTTTTTTTGCCATCTAAATTTTGGATTATTTTTATCAAAATCTTTCACACTTGATAAATATGGATATTTATTTTTCCATACATCTTGACTATTTTCTGTCATTCCACCTGAGCTGCTATGAAACAAAGCATTAATTAATTTATTTTTATACGTTAAAACCAAAGATCTTGTACTTTTAACGGCTCTGATAGTTTTATAAGTTCTTGATTCCAAGCCATTATAGACTTGATTTTTCTGGGTTGAATCTATATCAAATAAATTATTTCCCTTCTGCTTTAAAGCATAAGTTCTTGAGGCAATTGCTTGTGCCTTTAATGCTTCAATAGGCCATTTTGTTGGCATTTCTGAACCCACTACGCTATTAAGGTATTTTTCTATTCCTAAAACATTTACTACCAATATTTCGGAGTCGAGTACAAAGAGATTAAGCTTACCAGCAAATCTCTTCTGACCTACCCAAATACCTCTTCCATCGGAAGAACTC
>QCRF01000001.1 GCA_003209375.1 Prochlorococcus sp. AG-459-N19 | reverse complement strand
ATATTAATGATGCTGTGTTTTTAGAGGATTTATGCCCTAAGTTTAGATTTAGACAATGGCGAAAATCTATTCATAGGTTTACAGGAAAAAGTTGTATATATTGTGGAAAACCATCTGAATCTATTGACCATGTAATACCAAGAAGCCAAGGAGGCTTAAGTACAACAGAAAATTGCGTCCCTGCATGTCTTTCCTGTAATGGGGATAAATCAGATGAAAATGCTTTGTATTGGTACAGAAAGCAAAAATTTTATGATCCTCGTAGAGCAATGGCTATAAGAGCTTGGTTAGAAGGGGATTTAAGATTAGCTATTAGATTGCTGCAATGGGCTAATCCTAGTGTTAATGGATACAATAGAAACTTTTTACGTATTTGCTTATAAAATAAAAAGTTTTAATTAATAACTATATCTATCAATTGTTTCTTCCGAAAAATTTTCATTAGTTTCTTCTAATTCTTTTTCTAATTTTTTTCTCTTATTTTCTCTTTCTTGAGCTTCTTGTTCTTTTCTTTGTTCTTCTTTTTCCAAATCTCTTATTAGTTTTCTATTTGGGTGAAGTTTATCTAAGTATTCAACACAATAGCTGAAGTTTTCTCTATCTCTAATTACTGATTCAGTAATTTGTGCTGCTGCTTGTTTAGGTGAGACTTTGAAAAATCCTCCTTTTTGTTTCTTGATATAGGTATATGCTGCATCCCAACTACTTTCATGATCATTTCCTCCATCTCTCATGGTACAGAAAATTTCTGCCCCAAATGACCCTGCATTAACTTTTGACGCAGTAAAGACTAGAGGAGAGAATAATCCTAAAGTTAATAATATTAGTTTTTTTGGCTTAAATGTTTTCATTAAACTTTTCCTCTATTTAAAAATATCTTTTATTGTGAATATGTCTATAGAAATTTAAGATTTAATTACTCCAAATATATTCAAGCATTTCACCACTAAAGGAAGAATTAGGAGAACAGTTATCAACCTTACTGCGTGTAGAGTTGCTACTGCAGCTCCCACTCCATATTCAGACCCTACAAGACTCATTCCGCTAATTCCTCCTGGTGCAGCTCCTAGAATTGTTGTTATTACATCTAGATTAAGTAATCTGCTTGTCCATAATCCAATTGCTAACCCTGTAATAACTAAAGTAAAAGTTATTAATATGGCTGGCTTCCATAGGTTTTGAATATCAACTAATGAGGCTTTTGTTAATGATGTACCAATGACTGTTCCAATTCCGATTTCTAAAATTGTTCTTGTGCCGATTGGCCACTCTGCAATGTCGACTTTGCCACTGATGCTAAGTATGCTTGCGCCTATTAAAGCACCTGCTAGAGGAGCCGCAGGAATACCTGTTTTTAGAGCCATAGCTCCAAAAATACAACCTGCAATTAGATAATAGATTAGGTTTATGTTAGGCATAAATTTGAAAGATGTTTGAATATAATATTAGAAAAATTTTTTTTTGTTTAAGTTTATAGTCAAATAATATTTTTGTTTTCCTCCCGTAATGTCCCCTTTTATTGGCATAATATTATTAATGCATGAATTCTTATGTCTTCACAAATTTCATACAAAGATAATAAAAACCGCATAAAGAAAAAATTATCTTTTTTTGAAGGTGGTCACCAACTCGAAAAATTAGAGTTTGCTCTAGCAATAGCGCAAACAAAGGGTGATGAAAAAAAATCAATCGTTCTTAGAAAAAAGATTGTTGAATTGGGCGGAAATGTTGAAGAGCCAGGAACTTAACTTAATTTTTATCAAGATATCTAGACACGATCATTAATGCTTCACCAGCTTGTTGGGCAGTAATTTTTCCTATGTCAAGAAGTGTATTACTGATGGCAGAAACTACCGTAATAATATCTCTATCATTAACATACCCTAAATGTCCGACTCTAAATATTTTCCCTTTTAAATGATCTTGACCACCAGCAAGTAAAATATCAAAGTTATTTTTTATTGTTTTTCTAAATTCTTCAGCATCCATTCCTTCTGTTTGTATTGCAGTAATTGAAGGGCTTAAATACTTTTCATCAGCAAATAGTTTTAGATTTAAAGCCTTTACAGCATTGCTCATTGCTAATTTATGTTTATTATGTCTGAGGAAAATATTATCTAAGCCTTCTTCTCTCATCATTTTTAAAGCTTCATCTAAAGCAAAAACTAAATTAACTGCTGGTGTATATGGATTACTATTGCTTAAAAGACTTTTTCTGTAGGATTTTAAATTTAAATAAAATTTTGGTAAATTAGATTTCTCTGCAGCTTCCCATGCTTTTTGGCTCATTGATATAAAACTAAGCCCAGGAGGTATCATATATCCTTTTTGTGATCCTGAAGCAACGATATCTAATTCCCATTCATCTACTGGTACATTGCAAGCTCCAAGACTTGTAACGCAGTCAACAATTGATAAAGCTGTGTTGTGTTTACGAATATATGAACTTATGGTTTTTAGATCATTAATTACACCTGTTGAGGTTTCAGAATGAGTCAAAATAACCGCCTTTATTTCTTTATGTTTATCTTCCTCTAATATCTTTTTGAATTCTTCTGGATCAAGTGGAGTCCCCCATTCGGAATCAATTTTTATTACTTCAAGGCCAAATTCTTTAGCAACTTTTACCCATCTTTCGCCAAATTTTCCATTTTCTCCACAAATTACTTTATCTCCTTTACTCAAAGTATTTATTATTCCAGCCTCCATTGCGGCAGTCCCACTACCAGTGATTGTTAGAACATCATTTTGAGTTTGATGAAGCCACTGCAAATTTTTAGTGGTACTTTCTACGAGATCTTGGAATTCTTTACTGCGATGGCCTATTGGATGCTTACTTAATGCTTGTAGTACTTTTTCTGGAACTGGTGTGGGTCCAGGAATCATCAATGATAATTTTTGTTGTATGGCCACTTTTTGTTAAATAGGTCATTCTTAGATTAGTTCTCATTATATATTTTTCAATTACTTGATTTGAAAAAAGGATTTTCTTTACCTTTGTGGGTTGCTGGGGCTGCTAGGTCAGCCTTAAAAAAACTAGTAGGGTTACCATTTAAGAATTATGAACTAATAAAAATTCCAAATGAAAAAAAAGAAATAAAAATCGAGATTCATTCTGTTGGTTTACTTAAAGATAACTCGCATGCATTAGGAATTACCTTTGCAAAGTCTGGCTTAGACCTTGATATTACGCAAAACTTAGAAATATGGACAATAGCCTCTTTAGAAAAAATTTCTCCTAATAGTACTGTCCAAACAATTCCAATAACTATTATTGCAGGATCAGGAGTAGGTATAAAAGAAGATACATCAGAGATATGCATTTCTAATTTTGCAAAAGAAGTTTTATATGAAAATTTATTAGATAGTATTCCTGAAGGGTTTAATTTGAAATTAGAAATTATTTTCCCTAATGGAGCGTTTTTAGCTGAAAGAACTAGTAATAAGTCATTTGGCATAGTTGATGGATTATCTATTATTGGTACTTCTGCTGAGACTTATGCAAGTGCTGCACCTGATCAATTAGAAGAGGCTAAAACTAATTTGGCAAAGTTTATTCAAAATGATTTTAAAGGGAAAGTTGTTTTTGTTATTGGTGAAAATGGATTAGATTTGGCCAAAACTTGTAATATTAACTTGCCAATAATCAAAATTGGAAATTGGATAGGACCATTATTAGTTGATGCTGCAATAAAAAAAGTTAAAACTGTAATTCTTTTTGGTTATCACGGCAAATTAATTAAATTAGCCGGTGGTATTTTTCATACTCATAATCATTTAGCTGATGCAAGAATTGAGATTCTTGTTTATTTAGCCGTTCAAGAAAAGGTACCATCTGAAATAATATTTGAATTATCTCAGTTAGATAATCTTGAGAAAGCGCTACTACTACTTGAAAGATTTAATAAATCTTTAGCAGATAAATTATTCAAAAAATTATCAAATACGATTGAAAAACGTTCTTTTACTTATGTAAATAGGTATGTAAAGACTGATATGGAAATTGCATCAATCATATTTGATAGAAAAAGAAAAATAAGGTGGCCTGGATTTTATGGCAGTCAGTATATTTCTTATTTTCAATAAGATTAATTTTTCATTGATTATGCTTTTGTAAATAAATTGAGCTAACTTTTATACATGAGTCAAAAATCTTTAAAAAAAGAACGAGATCCTTCCATATTAATCTTAGATTTCGGATCTCAATATTCTGAATTAATTGCAAGAAGAATAAGAGAAACTAATGTTTTTTCTCTTGTTGTAAGCAACTACATTTCAATAGAAGAAATTAATGATATTAGCCCCAAAGGGATAATTTTGAGTGGTGGACCTAATTCTGTTTATGATCAAAATGCTCCGAAATGTGACGAAGAAATTTTTAATTTAGGAATTCCTATTCTCGGGATATGCTATGGAATGCAATTAATGGTCAATGAACTTGGAGGATCTGTCACCGCAGCAACAAAAAAAGCTGAATATGGAAGAGCACCAATTAATATAGATCAAAAATCTGATCTCCTTTCTGATGTAGAAGATAAATCAATAATGTGGATGAGTCATGGAGATTCTATTAATTTTTTGCCTGATGGATTTAATAAAATTGCGCATACCGAGAACACGCTCCATGCAGCAATTTCAAATGAAACTAAGAAATTATTTGGCGTACAATTTCATCCTGAAGTAATTCATTCAGAGTTTGGGATGACTGTAATTAAAAATTTTGTTTATGGTATTTCTAGTTGTGCGGCTGATTGGACAACCGAAACCTATATAGAGGAAACTATCCCTCGGATAAGAGCGCAAGTTGGTAATAAAAAAGTTTTGCTTGCTTTGTCAGGAGGAGTTGATTCATCAACTCTTGCTTTTCTTCTCAATAAAGCAATTGGAAATCAGCTTACATGCATGTTCATAGATCAAGGTTTCATGAGAAAAGGTGAACCAGAATTTTTAATGGATTTTTTTGACAAGAAATTTCATATAAAGGTTGAATACATTAATGCTAGAGAAAGGTTTATTGCAAAATTAAAAGGGATTACTGATCCAGAACAAAAGAGAAAAATTATTGGTAGAGAATTTATTCGAGTATTTGAAGAAGAGAGCAGTAGATTGGGCCCTTTTCAGTATTTAGCGCAAGGTACTCTTTATCCTGATGTTATTGAAAGTGCCGGTACTAATATTGATTCCAAGACAGGTGAGAGAATAGCAGTAAAAATCAAGAGTCATCATAACGTTGGCGGATTGCCAAAAGATTTACAGTTTAAATTAGTAGAGCCATTGAGAAAACTTTTTAAAGATGAAGTAAGAAAATTGGGAGCTGCTTTAGGTTTGCCAGATCAAATTATAAAAAGGCATCCATTTCCAGGACCTGGTCTGGCAATAAGAATTTTGGGGGAAGTGACTAATCAAAAACTTGATTGTTTGAGAGATGCAGACTGGATAGTTAGAGATGAAATTAAAAAAGCAGGGCTTTATGATGATATTTGGCAAGCTTTTGCAGTATTGTTACCTGTAAAAACTGTAGGAGTCATGGGCGATAAAAGGACTTACTCATGGCCAATAGTTTTACGTTCTGTATCTAGTGAAGATGGTATGACAGCAGACTGGTCAAAAATCCCTTTTCAGATTTTGGAGAGAATTTCAAATAGAATTGTAAATGAAGTAGTTTCAGTTAATAGAGTTGTTTATGATATTACTAGCAAACCTCCTGGAACTATTGAGTGGGAGTGACGGAAAATTGCTTTATTTCATCGAAAATGGAACCAATAGGTTTGTCACGGGTTTGTCACAGGATTTCTCACTTCAAAGAAGTCAATGATATCAATGACTTTGAAGCGTCAAAATTGGGAGGAATCATTGAGTCGGAGTGGCTCTATAGCAATTTGTCATTCTTAGTTGAGGTTTAGATTTTTGTCACGGTACATTGTCACCTTTTTTTAGGAAATCGTAAAATGAGAGTTTTTCTATATATAGCTTTTTAAGTGCAGATACTAAATTAAGAGTATATTTTTTGATTAATACTTGAGGTCTTTATATTTATCTTTTTGACTAATTATTTTCATAGCAGGTCTAAGCATTTCCTTGTAATTCTTCCACCCACCAAGAGATTTTGAATTAATTGGTGAACGCACCTCAACATTGCTTCTTGTAAGTACTTTGCGTTTATTTAAATGCGGTGATAAATATGTTTTATTCCAATCCCAACCTAACCATGAAATTAAAGATTTGATTTCTTTAGAAGGGTTGGTTACTAAATTATCGTAATTTAGATCATATATTTCTTTTCTATATTGTGTTTTATAATTTTCCATAATTTCTTCTTGATCAAAATACACTTGTGCACAATCAATTAAGGAAGATGAGAATGTATTTCCTACAGCGAAATGTGCTCGATAAATCGAAAGAATATTATCTAAAGGATTTCTATAGCAATGGATTATTTTTGCATTTGGTATGGTTTTAGCAATTATGCCTGCATATTGATAATTGAATAACCATTTGTTGGTTGTTATCGTAGTTTGATTATTTAAAATTCTTATTTTATTTCTATAAGAGTCAGATATATCGAAGTCATGCTTTGATTTTCTACATTCTTCAAATGCTTCTTCAAAAATATTAACTTCTCCGAGATCTTTTACTTCATTATTTAAACTTATAATTGATTCAATTAATGTGGAGCCACATCTTGGCAGTCCAACT
Source organism: Prochlorococcus sp. AG-459-N19 (assembly GCA_003209375.1). Lineage (GTDB taxonomy): Bacteria > Cyanobacteriota > Cyanobacteriia > PCC-6307 > Cyanobiaceae > Prochlorococcus_A. The sequence goes on along the minus strand of QCRF01000001.1, from coordinate 176,619 downwards.
ATAAAAATAGATATTGGAGTCTTAGAAAATTCTTGATAATTATCTTTTACATTATTAGTTATGGCTTTTAACTGATTTGTTTTAAGGATCAACAATTGTGCGTTAGATTTGTGCATTTTGAGTTTTAGAGAATTGGCGGTGACGAGATTCTCAGCACTTTCTGCATATTTTCCTTTTTTATGACAAATATTTGATCTTGCGAAAAAAATATTAACTAAATCTCTATTATTTTTATTTTTTAAAAGATTTTCAGAAAAAAGTTGATTTTCCCATTTTTGATTTTTATCACTCACATTAATAGTTGATAATGACAAATATGCATCAGTAAATTGAGGATCTACTTCAATCGCTTTTCGATTATATGACTCTGCTTCTTTTAATCTACCCAGATCTTTTAAAATAAATCCAAGGTTATAGTGTGCTAATGCAAAGTCTGGCTTAATATCTATTGCTTTTCTAAGAAATGTTTCTGCTTTTATTAAATTTCCTTGGTCAATGTATAAACAGCCAAGGTTATAGTATGCATTAGCGTATTTTGGATTAAATTCTATGGCTTTTTTCAGTTTTAATTCTGCTTCTTTATGTTGTCCTATCTCCTTTAGATATATTCCATAATTCGAAAAAACTCTATAGTCTTTTATTTTTTGTTTAATAAGATACAAATAGTATTTCGCTGCTTCTACTTTCCTTCCTCGTGATTGGAGTTCGAATGCTTTCTTTATCAATTGATCACTATTAATTGTTTGTTTATTTTGTGATATTTTTTTTATTTTTGATTGGTTTTTTTCGCCAAAACCTTTCATTACTTATCTACATAATTTAATATTGTGATTATAGTCTGAATAAAAAAATTCCTATAAAATGTTAACTTGATATAAAAAGATTGAATATATTGTAATTTCTAACGAATTCTCTTCAATTGGTTTGATTTAAATAGTTTTTAGAAATAATTTTTTATAACATTTTTGCTACGCAGAATCTACCACTTTTACAAGCAGTGATTAGAATAATGGAACTATTGAATGGGAATAATTTAGCAAATTCCCTAAAAATATTTAAAACATGATGAGCGAGATACTTAAATTAAGTAGATCTACTGTTGAGAAATATCTGAGTTGTCCAAGATGTTGTGTACTTGATAAAAAATATAAAATAAAACCACCATCATTACCATTTACTCTCAATATAGCTGTAGATAATTTATGTAAAAATGAATTTGATTATTTTAGAAAAATTCAGGAGCCTCACCCATTATTTATTGAACATGGTATTGATGCTGTTCCTTTCAAACATAAAGATTTAGAGCGTTGGAGAAGTAATTTTCAAGGGATAAGATATAAGTCAATTGAGCATAATTATGATTTTGGTGGAGCTGTGGATGATATCTGGCAGAAAAAAAATGGCGACCTTATTATCGTTGATGTAAAAGCAACATCTAGAAATAATTTTGATTGGTCTGAGACTTTTAATAAATATGAATATGCAAAGGCTTATAAGAGACAATTAGAAATGTATCAGTGGTTGTTTAAAAAAAATGGCTTTCAAGTTGCTACAGAAGCGTATCTTTTATATTTCAATGGAAAGAAAAATGAAGAGTTTTTTAATAACCAATTAAATTTTGACGTACATTTGATTAGATTAGATTGCTCTACTTCATGGGTAGAAAATAAAATAATTGATACGGTCAATTTATTACGTTCGGACATTTTCCCCAACCCTTCGTTAAATTGCGAATACTGTAATTATTTAAAAAAGCGATGGCATCTATCAATAACTTAATATTCATGCGATAATTTTTTAGATTTCTGGAAAAATGCTAAATAAAAGATAATCTTTAATTAGATTATAAATTTAGACTTTTGATAAAATCGAAAAATTCTGAAAGAAAGATAACTAATCATCTTCAACAAGATTTAGTCAAAATATCCGGTAAAACAATTTTTATTAATCCTTTTCTATATTGGCGGAGATTTGATGAAAATACTAATAGATGGCTTAGAGAACCTGGTCAAATGTCAGAGGATCAAATTTCACCAAACAGAAACCGTTTTTATCCAGAAATAGAGTGGGCTGATTTAAGTCATGAGCAAAAGCTCATAAAAGATGCAACCGTCGAAATGTTTTTAAAAACTCTTGAATTGATAAGTACATTTCATCCTTATCTTAGTTCCGGACAATTATTAGAAGTGGAGAGAAAAATGGCGATTATAAAAAAGATTCCTTTCGAAAAGTGGGTTACAAAATCTTTCGCCAAAAAAGCGAGATTATTAGAAAATGAAAAAAGAAAATTTCAAAGAGAAAGATTTTTTAGTAGTTGGAGGGAATGGTTTAGCCTTGTAAATACTCAACAAGCAATTTTGCCGTTAATCGTCACAATATTTATTTCTTCATTTATTGGATGGTCTTTAGGGATATCAAAGAATAGTTGTAACCCTTATTTTGAACAAAATATAAATCAATTAAATTAATTTGTTTTTGATATTTTTTAAGTAAATGAGTTAATATAATTTTAAAATAAATTTCTTATTTAAGATTTTATTAAATAATATAATTACTTAAAAAAATATTAGTTTTATGAGTGAAGATTTTAATTCAAATAATATTGAAAATGATGAGTTTAATCTGAAAAATGAAGATGGTGATTATAAAGATTTAATTACCAGACTTAGGGAGATAAAATCAAACATCGCTTTATTGGAGAAAATTATATTTAAATAATTTTTATATTTTGATAAAAACAAGTCCTAATAAAAAACTTATTTCATTAAAAAGACAACCACTAGTCTTACTTATTTTTTCTTCTGTTTCCTTTTTACTGATTCTATTTAGGTTAATTTTTTTACAACTTTTAAATTATGAATCTTTTAAGAAGATGTCAGATGAAAATAGGATCAGACTTATTGCTTCACAGCCAATAAGGGGAAAAATACTAGATAAAAATGGTTATGTCTTAGCAGATAGTAGAGTTAAATATTCTTTAATAATAAAGCCTCAATCTGTTAATAAAAGCAATTGGGAAAAACATAAATCAAGTATTTCTAACTTATTAAATATTGATAGTAATATAATTCAAAAAAAATACTCTGATGGTCTAAAAAATCAGAAACTATCAGTAATTATTCTTGATGATTTAAATGTAGATCAATTAATAAAATTTAAGGAGAATGAAGGTAATTTAATTAGTTTTGAAATAGCTACTAAATTAATTAGAAATTATCCTTATAAAACTCTCGCTGCCCATGTAATTGGTTATACTCAGCCAATTACTGAATTAGAATATAAATTTTTATCTACGAAGGGTTATAAATTAAATGACTTAATAGGTAGAACAGGAATTGAATATGTTTACGAAGATTTTTTAAGAGGTGAATGGGGCGGAGAAATGGTTGAAGTAAATTCATTAGGAAAATTTCAAAGATCGTTGGGTATAAGACCTCCATTACAAGGTAATGATATTGAACTAACAATCGATCTTAATCTGCAGTTAGTTGCTGAGGAAGTTCTTAAAGATAAAAAAGCTGGAGCGATAATTGTAATGGATCCAAGAGATGGTGCAATAAGAGCAATGACAAGTAAACCTACATTCGATTTAAATTTTTTCTCAAAGGATTTTAAACCTGAGAGAGAATATAATAGACTTTTTAATTCTCCTGAAAAACCTTTATTTAATAGAGCATTAAATGCCTACGATCCAGGAAGCGTTTGGAAAATTGTTACAGCTTTAGCGGGCTTGGAAAGTGGAAAATTCCCCAGAGAAATAATGTTAGATACTAAACCATGTATAACTTATGGGAGCCAATGTTTTAGAGAGCATAATGATTTAGGCTTTGGGGTAATTGGTTATGAAGATGCTTTAAGAGTTTCTAGTAATACATTTTTTTATCAAGTAGGATATGGAGTAGGAGTTGATGAAATTTATAAGGTCTCACGAAAGCTTGGGTTTAATTCTTTATCTGGAATTGAAATTTCTGAACAAGAAAATATAGGATTAGTAGCTAGTAGTGAATGGGCTAAAAAAGGCAGAGGATGGGGGCAACCAGGCAGAACCCCTTGGGTTCCAGAAGATATTGCGAGTATGTCCATTGGACAATTTGTTGTTCAAGTTACACCTATTCAAATAGCTAGAGCATATGCTGCAATTGCGAATGGAGGTTATTTAGTTACTCCATATTTAGTTAAAAAAGATGAAGAAAATCTATCAGATAAAAAACTTATTAAGATCGATATTGATTCAAATAATATTCAGTTGATAAAAAGTGGTCTCAGGAAAGTAGTAGAGTCTGGCACCGGAGTATCAATTAATTATGGAGTTTCAAATTTACCTCCAGTTTCAGGCAAAACAGGAACTGCTGAAGATGGTGAAGGTGGCTTAGATCACGCTTGGTTCGTTTGCTTTACTCCCTCTGAAAAAAGCGAATTACTTGTAGTTGCTTTTGCACAAAATACTCCTGGTGGGGGATCTGTTCATGCACTGCCTATGGCTAGAGAAATTTTGAAAGTTTGGAATGAAAAAAAATGAAATTTTATTAGGTTTTAAACTTTTATGTTTTTAATTTTTTCATTTGTAAAAGTCTTTGAATAATATCTTCAATAGTTTTTGTATCTATAGGTTTACTATATGAGGACAAAAGTTGTCTCCCCAATACTTGACTTCCTAAATGCACTAATTGAATGCGTAATGAGGTCAGCAGTTCTAACCCTATGCCACCAGAAAATGTTGCAATTGCAATAGGTTGACCATTAAATAAATTCCTAAAGTCATCTCCCGAAATAGAAAGCCAGGCTATGAAGTTAGAAAGAATGGGAGGTATTGATCCATTATATTCAGGCGCACAAATCACCCACCTTTCAATTTTAAAAAGCTTTTTTTTTAATTCTTTTATTTCATTTGGAATATTTTCTTTGCTGTGAATTCTTGGATTAAATAATGGAATATCAAGAGTAGTAAGATCTAAAATTTCAGAACTTATTTTAAGTTCATTACTTTTTTCAAGAAATTTCTCAGAAAGTTCTAGATTTTTACCACAACTAGCCGTAATGATTATTAGATCTTTTGTTTCAGACATAAATTAGATAAATAAATTTAATAGTTAGCACCTGTTTTGCGGTGATGAACTGCCGTTAGACTATCGGATTTTAATATATTACCGTGTAGTACTTCGGCGTAAATTACCCAATGATCTCCACATTCCATTCTCTCTTTTACAGAAGCATCTAACCATGCGAGCGATTCAGGAATTATTATTTGTTTATTAGGAGTTAATTCAATATTTATGCCTTCAAATCTATCTTCTCCAGGTGCAAAGGGCTTTGTAAATCTTTTCAAAGGTTCTTTAAAATCTTTTTCACTAAGAATATTTAATGCGAACGAATCTCCTATTTGCAGAAGAGACTCTACAGATCTATCTTTTGCTACTGCAATACTTAACCCAGGCGGAGAAAAACTTGCTTGACTAACCCAAGATGCAAGCATGGCTCCTTTGATATTATTCTCATCTTTGCCTTTAGAGGCTGTCAGGACACAAAGTGAACCAATAACTCTTCCAAGAGCTTGTAGCTTTGGATCCGTTTTGCTTGTAATCATTCCAGTATCTGATTTTCTGGGTTTTTTCTTAGCCTTTTTTATAATTTTTCTTCCAAAGTGAGTTCCTATTTCTTCTAATTCTTTAATCTTTGGTTTATTTGGACTGAATTTAATCCTAATAGGGTCAAAACTAAACTTAAAACCACCGTCTTTTAATTTTGTTTCAAGTAAATCTATTGCTTCGCCGCTCCAGCCAAAACTGCCAAAAATTCCCACTGGCTTGTCTCTGTTACCCTCTGCTAACAATGTTCCTAGTGCACTAACTATTGGAGTTGGAGCGTGACCACCCAAAGTGGGTGAGCCTATTAAATATCCGTCAGCATTTTGGATGGATTTTACAAGTACGTCGTTAGGTGTAAATTCACAATTAATACTTTCAACTTCTACGGTGGTTCTATTTATTCCTTTGGCTAATGCATCGCCTATTGAGGCTGTGTTTCCATATGCACTTGCGTATATCAGAGCGATCTTATAATTTTTGGTTGATAAATTTTCTCCCCATCTAATATAGTCATTTAAAAAGCTTTTTAAGCTATATTCGATCGCGGGACCATGTAATGGTGCAATAGTTTTAATGTCATAATCTGCAATTTTTTCAGTTATTGATACTACTTGATTAGACATTGGTGCCATCAAGCAATCATAAAAATGTTTCCTATCAATTTCTGTACTAACTCGATTTGTTTCAGACCAATATTTAGATGCAATATGTGCAGAGAAAATTTTTTCACTAAGAAGTATTTCTTGATTACGTTCATAAATTATCAGGCCACCAGGCCAACGTGCTGTTGGGATAGGAATTAACTCTAGTGAAATATTATCTAATTCTAAATTAAGTTCTTTTTTGATTATGTTTATTTCAGGTAATTGAATTTCAATAAAGTTTTTTTGGGTAGGATTTCTTTGATTCCAAAGTTCGCTGATTAGTTTAAAACCTGGATTAGAGCAAGTAATAGTTGTGTTTTTAAATTGGGTACTTATATTCTTTATAGTTTCAATAATTTGGGGATTAATATGACCAGAGATGAAGTTGATTTTACCTAATTTAAATTGATCGCAAAACTTAGAAATTACTTTATTAAACGAATCTAAATATTGTTTCTCAGGTGGATGAATAATAAAAAGTTCTTCATGACTTTTAATGAAAAAAGTATTAAAAGAGGTTCCTTTTTCAAGGTTAAATTCAAGTTCAAATCTTTCTTTATTTTGGTCTAAGAATCTTACACAAGAAAAATTTTCAGTAATTTCAAATTCTGATAAATTTTGATTTTTTGCTAGTGAGCCTATATTAATATCTGACATTTCAAATACTTATTTTCTAATAGTGATTAGCAACTTTTCTGTGATGAACTGCTGTCTTACATGATAAGTCAGAAACATTGCCATTTTCAACAATTCCGTAAATTATCCAATGGTCTGGAGTCTCCAGTCTTGAACTGACTTTACAATCTAAAAAGGCGAGTGAATCTGAGAGAACTGGTCCTCCTTCAGCGATGTTGCTAATTACATCTACATCTGCAAATCTATCAGCTCCAGGGGCAAATCTTTTTAAAAAATGTCTGAACATTTTTTGATAGTTATCTTCTCTCAAGATATTCACAACAAAACTTTTACCAACTTTCATATATGATTCAATAGCTCTATCTTTTGCTACTGCAACAGTAATACCTGGTGGAGAAAAGCTTGCTTGACTAACCCAACTTGCGACCATTGCACTTTGTCTAAATGTCGAACCTTCCCCTTGGCTAGCTGTTACTACATATAAACCTCCACTTAATCTACCTAACGCTTTATCTAAATTTGAGTCAAGGCTTTTCATAGAGGCAATATTCTTCTTTTTATTGATCAATTGACCCAAGTCAGTCCCAGCCTCTTCGAATTGTTGATAAATAATGGGATCTGGAACATTTTTAACTCTTAAAGGAGAGAAAGCTTCTTTTTGGCCAAGTTCTCTTAATTTATTTGCTAAGGAATCTATTGGTTCATCATTTCCGCCAAATGCATCATAGACTGCAGTAAATTGTTTAGGTTTAAGTGCTGCAAATAAAGTACCGAGAGATTCTTTTAATTCATTATCTGAGTTTACTGGCCATGTGGGAATGACTACTGCTTTTGATTCGGAAATTAAACTTGTTAATTCTTGCGGATCAGAAGATCTTAAATCTATTAATTGAACCTGTGCATCTGCTTTACTTATTCCATGAGATATCGCTTGACTTAATCGATCACAATAACCATAGTCGCTTATATAGCAGACTGACACAAAATCATTACCTTTGCTTTTATTGCTACTCCATTCTAGATATTTCCCTTTCCAAAAATTGACCTGATTATGCAGCAAAGGCCCATGACCAACAGCTATTGTTTTTAATTCAGGTAGCTTATCTATTCTTTTAATTGCCTGCAGAACGCTCCTAGCGTTTGGACCCATAAGGCAATCGTAATAAAACCGAAAATCTTCGTATATTTCTTTTTGATCAGTGTCAAAAAATTCGTCAGAACAATAATGGAGTCCAAATGCATCGCATGTATAGAGAACATGTGTGCTGTGATCATATGAAAATATGGTGTCTGGCCAATGTAAATTTGGTGCGCTTATGAATTCAATATTATGTTCTAAACCACTATTAGGATTAGTTCCGAGATTTAAAAACTCTCCACTCTTAACCTCTAGACGCTTAAAGGGAATATGAATTTGGTCTTCAATAAATTTAAGCGCTAATTTTGATCCAACTACTGTGATATTTTGGTTTAATTCTAAAAGATTACCTATTAAACCAGAATGATCAGGTTCTGTATGACTTGTAATTAAATAATCAACTTCTTGTGGATTTACATTTTTCAGTAATTCTTCAAACCATAATTCTTCGAACTTTGCGTGACTAGTATCAATAATTGCTAGTTTCTCACCTTTAATAATAAAACTATTGTAAGTAGTTCCATTTCTTAAACCAAATTCAATATCAAATCTACTGCGATCCCAATCCAAAGATCTTATAGCACAAGAATCATCAGCAAAGCTATGAGATTGAATCGTAAACTTGTTATTAGTTTTTGCCAATTTAGAATTACTTGTCTGGGCAGAGGCTATCATAGAATAATTAGCTTTATAAATTAACTTTAGTTATATAGAATATAAATTCGCGTGATTATTTTTGCGAAATAACCGAAATTACGCTTTTCTTTAATTTTTAATCTTCTTATTCAGGATAAATGACATCTCAACTAATAAAAAAAATAGTTACTGGAGATGAGATAAGAAATGCTTTTTTAAAATTTTACAGTGAAAAATTACATAAAATTATCCCAAGTGCATCATTGATTCCAGATGACCCTACGGTTATGCTCACAATTGCTGGAATGCTACCTTTTAAACCAGTTTTTTTAGGTCTAAAAGAAAGACCATCAAAAAGGGCTACATCTAGCCAAAAATGCATCAGAACAAACGATATAGAAAACGTTGGAGTTACAGCTAGACATCACACTTTTTTTGAAATGCTTGGAAATTTCTCTTTTGGAGATTATTTTAAACGAGAGGCTATTCAATGGGCTTGGGAATTAGTTACTAATATTTATCAACTTTCTGTTGAAAATATAATTGTGAGTGTTTTTCACGAAGACGAAGAGTCTGCAAAAATTTGGACAGATGAAATTGGTATTCATCCAGATAGGATAGTGAAACTAGGAGAGGAAGATAATTTTTGGTCATCTGGCAAAACAGGCCCATGTGGACCTTGTTCAGAACTTTATTATGATTTTCATCCAGAAAATGGTCTGCAAAATATTGATTTAGAAGATGGAGATCGTTTTATTGAATTTTATAATCTTGTTTTTATGCAATATAATCGTGATCATAATGGAAAATTGACAGATTTAAAATTTAAAAATATTGATACAGGAATGGGTCTTGAAAGGATGGCTCAAATACTACAAAAAAAGCAAAATAATTATGAGACAGATTTAATTTTTCCTATTATTCAAAAAATTTGTGAGATTGCAAATATTGATTATTTTTCTACAGATGATAAAAACAAAATTTCTTTAAAAATCATTGGTGATCATACAAGAGCCGTTATTCATTTAATTTCTGATGGAGTAGCAGCAAGTAATCTCGGCAGGGGATATATATTAAGAAGGCTTATTAGAAGAATGGTCAGGCATGGCAGATTGTTAGGTATAACAAATGAATTTTTACCTCATATTGCCACTGTTGGTGTAAATTTAATGCAAAATAATTATCCTGATTTAAAAAATAATAATGATTTAATTTTGAATGAGATAAAAATTGAAGAAATAAGATTTAGGGAAACTCTTGAAAGAGGAGAGAAATTGCTAGATGAGTTAATTTCTTCAGGGCAGAAATTAATTTCTGGTTTTAAAGCTTTTGAACTTTATGATACTTATGGATTTCCTTTAGAACTTACTGTAGAAATTGCTGAAGAAAACAGTATCAGTGTAGATGTAAAGGGTTTTGAAGAAGAAATGAATGCACAAAAAGAGAGAGCTAAAGCTGCTTCAAGTAATATTGATTTGACATTAGAGGGATCATTAGAACGAGAAATAGATCTTTTTAACAAAACTGTTTTTAATGGTTATGAGTCACTTATTTCGGAAGCTGAAATAAAGGGTATATTCTTGGATTCATCATTAGTTAAGCAAGCAAGTGAAGGTCAGAAAGTTTTAATTGTTCTTGATCAGACAACTTTTTATGGAGAATCTGGCGGGCAAGTTGGTGATGTTGGAACTATATTTTCAAAAGATGTAGAGGTCTTGGTTGATAATGTGATGCGAAAGAAAAATGTTTTTTTACATCATGGAACGATAAAAAAAGGAATATTAACTATTGGACAAAAAGTTAACACTAATGTTAACTCCTTTAATAGATCTAAGGCTGCTGCAAATCATACAGCTACTCATTTATTACAGTCTGCACTTAAATCAGTTATTAATGAAAGTGTTGGACAAAAAGGTTCATTAGTAGCTTTTAATAAATTACGATTTGACTTTAATTCCTCTAATCCTATTTCTAAAGATGAAATTTCTAAAATAGAGACTTTAGTTAACTCTTGGATTATGGAAAATCATGCCCTAGAAATAAAAAATATGTCTAAGAGTGAGGCTCTTAAGAAGGGCGCAGTCGCTATGTTTGGAGAAAAATATGATGATGAAGTGCGCGTTGTTAATGTGCCAGGAGTTTCAATGGAACTTTGTGGTGGCACACATGTTAAAACTACATCCGAATTAGGTTCTTTCAAAATAATTAGTGAGGAAGGAATCTCAGCTGGAGTCAGAAGAATCGAAGCCTTATCAGGCCAATCAGCATTAGATTATTTTAGTGATAGAAATGCTTTAGTAAATCAACTAAGTGATTTGTTAAAAGCAAGTCCTAATCAACTTTTTCAAAGGGTTAATAATTTGCAAGCAGAGCTTATTAATAAGAATAAAGAGATACAAAAAATGAAAGATGAAATCGCATATTTTAAATACTCTTCTATAAAATCATCCGCAGAAATACTAAATTCTTTTTCAATTTTAGTAAATCAGATTGATGGCTTGGATGGGAATTCTTTGCAATCTGCAGCACTTAATTTAACTTCTCATTTGGGAAATAAAGCAGTAGTGATTCTTGGGGGAATACCAAATCCAGAAAATAGAAAGTTGTTATTTGTAGTTTCGTTAGGTGATGATGCAGTAAAAATAGGATTGCATGCAGGTAAATTAATTAATGAGATTGCAAGAATTTGTTCGGGAGGTGGAGGAGGAAAGCCTAACTTTGCTCAAGCAGGTGCTAAAGATATTGATAAGTTAAGTGATGCTTTAGATTATGCTAAAAATTATTTGCAAAAAACATTAGATAGTTATTCTGATAAGTAACTACTTTTTCTGAGACTAATTTCGATTTGATCCATTAATTTCCTAGCTTCTTCAATAGTTAATTTTTTTTGATCAATTGCTGATTCAGTATTAATTCTTATAGATTCAACCAAAGAAGCTGAACTGTAATCTAATAATTGTAAAATTTCAGATTTACTGTCTTCTTTAATAATATTTTTGATCTTGTATGAATCATCTTGATTTATGTCTATATGAACAACGTTTGTACTGCCAAATAAATTATGCAAGTTTCCTAATGCTTCTTGATAGGCACCAGTCATAAAAATTCCAATTAGATAATCTTTATCTTCTTCTGGCTTATGTAAATTTAGTAATGATTTAATTTTTCCATCATCAATAAAATTATTTAGTTTCCCATCTGAATCACAAGTTAAATCTGCAAAGTTGCCTTTGCAGAACGGCTCCTCTAAGTGCCTATGTATTGGTACTATTGGAAAAATCTGATTTATTGCCCAGCTATCGGGAATAGACTTAAAGATAGATAAATTTGCATAATAAGTTGATGCAAGAGTTTCTGTTATTTCAGATAAATCAGGGTGATTGATTTCATCATTATTAAGGTTATTAGATATTTCTTTCGCGCAAGCCCAAGTAAGTTCTTCGGCATAAGCTCTTTCTGCCAAACTTAAAAATCCTAATCTAAAAGCGACTAAACAATCTTCTTTAAACTTTTTTGCATCATTCCATAGTTCAATTATTTGAGATAAATTTATTTTTTTATTTTTAAGTTTTTTTAATTCATAGAAAGTTTCAAGTAAATTTGAAATTATTAATTGTTGATCTTTTTTATCAAAAATTTGTAGTCTTGAACTCACATGGCTTGTTCCTAAGACATTAAAAATTAAAACTGAACAATGACTAATTATTGCTCTTCCACTTTCTGAGATTATAGTTGGATGCTTGATATTATTTAATTCACATGAATCTTTAATAGTTGCAATTACATCGTTAGCATAATTTTGAAGAGAATAATTAGTAGAGGTGTTTGAGGAAGTTTTAGTTCCATCAAAATCTATTCCTAATCCTCCCCCAACGTCGATATATTGCATTGGGGCTCCTAGTTTGCATAGTTCAACATATATTTGGCTCGCTTCTTGTAATGCATCTTTGATCACAGCAATATCACTTATTTGACTCCCTATATGAAAATGGAGCAATTTCATTTCGTTTATAAGATTTGCTTCTTTTAGTTCTTTTATTGTCAACATAATTTCTGGGATTGATAATCCAAATTTCGAATTATCTCCAATAGATTTACCCCACCTACCACTACTTTTACTTGATAACTTTGCTCTAATTCCTATCAATGGAGTAGCGTTAAGTTCTTCAACTGCTTGAATAATTCTTTTTACCTCATCTCGTTGTTCAATAACTATTATTGGATTTTTGCCGAGTTTTCTTGCCAAAGTAGCAATCTCAATATATTTTTTATCTTTATATCCGTTGCATATTAATAATGAATTTTGGTTTTCAAGAAGTGCAAGGCCAATTAATAGTTCTGATTTACTGCCTACTTCTAAACCAAAATTCCATTGGCTACCAAACTTTATTATATTTTCTAGGACATTTTTCTGTTGATTACATTTGACAGGAAAAACGCCTTGATAAATGTTCTTATATTTATAGGTTTTTATCGCTTTTAAAAAAGAGTCATGTAATGAATTTATGCGATCTTTCAAGATATCATTAAATCTTATGATTAATGGAGGATTTATTTCTCTACTCTTAAGTTCTTTGACAAGCTTAAAAAGATCAATCTTATTTTCAGATTTTATATTTTTAGTTACTGATATATTTCCTTTGGAATTTATAGAAAAATATTTATCTCCCCATTTGTCTATGTTATAAGTCGAAATACTATCTTCAATAGTCCAAATATTCTTTAATTTTTTCGGCTCAAAATTGGTCAATTTATGTCTTAGTGATTAATAAATGTTTTTGATAATAACTCAAAACAATATCTTTTATTTTAATGATTACTTGCCAAGTTAACACACAAAAGTTGAATATACATAGAGTGATTATTAACTAAATGACCAAAGAGAGAACCTTTCTTGCAATTAAACCAGATGGAGTTCAAAGAGGATATGTTTCTGAGATTATTGGCAGATTTGAAAAAAAAGGATTTAAATTGGTTGGATTAAAGCAATTAATTCCTTCAAAAGAACTTGCTCAAAATCATTATGGAGTACATAGAGAAAGACCCTTTTTTCGTGATTTAGTAGACTTTATTTCAAGTGGGCCTGTTGTAGCAATGGTGTGGGAAGGCGAAGGAGTTATTTTGAGTGCTAGAAAACTAATAGGTGCAACAAAACCTCTGGAAGCAGAGCCTGGAACAATTAGAGGTGATTTAGCTATTGATATTGGGAGGAATATTATTCATGGTTCTGATGGAGAAGATACAGCAAAATTTGAAATTAATCTATGGTTTAACGAAGAGGAATTATGTGAGTGGGACACTTCTGATTCGAAATGGCGATCTGAAAATTAAAATTTAAATCGCAAATCTATCTAAACTAAATTTTTCTAAAAAGCTTTTTTCTATTTCTGTGAGGTTTTTATTTTTAACTATTTTCAAAAGAAGATCACTTGTTATTGCAGAAAATAAAACCCCATTTCTGTAATGTCCAGTAGCTATAAAAAGATTTTCAATTTTTGTTTTTCCAATTATTGGTTTTAGATCTGGTGTGCAAGGTCTAAAACCCCACCAATGTTCCATTTGCGGCCAATTAATAGCTTCTGGCAATAAGGAGCGAATGCCTTCTTGCAATTGTTTTATTCCATTAGGAGTATTACCCTGATTAAATTTTGAATCTTTTTCAACTGTCGCTCCAACTATAATGAGTCCATCATCACGGGGAACTAGATAAGTTTTTGGACCAAAAATAACTCTTTTCAAAAAATTTGTTGGCCCTTGTATTGATAGCATTTGTCCCTTTACAGGAAAGACTGGAATCTTATTAAAAATTCTTTTACTCCAAGCACCGCTGCATATAATTGCTTTTTCGCAGTTAATTGTTTTTATTTCCCCAGTGGCACATAAAACTGTTGCACCTGTAATTTTGTTTTTTTCGAATGTCAAATCCTTTACTTCTGATCCTTCTTGAAATTCGACTCCATGCAAAGAGCATGCTCTCTCAAGCGCACGCATCAGTCTTCTTCGGTTATCTATTTGACCATCTTGTTCAAAAAGTAAACCATGTTTCCAAATAGAATTCATTCCACTAATTTCTGTTTGAAGATCTTTGTGATTTAAATATTTTCCATATTCATAAGTGGGAAACTCTTCAAGATCTTCTTTTTTTTGAAAAGGAACTACTATGCCACATTTTTTTAAACCGCATTTAATATTACTATCTTGTTCAATACTTTTTATCCACTTTGGAATTATATTTTGACTTTCTTGGCCAAATTTTAGTAATTCATCTTCGAGCCCTTCGGCATGAGTAGCTAACATCCCTGCAGCAACAAATCCAGCCGATTCATTTCTGTTTTTGCTTAAAACTAAAACTTTGAAGTTATTTTTAGAAAATTCATAGGCAATAGATAAACCTAAAAGCCCACCGCCAATGATTAGTATTGAATTTTTGGTTTCTTGTGCCATTTAAAAATTAATATTTTTATTTGTGTTTTGGTCCTCTTTTCCTTTATATCCAATAATATTAATAAAGAGACTTTTGATAATGAACAATTTGGAATCTTGGGAAGCTGTGATTGGTTTAGAAACTCATGTACAGCTTAATACGAAAAGTAAAATATTCACATCTGCGTCAACAGCTTTTGGTGATGCACCTAATACGCATATAGATCCTGTAGTTTGTGGGTTGCCAGGAACTCTTCCAGTTTTAAATGAGACTGTGCTTGAGTATGCTGTAAAAACTTCGTTAGCATTAAATTTAAATGTTGCAGAACATTGTAAATTTGATAGAAAACAATATTTTTATCCTGATCTGCCTAAAAATTATCAAATTTCACAATTTGATGAACCACTAGCTGAAAACGGCTGGTTAGAGGTTGAAATAATTGAAAAGGACAAAGAACCATATATCAAAAAAATTGGTATAGAAAGGCTACATATGGAAGAAGACGCCGGAAAACTAGTCCATTCCGGAAGTGATAGATTAGCTGGCTCTAAGTATTCTTTAGTTGATTACAATCGTGCCGGAATAGCACTTTGTGAGATTGTAAGTAAACCAGATATTAGATCAGGTAAAGAGGCATCTGAGTATGCTTCAGAGATTAGAAGAACGGTTAGATATCTAGGTGTATCAGACGGAAATATGCAAGAGGGTTCATTACGCTGTGATGTCAATATTTCAGTTAGAAAAGGACCTAATGCTCCTTTTGGTACCAAAGTGGAAATAAAAAATATGAATTCATTTTCTGCAATTCAAAAGGCTTGTGATTATGAAATAGCCAGACAAATAGAAGTTTATGAAAATGGAGGAAAAATTTTCCAAGAAACAAGGTTATGGGATGAAGCTAAGCAATTAACTAAAAGTATGAGACTAAAAGAAGGTAGCAGTGACTATAGATATTTTCCTGATCCTGACTTAGGTCCAATTGAAATAACAAAAGCCCAACAAGAAATATGGTTTAAAGAACTGCCAGAATTACCTTCAAAGAAAAGAAATAAATATGTAAGTCAATTTGGGTTGTCTGCATATGATGCAAGGGTAATTTCTGATGAAATAAGCATGGCAAACTTTTTTGAAGAAACAGTAGCAAATGGTGCCGAGGCCAAACTAGCTTCAAATTGGGTAACAAGTGATATTGTGGGCTATTTAAAATCAAACAAACTTAGTTTTAGTGAATTAAAGCTTAGTCCTGAAAATCTTGCTGAAATGATTAGTATGATTTCAAAAAATATAATTAGTGGAAAAATTGCAAAAGAAATTTTACCTGAACTTATTCAAAAAAATATTTCTCCGAAAAAATTAGTTGAAGAAAAAGGGTTGGCAATGATATCTGATTCATCAAGTATTTTACCAATAATTGATGAACTTATAAATGAACATCCAAATGAAGTTCAAGCATTTAAAAATGGCAAAACTAAGTTACTTGGTTTTTTTGTTGGTCAACTTATGAAAAGAACAAAAGGTAAAGCGGACCCAAAACTTGCAAATAAACTTCTTATGGAAAAATTAAATAGCTAAAGCTTAAAGAAGCTCTTTTATCGTATTGATCCATTTATTTTGATCATCAGAATTATCCAAAATAATATCTGAAAATTTTCTTTTTTCTTCAAAACTTAATTGAAAATTTATCAATTCATCTGCTTCTTTTTCGCTAATTTTATCTCTTGTGATAAGTCTGTTTTTTTGAAGTTCTTTAGGACATTTAACTAACCATATTTCAGTGCAAATATCTTCAAATTTTGCTTCAAACAATAATGGAATAACAAATACTATAGTTTGATTATTGCTGTATTGACTGCATTCTTCTATCATTCTTTCTTTAATTAAGGGATGAAGCAGTTTTTCAATCCATTCCTTGGTTGCAGAATGTTTAAAAATAATGTTCCTTAAAAGTTTTCTGTTTATTTCCCTTTCTGAATTGCTCTTATTATCAATAATTTTATTTCCAAAATAATCTAAGATTTTCTTATATCCATATGTGTTTGGTTTGATTAATTCTCTTGAAAAATGATCTGCATCTAATATTGGTATGTTTTTATGTTTTCTAATGTAATTAGTTATGGTTGTCTTCCCACTTGCAATGCCTCCTGTTAAACCAATTCTTCTTTGGTTGTTTTTTGATTTTTGAAGAAAATCCATATAATTAATAATAATCTAATTACTTAGTTTCTTTAGTATTAAAGAGTAGTTAGTATGAATTAAAATACCAAAAAGTTTGAGCCAGTTAGATTCCAAGTGGTCGTTTGTTGATGACAGTAACGTAACACCCAATGGGTTTCTTTTTGCTGGTATATCTGCTGGTTTAAAAGCTTCTAATAAAAAAGATTTAGCACTAATACTCGCTCCAGTAGGAAGTGTTTTTAGTGGGATGTTTACCCAATCAATAGTTCGCGCTTCTTGTGTAGATATTTGTGAGGAAAGAATTAAAACAACTTCAGGTTTTGTAAGAGCAATACTAATTAATTCTGGTCAAGCAAATGCATGTACAGGAAATCTTGGCATTCAACATTTTCAAATAGCTACAGGAAAGATTGCGGAACTTTTAGGAATAAAAGAAGAAGAAGTTTTAATGTGCTCAACTGGTGTAATTGGTGTTCCAATACAAATAAATGATTTAGTAAAAAATTTACCGAATTTAGTTAGTGATTTAAAGGGTAATAATTTTCAAAATGCAGCAGAAGCAATTTTAACCACTGATTTGACTTTAAAAAAAGTGTCAATAGAGACGATTATTCATGGTAGGAAAATAAAAATAGCAGGATTTGCAAAAGGTTCAGGAATGATTTACCCCAACATGGCTACAATGCTTGCTTTTCTAACCTGTGATGCGGGTATTCAAAAAGAAGAATGGGACAAAATGATTGCTATTGCGGTTAAAAAATCTTTTAATGCAATATCAGTTGATGGAGAGACAAGCACAAATGATTCTTTTGTTGGAATAAATGCAGGAGAGAAAATTGAAAAAAGATTTTTTCCAATTATCCAAAAAGGGATTGATATTGTATGTCAGAACTTGGCAAAAAATATTGCAAGGGATGGAGAGGGAGCAAATTGTTTATTAGAAGTTTTGGTTCAAGGAGCAAAAAATACAGATGATGCAATTATGCTCGCAAAATCTATTTGTAATTCTGCCTTGGTAAAAACAGCGATACATGGTTGTGATCCGAATTGGGGACGAATCATCTCTGCTGCAGGTAATTCAGGAGTTAAATTCAACTTAAATGATGTTGACTTGTATATAGGAAACGCTCAGATTTTGGAAAATGGCAAGTTAAATAAATATGATTCACAAAAAGTCACAGACTATATTAAGTCCAGAATGAAAGGTAGATATTTAGTAGATGATATTGTAAAAATTATGATTAATCTAAATTCTGGCGAATCGAAAGGCACAGCTTGGGGGTGCGATCTTTCTAAAAAGTATGTTGAAATAAATAGCGAATATACTACTTGAGTTTTAGTAAATCTAATGGTAGATATTCATTCATATAAAGAAACAGTATCGTTAAAGTTCCAATTACAGAGCCTATAAAACCTCCAAAAAAATTCACTAATAATCCAGATTTTCTAATTATTGCTTCTTCGTTTTTTCCTTCTTCAAAATTAGGAGAATCAACTACTTTTAAGCGCTGATTGGTTGTTGGCTGTTTAAGTTGTTGGTGTCGGATGAGGGCTTCGAAATCAGGCATGGAATTTGTGAGGCAATTGAACAATAAGCAGACCAGCCCGTCATACGACGAGGATCTGATCTACCTAAATCGTCTACAGCTTCAAATACAGCATTGCCCGAGGCTTCTGCTTTATCAAACGCTGAAAGTAAGGGTATAAATGTATCAAAAACATGTAAACCAAAATTTTCTAGAGCTGCTTTGGCTTGATGCGCTGCTTTTTGCTGTCTAAAATCAACTTTTACTATTACTACTGCATGGTTAACTTTTAAGTTGCTTAATAAATTAGCTAGTTCAACAGTTAATTCTACTGACCTAGCTTTTGCAGTTGTAGGTAAGATAACTAAATCTGAACCATAGGCTAGGTGTTTAAGTTCTTCTTGATCACTGCTAGCTTGGCCATCAGTTATTACAATTTCTGATGATCTTGATGATTTAGCAGCTGAACTGACAGGGAAAACTGGAAATGGAAGATTGCCTCTTGATGCGTATGCTAAAGCAGATCTATTCTTGTCGGCATCGACTATACAAACTTTTTTACCTTCAGAATGCCAAACACTAGCAAGGTGAATACTTGTGCAGGTCTTGGCCACACCCCCTTTTTGTCCGCAAACGGTAATGAACAATGTTTTATTTTTATTTCTCTTACTTTGGGGAATAATTTCTTAATGTCAAGAGAAATTGATTTTTAATGATCTAAAACTTATTCTTTGAAATATTTTAAAGAAGTTAATATTTTTAGATAACCTTATAAAGTTCCTTATTAAAATTGGCTAGTGAAGAAAAGAATTGGATTAGGTACGTGGTCTTGGGGGAATAAGCTTTTTTGGAATTATCAATCTACAGATGACCATGATTTACATGAGACATATAATGAAGCTTTACGGAGAGGTTTCGATTTAATTGATACTGCAGATTCTTACGGTACTGGAGATCTTCAGGGTAGAAGTGAATTGTTGATAGGCAAATTTTTACTAAATACTCCTTCAGCAAAGAAAAAAAGAATTCAAGTAGCAACCAAACTTGCACCTTATCCCTGGAGAATAGGTAACAAAGGTTTTAATAAACCTTTTTTGAAAAGTTTAGAAAGACTTAATAACAAATTAGATGTAGTTCAATTACATTGGTCAACTGCAAAATACAATCCTTGGCAGGAATTAGGTCTATTGAATAATCTTTGCGATTTAAAAGATGAAGGCTTTAATTTTCAAATAGGCTTATCAAATATAGGCCCTAAAAGACTGATGAAATTAATTAATTTCTTGGCAAAAAGAGATCAGAGCTTAAAGAGTGTTCAGATACAGTTTTCTTTGCTTGCTCCTGATTTAGAAAAACAATATCAGGTAAAAAAAATTTGTGAAGAAAATAATATTGATTTCTTTGCTTATAGTCCTTTGTCCTTTGGAATACTTTGTATCGATCCAGATAAAGAGGAAAATAAAGAAAAAAGTTTTATTCGTAATACATTATTTGAAGTCTATAAAAAACCAACATATGAATTGCGTAGGTGTTTAAAAAGAATTGCAAATCAAAGATCAGTTTCCCAAGCACAAGTAGCAATTAATTGGTGTTGTTATCAAGGAGTTATTCCACTCGTTGGAATGCGAAAAAAATCTCAAGTTATTGATGTATCGAATGTATTCAAGTGGAATTTAAATAAAAATGAATTTAAAGTACTTCAAGAATTTTCAAAAAATTGTTCAAAAAAAATGCCTAAAAATCCTTTTTCAAGTATTTAATTAAATTTTTAGCTAGATATCTTTTTATTTTTTTTTATTTGACAACTATTATTCCATAGTTCAGTGGGAAATTTTTCGCCAGTGAATCTAATAACTTTAGGTTTAAGATTTATTATCAAGTCATTTAGGTTTTTATTAGGTTCCATTGTGCAGGATTTGGGTTTCTAATAAGATAAATTAATTTACAATCAATCTTCTCAGTATTTATACTCATAAAATTTAAAATTTTTTTTTTAATACATACAACTGCAGCAATATATACATACTAATAAATTATCTACTACAACTTTTTATTTATTTAAAAAAAAGTGGAGTCCTTCCAGACTCCGCGCATCATTTGGTTGATAAGGCTGATATGACCCCATCTCCTTAAGAATCAAGCAGCAACTGGTGCTGTTTGACGGGAGAAACTAACTATTTTGTTAGCATTTGTGTTTTTGCTCTAACCGAGCAGGCTTCAGTCACCTTCCTTATGCCCCGTCGAAACCATTACAACCCCAAATAGTGGAGTTGAGCGGAATCGAACCGCTGTCCGAAACATCGGTTGAGATCACCTAGTCCAATTGGACATTTATATTCTGACAGGCAAAATGAGTATTGAATAGTTTTTTTTAAGTTTTTATTGTATATGAATGTAGTGGCATCAGCTCCAGAGGGAGTAGAGAAATATTTAGCTAAAGAAATTTCAAATTTAGGTGGCTTTAATATTAATACTTATAAAAGATTTATTAATTTTGAATGTGATTTTGAAACTTTTTATAGAGTTCATTTTTATTCCAGATTAGCTTTTCGTTTTTATAGAGAAATTGCCAGTTTTAACTGTTATGACAAGCAATCTTTATATGAAGGGGTTAGAGATTCATTTGATTGGTTAAGTTGGTTGCACTATGAAAAAACGTTTAATGTGCAAGTAACTGGGAGAACATCTTCCTTAAGTCATACACATTTTACTGCTCTTGAAGTTAAAAATTCTATAACTGATTTGCAAAAGAGAGTTTGGAATAAAAGATCAAATATTTCCTTAGAAAATCCTGATTTTATAATTCATCTTCATTTAAATAATAATAAAGCAATTATCAGTCTTCAAAGCAGTTTGGAAAGCTTACACAAAAGAGGTTACAGACCCGCAGTTGGAAATGCCCCATTAAAGGAAAACTTAGCTTCTGGATTGATAAATATGACTCAATGGAATGGCAAAGTTCCTTTAATTGATTTTATGTGCGGCTCAGGAACTTTTTTAGTTGAAGCGGTTAACCAATTTCTTGAAGTTCCTATAAATGTTGATCAAGTATATCTTTTTGAGAATTGGTTGGACTTTAGGAGGGATATTTATCTTGATGAAAAAAATAAGGCAAAAAATAAAATTATTAATTTTGAAAAATTACCACCAATAATAGGCTGTGAAATTAATAAAAAGGTTTTTGAACAGGCGAAAGTTAATATATCATTGGCTGGACTCGAAAATTATATTGAACTTATAAATAATGATTGTTTAGAACTCCAATTAAAATGTTCACCTGGGATCATTCTGTGTAATCCTCCATATGGCAAAAAATTAGGCGATGAAAATGAATTGATTTGTTTATATGAACAAATTGGAATCTTCCTAAAGAATAATTTTTCAGGTTGGGAATTTTGGCTGCTAAGTGGAAATCCAAAACTAACAAAATATTTGAAAATGAAATCTTCATTGAAAATCCCTGTTAGTAATGGAGGAATAGATTGTAGATGGATAAAGTATTTAATAAGGTAATTTATTTTTTGCCAAAAACGGCTTTTGTTGTCTTGCCTAAACCCTCAAATGTTTGAGGAAGATAAGGTCCTTTGGCTAATTTTCCTCCAAGCTTCAAACTTAAGCCTGCAAGAAATAAATCGATAAATATTATGAGTAATAAATTATATTCAATATTCCAGCTATTATATTTTTTTAGAAAAAGATAAAAAATAACATGGATGCAAATTAGAACTAATAATAGTAGTGTGCTTCCAATTGCCAAAAATATTCCACCACTAATTAATCTTCTTTTTTCTCTATCTACTTCTTGAAGAGCTATTCTTACATGTAAATCCATCACTGAACTTGCGATGGCTGAAATTCTTGAAGCAGTATTTGCAAAGTTTTTATTTTTTGATTTCTCCATTTTATTTTCTGCCATTGTTTAAGAGAGTTCCTACAAGGAAACCAATACCAGCTGCAATAGCAATAGATAATAGTGGTTTTTTTCTTATTGGACTTTCTATTTTTGGTCTAAGAGTATTGTTAAGTTCTTCTAATAACTCTTCTAATTGACTTTCGATAGGTTCAATTTTTTCTGATATCTCCCAATTATTTTCTCGTATCGTATCAATGATTTCAAATAGTTGGCTTTTTATGCCAATTGCTGAGGTTCCACTATGGCTCGATATTACTTCAACTAAATCATCAATACTCCCTTTTGTGGCTTCAAGGGTTTGTTGTGCAATGGTAGGCCATTTTTCTTTTATTAAAGGGATTAAGCTGTCAATTTTTTCACGTAACCATTTTTCCGAGATAACTTCTTGTTCATGAAGTTCAGAGTTATCTTCTTTTTCTTCTAGTTCTTTGGGAGGATGGTAAGTCTCCATTATTTAAACTTAATTATTTTAAGATTAGACCCTATTTTCTTAATTTGAAACCCTTATCTAAAGAATTGTGCAATTTATACAGAATAAAAACATATAAAAGTTTATTTACATTTTATTTATCTACTCTGTTCTGTAAGAAGGTTTTGTTAAGCTATTACTGAATTTATTAAATGAGTTTAAATTTCATCATGGATATTACATTTGCATCATTAATTTTTGCATCTCGCACAATCCCTACAGATATTGGATTAGTAGCTGCAGCTATCGCTGGAGCTGGAAGTTTGCTATTCATTGCTTTAAGATTTGTTCCTGATACAAGTAATTAAAGAACAAGAACCATCTTTAAGAAAGATATCTTTATCTCAACTTTGTTTTGAAAATAGAATCGATTTGATTTTCAACTAGATAATGAATAAATGGGCTTTGCTTGAACATAAAGTTTATTCTTCTAACTCTTTGAATATTCATTTTGATTTGCTTGTTGAAAATGGAAAAGATTGTTTAACTTGGAAATTTTTTAAAATACCTTTATTAAATCAAGCCTCTATAGAAATTTTTAAGCAGCCAAATCATAGACTTGTATGGCTATCTAGGAAAGAATATGAACTTTCTGGAAATAGAGGCTTTGTAAAAAGAATTGATCATGGAATATTTAAAAATGTTTCTGATAAATTGGACTCTGAATATTGTCGATTCATTTTGGATGGTGAACTTCTTCGTGGTTTGTTTGAAATTTCGGGTAATTCTTGTAGATTGAGCAAAAATTATTAATATTCATTTATAAATAAACGTAATATTTCTATTGTGAATTTTTGCAAATTAGTTATTCTTATTTAGCTATTGAGACTTGAGATTGGTACATATCAATCAGGTCGAGTTTGAAAATTTTAAATCTTTTGGGGGAAGTGTAAAAATTCCTCTTGAAGAAGGTTTTACAGTGGTTACGGGTCCTAACGGTTCTGGGAAAAGTAATATTTTAGATGGCATTTTATTCTGTTTAGGTCTAGCTAATAGTAGAGGGATGAGGGCAGAAAGATTACCAGATCTAATAAATAACTCCAAAGTTAAAGAGGGCAAGTCATCAGAAACATCTGTATCGGTAAAATTTAATATTCAAGATTGGTCTCCCAGAGAGGATCTTCCCCCGTTGGAACTAGAAGAAGAAGAAATTGCCCTTAATAAAGGTCAAAAAGAATGGGTTGTTTCTAGAAAATTAAGGCTTATGCCAGGTGGTTCTTATGCTTCTACTTATACTTCTGATGGAAAACAATGTACCTTGCAACAAATACAGAGATTATTAAGAGATATTAGTGTCGATCCTGAGGGTAGCAATGTTGTTATGCAGGGTGATGTAACAAGAATAGTATCAATGAATAATAAGGAGAGGAGAAATCTTATTGATGAATTAGCAGGAGTCGCACTTTTTGATACAAGAATAGAACAAACTAATGCAAAATTAAATGACGTTTTCGAGAGACAAGAAAAATGTGAAATTTTAGAAAATGAATTGCAATCTAGTAAAAATAAGCTTGAAAAAGAATGTGAAAAAGCTAAGCGATATAAAGAATTAAAGACAAAACTACTTCAAATAATGGAATTAGAGAAAGTTCTTATTTTTGATAAACAAGTTAAACATGTTGAATCTATAGAAAAAAAAGAAGGTGAAATTGAAAAAAGCAAAATATTATTTAATGAACAAAAAGAATCTATTGATAAAGATATATCAGTCTTAGAAGATGCTTTAAAAATCCTGGTTAATGAGCTTAAAGAGAAAGGAGAGGATAAATTGATAAAAGTTAATTCGGATATTGGAAGTATTAATTCCAGCTTAAGAGAACTTGATAGGATATCAGTTTTGAATAAAGAAGAAGGTATTAAATTACAAAAGCAGAGAGATGAAATTGCAATTTCTAAGAGGAAGATTGAGTCAGAAAAGGTGAGACAAGAAAATTTCGATGATAATTTTTTAAATCAATTGAACTTGCAAATTGATGATCTCACCTTAAAACACAAACTATCTAGAAAAAAACTTTCTGATGCGGCTGGAGAATCTGGAGAATTCTCAAAACAAAGTATCAAATTAAATGCTGAGCTTGAAAGTATAAAAAATCAAATTAATCCATTGGAAATAAAAAAAAGGAAAATTGAAGAAGAAAATATTCAAAATAATTTTCAAAAAGATGAGATATTGTCTCAGATCGATACTTTAGAATTAGAAAAGCAGAAACTTTTTGAAGGAAATCAAATAAAAAAAGAGACATCCGATACAAAAAACAAAAACTTGGCAAGTAATAGCGCAGAAATTAATTCTTTAAAAAATGAAATTGATTTATTAATTAAAACTAATTCAAGGCTAAATAACGAGCAATTAAGGCTTGAAAAGGATTTATCTAGATTCGAAAGCAGGAAGGAAGCTTTAAATGAATCAAGAGGTTCATATGCTCTCAGAATTCTATTAGAAGCAGGGTTAGAGGGTATACATGGTTATGTAGCTCAACTTGGAGATGTAAGTGAGAAAAATAGATATGCATTAGAAATTGCAGCTGGAAATAGATTAGGACAAATTGTTGTTGATAATGATCATATTGCTGCTAAAGCAATTGAAATTCTTAAAAAGAAGAAAGCAGGAAGATTAACTTTTTTACCTTTAAATAGAATTAAAAGTCAAAAAAAGAATTATGCAATTTCAAGATTTGCAAATAAAAGGGAGAATGGATTTATTGATAAAGCTATTAATCTAATTACTTTTGATGAAGTATATTCAGATGTTTTTCGATATGTTTTTGGAGATACTTTGGTTTTTTCAGACTTATCCTCTGCTAGGTTATCTACACAAAAAAATAGGTTGGTGACCTTAAATGGTGAATTATTAGAAGCAAGTGGTGCTATTACAGGTGGCAGTAGGTTAAATAAAGATTTGGCTTATAGATTTGGAATTAACAATGATATTGATGATTCCAGTCCTATAAAAGAAAGATTATTAGTTATCGAAGAAGCTTTAAAAGAGTCAAATAATGATTTGATAATAAAAAATAATAGACTTAGTAAATTAAATTCTAACCGCAGTCGAATAATTGAGGATTGTGCCTCATTTAATAAAGAAATTGAAGTAAATCAAGATTCTCTTAAGGCTGTTTCGCAAAGAATTGAGGATTGTAAATCGAGATTAAATAAACTTGATACTGCTAATAATTTATTAGTTAACGAGTTAGATCATTTAAAAAATGAATTGAAGCCTTATCATGAGAAGTCTGATCAATTACAAACTATTCAAAAAGCAAATTATGAAAAAAATCAAAAATCATCATTAATAGCTTTTAATAATGACTTAAATAATCTTGATGAAAAACTTGAATTACTTATTAAGGAGAGAGACACATTAATAGATAAAAAGAATCAATTTGCTTTAAATAAAGAGCGCATCAATAATTCATTAAAAATTATTTTACTACAAGAAAAAAACTTGCAGGAATCTATTAAACAACTAGCAATTGCTCATAGTGAATGGATAGAAAAAAGAGATGAATTTAAAAAAGAGCTTTTAAATCTCGATAATCAAAAAAATTCCCTAGAGAAGGATTTAGGATTATTGAGAAGGAAAAGAGATGAATTAAACTCTTCAATTTCAAATAAAAGGCAAGATTATAATAATTATCTGATGAAGCTTGAATATCTCGAAAGGGATATGCATTCTCTTAAAGAAGAGATGAGGAGCGAGAAAATAAAATTAGAAAATTATAAAAAAGATCTACCTAATCCTTCCCCGGAGTTTGGAGAATATGAAGGGAAGAGTCTTGAATCTTTGCAATCAGAAATTTCGATCATAAATACAAAACTACAAAGCTTAGAACCTGTTAATATGTTGGCTCTTGATGAACTAGATGAATTAATTGAGAGATTAAATGGGTTGCGAGAAAAATTAGAAATTCTTTCTAATGAAAGATCTGAATTATTGCTGAGAATAGAAACTGTATCTACGATGCGTCAGGAGGCTTTTATGCAAGCATTTACAGAAGTTGATAGAAATTTCAGAGAAATTTTTGCAAATTTATCTGATGGAGATGGATTTCTTCAACTTGAAAATCCAAATTCTCCTTTAGAAGGAGGATTAACTTTAGTGGCTCATCCTAAGGGAAAAAATGTCAGAAGATTAGCTTCTATGTCAGGTGGTGAAAAATCGTTAACGGCTTTAAGTTTTTTATTTGCTTTGCAAAAGTATAAACCTTCACCTTTTTATGCATTAGATGAGGTTGATAGTTTTTTAGATGGTATTAATGTTGAAAGGTTGTCAAAACTAATATCAATTCAGTCATTAAATGCTCAATTTATAGTCGTAAGTCATAGAAGGCCTATGATTAGTGCGTCTGAACGAACAATTGGGGTCGCGCAAGCAAGAGGTGCTAATACTCAAGTTCTTGGGTTACCAAATGCTGCATAAACTCACTTTTTTAAATTTATACGTCAGAATGATAAAAAGAAATTTATGAGTTTGTCTAACACATCTGCTAATAAGAATCTCTCTAATTCGGTTCCTAGCGAACGTTTATGGTTAAGGTCAGAATTAATGGGAACACAAGTGATAACTACTGATACTGGGAGGCGGCTAGGCGTAGTTGGTGAAGTTGTTGTTGATATTGATAGGAGAGAGGTGGTCGCTTTGGGACTAAGAGATAATCCACTTACAAGATTTTTACCAGGTTTGCCAAAATGGATGCCTTTAGAAAGTATAAAGCAAGTTGGAGATGTCATATTAGTTGACTCCCTAGATTCTTTGAGTGAGAGTTTTTCACCAGAAAGATATGCGAAGGTAATTAATTGTCAAGTGATTACAGAATCTGGACAACTTTTAGGAAGAGTTCTTGGCTTTTCTTTTGATATTGAGACTGGGGATTTGATATCTCTCGTTATGGGTGCTGTTGGTGTTCCGCTTTTAGGTGAGGGAGTTTTAAGTACTTGGGAAATACCTGTTGATGAAATTGTAAGTAGTGGAACCGATAGGATTATTGTTTATGAAGGTGCGGAAGAGAAATTGAAGCAATTAAGTAGTGGACTACTTGAGAAACTTGGAGTCGGGGGTTCTTCATGGGATGAAAGGGAAGTAAATGGATACTCAGCAAATCTTGTACCTGTTGAGAATCAGTTACTTTCGGGCTCTGAATTAGAGCAGCAAAATAATTTTGTCGAAGAATATGAAGAAGTTGTTGAAGAGGATAATTATGAAGATGATTATGAAGATGAATTTGAATATGTTGAAATAAATGGTTCAGCAGAGGAAATAAATAACAGAAAAAAACTATACATGGATAATGATGATTCTGATCAGATCGAGAATCAAAATAGTCTTAATCAAATAAATGAAAAAAACAATATTGATTTTAAGCAAAAGAATCAATCAACTACTAATTTAGTTTCGAAAAGACCAATCCAAAATGCAACTGAAACTTTAGATATTGAACCACTAGATGAAAAAAATCTAGTTCAAGATAATAAAAAATCAGAAAAGTTTGAAATTGATGATCCTTGGTAATTGTTAAAGTTTTTTTATTGAATTAATAATAATAGAAGCAAGTTTTTTTGCAGCACCTTTATCGCCTCTTTCTTTGTGTAGATTATCCCTAATACTTTTTAATTGATCTCTATTTTTAATAAGAAATAATACTTCTCTTGCAATTTTTATTGGCGAAATATTACCTATCCTTTCAGGGACAATCATTCTTTTAGCTTTAATATTTGGCCAAGCAAAAAACTTCTTTTTTTTAAAATATAATTTTTTTATTAACAAGGTTAGGAATGTATTTATGAAGGAAATTTTTCCAATTATTCCAAAAATACCATCCCAAGCATTCATCATATTTAAATGTTGAGTTGGCAGAACAACTAACATTGGAAGACTAATTGCTGCTAATTCTGCAGTATTTGCTCCTACAGTTGTAATTGCAAGATCACATTCCTTTAATATTTCATAGCAAGGATGTTTTTTGATTAGATAAATTTTTGTATTTTTTGATGTTTCAATTACATAATCAAAATGAGAGGATTTGAAGTTTTTAATTGTTTTGATTTTTGATGAGTAATATTTAGCAATTGGATTTTTGTTGCTTTGAAAAAATAAATATTCACTCTTATCAGTAGTTGGTGCAATGGGAATTATAAAATTTATATTTTGATTTTCTTCAGCGATATGATCTGCAACTTCTAAGAAGAAAGGAATTCCAACAGAAAGCTTTGCTTTCTTAGAACCAGGCAATAATGCAATGTAGTGTTTCTCTTTATTACTTATTGATATTTCGCTATTAAGTTCGATATCTGCTATCAAATCGCCAATGACTTTGCATTTATATTTATATCTTTTAGGTATTAACTCTTTTACTTTTAAATTCATGGCAGCAATTTCGTCGGTCCATTTAGGCCATCGCGAAACCCATTCAGCATATGTGATATTTAAATAACCTAATCTTTTAGCTAATAAAATGCTCCACAATTGATCCCCACCAAGGAAAATAACCACCCCTTTTTTTGGCCAATCAGAAAAAGAATGTGGATTTATTAATAATTTCCAAAAACTTTTGGATTTTGTTATTAATTCGAATTTATTCCATGAATTTGCAACGGAAAATTCTTTACCAGTGGCGTTTGGGCAAGGAACAAGGACTAACCTAAGAGTCAAATCTTGTTTATCGTCATTACATAGTGATTTATTTATTTTGTTAAGCTCATTTACTACAGGATTTACCCATGTAGCTAATTCTCCAGGACCATTGGAAATTATAACTACTGCAACTGATTTTTTTTTCATTGCAGTTAAACCAGAATACATTTAATGCGGACGGCGAGACTTGAACTCGCAAGGCCGAAGCCACACGCTCCTTAGACGTGCGCGTCTACCAATTCCGCCACGTCCGCAAAGGGTTTTCAGCAACTGGATAATGCCTAAACCTTTAAAATATCATACATTATTGTCTGAAATAAGCATGTAGTTCGAAAAGAGTTTTTTCGAATATGGTGAATAATTTTTCTATTGCATAAAACAAATATTTATACATATATAACGTTTTAGGTTGTATTGTAAAAATGTCCTCTGATCACTAAAAATTTTTGTTGAGTACTTTGGCAAATAATTTTTTATTTTAAGTCATTTCATTTCTTCAATTTTATTTTCATAATGGTTGAAAAAGTTTTAATTGCTAATCGTGGAGAAATAGCTTTACGAATTGTCAGAAGTTGTAGAGAACTAGGTATTGCAACCGTTGCAGTTTTTAGCACTGTAGATAAAAAAGCATTGCATGTACAGCTTGCTGATGAGGCGGTTTGTGTTGGAGATTCATTAAGTAATAAGAGTTATTTAAATATTCCAAATATACTTGCTGCTGCCACGTCGAGAGGAGTTGATGCTATTCATCCTGGTTATGGATTTCTTGCGGAAAATGATAAATTTGCAGAGATGTGTAACGATCACGGCATAGTTTTTATTGGCCCATCACCTAAAGCTATTAGATCTATGGGAGATAAATCTACAGCTAAAAAAACTATGGAAGCAGTTGGAGTTCCAACAGTACCTGGTAGTAAAGGCTTGTTATCAAATATTGATGCGGCTTATAAATTGGCAGATGATATAGGCTATCCGGTAATTATTAAAGCCACTGCCGGAGGAGGTGGAAGAGGAATGAGGTTGGTTGAAAACTCTGATAATCTCGAAAAAATGTTTAAAGCTGCCCAAGGCGAAGCCGAAGCAGCTTTTGGTAATGATGGTTTATATATGGAGAAATTTATAAAGAAGCCAAGACATGTAGAAATTCAAATTTTGGCTGATAGGTCGGGTAATGTTGTTCATTTAGGAGAGCGAGATTGTTCAGTTCAAAGAAGACATCAGAAGTTGCTAGAAGAGTCTCCTAGTCCTGCAATTAACACTGAGCTAAGAAAAAAAATGGGGAACGCAGCTATTGCTGCTGCAAAAAGTATCGGCTACGAAGGAGCGGGGACAGTTGAATTCTTAGTTGATGATGATGATAATTTTTATTTTATGGAGATGAATACTAGGATTCAAGTTGAACATCCTGTTACTGAAATGGTTACAGGAGTTGATTTGATAGCTGAGCAAATTAAAATCGCAAGCGGAGCAAATTTGGAATTTAATCAGGATGATATCCATTTAAACGGTCATGCCATTGAATGTAGAATCAATGCTGAAGATCCTTCACACAATTTCCGACCTTCACCTGGAAAAATAACTGGTTGGCTTCCTCCTGGTGGTCCTGGTGTAAGGGTGGATAGTCATGTTTATACAGGCTATGAAATACCTCCTTTCTATGACTCATTAATTGGTAAATTAATAGTCTGGGGAAAAGATCGTAATACTGCAATTAAACGTATGAACAGGGCTTTAAATGAATGTGCAGTAACTGGTATTCCTACAACGATTAACTTTCATCTAACCTTACTGAATAAATCTAAATTTAAGCAGGGTAAGATACACACAAAATATGTAGAAGAAGAATTATTGCCAAATTATTGAGAAATAATTAAATTATTTTTATGAAATATTTGTATGCAATGCAAGTTTTATAAGCCCTTGCTGACCGACCAAAATTTCTCTTAAAAAGCTAATAACTCCGATCCAAATTACGGGTCCAACATCAACGCCTCCAATAGGAGGAATTAGTTTTCTTGTTAAATTGAGAATAGAGCTTGATGGTATTGAAATTAATAACCATAAACCCTTACTTAAATCAATTTTTGGGTACCAAGTAAGTATTAATCTTATTAGAAAAACTATAGTTAGATATGAAAGAGAAATTCCTAAACTAATATCTAAAATTTGAAGAGAGTTTACAAGCAAGGAAATCACAATTATTTAATTCATCTTAATAAATAACCCATTGAAACGTATTTAATTCGTATTATAAATTGAGAATTTAATATTTAAAAAGTGTTTCAAATCTCAAATTTATTACTAGCTGCAGATTTTTCTGCTGAAGTTGCAAATAATTCCGCAGTTGGAATGATAGGTAGTTTTATTGCCGCTGCCTTACTTATCGTTATTCCAGCCTCTGCATTTTTGATTTTTGTAAGCCAAAAAGATTCCCTTGATCGTACTTCTACTGGAAGACGCTAGTTTTTGTATAAGTTTTAAGTACACTATATATATAGGGATATTAGTAACCCTTTAAAAAATAAATTTTTGGAGAAAGAATGTGGTCAATGCTAGTCTCAATTGGGCCAGTATTGTTGGTATAGTTCTCGCTGTATGTGGCGGAGGCCTTTACTTTTTGAGGTCATTTAAGCCTGCCTTGGCAAGGGATTATGATGTTTTCTTCGCAGCAATTGGACTTTTGTGCGGAGGAATTTTATTTTTCCAAGGCTGGCGGTTAGATCCTATCCTTCAGTTTGGTCAGTTTTTATTAGCAGGAACTACAGTTTTTTTCGCATATGAAAGTGTGCGATTGAGGGGAGTTGCTACTGATCAAGCTCGAAGGTCATCTTATTTTGATGATGATCCTATTTCTGATGTTCCCAGAAATTCTAGAGGCCGATTTAATGATGATTATGATAGGTTTGAAGAATCTGAGAGACCATCTAGAAGATTTAAACCTCAAGAAGATGAATTTGAAGAAGACTATAATGAGGGGAAATCTCGTAGAAGGAATGTTTCAAGAGCTATTCCCTCTGCTGCAGCAAGTAGAGGTAGGTCATCTACGAGGGAAATAAGTCAGTTTGAAAATGACGAACCTATAAGAAGGAGAAGACAGACTTCTGAAGATAGAAATAGTAAACAATCAGAAACAAATAACTTTGGTGAGAGAAGAAATTTATCTCGTGATGAAGTTAAAACAGGGTCAAGACCCAGGTTGAATCGTACAGTTTCTAGACGAGATAATATGTCTCCTCCTGGTGATTCTTCTCCATTAAGAAAGAAACCTGCTAGATCCCCTATTAGGCCGCAAACTTCAACTGCTCAAGTAGAAGATGCTTCATTTAAAGATTCTAGTCAAGCCAAAAAACCACGTGAGTCTAGGAGAGTAAGCTCTTCAGCTAGATCAAGTTCAAAAAATCAAAATAGTAGATATAACGTTGGAACAAATAAGAAGAAACCAAGAGATAACAGTTCTAGATTTGATGATTAATTATAAGATTCCTGCCCATTTTAAAAATGATTGTTTACTAAATAATTCAATCAATATTATTGAAAGGAAGCCAATCATTGCAAATCTTCCATTTGTTATTTCAGAATAACTACTCCATCCAAATTTATATTCATCTTTAATTTCTATAGATTTTTCATCTATTTTATCGTCTTCAATTTGTTCATTGATATAATTTGGATCTTTCTGCTGTTCTATCAAACTCTCATTTTCTAAATTAGTGGCTTCTGAGTTAGTTTGTTCTTCTTTAGAATTCATTTTTTTTGTTAATCCTTAAAATTATACTTATCCGAAGTCAATAATTTCCAGTCACCTTGTCCATTTAATTCTAAAATATTCTCGTGAAAATCTTTTAAACTAGGTCTATGGCCAACACTAATAAGAGAAAGTTCTCGTTTCTTTAGTAAACTATATAGTTTCTTTTCAGTATTAATATCTAAAGCACTTGTTGCTTCATCAAGTACTGCAAATCTTGGAGAGTTAAGTAAGAGTCTTGCGAAAGCCATTCTTTGTTGCTCGCCTAGGGAAAGAATTCGTGGCCAATCTTGTTTGATATCAAGATTAGGATACCGATCCACTAAGGTTTTTAAATTTACTTCATGTAATACAGAAGTAAGATGTTCATCACTAAATTTATTAACTTCTGTTGGATAACATAATTGTTCCCTTAAAGAACCAAGTAACATATATGGTTTTTGAGGTATGAATAATAATTCCCCAATTTTTGGTTTTTTAATTACTCCTTGATCAGGTTCCCATAAGCCACTAATCATTCTTAATAAAGATGTTTTTCCGCACCCAGATGGTCCTACAACCAAAAGTGATTGATTATTGTCGATGCTTAAATTTAAATTTTTAATTATTGTTTTGTTTGATCCTGGTGGGCAAAGGTCAGCATTATTAATAAGAATTGAGGGGTAATCTGAAATAACGTTTTGATTGCTTGTTGGGTTGGTTTGACTAATGGATTCAACTTTTGATTGGAATCCCTCTAATCTGCCAATACCAGCAGTAAATTTTGCAAGTTCTTCGATTTGGTTAACAATGAAAAATAACGAACCTTCAACCATTCCAAATGCAAAGCTTGCCTGAATAAAGCGTCCATAATCAATATCACCTCTAAAGTAAGGGATTGCCATTATTAAATATGGAAAGAAATTTCCAGCATAATTAATGGATCTTCTCATGACGTCTATTATTACTCTCCATATAATCAGTAAATTAAAGTTTCTTACCACTTCTCCTAAGCGTCTTTCAGTTTCACTTCGCTCCGGATTCTCCCCAGAGTAAAATGCTATTGATTCAGCATTATCTCTAATATGTACTAGGCCATATCGAAAATCTGCTTCATATCTGAGTTGATCAAAGTCAATCTTTACAAGATTTTTTCCAGCAATTAAAAGGATAGAAGTTGCAAATGCAGCGTAACCAAATAAAGAAAATGTAAGTGTTGTACTAATACTCCATAAAATAAGAATATTAAGTGAAAATGTTAGTAGGGCATCAAAAATACCTAACGTGAAAGAGAGACTTTGCCCGGTAAAAGCTCGGGTATCATCTGTAATTCTTTGATCGGGATTATCTACATCGGTTTGTTCTTCATCATTGGGATTTAACTGGTAATAAGCTTTATTAGTCATATAATCTTTGACTAGACTTTTTGAAAGCCATTCTCTCCAAATTATTCCTAACTTATATGTAAAAAATATTTGGGAAACCCTTATTGGTAGAGCCACAGCGAAACAACAAGCATATATCCCCAATATCCGATAAAATCCATCTTCTTGTTTTTCTACTAAAGCATTTGTTAAATCTCTTGCAATGAATCCAATACCTGCGTTTATTCCGTTTACAGCTAAAAGCATTAATACAATTATCGCAAGGAATAACCAATGTAACCATCTACGGTTTTTTAATTGACGTCTTAAGCTAAAAAAGCTTCCTGATCCAATTAGAAATAATGCAGAGAAAAGCAATCCCCAACTCCCAGCCCAAATTGAATTGACAGTACTTACTACACCTCCGAAATACTTTTCAAGAAAAATTGGTTGAAAGCTTTCAAAAAAATTTATTATTCCTGTTAGACCAACAAGTACTACTCCACCGACACAAAATAAAAGAGAAATCAAGAGCCATATGAATTGGAATCCATTACATTGATCTATGGGAAGAAAAAACGGCTGAGATAGCTTCCTTAATTTTTGTAATTGGTAGAGTATTTTGGATTTATTATTAACTACTTTATTCATTACTCGACAGGTGTTATGAAATAAATTATAACTTTTAGCAGTCTATTGACCAAAGCCAATAAATGAAAGTGCCCAGTCAGGTAAATTCAAGTAATTCAAGATTGTTGCATCAAATTCATGGACTTTTGGAAATGATTTATCTAATGCCCACCACAGTAAAAAAGGTAAATTAAATAAAATTTGTAATTGCCATTTATAAGTTAAAACGTTCCAAATTTTTATTAACTTAGTTTTGAGTGAATCATCTAGTTCTTCCCAATTTTTTAAAATTAAATTGAATAAATTTTTAGATTCTGTATTTAAGGACTCTGGAGTATTCATTTTGTTTTTATTTATTTATAACCCATTAATATTTCTTTCGAGAGTTTTAACCTGGAGGCCAATTCATTTTTCTTCCAGATAAAAAATGTATATGTAAATGAAAAACTGTTTGTCCCGATTCTGCTCCGGTGTTAATTACTGTTCTCCAATTAGTTAAATTTTTTGATTTAGCTATATTGCTACCAACAAAAAGTAAATGCCCTAATAAATTTGCATCTTCCTCAATACACTCTAATAAACTGATTATTGGCTTTTTAGGAATCACTAAATAATGAACTGGAGCTTGTGCTTGGATATCATTAAACGCAATACAAAACTTATCTTCATAAAGCTTATCGCAGGGTATTTCTTCATTAATGATTTTTTGAAATATCGTTGTTTCAGTCATTAAATTAATTAATTGAGATAACGTCTTTTTCGTTAAACCCTTCTTTTAAAAGTTCTTTGTTCAAATCATCTTTGGATGTAACTCTATCTACAAATAATATTCCATTTAAGTGATCCATTTCGTGTTGAATACACCTCGCTAGAAGTCCATCTGCTTTCATTTTACGTGGTCGTCCCATTTCATCTCTAAATTTTAATTTTATAGTTGATGGTCTTACTACATTCAAATAGACGCCAGGTATACTCAAGCAGCCTTCTTCGTATGAATTCAGGGTTGTTCCAAAGTCTGTAATTTCTGGATTGATTAATATTAAAGGTTCTGCTGCTGAATCTTCAAAATTTACGTCTATGACAAGAAGCTCTTTGTTGATTCCAATTTGGGGTGCAGCTAGTCCTATTCCTTTAGCTGCATACATGCTTTGAAGCATTTCTCTAGCAAGTTTTCTAATCGATTCGTCAACTTTAGTTATTCTTTTGGAATTTTGTCTTAATACATCATCACCAAGTTTATAAATGTCTAGAGATGGCTTACCTGGCTGTTCCTTTGCAATTTTTTCTGAGTTTCCATTTGTTCTTGACTTTTTTGCAAGTTGTGAAAAATGGTTTGCCACGTTAAAAAAAAGGTTTTTACTAAAGAATTTAGCTATAAAAATACTAGCACTTTAATTTGTATTCGTTAAAGTTTTTTTAAATGAGTAATGATGATCAGTTAAAAGTTAGGCAAACTGTATCTAAAAAAAAATCTTTTAAGGAATTAACTACTCTTAGGGATATCATTTTTTGGATTGATCTTGTTGGTGAAGGTCAAAATGAAAATGCTATTTTTGCAAGACCATTTAATGAAAAAGAGGCGTTTCCTCAGAAATTAACAAGTAAAAAATATAATATTAAAAATAACTTTCATGGATATGGTGGTAAATCTTATAAATGTATATATTTAGAAAATAATTTTTATTTGATATGGATAGATCAGATTACCAACGCAGTATGGTTTCAAATTTTTAAAGAGGTAGCATCAAATTATAAAAGTCAAAAAAGATATCTCGATTCAGTTCAAGAACCGAGACAACTATCTAAATCAATTGATGGAAATTTTGATTCTTCGTTTGTTATTTCTCAAAAAAATTTTTTGTATGGTATTTGTGAAATAAATAAAAGAGATTACTTATTTTCTTTAAACTTAAAAAAAACTAAGCAAGATATTTACCTAATAAAAAAATTTAAAAATTTCGCTGGAGAATTATCTTCTAATACTTCTGTTAGCTTTCTTTCTTGGGTCGAGTGGGATTCACCATACATGCCCTGGGAGAAAAATGATCTTTTTTTTGCACAAATTGATTTAGATGGAGAGATAACAAAAATAAAAAAATTCTCAGATAAGCTGATTAATGCCAAAAAAAACGTTTCTTTTTTTCAACCTTATTGGATAAGTGAAACTCTTTTAGTATGTTCTGAAGATAGTTCTGGATGGTGGAACTTATTGTTTTTAGATGCCAGTAAAATTGAGAATATTTTTATTAAAAAAAGAGTTGAGAGAAATTTTGTTGAATATGGAGTACCTCAGTGGGTCTCAGGAATAACATTTTTTTCAGGGGATATAAAAGATTTATTTTGTTTAGTAAAAAAAGAGAATAATTTAGTAATTGAACAATATAAAGATCTTCAATTCTTTAAAGAATTTTCTACTCCTTTTACCTCAATAAGTGATTTTAGTGTTTTTGAGAAGAAAGTAGTTTTGAAAGGTCACGGATCTGATTTTCTTGGAAATTTACTTGAAATTGATTTTAAAAAGGAAGTTTTATCAAATGTTTTTGAGGTAATAAATGCTGAACATATAAAAGATTGTTCAAAACCTGAATCTTTTTGGTTTAAGGGTTTTGAAGATAAATCTACTCATTCTTTTTTATATAGGCCCCTTGTTGAAAAATTTAGAAAACCACCGCTTTTTGTTAGAGCTCATAGTGGACCAACTTCATTTTTTGATGGATCATATAATTCTGAAGTTCAATATTGGACTTCGAAGGGATTTTTTGTTGCTGAAGTCAATTATGGAGGATCATCTGGATTTGGCAAAGCATATAGAGAGAGGTTGGATTATAAATGGGGTATTGTTGATTCTTATGATTGCAAATCATTAGCTCTTGAATTAATTGAATCAAATCAAGTTGATAGTGAAAAAGTAGTAATTTTTGGGAATAGTGCTGGTGGGTTAACTGCCCTTAATTGTTTATTATATGGGTCTATTTTTACAGCAGCAATTTGTAAATATCCTGTTATTGATTTGAAGGATATGCATCACAACACTCATAGGTTTGAAAAAGATTATTTAAATTCTTTGGTAGGAAATTATGCAAAAAACCATGATGATTATATAAATAGATCACCGATAAACCATATTAAAAAAATAAAAAAACCTATCTTATTGTTTCATGGCAAAAAAGATACAGTTATTTCATATGAACAAACTTTAAAAATTCAAGAAATTTTGATTCAGAATAATAAATATTCAGAAGTTATTTTTTTTGATAATGAAGGGCATGGTTTTAGAAATATTGAAAATAAAGAAGTAGTGATGCAAAAATCTCGCGAATTTTTAAGAAATGCTTTGAATATTTAAGAATTAATTTTTAGGAAATTAATAGTATCTTTTAATTTTTCTATAAATATATCAATTTCTTCCTTATTGGTTGTGAAATTCATACTAATTCTAGCCGTTGATTTAATGCCTATGTATCTGTGAAGAGGTTGACAGCAATGATGCCCACTTCTGATACAAATTCCTTTTGAATCAAGAATTTCAGCAATATCGTTTGAGTGTATGTTTTGTATATAGAAGGTGGCAAGTGATGCTCTGTCTGGATCTATCTCAGGAGATGGACCAATAATTTCAACATTTTCTATCTGGTTTAATTTTTTAAATAAATATTTAGTAATAGTATTTTCATATTCATGAATTTCATTCAATCCAATATTGTTAATATAATTGATTGCTTCTGCAAGACCTATTGCTTCTGCAATGGCTGGAGTTCCAGCTTCAAATTTGTGTGGTAGCTCTGCCCAAGTACTTGTCTCTTCAAAAACATCTTGAATCATTTCTCCACCTCCAAAGAGAGGAGGAATTTTTTCAAGTATTTCTTTTCTTGACCAGAGGAAACCAATACCTGTTGGACCACATAATTTATGTCCTGATCCAGCTAAAAAATCTACATTAAGATCAATTACATCAATTTTTTGATGAGCCAAACTTTGACATGCATCTATTAACACTAAACTACCTTTTTGTTTAGCTAATTTAGTTATTTCCTTGATTGGATTACAGCAACCTAGAGTATTACTAACATGTACTAGGCTAACAAGTTTAGTTCTAGATGTTAGTTTTGATTTAAAGTCGTCTAGATCTAATTTCCCATCTTTATCTATACCTATAAACTTTAATTTGCATTTATTTTTTGCTGCAACCATTTGCCATGGAACAATATTGCTATGATGCTCCATTATTGATAAGAGAATTTCATCGTTTTCTTTTAATGAATATTCGCCCCATGATCTAGCTACTAGATTGATTGCCTCAGTAGCATTTCTTGTGAAAATAATTTCTTTTGCTGAATTCGCTTTTATATATTTGCTAATTAAAGATCGTGCATTTTCAAATTCTTCTGTTGCTTTAGCACTTAATTGATGTGCCCCTCTATGGACATTGGCATTAAAGTTTTTGTAATATTCATTAATTTTTTCTAAGACTTGTATTGGTTTTTGAGTGGTTGCAGCATGATCTAAATAAATAATTTGCTCACTATTTTTTAAGTTCTTATTAAAAAGAGGAAAGTCTTTCTTTGTTATTTCAGGAAAATTTTGAATTGTTTCCATTAATTTTCATTTAAAAGTTTATCAAGCAAATTCCATCTATCTTTTGAGACGGGAATAAATGAAATTATTTCTTGAAAGTAAGAACTTAATTGTAGTTTACTTGCTTCTGTTAATGTGATCCCTCTTGTGCGCATATAAAAAAGTTCTTCTTCATTTAGTTGCGAAATTGTAGCTCCATGTTTGCATTTGACATCATCAGCAATTATTTCTAATTGAGGTTTGGTATCTATTTGTGCGCGATTTGATAAAAGTAAGTTTCTGCTTAATTGAGAAGCATCAGTTTTCTGGGCAATTTTCGGAACTATTATTGAACCTTCAAATATTGCATGTGATTTATCATCAGCGAGTGATTTATTTATTTGATCTAGAAATCCATTTGGCCCATCAAAGTATATTTTTGTATAAGTAGAAATTTGTTCATCTTTTTTTGTTATTTGCATACCTTTGATATTGGTTTTAGCGTTTCCTTCAGATTGTTTAATACGAATTTCAAATCTTGCATAATTAAATTTAAAATGTAGAGATCCTAAATTGTATTCGCTATTTTTTTGTTGAATTACATTGAGAGAATTTAATAGATTTGATTTGTTTACACCGTAAGAAACTACACCATGGTTAAGAGAACTATTTTCTTCTAAGCAAAAAAAAGTTGATTGCGATAATGAAGAGTTTTCTTTACCAAGATTTACTTGTAATAATTCAACATTACAATTCTTTTCTAAAAATATTATCAGGGTTTTTGCGTTTAAAGAATTACTTGATGCATAACTAAAGATTTCAATAGGAGGAATTTTTGATCCATTTATTTTTAATCCCAAAATATTATTTTTACAACTTAAAGATAGATTTAGTAGGTCACTCCAATTTTCGTTTTGATTAAAACAAGATATCTGCTCTTTGATATATTTTTGTAATTCATCCTCACTTAATTGCCGTATTGAATAATTTTTCTCTATTAACTTAATTTGGCAATTCTCACCAATTATTAATCTAATAGTACTTTGAGAATTTTTCGGATATGGTATATCAAATTTTGAATTGTTTTCATTAACTGAGTAATCTAAAAAGTTTGATAATTTTGATTTATTTGAAAGTCTCCATTGTTCACTTCTAGGATTGGGCAGAGGGCTTGATTGTAATTTATCTAGACAGATTTTTTGTATTTCTGTTTGATTATCAATCGATTTATTGGTTTTTATTTTTTCAATAATTTCCATTTATTTAGGTCTCTTTTATAAAGTTATCAGTCCATTCATAGCCTTTTTTCTCAAGCTCTAGAGCAAGATCGCTCTCACCAGTTTTTATGATTTGTCCGTCTGACATAACATGGACATAATTTGGTTCAATTTCATCTAATAATCTTTGATAGTGAGTAATGAGTATAATTCCAGTTTGTGCATTAGATATTCTTTTAATTCCTGATGCCACTATTCTTAGAGCATCGATATCTAGACCAGAATCGGTCTCATCTAATATTGCTATCTTGGGCTCAAGTAAAGCCATTTGCAGAATCTCATTTCTTTTTTTTTCACCTCCCGAAAAGCCTTGATTTACACTCCTTGAAAGGAATGCCTGATCCATTTTCACAATTTCTAGCTTTTCTTTAACTAATTCTTCAAAATCAAAAGTATCCAATTCTTCTTTGTTCAGGAATTTCCTTCTAGCATTTGTTGAAACTCTAAGAAATTCAAGATTACTAACACCAGGAATCTCAATTGGATATTGAAAACCAAGAAAAATTCCTGATTGAGATCTCTCTTCAGGCTCTAGAGAGTTGATGTTTTCACCTAAAAATTTTATTTCGCCGTTAGTAATAGTATACGAGGGATGTCCTGCAATTATTTTCGAAAGAGTACTTTTGCCACATCCATTTCTTCCCATAATGGCATGGATTTCTCCAGGATAGACAGTAAGTGAAACCCCTTTTAAAATTGGAAGATTATCAGTAGATGCAGAGAGATTTTCAACTTCTAAAATTGGATCTGATTCTTTCATTTTACTTTGCATTTCAGTTTAGAAATTGATTAATTAACCTACTGATCCCTCTAGTTTAAGTGCTAGTAACTTATCTGCTTCAGCAGCAAATTCCATAGGTAATTGATTAAATACATCTCTGCAAAAACCGCTGACCATCATAGATACTGCCTCCTCAAATTCTATACCTCTGCTTTGGAGATAAAAAAGTTGGTCTTCTGAAATTCTACATGTACTTGCTTCATGCTCAATTTCAGAATTGGGTTGTTGAGATTTGATATAAGGGAATGTATTTGCAGAAGCTTGATCGCCTATTAACATTGAATCACATTGACTGTAATTTCTTGATCCTGTAGCTTTTGTTCCCATTTTGACAAGACCTCTGTAGCTATTTTTTGAATTACCAGCACTAATACCTTTGCTAACAATAGTTGATTTGGTCTTAGGACCAATATGGATCATTTTTGTACCTGTATCTGCTTGCTGAAGATTATTGGTGAGAGCCACTGAATAAAATTCTCCAACAGATTCTTCCCCTAAAAGAAGACAGCTAGGATATTTCCATGTAATTGCAGAACCTGTTTCAACTTGGGACCAGCTAATTTTACTTCTCTTACCTAAACATTTTCCTCTTTTGGTGACAAAATTAAAAATTCCGCCAACACCTTCTTCATCTCCAGCATACCAATTTTGCACTGTTGAATATTTTATTGAGGCGTCGTCTAATGCTATAAGCTCTACAACTGCTGCATGAAGGGTATTTGTATCAAACATTGGAGCCGTACAACCTTCTAGATAACTT
Organism: Prochlorococcus sp. AG-459-N19; assembly: GCA_003209375.1. Taxonomy (GTDB): domain Bacteria; phylum Cyanobacteriota; class Cyanobacteriia; order PCC-6307; family Cyanobiaceae; genus Prochlorococcus_A. Next base: position 133,752 of record QCRF01000001.1, on the reverse strand, counting down.
ACAGAACTCGATTCTTCAGCAATGATTAGTGTTCTTTCGAATTGTCCTGAATCTCCACTATTAATTCTGAAGTAGGAAGATAGATCCATAGGGCAGGTAACACCTTTTGGTATATAAACAAAAGAACCATCACTAAAAACAGCAGAATTTAGTGCTGCAAAATAATTATCACTAGTTGGTACTACTGTACCTAAATATTTTTCAATCAAATCCGCGTGATTTTTTACTGCTTCACTAATTGAGCAAAATATAACTCCATGCTCAGCAAGTTCTTCTCTAAAAGTTGTGGCTATGGAAACACTATCAAAGACAGCATCTACTGCTACATTTGTGAGTTTTTTTTGCTCCGTGAGGGGTATTCCTAATTTGTCAAAAGTCTCAAGAAGTTTGGGATCAACTTCATCTAAGCTAGAAATTTTTTCTTTTTGTTTAGGAGCAGAGTAATAAATAATATCTTGATAATCAATTTTTTTATATCCTAATGCTGCCCAATCAGGCTCTTTCATTTTTTGCCATTTTTTAAAGGCTTTTAATCTAAAATCAAGAAGAAATCTTGGCTCTTCTTTTTTCTGTGAAATTAATTTTATGATATCTTCATTTAATCCCTTTTCTATTTTTTCAGTCTCAATATCAGTAACGAAACCATATTTGTAAGGCTCTTTTACTACATCTTTTACTAAATTTTCGTTGACCATGTTATCCAAAAATAACTTATTACAATTAGCTTTATATACTCTAACGAAAGATACCCCCAATATTGAGTTTTTTTCCTTTATTAAAACTAAAAATTAATGTCTAATCATCTTGATCCCTTATCTAACCCATTAAATATAGAAACTATTCAAGAAATTGATAATCTTGATCTACCTGTAATGCAAAAACATCATTTAAGAATTCTCGCTCATTGCCTTCAGATTTTGAAAATTATCAATTTAGATAATAGTTTGGAATATCAAAATAAAAATCCCCTGAGAGAATGGTGTGATAACCAATCCAAAAAATTTGATGATAAAAAATTTAGTGATCTTTTTTATGAGCAGTTAAGGTCCACTTCGAAAAAATTAAGTACTTTTTCAAAAAAAATTGGTAAAAGTATTGAGGATTTAGAGATAGATGATTTAGTACTTTTAGTTGAACAACGCTGAATTCCCTTTTATTAACTGATCCCGAAGAAAAAATATATTTTTGTTGAGTCGTTAACAAATTCAGGTAATAAAATTTAAAAAAAAAGAAAATTAATTTACATTTAAATTTAATTTGAAAATTTATTAATTGCATTGATACCAACTGTTTTGAAGAGAAATACTAATTTTGATAATTTTTTAGTAGTCAGAGGATCCTGACGACAAGGCAAAAAGACACACAATTCACAAAAAAAAAGAACATACTGATCCCAAACAAAAACGGAGATTTTAAAGTGGCTGATGGGCTCATGAATAAAGGACAATTACTCTCACTTACCCTCAGACAATTACGTCAAGAAGCAAGTAAATTATCAGTACCGCTATATAGTCGTAAAACAAAAGCTGTTCTCGTTGATTTAATACTCAAATATCAAGAAAAATATCAAGAAAATTCAGCAAATAAAATATATTCCAGTACACCCCAGCCTAAATTTGAAGATACTTTTGAGTCCAATATTGTTAATAGTAGTGAAGAGGTTAAAACAAATGTAGTATTCCTACCTCGAGATCCTGACTGGGCTTATGTTTTCTGGCAAATTTCTGATGCTGATCGAGAAAAAGCACAATCCTTGGGTGCAAACAAATTATGTTTACGCTTATTTGATGCATCTGGATCTGATGGAAGCAACTTGAATCAAGGAACACTTAGGGAGATAACAGTTGATAGTTATAGTACAGAGTGGTACTTGCCAATCCCACTTGCAGATAGAGACTATAAAGTTGAATTAGGTTACAAATATGGTTTCAACTGGATGTCGTTGGCATTCTCTTCAGTAAGTCATGTTCCTGGGTCTCACCCATCTGAGCAGATTCTTGATAAATTTGTACCTTTTAATTTGGATTCTACTTCTGAGTCAATCCCAGATATTTCAAATCCTGTTGTTTCAGAGCAAAATGGTATGCATGAAAGGTTATATCAAGCAGCAACTAACATACCTGTCAGAAGAAAAGTTGGCTCTGAAGAATTTATGGAAAATTTAAATTCAAAAAACTTCAATGATAATCTCACAGATTCAGGAGCTGGTAAATGGTCATCAGGGTTAAATGATTCTGGAAGTGGAATTGTCAAAAATAGATCTTTTTGGCTCGTAGCTGATGCTGAATTAATTGTTTATGGAGCAACAGAACCCTCCGCAAAACTCACGATTGGTGGAGAAGATGTGCCACTTGCTGCAGATGGTACCTTCAGAATTCAAGTCCCTTTTAGAGACGGGACTCAAAAATATGATATTAAAGCTATTGACGTAACTGGTGAGCAGGATAAAAGTATTTCAATGAATTTTGATAGGACTACACCACTTGACGATACAAATGAAAAAGATAATGCTGAAACAGAATGGTTTTAATTCATTAAATTAATGCTGAAAAAAATTGTAGCTTTTACTCCCTTGTTTGGAGCATTAACATTTCCACTTGTAGTTCCAATTACAATTTCTAAATTTGGTGTTAACTATGGAATTTTGAGTGCATTATTAATTTCTTCATTATGGTTTATCGCTATGTTAAGAACTTCCGAAATGCCCCATTAATTTAGTTAGATTTTTGGAAGTTTCTTAAAAGTATGACTCAAGTTAACGTAGTTAATATAAATTCTCCTTTTTTAGATCAAAAACCAGGAACTTCTGGTTTAAGAAAAAGTACTTTAAAGTTTCAGGAAGAAGATTATTTAGAAATTTTTATTGAGGCAATCTTACAATCATTAGAAGATTTGCAAGGTTCAACATTAGTAGTTGGTGGTGATGGCAGATATGGCAATATTGAAGCAATAGAAAAAATTGTCCAAATATGTGTTGCTCATAAAGTTCAAAAGATTATTGTTCCAAAATGCGGGTTATTATCTACTCCTGCGACATCGCATTTAATTAGAAAAGAAAACGCTATTGGTGGAATTATTCTTTCTGCAAGTCATAACCCTGGTGGGATTGATGGCGACTTTGGAGTGAAATTGAATATCTCTAATGGTGGCCCCGCTCCTGAGATAATTACTAATAAGATTTTCAAGGCTTCACAACTACTAACTAGTTATAAAATTTGTAAAATTCAATTACCTGATTTTAGTGAATATGGAACTTATCCTTATGGTGAAACTACTTTAGAAATTATTGATGGATTGAAAGATTATTCTAATTTGATGGAGAAAATTTTTGATTTTGATCAAATTAGTGATTTTTTAAAAAAAGACTTCTCGTTAATATTTGATGCAATGAATGCTGTTACAGGCCCATATGCAAAAAATATTTTTGTTGAAAAAATGGGTCTTGCGAATGATTGTGTCATGAATGGTAACCCGTTAAAAGATTTCGGAGGTTTACATCCTGACCCTAATCTTACTTACGCATCCCACTTGGCTGATTTGTTATTAAATAAAAAATCTTATAGTTTTGGTGCTGCATGCGATGGAGATGGAGATAGGAATATGATTTTAGGAAGTGGATGTTTTGTAAATCCTAGTGATAGCCTTGCAGTTATTACTGCTAATACAAAATGTGTTCCTGGTTATAAAGATGGTATTACAGGTGTAGCACGATCCATGCCCACGAGTTCAGCGGTTGATAATGTTGCTCGAGCATTAAATATACCTTGTTTCGAGACACCTACTGGCTGGAAGTTCTTTGGAAATCTTTTAGATTCTAATTTAATTACTTTATGTGGAGAAGAAAGCTTTGGAACAGGTAGTAATCATGTGAGAGAGAAAGACGGACTATGGGCAGTTTTGTATTGGTTACAAGTTTTAGCTGAGAAAAAATGTTCGGTAAGTGATTTAATGCAGAATCATTGGAAGCAATTTGGTAGGAATTATTATTCAAGACATGATTATGAGGCAATTCCTTCAAATATTGCTAATCAAGTTTTTGGTAACCTCACTTCTATGCTCGAAAATTTAAAAGGAAATAGTTTTGCTGGCCATTTAGTTAAAGTTGCAGATAACTTTTCATATGTCGATCCCGTTGATAATTCCAAAAGTAAAAATCAAGGTTTAAGATTGGTGCTTGATGATAATTCTCGAGTAATTGTACGCCTTTCTGGAACTGGAACAAAGGGTGCAACATTAAGGCTTTACTTTGAGAAATTTTTCAATCCTCAACAGAATCTTTCATTGAATCCTCAAATCGCTTTGAAACCTCTAATAAATGATTTAGATGATTTATTAAACATTTCAAAACTTACTAAAATGGAAACTCCTACAGTAATTACATAGAATTGATAGTAATGATTTTTTGATTTTATTTATATGTATTCAGAAAATTTATTTACTAATTATTCTCAAATAGAAAATAATGCACCTTTGGCAGATCAATTAAGACCAAAGAATTTGGAAGATTTTTTTGGTCAACAACCAATCCTGAATGAGAATTCGCTTTTGAGAAGTGCAATATTAAACGATAAAATTAGTAATTTTATTTTTTCTGGCCCTCCTGGTGTTGGAAAAACTACTCTTATTGAAATTATTTCCTTTAATACGCGTTCAAAATTAATTAAGTTAAATGCAGTATTATCAAGTGTTAAAGAATTAAGAAATGAAATTGCTAATGCAAAAGATAGATTAATAAACTCAAAAAGAAAAACAATTTTATTTATCGATGAGGTTCATAGATTTACATCAGTTCAGCAAGATGCTTTATTACCTTCAATAGAAAATGGAACTATAACTTTTATTGGTGCTACAACTGAAAACCCTTTCTTTGCTGTTAATAAAGCGCTTGTTAGTAGGTCTCGTATTTTTACATTACTTCCTTTGTCAGAAAATGATTTGCAGAAAATAATACAAAAAGTCATAACTCATTATTCTAAAAAAAAAGATTCAAAAAAGGTTCATTTAACTCAAGATGCTATAAGTCATTTAGTTAAATTTTCTGGCGGTGATGCAAGAACATTAATCAATGCCCTAGAGATGGCCATAGAAACAATTGCTGAAAATGATGCTGAAGAAATCAAGATTAATCTTTCAATAGCAGAGGATGCAATTCAAAAGAAAAATATTGTTTACGATAAAAATGGTCAAAATCATTATGATGTAATAAGTGCCTTTATCAAGTCAATAAGAGGTTCTGATCCAGATGCAACTTTATTCTGGCTTGCGAATATGTTGGAGGCTGGTGAAGATCCTAATTTTATTTTTAGAAGACTACTTATATCTGCCAGTGAAGATATTGGAATAGCTGATCCTAATGCAATAGTAGTTGTACAATCCTGTTGTGATGCTTTTGATAGAGTTGGTTTTCCAGAAGGATTATATTTCTTAACTCAGGCTTCTTTACATTTAGCTATGTCTCTAAAAAGTAATAGTACGAAAAGTATTTTTAAAGCAATTGAAACTATCAAATCTACTAATTCATTTGATGTTCCACATCATTTAAAAAATAATTCTAACAGTTATGTCAATCCTCATAATTATCCAGGTAATTGGGTCGCACAAGAATATCTTCCCAAATCTTTAAGAGGTTTAAAAATATGGGAACCAAATAATAACGGATGGGAAAAAACTCAATATGAAGAACTGCTTAGAAGAAAAGAAAACTAAAAATTTTTCGAACAACAAATAATCTCAGGATTAAAAGAGGTTTTTTCTTCGTAGGCTAAAGCGATAGTCCAATTATGGAAGTTAATCTTTGAATAAGATAAATGTATGTTTTTCTTCTTATGAATTAACTTTTTTGGCTTTTCAAAAAATTGCCAATGGTTAATGTCTTGAGCTAATTTTCCATGATCCCATTTTATAGCCGCTTCAACAGCACACCATTGATTTAATATCATATTTTTTGTCAAATAATTATTATGAATTGATTTATTGGTATGAAAGAAATATTTTTCTGCAAATCTTAAATAGTTAAAATCTCTATCTGTTCTCTCAATATCTATCCCTATTTTGCCTGTATGCCAGACTATAGTAATGGCATCTTTACAATGACTTAAACTGATATTTCCCATGCCAGAGGGTAAACTTGGAGGTTCTCCAGGATGAGCATTAATTGGAATTTTTAGAGGGTCTAAATCAAAAAGTGTTGAAAGTGATTGTCGCAAATAAGCTCTTGTTTCTAAGAAAATCTTTGATCTTGAATTTGTTAGGTTTTTTGCAGTTTTAATTTCTTCTACAGTTGCGACATCTTGCACACCTTTAATCTCATAAAACCAAATTTTTGGTATTTTATATTCATACTCATTTAATAATTTCAATGGCTCTTAAGGTTGGCGACAAAGCACCAGAATTTAAATTAAAAGACTCTTTTGATAAAGAAGTTTCTCTTAGTGATTTTAAAGGTAAGAGAATAATACTATATTTTTATCCAAAAGATAATACTCCTGGATGTACTAAAGAAGCATGTAATTTTAAAGAGAATTGGGATTTACTCCAAAAAAATAATATTGTTGTGCTTGGTATTAGTAAAGATAATGCATCCTCTCATCAGAAGTTTATAGAAAAATTTAATTTACCTTTTATTCTTTTAACTGATCCTGAACCTTTCAAAGTTTCTTCTGATTACGATAGCTATGGACTGAAAAAATTCATGGGAAAGGAATATATGGGAATGATGAGAAATACTTTTTTGATTGATACTGAAGGTAACATTGAAAAAATTTATTTAAAGGTTAAAGCAGCAATAATGGCTGATCATATAATTGCAGATCTTGGATTAAATTAACTCTTGGAGAGATAGGTGGTGAATAATCATTCCCTCCATAACCAAATTAGGAGCATTAATAATATTTTCTTTTTGAGTCTTTAGAGACTTTGCGAGTAATTGAGAGTCTCCTCCACAGATTATTAAAATATCCTTTTCGGGATTAAATAAACTATTAATCACGCCAGTAAGAGAGTTGATTACTCCTTTTAAAATTGCTTCTTCTGTATTAACTAAAAAATCTTTGATCGGAATATCATATTTTTTGGGTACTTTAAGATTTTTTGTATTTTGTTCCATTGATTTTAATTGTGTTAGAAAACCTGGAAGAAGTTGACCTCCAATAATAGATCCATTTGAATTCAATTTTGTTATTGATAATATTGTTCCAAAATCTGCAATTAGCAAATCTTTTTTGAAAGGGTTTTCAATAATTTTTAAAGCGGCAATACTGGCAAGAGCTCTATCAACTCCAAAATAATCAGGAAGATTTGATAATTGGATATCTTGAGTTTTTATTTCATTTTCTTTTTTCAGCAAAAAATTTGGTAGTTTTCCTACAGAAGCCCAAATTAATTGATCAAGATCTATATTTTCGGGAACTATTTGATCTTTTTTGGAATGAAAGAATTTAGACTGATTTTTAGAATATTTTGCCCAATGAAGCCTACTATTGCCTACTAATAAAAAATTTATATCTGAGACCATTGTTCTATGATCAATTTAATTATTAGTGTGTATCCCACATTCTTGTTTAATACCTCCAAATCTTGTATTTCTGCCCTTTGTTGCAATACCATCGGGACTGCTTGAATGCCAATCTCCTACAGAAGAATAACCTTTGATAAAAAGTGGATGGGCAGGTAAGTTATTCTCTTCCATATAATAAAAAATCTCTTTATTTGTCCAATTTAATAAAGGTCTTAAAGAGAGTCTTTGGCGAATTACATCTATGAATTTCATTTTGTTTCTATTTTCTGTTTGACTTGATCTAACACCGCTTGCCCAGCAGAAAATGTCAAATTTTTTTAGACCATTTTCTAAAGGTTTTATCTTTCTCAATTCATGATACTTATCTAGATCACTCTCTTTTTTTGTTTCCCAAAGTTTTCCGTATTTGGCCTCCATTCTTGCTGGAGATAGTTCACTTTGCAGAACTTCAACTTCTAAGGATAAATTATCAATAAGTTTTTCAGCGTAATGGTATGTTTCTGGAGGAAGGTAACCTGTATCTATCCAAAATATTTTGATTTTTTTTTGGAGAGATAATTTACTGACCATATCTAAAAGGACTGATGACTGTATACCAAAACTTGTTGTAATAGCAAATTGATTATCAAACTTTTCATAACCCCATGTAAGCATGCCTTGGGGCTTCATATCTATAAGCTCTTGATTATATTTACTCAAGTTAGTTTGAATATCTTTGTGGATTTTTTCAATCATTCTTCAGTTTGATTATGAGTTTAATTTTATTTCGCTCAATTTAAAAATTATTCGTATAGTTTAATAATACATTTATGCATAACAATATTTCTCTAATGAAATCAATACAAAAACCAATAGTAATAGTTGGAGCAGGTTTTGCAGGTATGACATTTGCTTTGAATTTAAAGAATCTTAATCCTTCTTTACCGATTCTTGTGGTTGATTCTGAAACTAACTTTATATTTAAACCTTTAATGTACGAAGTTTTAAGTAAAGAAATAAGAAGTTGGGAAGCCACCCCTAAATTTGCAAATATTTTTTCTGATGCGGGTATAACTTTTTTAAGAAATTGTTTAACCAAGATTTCCTTCAAAGAAAATATTCTTGAATTTAGTGACGAATTAAAATTAAGTTATCAGTATCTCGTTGTCTGTACAGGATCTATTCCCAATAGTTTTTTTATAAAAGGTGTAGATGAAAATTGTTATTTTTTTAATGATGTTCACGATTTAAATAAATTAAATTCTTTTTTAAAAAAATCACAAGATACTGCGTTGCATAAAAAATTATTCATAGTTGGAGGTGGCCCCTCTGGCATCGAGTTGGCATGCAAAATTAAAGATATATTCACAGACCAATTTGAAATTAATGTAATAGAAAAATCAAACGAAATCCTCAATAAAAATAAAATTTTTAATAGAGAACAAGCAGAAAAGGCATTAGAAAAAAGAAAAATCAACGTTCTTTTGAATACTACAGTTAAAGAAGTCTCAGAAACTAAGATTATTATTTCTAGTGAGGTTGGAATAACTTCCTTGGAAAAAGATATTGTTATTTGGACAGCAGGTGTTAAACCTAATTTGTCTTACCTAGAAACTGATCAAATAACAACAAAATTTGGACGAATTTTAGTTAATAAAAATTTGCAAATAGAAAACCATAAAAACTGTTTTGCTATTGGTGATATTTCAGTTGTTGAAGGAATGGAGGATCTACCCATAACTGCTCAGGTAGCTATGCAGGAAGGAATTCATCTTGCAAATAATTTAGATCTTTTAATTCAAGGAAAAGATCCTTCACCCTTTGAATTTCAAGACAACGGTGAAATGATTAGCTTAGGAATAAGCGAAGCTTCAATTTCTGGGCTTGGGGTTACTTTATCTGGGAAATTGGCTTTTGAGGCAAGAAGACTTATATATGCTTCCAAGTTGCCTGATATTACAGAAAGCTTAAAATCTGCATCTTCATGGCTATTTCAAAAAAAATCTGTTTTTAAAAAGTTTCTTAAAAAAGATTATTCGAATTAAACTTTTTTGAAATATTGTTTTTGGGTATATTGAGTTAAATAAGTTTTGTATGAATTTAATTGCAGCAGTTAGTAATAGTTTTGATGCGTTTATAACGGTAGTTGTTTTAATAATGTCAATAATTTTGTTTATTAGAAATACTATTGCACCAGAATTGACTGGTTTGTTATGTGTCGGAATATTTATATCTACTGGGGTTCTTTCTCCTGAAAAAGCTTTAGCTGGATTTGGTAGCCCTGCTTTAATTACCCTTATGGGTTTATTTGCAGTTTCCTCAGCATTATTTAAAAGTGGTGCCCTAGACAGAGTAAGAGAATTGATTTCTTCTGAAAGTATTCGAACTCCAAGGAAATTAATTTCTTTAATAGCTTTTTTGATTGCTCCAATATCTGGAATTGTACCTAATACTCCAGTAGTAGCATCTTTGTTACCTTTAATTGAAAGTTGGTGTGAGCGAAGAAATATATCACCATCAAAAGTTTTATTGCCTCTTTCTTTTGCTACTTTACTCGGTGGAACTCTGACATTATTAGGAAGCTCAGTAAATCTTCTTGTAAGTGATATTAGTCAACAATTAGGTTATGGAGGTTTGGAATTATTTAGTTTGACTTCAATAGGAATTCCTGTGTGGCTTATAGGTACAACCTATATGATTCTTGTTTCTGACATGCTTTTGCCAGATAGAGGGAGAGATAAGGAGTTTATTAAAAATGGTGATATGAATATATATTTTACCGAAGTTACTATTCCCTCTACTTCAGAATTAGTTGGACAATCTGTCAGAAATAGTAGATTGCAAAGACGATTCGACGTTGATGTTCTGGAATTGCAACGAAATGGAAAAGTTATTCTTCCTCCTTTGGCTGATAGAAAGATTGAACCGGATGATAGATTAATAATCCGCGTTACAAGGGCAGACTTATTTAGGCTACAGCAGGAACATACTATTCTGTTAGGAGAAAACAAAACATCTTTCGATGGGGCTAATGTTTTCTCAGATGATGAAGGTACTAAGACCTTTGAAGCCTTGTTACCAGCTGGTTCAACTTTAGCCGGTGCAAGTTTGAGAGAGTTAAGATTTAGGCAGCGTCATAATGCAACAGTTTTAGCATTAAGAAGAGGTCAACAAACTGTTCAGGAGAGATTAGGCCAAGCTGTTTTAAGGGCTGGAGATGTTTTATTATTGCAAGCACCGCTTGATTCAATAAGAGGTTTGCAAGCTAGTAATGATTTGCTTATTTTAGATCAATTCGAAGATGACTTACCTTTTTTGATAAAAAAACCTATATCGATTGCAATTGCAATAGGAATGGTGGTTTTGCCTTCGGTTTCTAATATTCCATTAGTAGGTTCAGTTCTTTTGGCAGTAATTGCAATGGTTGCTTGTGGATGTTTAAGACCTGCAGAGATACAAAAATCAATTAGATTAGACGTCATTTTATTGCTGGGATCTTTATCATGTTTTAGTGTAGCTATGCAGATAACTGGATTAGCAGATTTAATTGCAGTTAATTTAAACTTTGCCCTTAACGGGATGCCTCTTTATTTTGCACTAGTCGTAATTTTTATATCTACAGTTATTCTTACGCAATTTATAAGTAATGCTGCTTCTGTTGCTTTGATTTTGCCTGTTGCTATTGAATTCTCAAATGTTTTAGAAATTTCACCAAGCGCTTTAATAATGCTTGTTTTATTCGGTGCAAGTCAATCTTTTTTGACTCCAATGGGTTATCAAACAAATTTAATGGTTTATGGTCCTGGAAGATATAGATTTTTTGATATCGCAAAATACGGGGCTGGGTTAACACTTATAATGTCATTAACTGTGCCAGCATTGATAATTTTAAATTACGGGTAATATTGTGAAATTCACAAGCAAGGTTTATAAGTTAAAAGATGCTTACAAAAAGCTATCTGTACCTCAATTTACTATTGTTACAGGCTTGTTTATTATTTGCCTTGGAACTTTAATTTTGAGTTCTCCATTATGTTCAACTTCAAAGGTTGGTTTGTGGGAAGCATTTTTTACATCTACTTCTGCAATAACCGTTACTGGCTTAACCATAATAGATATTGGAGTTGATTTAAATTTCTTTGGCCAAGTTTTCTTAGCTTTTATGCTTTTATCAGGTGGTCTAGGACTAATGGCCATTACAACATTTTTACAAGGGTTTGTTGTAAAGGGGACAAAGCTAAGAACTAGATTAGATAAAGGAAAGACTTTAGATGAATTTGGCGTTGGAGGAATTGGTCGAACTTTTCAAAGCATTGCTATTACTGCGATTAGTATCATATCCTTGGGCGCAATTGTTTTATATTCTTTTGGATTTGTAGATATTCAAAATAATTGGGAAAGACTATGGTCCTCGATTTTTCACAGTATTTCTGCATATAACAATGCAGGATTTTCGTTAATGTCAAATAGTCTTCAAGACTATAGAACAAATTATTTGGTGAATAGTGTTTTTGTTTTTCTCATTGTTATGGGTGGATTGGGTTGGCGGGTTATTGATGATATTTGGAGTCATAAAAAAAATCTTTCTTATAAGAAATTAAGCCTTCATTCCAGACTAGTTATTAGGACAAGTTTGTCTCTAATATTGTTCGGATCATTAGGATTCTTTATCACTGAGTCATTGCTCAACAGTCAATTTTTAAGTGATTTAAATTTGTTTGAACGGTTAATGTCATCAATCTTCGAAACAGTTAGTGCAAGAACTGCAGGCTTTACAAATTTTCCGATTTCTTTGAACTCTATCTCAGATACGGGCCTCTTATTATTAATGACACTTATGTTTATTGGAGCAAGTACAGGAGGTACTGGTGGAGGAATAAAAACAACTACATTTATTGCTTTAATGGCTGCAACTAGATCAACTTTAAGTGGACAGAAAGATGTAATCATTAGTAATAGATTAATTTCGGATAAAGTTATTCTAAAAGCAGTTGGAATCACAGTTGGATCTTTGCTTTTTGTTCTTTTAATGGCAATGCTGCTAAGTACAACTAATACTTTTGTTAAAAAAGAATCTTTTACATTCTTAGAAATTCTGTTCACTTGCATATCTGCATTTGCAACTGTTGGTTTTGATATTGGTTTAACTGCAAAATTAAATCATTTCGGCCAATTTATTCTTATCGTAGGAATGTTTGTAGGCAGACTTGGTATCCTTTTGCTATTAAGTGCACTTTGGCAGGCTCTTTATAAGAGTAGAATAGATAGGCAAAAGAGAATTGGCTATCCTAAAGCTGATCTCTATGTTTAGGATTGACTGAATTTTATTATGGCTGATTGGTGGCAGTGGTCTCAAAAGAGAGAAAAAGAAGCCCTCACTTTTGCAGTTGTTGGCGTCGGAAGATTTGGAACCGCCGTTTGTAGAGAACTTATAAGTAATGGCGTAGATGTTTTGGCTGCAGATTATTCGGAAAAAGCTATTGATGATTTGAGACAGTTAGAACCTTCTATAGAAGCTAGAGTTGTAGATTGTACTGATGAAGAGTCTATGAAGGAATCTGGAATACTTGAAATGAATACTGTTGTTGTAGGTATAAGTGAACCTATTGAAGCAAGTATAACTACAACACTTATTGCTAAAGATAGTGAAGGCAGCAAAGTAAAAAGAGTAATAGCGAGAGCTACGAGTGACTTGCACGAAAAAATGTTAAAAAGAGTAGGTGCAGACAAAGTTGTCTTCCCTTCCAGAATGCAAGGCGAGAGATTAGGTTTGGAACTAGTTAGACCAAATCTAATTGAAAGATTGGAACTCGATAACCAAACTGGTATAGATGAAATAACTGTTCCGGAGGAATTTATTGGAAGATCTTTAAGAGATTTGAATTTGAGGAAAAATTATTTAGTTAATGTTCTTGCAGCAGGACCTGCTGAAAAGTTAACAGTTAATCCTCCAGCAAAATATATCTTAGAAAGAGGCAATATTTTGGTAGTAATGGGAAAAACCGCAGATTTACAGAAGTTGCCTCAGAATTAATTTTTTAATCAGATTTTTTATAGTATCTAATCCTTTGAGGAGCTCTTTTTAATCTTCTGACACTTTGTTTTTCAAGTTCATCTCTAAATTTATCAGTATTTAAATTATTTTCTGAAACAGGTGATTTACTTTCTTTTTCGAAATATTTTTTTATACCCTCTTGTATTAATACCTTTGCCATATTACTTACTGTCCTAGATTCGTTATCTGCCAAAATAGTTAATTGCTCACATATTAATTCTGGAAGAACTACTTGAATTCTGGGGGATTTCGGCTTCCCATTAGTTGAGTTTTGGCGGGTAGCCATGAGTTAAAGTTGATAACTGTTACTTATTAGTATACACAGTTAGTCAAGGATACTATCTTTGTGTATATTATTAGTAAGGAAATTTATGTCCGTATCAATTAATTGTTTTATTGTCCCATGAAAAATTCAAGAAAAATTGATTCTCCAAAAAGCTCGATAATTGATAAACCGAAAAAAAGATTAGTCAATTCTGATCCTAACGATAATGCAAATAGTGACGTTTTGGTATCAGCTGTAATTAGTCCATATTTGTTAACTCACCTTCACCATATTCTTCAGCAGTCTGAGTATTATGCCCAAAAAGATGGTAGAAAATCTCACGCAGCTAACTTTGCGAAACTAAGAAAAGTTTTATGTTTAGACGCAAGAAGTATGGCAGATGCCTCTGCAAAAGAGATAAAAGATGTGGATAATGATTTATCTAATATTAAATGTAATGAACAAAATGTGGCTTGAAGTAATAATCTATTAGTAATTAGATTTTTAAAACATGTCCAGTAATGCTGAAAAGCTCTATAAGTTAATAGCCAACGATTCCAAAAAGAAACAAAGTTTGTTTATGATTGCCTTAACTAATCCCAAAAAAGCATTAGATAAAATATGCGATATTGGTAACGATTTAAACATTTCTGTGACTAAAGAAGAGGTTATTGAATATTTGAGTACTATTGATGATGAGGCTACTAAAATGTGGTTAATCAAGGCTCGAGGAGGTCTTTAGGAAAAGGTTTCGAATAATGATTGTTTGGATTAGGAATAGGTTTTATTCTTTTATTGTAGCCACCTCCACCAGCTAAAGTCCAAAAAAACCAATAACTTGGGATTGCAAGAGCTGCAGCTATGAAAATCACTACAATTTGTTCTATTCTTTTCATGATTTAATTTTATTCCACAAAATATTTTTTAGTAAATAAGCCACAGATTTTGTAAATTCTATTTTTAAAACAGTGATTAGATTTGAAGGTGTAAGCAAAATTTATTCTACAGATGTTGTTTTAAAAAATATTAGTTGGGAGATTAAGAAAGGAGAAAAAGTTGGCTTAGTTGGTTCTAATGGCGCAGGTAAATCAACCCAATTTAAGATTTTAATAGGAGAGGAAGAGCAAACAAGTGGAACGATCATCAAAGAGGGAAATCCTAAAATTGCCCATTTAAAGCAAGAGTTTGATTGTAATTTGAATTTTTCAGTGAGACAGGAATTAGAAAGTTCTTTTAAAGATATACAAATTGCTGCCATTAAACTTTTAGAAATTGAGAAAAAAATGAAATCGTTGGATATAAAAAAAAATTCCGACGAACTTGAAATATTTGTAAATCAACTCGCAAAATATCAAGCAAAATTTGATGCTTTAGGTGGTTATAAAATGCAATCTGATGTAGAAAAAATATTACCTAAATTAGGCTTTTCTATAGAAGATGCTGATAAATTAGTTGGCAATTTCTCAGGAGGTTGGCAGATGAAAATTGCACTTGGAAAAATAATCTTACAAAAACCTGATTTACTTTTACTGGATGAACCAACCAATCATTTAGATTTAGAAACTATATTTTGGTTGGAAGAATATCTATCATCGCTTAAAATTGCTGTTATAATAATCAGCCATGATAGATATTTCTTAGATAAATTATGTAAAAAAATAATTTTTGTAGATAGGGGAAAATCAGAAACATATAATGGGAATTATTCTTTTTTTGTCGCACAGAAATCTTTGAATGAAGAATCACAAAATAAGGCATATCAATTACAAAAAAAGGAAATTGAGTTACAGAAGAGGTATATAGATAGATTTAGAGCTAGTGCAACTAGAAGTTCTCAAGCAAAGAGTAGAGAAAAACAATTAAAAAAGATTTCCAAAATTGAGGCTCCCATAGCAAAATCAAAAAGTCCTGTTTTTAATTTTCCAGAGTGCCCTCGCTCAGGAAAATTAGTTCTAAATATCAAAAATGTGTCTCATAGTTTTGAGGATAAAATTCTTTTTTTAGATATCAATTTAAGGATTTCTTCTGGGGAGAAAATAGCAATATTGGGACCTAATGGCTCCGGCAAATCTACATTGCTTAAAATTATTATGAAAAAAATATCTCCTGAAATTGGAGAAATTAATCTTGGTAAACATAATATAATTACTAGCTATTATGAACAGAATCAGGCTGAAGCACTTTCACTTAACGAAAGGGTTATTGATTTAATATGTAATAAGTCTCCAGAATGGTCCCAAAAAAAAGTTAGGACATTTTTAGGGGGTTTTGGCTTTCAAAATGAAACTGTTTTTAAATATATTAAACAACTCAGTGGCGGAGAAAAGGCAAGATTAGCATTGGCGCTCATGATTATTAATCCCAGTAATTTTCTTCTTTTAGACGAGCCAACTAATCATTTGGATCTACAATCTAAGGAAAACTTAGAATTAGCAATTAAAAATTATAAAGGTTCATTATTAATTATTTCTCATGATCGGTATTTTATTTCAAAGGTTGCTAATAGAATTATCGAAATTAAAGATTCAAAGTTATTTTCATATGATGGTGATTACGAATATTTTTTAGAAAAAACTCAAAGTCATAAAAAAATTTGATTTATTTTTATAAAGTTTAAATTTGGCCAAGTAATATCAATCATTTATCTTGAGATAGTTTAGAGTTCTTGATTAATTTTAGAAATACAGAAATTAGTTAAAATAATTTATATGAAAATTATCAATTCCAAGAAAATCAGTTTCAAATTTCTGATCTTATTGAAAGTTCTTTTGAATGCATTAAAACTTGAGACATAATTCACTGTAGATGAATTGCTAGGTGTGTAGAAATACTTAAACAGAATTACAATTAAATCTTTTAGTTATTTTCTAGATTAGTTATATCAGTTGGCATTACTTTTAGTTTAATAAATTTATTTTTACGCTTTAATAATATATTTACTTGTTTATTAATACCATTTTTACTTATTTGGTCTATAACGTCTGATGCTGTTTCAATATCTTTATTGCCGACTTTTATAATAATATCCTCTATCATGATTCCACTCTTTTCAGCTGGACTGTTCGGTACTACATATCCAACTTTAACGACATTATTTTTTCTCTCAGAATTACTTTCTTCTATTAGGCTAATCCCAATCATAGGATGTATTACTTTTCCATTTTTTATAAGTTGATATGCAATTTCTTTAGCTTTATTAATTGGGATTGCGAAACTCAAACCCGCTCCTGGTCCTGATCTTATTAACGTATTAATACCAATTACTTCTCCCTCGCTATTCAATAGTGGACCTCCAGAATTGCCAGGATTAATAGCAGCGTCTGTTTGTATCAATTCAAGTTTTTTATCATATATTCCTAATTGAGTGACGTTTCTATTTAGGTTACTAATAATTCCAAGGGTAACTGTGTTTTCCAGTCCGAATGGATTTCCAACTGCTATAGCCCAATCTCCAACTTTAATCTTTGCCGAATTTCCTAATTTTGCTTTTGGCCAAGGTCCTTTCCCCTCAATCTTTAGCACAGCTAAATCAGTAAAAAAGTCTTGCCCTATAAGTTTTGCGTCTAATTTTTTGCCATTGGTTAAACCAACAATTACCTTATCTGATCCATTCACAACATGAGCATTGGTCATTATCAGTCCATCTGCAAATATAAATCCACTACCTTGGTTTTGCTCTATCCTTGGTCGGTTGTCATTAGGTAAATCTAATCCAAAAAATTTTTCAAAATATGGGTCTAGAAATAGTTGAGAATTTCTAGGAAATTTCCTTTTTTTAATATATCTTTGAGTATCAATTGTCACGACAGCAGCACCGGTTCTCTCTACAGCTTTAGTTATGAAAGATTTGTTTGAATATAAATTAACTTCATCAATTTTTGGTTTACCAAATGGTTGGGATATGACTTTTGTAGGGTATGTAATGCCCACAGGAATAAATGAGGTGATTAGTAATAGCTTTTGAATGTATCTTTTCAATTTTGATTTTTATGTTCTTCAAGAAAATTTAATACACCATATCAGTGTAATTTAAATATAACTACTAATTAAATTAATTGAATCTAGAGAATAATTTAATAACCTAAAGTAGCTAAATTTCTTTTTTTCGGGCTATGATATTAAACATATAACAAATTAATTAATAAGTTCGATGACTATTCTATTTCCAATCATATATTCTGCAGCATTAACTTATTTGGTTTGGAAAGCTTTTAAAGTAATGTCTAATGGTTGGGGTATATCTGATAATAAAAATAAACGTTTTAGTACATCAAGTTTTAAACAAAAAAAGTACACAATACATCCCGAACTTTTAGATAAATCAGGAAACATAACAGAAGAGGAGCTATTAACTGTAAGATTTTCTAATGACAATGACTCTTCATTAGAGGAAAAAGGTACAACAACTGATTAATCAAATTACATCTAAGGAAAAAATTGGAATTAAGAACAAAAATTGTCTCAGCGGTAATTAGATCTCTCAAGTTGCCACCCAGGTTTCGTTTAAAATTGGTTAAAGAAGATCCAGTGAGACTTGAACTAAGTCTTACTCCCTCTTACGGTAAAAATCCAGTTATTGTTGGGATAGTTGAATCTTTAGACTTAGTGGCGCGAAGAGATAGAGAAGGTAGACTACCCAGAGATCTTCAAGGGACTTGGGATTGGACTGTAAGACATGGAAAAGTTAGTACTGGAGGTTGGAATCCTATGCTAAAAGAAGCATTGCAAACAATGTTCGATACAGGTTTGCCAGCTATTGTATTTGAGGAATTAACTGGAGATGAGTATCGACCTGTTGATGGTGTAAGACATGTTAAATAAATAATTTATTATTTATCATAAAGTCTTCCTTAAACCGTTAAAATAATTTGATAGCTGATTTAGTTAATTATGAATAATGACAATCAACCAAGATTTGGGTTCGTAAATTTCGCTGAAACCTGGAATGGCCGTATGGCAATGATGGGTATTTTGATTGGACTTGGTACTGAATTAATTACTGGACAAAGTATTCTTAGACAAATTGGAATAGGCTAGCACTTTCTTTACTTCACTTCTTCTGCTTTCACTTCAATGGTACTCTCGCTTGGCTTTTTATCAAATTGATTATTATTACTATTATTTTCTAGATTTACCCCACAATTTATGCACTTTTCACTAAAGCCTAGGGATATAGCACCACAACTTTTACATGTATTCATTTTTGATTTGTAAAAGTTGTAACCTACAAATACTAAGATTACTAATAGTAGAGGAATTAAAAATAATAGGAGTAAGATATTACTGAGAAAGCTTATGAAAAAGTTTATTCCAAAAATTGGAATAAATATAAGTATGATTAATGAATAGGTAAGAAGATTTTTATTAGCTTTCAGAAAATAATTCATCTTAGTTTTTGTTATTTATAATTTCTTTTTTTATTTAATAAAGTCATACTAGCAATTACTACGCTCCAGCACTGTCCAAAATATAAAATCACCCCTAATAGCCATACCCATAAGGTAAGTACAAGAAAACCTCCAATAAAACCATATGCTTGAAATCTTGCTCCAAGTGAGAGAATACTTTTACTTACTGCTAGGTTTAAAGTGGTTAAGCCAATTCCAATAAGAAGAGATCCAGGTAAAAGTGGTTTCAAAGGCACTTTTCGACTGGGTAAGAGGGCTTGTAATAAAAGAGCCATTAAAGAAAATCCGATTAGTGGTATTGCAAACTGACCAACTTGTAATAGCGGTAACTTTAATATTAAATCAGAAATAAGATTATTGGATTTTGAAAGATTTTCTAAGACGTTACTTGGGATCATCCTAAGATTTGCACTAATCTGATCTAGTACCATTAAAAAACCAATAAAGAATACTATTAAAAAGGCTTCAACTCTATTTCTGAGGAACCTCGAAGCTTGCACTCTCCAAGCAGCATTTACTTTTTTAGAAGGAATTTCGTCTTCCCAAAGCCTATCCGAACCTCTTTGAAGAGATAGATATGCATTTCCTGCTGTAAAAAGCAAAAACATAGCCCCAAGAATACCTGCCCCAAAACCTTGTTCTATCAAATTAAATAATGTTGTTTCTACTAACTCAACTACTGAAGGAGGTAAAAGCTGAGCAGCGATAGCAATTATTTGTTGATCTAATCCCTCTTGTTTTCCTAGGAACCATGAAGCTATTGAAAGAGAAATTAGAAGAATAGGAAAAAATGATTGAAGTGTGTAGTATGCAAATGCAGCGCTTAAATCAACACAATCAGATTTGCTCCATCGCTCACAAGCTCCCCATAAACTTTTCAGTATCCATGTTGAACTTCGCTGCATATTAATTTTCTTCAAATATTTTATTTATTTACTTATTTTTTATTGTATCTGATTAAGAATTTTTTCAAGCAATTATTGATTTATCATGCAACTATTTTTCCAATAATAAATTGCCCCATGGCTTTAAAATTTCAACTTTTTCTATAGATCTACAAGCAATTAATGGAAAATTAACATCGCTTAAATCTTGTCCTGAAACTAAATTTAAAGGATCTGTTTCTAACCACTCTATAGAACAATTGAGTTCTTCTAATAACAGCCAGGCTGCTGCAATATCCCATATCTTAGGGGTTGATTCTATTGCTCCGAAAGTTTGTCCCATAGCTACACTCGTAAGATTTAAACTCGATACACCTAGGAGTCTTATTTTGCCCGGAAATACAGAGTTTGGTTTTTTTTGTAAAATTTTTATTGATCTACTACACAAAGAAATGCATTCACTTTGATGATTATTTTGGCTAGGATCTAATTTCTTGTTATTTAACCAAACCCCTTTACCTTTAATGGATACAAACTTTTTCTTCAATGTAGGTATTACCAAAAAAGAGGATTGCGGTTTACCATCAACAAACCTTGCCACTGAAATAGACCAGTAAGGAATACCTGCAGCAAAATTCGTTGTTCCATCGAGTGGATCGACCACCCAATAAGCTTTTGAGTTTGGAATCAACTTTTGCCCTTCTTCACTAAGGACACCCTCACCTGGAGCTATTGAAGCTAAGCCATCTACAATTGTTTTGTCACTCCATAAATCACAACTTGTTAATAATGATCCATCAGATTTGTTGCTGGCGCTAATATTTCCAAAATCTTTTTTTTGACGTTTACTAACCAATTCAAATAAAGAATCTAATTCACATAGTTGATTATTAGTTAAATTAGGTTGATTCATCTTTATATATTGCAAATAGACTCTTTATCTTTAATTTTAGTATTATTGCTACTCAAACAATTTTTACTTATGTCAAGGAAAGTTAATCTTTCTAATTCATCTATATTCAGATTGTAATTATATATTGCATTAATATTTTTTGATTTTGCATTACTTAATTCACTTTGCCTAACAAGAACATCTTTAAGAGTTGATATTCCGACATCATATCTAAGTCTGGCAAGCCTTACAGACTCTTTACTAGATTCAATTTCTTTAAGAGAAGAAATTATTTTTTCTTCATTTAATTTAAGATTTAAATAGGCTTTACTAATACTTGTGGTTAAGACATTTTTTAGATTTTCATAAGCATATATTTCAGATTCTGACTCTGCTATTTTTGATTTGTAGGAGTTCTTATTTTGTCCGCCATCAAAAATACTCCATGCAAAATTGAGACTTATGGTATTTGTATAATTAGATCCGGATTTTTCAGAGTCAATATTAGTTGCTAGAGAGTCACCCTTTGAAAATGTACTAGATAATGAATTGCTGATATAGATATTTGGCTTATTTTGAGCTAAAAAGCTTTCTGCTTGGCCCTTTTTGATTGATTTTTGAAGAATAAGGTTTTTTAAGGAAAGATTTTTACCTAAACCTTCTTTAATATTCTTATTCAATTTATGATTCCAAAACCCTATAAGATTTTGCTCTTTATTAGTTTCAAAATCCCCCTTAATATTGAGAATCTCTTTAATAGTAATTTTATTAATTTCATGTTCTATTTTCTTTTCATTAAGTGATTGTTTATCTCGAGATAATTGAGCTTCTGCTTCAAGAACTTCAAATTTTGTACCGATTCCAGCATCTAGTTTTGCTTTAGCATTTTCTAAACTTGTACTAGATAAATTAAGTGTGAATTTTTTATTTTGAATATCTTGATATGACTTTTTGTATTTGTGATATCTAATTCTTGCTTCCTGAATTAAATCTTTTTTCTTAATTTCATAATTATTTTCTGAAATTTTGTAATTTGTTTTGGCAATTTTAATTTCGGAGTCTCTAAGCGGGGCAATTAAATCCCATTTGATATTAAGGGAGGGATTAGCCGTAAATTGTGATGTTTTAAAAGTAGGTGAACTGCTACTGTACTTTTTGCCTGCGACATATTTTGGTAACCCATTGGCTTGAAAATCTAAGGATGGATATTTTTTTGCAATTTGACTGGAAAGATTAAACCTTGCAGAGGCTACTAAGTTAAGTAATGATTTTAATTCTTGATTATTTAATACAAGTTTTTCTATTTCTTGATAATTAACAAAAGTAATATTTGATTTTTCTTCTAAAACATTATCAATGGAATTTTTTGTTTCGTTCGATAGTACATTAACAGTATTGATGCTTAGAGTAAGTGGCAATAATAAGACAGGATTTATTACTCTACTAAGCATATTTTGTAGTATCGAAGATATTCGATTAGCCAATTAAAGTCTTAATAATATCATTTGAATCATCAAGAACGTGAATTTTAGTATTTATTTGATTTTCAACTTCTTGAATATTTTTATCATCTAAAAATAAATCAGTATTAATTTTTAACATAATAGATGGTATATAGACAGCTTCTCCTAAATCCTTATTTTTAAGCCCGTAAATTAGATCTTCTCCAGTAAGAAGACCTGTAACCACTTGATCTTGACCCCAATAAATACTTGGCAAACCATATAAATTAATTGTTAATCCATTAATTAAGTTTAATTTTTTGACTGTAGGAATTAGGGCTTCATAAACTAATTTACCAACAATCCAACTAACTTTTTTTGGCTTTTTTACTTTTTTGGGTAGGTTTTGAGTCTTCTCTCTTAATGCTTCAAGAAAGTTTCTAATAGTCCCAACTCCATTAGATTCTTGTGGCATATTTTCGTAGGTTTTATAACTAGGTAAATTCATACCAGCTATTAAATACCATTCGTCTGCTAACCAACAAAAACGAGTTCCAAGAGTAATTTGTAGAGAGGCTTGAATTCTTTCTACCTGTTTAATCGTTTTTATTGCATATTCTGGACCTATTGATTTCAATCTATCATTTTCAGGTCTAAATCTTGTAAGTCCTACAGGAACTATTGCAACTGAGAGTACTGTCTGAGAAGTTTTTTTGTAGAACTCAGCAAGTTCCAAAATTGATTTTTCAAGAATATCTCCATCATTTATATCTGGACAAACTACAATTTGAGCATGTATTTGAATAGCGTTTTTTTCAAACCAAGAAATTTGATCAAGAATCACTCTTGCTTTTTTATTTTTTAATAATTTTTCTCTTGTAGCTGGATCAGTAGCATGAACTGAAATAAAAAGTGGGGATAGTTTCTGCATAGCAATTCTTTCCCAGTCTTCTTTTTTTAAATTCGTAAGAGTTAGATAAGAGCCATACAGGAAACTTAATCTATAGTCATCATCTTTTATGTAGAGGCTTTTTCTTTTACCACTTGGCTGTTGATCTATAAAACAAAATGGACATCTATTATTGCATTGCTTGATTGAATCAAATAATGCATCTTTAAAATTAATACCTAAATTAACGTCCTGATCTTTTTCAATACTTATATTGTGAATTTCATCATTTTTATCTAAAACTGATATGTCTAAAATTTCTTCACTAATGAGAATCTGATAATCAATTAAATCTCTCGGTTTTTTCCCATTTATACTAATAATTGAATCACCTGATTCAAATCCGATTTCTTGAGCAATGGAATTAGCTTCAATACTCTCAATTTCTGCAGGATTTATTTTATAAGTAATACTTGGAACCAATAGATCATTGGAGTCTTTGTAATTAATTTCTTGCCACACAATTTAATGCAAAATACTCTTCTTTATATTTATTCTAAACTTATATATGACTCGAAGTGTATTAAATACTTTTAAAATGTTAAATAAGCGTGTGAAATTAAGGGCCTTTAATTTATTAAAATATGGCATTCGCAGTTTTTAAAAACACGATTTAAATTAATTAGAATAACCCAATCTTTATTCATTGAAAGAGTTAATTACAAAAAATTTAGAAGTGAAAGATAAGTTGAACTATGAATTGAATAAGACAGTCGATTCATACGAAAATAGCTTTTTATCAAATCCTATATCTTTGCGATTATGGTCCTCTTTTTTTGTAATTTTACCTATTTTTGTTCAAGCCCCTTGGGTTAGATTAGAACCAATAAGTGCTCTTTGTTTTACTTTTGTTATTCTCTTAGGGGCATTTGTTTTGAATCATAAAGGATCAAATAAGTGGTTTATTGTTAGTTCACTATTATTTGGTGTATCAGGCAGTTGGCTTGGTGGATGTTTGTTCTGGGGGTGGTTAAGTCCGTTTCCTATCCTTCACATTCCTGTCGAAGCTGTTGCTCTTCCACTAGCTTTAATTGGACTTGGTACTAATTGGAAAATAGGTTCAAGTTTTTATATCTCTTCTTTATTTGGAACTGCAGTTACTGACATTACAATATTTTTAATCGGAATAATGGATCAATGGAGACAGGTTATTACAGCAGATTCTGAAACTGCACCCCAAATTCTCCAAAAAACTTCCGAGAATCTTATTCAAATAAAGTCACTATCCATTATTTTTTTTGTTGCTCTTATACTTTGGTTCATTTCAAAAGAAATTTTTGATTCTGCAACAATTAATACTAGCAATGGTAAAGCACTCTTAGTTTCTAGTTATGTAATTCAAACGACATTGATTGTTGATGGTATTTTTATTCTTTTAGCAATTTTGCAACCAACTTTAAGTGGATTGGTTTAATGTTAAGGCCTCCATTTTCCCAAGAACCAATTCCATTAAATAATTGGGATGTTATCGTTATTGGGGCTGGAGCTGCAGGACTTATGACTTGTCTTGAATTACCTGCAAATTTAAAAGTTCTACTTTTAAATAGGAATACTAGTAAGATATCTTCTAGTCGATGGGCTCAAGGAGGAATAGCATCTGTTGTTAGACAAGATGACTCATTCGATCTTCATGCAGATGATACTTTAAAAGCAGGTGATGGACTATGTGATTTTCAAGCTGTAGAAATGCTGGTTAAAGAAGCCCCAGGTTGTGTCAATAGGTTGCAGAATTTAGGGATGATTTTTGACCAAAGTTCTGATCAATTAGCTACTACTTTAGAAGCAGCACATTCTCGAAGAAGAGTTTTGCATGTTAAAGATCGTACTGGGAGAGCATTAGTTGAAGTTCTAGAAGATCATATTGAAAATAAAAAAAATATTCTTCACTGTAGAGGTGTAAGAGTAACTGAACTTTTTGTTGAAAATGAAGAATGTAAAGGAGTTCAGGTTCTTGATGGAGCAAATTTATATTGGATTCAATCAAGAGCTGTTGTTTTAGCTACAGGAGGGGGCGGGCATTTATTTACTAATACAACAAATCCTGCTCAATCTTCTGGAGAAGGGATTGCTCTTGCATGGAAGGCAGGAGCTGCTATCGAAGATTTAGAGTTTGTTCAATTTCATCCAACCGCTTTAAAATTTTATGGTGCACCTTGCTTTTTAATATCTGAAGCACTTAGGGGAGAAGGAGCCATTTTAGTAGATAAAAATGGTGAAAGCCCAGTTAAAAATCTTAAAAATCGTGATTTAGCTACAAGAGACCAGGTAAGTAGAGCAATTATGAAAAATATGCATGATAATGATGTAGATCATGTTGGCTTAGATCTTAGGTATATTGATCCAGAAAAAATTGTAGAGCGATTTCCCACTATCCTAAGTCGATGTCAGGATTATGGGGTTAATCCTTTAAATGAGGTTATTCCTGTAGCACCTGCAGCTCATTATTGGATGGGAGGTGTAAAAACCGATTTAAATGCTTCTTCTACACGAAAAGGATTATATGCCGTTGGAGAAGTTGCATCTACAGGTGTGCATGGTGCTAATAGATTGGCAAGTAATTCACTGATGGAATGTCTTGTTTTTGCAAGAAAAATGTCTTTAATCGTCTTGAACGAACCTTCTAAATTTGAAAAATTTGATAGATCATTCAAAGAGTTTGATATTCAAGATCCAAAAGAAGATCAAATTTCTCAAATTTCTGAAAAAATTGATGAATTAAGAAAATTATGTTGGTCAAATCTAGGAGTATCTCGAAATGAGGTAAATATGAGTAAATTTTTAAATTACATTCAAAATGATATTGATAAATTAAATAAAAATGATTTACTAAAAAGTCTTGAAAAAATAAAACTTGATGAAAAAATAAAACTTAGTGAACGTAATAGGAGGGCTCTGAATCTTTTACTTGATTTAAAGAATAGACAAATAACCACAATAACTTTATTAAAAGCTTGTCTATTTAGAGAAGAAAGTAGAGGTGGCCATTATAGAGATGATTTTCCTGATAAAGATAAAAATTGGGAATGCCATACTAGACAACAGTTAGATCAAAAAATTCAAAAAAGATTTATTAGAAATTAAGATCCCCCTTATATTCGGTTTTTGTTGCTAATTCATTCAAGTCACGAGTACCACTAATTATTTCTCCATTTATTTCCCAAGAAGGAAATCCACTGATTCCTTTTGTTTGACATAGCTCATACTCATTATCTTTGCCATCTTTAGCACATTCAACTACCTTTAATTCTTTAACTGCTTCTTGACCAAATAATTGTTTCTGATCGTGGCAATGTGGGCACCAGTATGCACTATACATAACAATATCGTTTTCACTTAAAAATTTAGCAAACTTTACCTTCTGGGGAGAGCTTGAAGTGGTAATTATTGGCGATACATTTTCAGTGGGGCTTGCAATATCAATAGCATTAGAGGGATTAACGTTGGTTGACCAAATTAGGCCCCCCAGCAGGACACTAATCGCTACAATAAAACCTCTAAAAATCATTGGTTCTCTACTGTCGAACTTTGCTCCAATAATAGAAATTATAAAGATAGAAAACGATAAAATTGCTGAAAGTATACAAAAAAAGCAATATGCTTGAATCTTAAAAAACATTATATTTATCAATAAAAAGCTAAATGTTGATGAAGCACAAGATATTAGAAATACTAACCACCATAAAAACTTATTTAGTTTTTCTTTCCGGGAAATTAAATTAAGCGAAAGTATTATTGTGATAACTAATATTGATAAATATGTTATTAATCCAGCTAATGAGAGAGGTATATTAACTTGATTATTTTCAAATAAAGTACCCCAGGGACTATTTAAAACTGTTTCACAACCATTTTGTATTCCTGGGCATGAAAGCGAAGTAAATAATCCCCAGTTTTTTAAAGTAATCGAACCTGTGTCAACTATTCCTACAGTGCTAAGAATTGCGATTATGATTTTTGGCCATTTCAAATCTTTTTTATTTCTTCTGTTTAAAGTCTTAAGGGCCATATAAAATCAAAGTTTGTTATTTACATTATCTATCCTAATATTATCTTGGCATGATAGTTATATACAAAATGCTGTTTAAATCTTTTAATTCTTATTCTTCAAGTTGTGAAAAAAAATAGTCTCAATTTAAAAGAAAAAAAACTATCTAAGATTGCATTCAGTCATGTTGGCTGTGAGAAAAATCTTGTTGATACTGAACATATGCAAGGCTTATTAGATAAAGAGGGCTATGAAGTTGACAGCAATATAAATGATGCAAATGTTGTTGTTGTAAATACTTGCAGTTTTATTGAAACAGCTAGAGAAGAATCTGTTAGAAAAATTCTAGAATATACCAATCAAGGAAAGGAAGTAATAGTTGCAGGCTGTATGGCTCAGCATTTCAAAGATGAACTTCTAAAAGAAATACCTGAAATAAAAGCTTTGGTTGGAACAGGAGATTATCAAAAGATAGCCAAGGTTTTAGACAGAGTAGAAAAAGGTGAAATCGTTAATGAAGTTTCAAAAATACCGGAATTTATTGCAGATGAGGCAATACCTCGTTTTGTAGATAAAAACAAATTTGTTGCTTATCTTCGCATTGCTGAAGGCTGCAATTATAGTTGTTCTTTTTGTATTATTCCTAAGTTGAGAGGTCCTCAAAGAAGTAGAACATTAGAATCTATAGTTTCAGAAGCCAAAAGTCTTGCAAAACAAGGTATTCAAGAAATAATATTAATTAGTCAAATAACAACTAATTATGGTCAAGATATTTATGGAAAACCATCATTAGCCAAACTTTTGAATGAGCTTTCTAAAGTTCCAATTCCTTGGATAAGGATACATTACGCTTATCCAACGGGTTTAACTGATGAAGTTATTAGAGCTTTCAAAGATTCAAAGAATATAGTGCCTTACTTTGATTTGCCACTTCAGCATAGTCATCCAGTTGTGTTGAAGAGTATGAATAGACCTTGGCAGGCTTCTTTGAATGAATCAATTTTGGAGAAAATTAGAGAAGAAATTCCATCTGCTGTATTAAGAACTAGTCTCATTGTTGGTTTCCCAGGAGAAAAAAAAGAACATTTTGAACATCTTCTCGAATTTTTGGATAGGCACAAATTTGATCATGTGGGAGTGTTTATTTTTTCCCCTGAGGAAGGAACTGCAGCTTTTCATTTGCCAAATAAAGTATCTCCAGAAGTCGCAGAGGCAAGAAAAGATAACGTTATTTCAGTTCAACAAAATATCTCTAAAGATAAAAATCAGGCATATGTTGGTTTAAAAATGAAGATTTTGGTAGAAAAAATATCAGACAATAACGAATTAATAGGTCGGTCCTACAATTTTGCTCCTGAAATTGACGGAACTGTAATTTTGTCTGTTAAGGATAAAATTGATTTGAAAAATTATATTGGTAAATTTGTTGAAGCAAATATTTCTTTTGCGGATGAATATGATTTATATGGAGAGACTATTAAAATTTTGTAGTTTTTTAAATTAATTTAACTGCTCTCAAGAGCTTATCTAATGCGAAAGCGGCACCAAAACCAAATCCAATAAATGCAAAATAGAAAATGATGTTCATTAATTTTTTTATTTTCATTTAATTTAACATCAGATGAAAAGATTAGATTTTTTCGTTTAATTTCTTAATCTTGGATATAGGGTAATTTTTTGTATAAACATTCTTCTGCTTTTTGTAGTTCCCGGCCTAAATATAGAGCATGATCGAATCTTGTTATTAAGTCATTTCTTTCTTCAGTGATCAATATTCCCAGTTGTTTCGCACTAATACCTTTAAAAACTTCATTACTAACTCTTTTATTTTGAGAGTCGCATTTAATTGGTTCATTTGTTTCTGGGTCAAGCGCATAGCCTTCCTCATTAATGTTATTTAAAAAGTGCTCTAAAATTATCTTATTTTCTTCTAAATCTACCTTTATAATAAAATAACCATTTGGATCTAAGTCTATATATCGATTGGATAGATTATGATCAATCTTTATTTTTTCATCTAAACTTTTACTAGAATCCATCCTTAGAAGTTAAGAAAAACTATATTACTAATATAATCTTTCTTAAAGACAAATAATTTTTTATTTAAAGGGTATAGAACTATTTTCAAATTCAATTTCCCTCTTTGTTTGTTTATTAACTTCATTTAGCCAAGGATAAATTATATTTTCCATATTCTTGTCAAACCACTTATGCAAGCTAATGGTGCTTTTTGCAAAAAACCCCCTCCGCCTTTTGTGCTTACCACCTGCTCCAGGATCAAAAAAATTTATACTATTTTTTATTGCCCATTCAATTGGCTGGTAGTAACATAATTCAAAATGTAAATTAGATATGTCTACTTGACTACCCCAATATCTACCCCATAAGTTGTTTTTATTTTTAACGCACATCGACATAGCAAAAATATCATTTGAATCATTTTTTGATGCGCTGAAAAGTAAAAGATTTTTTTTATTATCAACAATTTTTTCGAAAAATGTAGATGTTAGATATTTACTTCCCCAAACTCCCCACCTTGAGCAATGCTGTTCATAAAAATTATGCATTTTTTTGAGGATTTCTTGGTTGATATCATCTTGATTAAAAATTTCTATTTTAATATCTTGTTTAGTAATTGATTTCCTCTCTTTTTTGATATTTTTTCTCTGATTAGAGTTAAATCTAGAAAGAAAATCATCAAATGTTTTTTCTCCATTACTCCTCCATTCACTGCTGGAATTTATCCATTCATAGTATCCCAAAGATTTAAGATGGTTGCCCCAGCTTTCATCAATATATAAAAAATTGCAACTTAAAATTTTATTTGTAATCGCAAAGCTTTCGATATTGTTTATGAGTAAATTTGTAATTTTTTTCTTATCTTTATTTTTTTTATAAAGAAATTGATATCCATTTACAGGACTATAAGGACTCATTCCAATTAACTTAGGGTAATAATTTAAATTCAGCTCTTGAGCCAATCGTGCAAATGATTGATCAAAAATGAATTCTCCATAGCTATGATTTTTTAAAAATAGTGGAGCAATTCCTAATATTTCTTCATTTTTATAAGCAACAAAATATAGAGGCTGCCAACCAGTATCTCTTGAAACACTTTTTGATATTTCAAGGTTTTTAAGCCAATTCCATTCATAAAATGGATTATTGATTTCATTTGCTAATTCATTCCATATCTCTTTGGAGATTTCCTTAATTGATAATTTGACTTCAACTTTATATATTTTTTGGGTCATTTTTTATAGAATCTATTTCAAATTTTTTTGTAATGAACATGGATTTCATTATTCATTAAATTTTTAATTGATTTTATTTCCCATAGTCTTTTGAGATTAAAAATCTCATTTGTTTGTTCTGGAGGGATCCATGTATATCTACCTCCTATAATTCGTGGAATTATTGTAATTTTTATATCTGTTATTAGATCCTCTTTTATAAATGAATTTATAAGTTTTGCACCTCCCAAAAGAGCTAGATTATCTATCCCTTGTTTTTTTAGTGAAATTAAAGTTTTCCCCCATGAACCTTCGAAAAAGAGTTGTTTCTCGAAGTCATTATCCAACGAATTATCAACTTTTCTTGAGCTTATTAGCCATCTTCTAATTGGTTGACGAAAGTATTTCCAATTACTGTTAAAGTTATTGCTATTTGAAGCAACTATAGAAATTGGTTGGCTTTTTGATATATTTACTTCGTCATTATCTTTTAGATTTTTAATTAAGTAAGTTGATTGGTGAGCTATTAAAGTACCATAACCAAAAATGGTGGCGTCAACCATTGATAAGTTTTGATTTAACATTTTTTTATCTTCTTCACTTCCAAGATGAGATTCTCCACCTCTGGGAAATGCAATTCTCCCATCAATACTAGAGGCTATAACAATTATTACTCTTGGGATACTCAAGTTTGTGAGACTAAACTATTTTCAAATTTCAACTTTACTGAATTGGTTAACTTTTGATCAACATAAATTTCTGCAGCATTATTTGGACTTTCTTGGAGTCTTATTTTGTGTAATGTTGCACCAAGGTTATGTATTGGTTTTTTAAGAATATCAGAAATATATAAAGCTATATTTTCAGCAGTTGGCACACAATGATGGAAAAATTCAATGTCTTTATTTAGAAAAGTATGATCTAGTTGTTCAACAACCAAATCATTAATTATCTCTTGGAGGGAAGATAAGTCGCAAACCATTCCTGTTCTTTTATCAATGTCTCCTTTTACAGTTATGTCGACAATATAGTTATGACCATGTCCATTAACTCTGGCACATTTCCCATAGATTTTTTTATTTTCATCAAAGGATATCTCTTCTTTTGCAAGTCTATGAGCAGCTGCAAAATGAGTTTGTACTGTTAAAAATGCTTCCATGTTTTTTCCAAAATAATCTGCCCATAAATTTGGGTTTTCATAAAGTCTTAGACTTGTAAGAGGTAAATCATCCTTTAAACGACTCCAAATGACCTTTACTAATGCTTCAGTTGTGGGAAGTATACCCTCTTGATTATTAACATTAAATTCAGGCCAGACATCATTTAAAAAACGAAAATCTAATTGTCCCGTAACCTTATCTTTAATGGAGTGTTTTACATCAGAGAGATTAAGTACCATTCCATCAGAGTCTAGTTCTCCTCCCATTGAAACAATAAGTTCATAATTATGACCATGACCTGGTGCAATACTGCACTTTCCAAAAAGAGATAAATTTTCTTTTGGGCTTTTTTCAGGGAGCCAATAACGGTGACTTGAACTAAAGCAGGCACGTCGAGTTATGACGCATTCACGTCCTTTTCCATGTAATGGTTTGGATTGTGTAGAAGTCATACCTGTCTGCGATAATACTATCTTAAGGTTTTAAATACGCTTTTGTCTTTATGGAACAATCCATTATCAAAAAAACAGTGCATATTTTAAAAGGCAGAAGCATATTTTTAATAGGAATGATGGGTTCTGGTAAGTCACAAACTGGTTTGAAGTTGGCTGAATTATTGAAGTATAAATACATTGATTTAGATTCATTAATAGAGAAGTTGGCAAAAAAATCTATCAACCAAATTTTTTATGATGAAGGAGAAGATAATTTCCGTGAATTAGAAGCAAACTGCCTTAAAGAAACTATTAAAATTCCTTCATTAGTAATCTCAACTGGGGGAGGAATAGTTACTAAATCGGAAAACTGGGGAATCTTAAGACAGGGAATAATTGCTTGGATAGATCTCGACAAAGATATAGCAATTGAAAGATTGAAAAATGAAATTGAAAATAGGCCACTTCTTCAGGGAAAGAATCTAAATGATTTATATATGAGCATTTTTCAATCTAGAGAAAATTTGTATTCTCAAGCAGATTTAAGAATTCAAGTAAAAAGGGAAAATATTGAAGAAGTCGCTATGAAAATAATTAATGCAATTCATAAAGAAATAATTAGTTAATCTGGTTCAATTCTTACGGCAAACCATTTGATAACGTATCCAAATTTTATTTCTAATTCATAA
The DNA here is from genome assembly GCA_003209375.1 of Prochlorococcus sp. AG-459-N19. GTDB lineage: Bacteria > Cyanobacteriota > Cyanobacteriia > PCC-6307 > Cyanobiaceae > Prochlorococcus_A. The sequence continues at coordinate 100,861 of QCRF01000001.1, read as the reverse complement.
GTGCTTTCCAGTAATTCTTCAATAAATTGCTCATCAGCATCTTCTATATTTTGGTATATTATTTGTGTTTCTGTCTTAATAAGCCAATTCTTCAACCATAAAATTGCTTCTTTCTTTGATACAATTTTTTCTTTTGAATCTGGCTCTAATAATACATAATGATCTGATGCTCTTATTAGTGGATTTGACATAATGAAGATTCTTCTTGGATTAATTCTTTGCTTGATTTTTCAAGTAATTTTTTTAGAAAGTTCTTTTGCCCTAACAGATTCTAACGTACGAGAGTTTTTGGAAAATCGTGAAAATCAATGGCCAGAATTCTATTTGCCAAATTTTAAATTATCTGATACATCTAAAGATTTAATTTATCCAAAATGGTTTGAGGGAAATTGGCTCGTTACTTCTCAAGATATAGTTAATAATTCAGAGGAGCCAGTTGTTTACAAAGTAAATTTCTTTAAGAATGATTCAGATTTAATTGTTGGTAATCGTGCAAAAAATTCTGAATCTATTGGAAAAGCAATATTTGGTGACACCTTAATCAAGGTTGTAAATGATCCTCAATCTATTAATAATCAAATTACTTATTTAAAAGATGATTTTTACATCGATTCAAGAATTACAGGGAGAAATCAGATCCAAGATGATGATATTTTTTTCGCAGATGAGATGGTTATACAAACAGCGCATAAGCCAGGTGTTTCAAGGATTAATCAGGTAGAGACCATTAGTAAATTTCAAAAATGTTCCGAAGAAATATTGGAAGTTGATAATTCAATCAAACCATCAATTTGTGGAGTGCAATATGTTGCTTCTTATGGTTCAAAAGTTGGTGATCCTTCTAGTCATGCTATAAAAACAAATAAATATAAATTGACGTTTGAATTTATTGAGAGTTAGCACTAAAAAGATATTCTTCTAAGTTGTTCCTCCACATGAAAAGATTTTCTAAATAAGGGTTATTTATGAATTCTTGGCTTCCCTCTCCTGAAAGAATTGGTCCTGCAGACTTTGGAAATTTAAGAAGGGATAATTGAGCAGCAATTGAAATATCTGCAATTGATAAACTATCTCCAATTAAATATTTTTTGTTTATCAAGGATTTTGATAAAGCTTCAAGTAATTTTTGGAGTTCTAAATTATCTCTAGAAGATAAAACTACATTAGAAATTTTACTAAGATTTTCAAAAGGTAATCTATCAAAAATACTTTTAACTGAAGAAGGTATTTCATTTGGGAGTAATGCAGTTCTTAGCTGTGGATTTTCTATTGCAGATTTTATTAATGCTTTTCTACAAGTTGTAGCCATTGTAGTATCTGCCCAGTCTTCAATTAGTTTGCATTGTGCAAATAATATTGGGTCCTCAGGAAAGAGTGTATTATTATCATTTTTTTTATCTATATATTCGCAAATAGTTGAAGAGTCATTAATAACTTGATCATTACTATCAACTATGACAGGTACTTTTTTTTGACCTGATAATTTAAAGATTTCAAATTGGCCTATTCCAGGTGTCACTTCTTCAACTCGATATTGTAGTTTTTTTGCATGAAGAGCCATTCTTGTTTTTAAACAAAAAGCACTATGCCTAAATTGATATAATGTAATCATGCTGTTTAATGTTTGTTAAAACTTAGCTAAAAAAGTTATCTATTTGTGGAGCTGATGGGCGAATTTTTCTCTAATGTTGCAAGATATCCAAAGTATTTGATATCCATCATTGTTGGGGGACTTGTTGCTTTGCTTGAACCTTTATTCAAGAATAGATCAAATCCACTCACAATAGTAGGTTTGATATCTTCTGTCTTAAGTGCTTTCATAACTATTTATTTTGTCTTGCAAGCGATGACAAATCCAATAAATTTACAACCATAATGCCAAAAAATTACCGTCTTGCAAAAGTTTCTTCTCTTTTGAAAAAAGAAATAACCCTTATTTTGCAGAATGAATTGGACAATGATCTTATTAGAGATCATTTCGTCAATATTTCTAAGATTGATTTATCAGGTGATTTGCAGCACTGTAAAATTTACATAACTTCAACTGCTCAAGAGAAAGTGAGGAAAGAGATTGTAGTAAACCTAAATACTGCAAAAAGCTCTATAAGGCATAGTTTAGGAAAAAGAATAGAGATCAGAAGAGTTCCAGAGATAATTTTTAAAGACGATGTTGTTCTTGATAAAGGATTATCAGTCTTGAAACTTCTCGATGAATTAAAAAATAAAAATCAAAATAATAATTTTGAGGAAAAGGATGCCAATAGTTGATCTACCCCTTTATCAAAGAAATATTATTATTACTCGATCCAAAGAAGGGATATTGGATATAAAAAAGATATTCACAAGCAAGGGCGCTAATGTATTTGATTTGCCTGCAATAAGTATTGATGATCCTGATGATTTGAATCCTCTTGACGAAGCATTAAATCAAATTAATGATTTTCATTGGATTATTTTTTCTAGCAGTAATGGGATCAAATTTGTGGATAAAAGACTTAAATACTTTAATAGTTCATTAAAAGAATGTTCTAAAAAAACAAAAATCGCCGTAGTCGGAGAAAAAACCTCAAAAACTCTTGATGATTTTGGGATTAAGGCTGATTTCATACCTCCAGAATTCGTTGCTGAAAGTTTAATTGATAATTTCCCAGTATCTGGTTATGGCCTTCGAGTCTTTGTACCAAGAGTTCAAACAGGTGGTAGGGATTTAATTGCAGATCAATTTAGAAAGTCTGGTGCCCGTGTATTTGAGGTTGCTGCATACGAAACTAGATGTCCTGAATCAATTCCCGAAGAAACAATTGATATTATTTCTAATCGAAAAGTAGATGCAATTATTTTCTCAAGCGGTAAAACCGTAGTAAATGCTGCTTTTTTATTAGAAAAAAAACTTGGAAAACAATGGTTAGAGTATTTTGATCAGATAAAATTGTTATCTATTGGACCTCAGACAACCAAAATATGTAACCAGATTTTTGGAAGAGTTGATAGTCAAGCACAAAAATATACCTTTGAAGGACTGCTAGATTTAGCAATTAATATTTTTAGTTAGAAGAATTTTTTGAATAGTTCTTTTCAACTAAATCTTTGAACCTGTCAATATTGGCCTGTAATTCTTTTGTAACCATTTTGCCTAAAATATTTTCTTCCATAAACCGTGCAATCATTTTAGGTAGCTCATAAGTTATTGCTAAATTAACCGTTGTGATTTGATCAGTTTTACTTTCAAAAACTACTGATCCCTCAGTTGGTAAACCTCCTATAGATTTCCATTTAAGTTTGCTTTTTTCGACCCTTTCTGTAATTTGAGCTTTCCATTTAAACCTAAAGCCATTTGCAGCCAAAGTCCATTCTGTTAAATCTGGTAATGTATTAGTTTCTTCATCAACTGTTTTTACAGATTCAATCCAGCTCATCCAAAGTGACATTGAGTCTAAATCGCTCCATGTATCCCAAACATTTTCAAGAGGCGCATTAACAACTGTTATTACGTCATGTTTTAGCCAAGTACCCATCAATTAACTGACCGCAAGATTCTTTGCTAATTCTGCTTTCTTCTCTAAAATTGCAGCAGCAGCCAAATGACCACTCATTGTAGCTCCTTCCATAGAGTCTATGTAATCTTGTTTTGTATAACTACCAGCCATGAAGAAATTAGATATAGATGTTTTTTGATTAGGTCTGAAAGGTTCCATACCAGGAGCTTCTCTATAGAGTGATTGTGGAATTTGTACTACATTACTCCAAAGCAATTTAAGATTTTTTGAGGATGGGAATAGACGGCGAACCTCTTTATCTATTTCTTTTGTAATTCTTTCTGTAGATCTTCCCATCCATCTATCGCCAGGAGTTAAAACACATTGGAGAAGTGATCCCATATCTTTTTTTCTATAATCTGCTGGACTTGCTAGTGCTAAATCAGCGAAACAACTGAAAGAGGCATCAGCAGAATAAAGAAGGTTATCTAATCCAATTGGTTCATTTCCTTTATTATCATTTTGTAATTCAGTAACCCAACCATCATATCTTAATTGGATTGTGGCAACAGCAACAGCTCTAAGTTTTTTTAAACCTTCAAACTCTTTAAATTGATACCATTCTTTTGGAATTATTTTTTTTATGCCAGGAACATCACAGGCAGCTAGAAATTTATCTGCAAACACTGCCTTAATTCCTTCAGGAGAAGATATTTTTAATTGGTTAACTGAATAAGAGGAAAATTCCTTTTCATAAATGATTTCTTCTACCTTATGATTGAGATGTATTTTTGCTCCTTTGTTTGTGATGTAGTCGACAATAGGTTGAGTTAACCACTTATGTGGAGAGCCTTTTAAAAGATTAAGTTTTGAGGCTTCTGTTTTTGAAGCAAACATCATGAAGATAGTTAGCATGCATCTTGCTGAAATATCTTTGCAATTGATGAAACCTAATGCATATGCGATAGGATCCCACATTCTTTCTAAACTTTTTTCACTCCCACCATGGTTTAAAAACCATTCTTTAAAACTAATTTTATCTAGATCTCTAATTATTTTCATTGCGCCATCGTAATCTATCAATCCTCTAACTATTGGGCTGGTGCCTAAAGCTAAGGCATTTCTGAACTTATCTACCCAAGTAAGTTGTTCGGTGGTAAAAAAAGCTTTTAGTCCATTAAATGGAGCACCTAAAGGGAATCTGAAGTCTAAAGATTTTAAATTACCACCATTATTGATAAATAGATGAGTATGTTCTTTTGGGAGTAAATTATCTAGAGCTCCCACTTTTTTCATTAATTTGAAAAGATTTGCATAATTGTAAAAAAATACATGTAAACCCATTTCTATATGGTTGCCATCCTTATCTTCCCAACTTCCAACTTTACCTCCCCAAAATGACCTGCTTTCGTAGATTTCTACTTCGTGGCCTTCATCAACTAAATTAACTGCTGCTGTAAGACCAGCTAATCCAGAACCAACTATTGCAATTTTCACTTTTTCTTAAAATTATAACAAATCAAGTTTGGAAAATGTTTGTTCAATGCATCCTATCGATTTAGTTTTTATATTATAAATAGTAAATATCCTTGTTTTATGGAAAAAGTAGAAGTTAAAGAGGAAATTAAAAATTCTGATGATGGTAAAGGTATCTTAATTACTAATGATGCTATAGAACAAATTTCAACATTATTGAAGGGCCAAAGTGATAAAAAAGCGCTAAGGGTAGGAGTAAGATCAGGCGGTTGTAGTGGGATGAGTTATACGATGGATTTTATAGGATCTGATGAAATAAATCCTGATGATAAAGTTTATGATTATTCATTAAAAGCTGATCAAAGCTTTCAAGTAGTTTGTGATCCTAAAAGTCTCTTATATATCTATGGAATGCAATTAGATTTTAGTAAGGAATTAATTGGAGGTGGCTTTAATTTTGTAAATCCCAATGCTTCTCAAACTTGTGGTTGTGGAAGCTCCTTTGCAGTTTAATAAATAATGAATAACGAAATTAATCCTATTGAAGAGGATTTTAATGCAGCTCTATCAAGATATAAAGCAGGGCAAGATTTAATTCCAATCGTTCAAGATTTTCAAAGAATTATACAGCAAATACCAAATCATTTTGCTGCTTGGACTTGTTTATCATGGCTCCAATTACTTTTGAAAAATAATGAAGAAGCTTTGTCAGCTGCCAGACAAGCTGTTCGATTAAATCAGCAAGATCCACAAGCAAGAATGAATTTATCTTTAGCTCTTTTGGCTACTAATAATAAAGGTGTTAGGGATCATATTGAGTTAATAAAAAAAATGTCTATGATGATGCCAGATTTGAAAAGTGAGTTGAAAGAATCTGTTGAAGACGGATTAAGTAGATATCCAAATTGGCCTGAGTTAACCAAAGTAAAAAAATGGTTGGAATTTTAAATTGCTTAAAATTTTAATATTAAGTAATGGGCATGGAGAAGATCTATCTGGCAGTCTTATAGCTAAGCAATTAGTAAAAAGTGGTTATTCTGTCGATGCCTTGCCAATTGTTGGAATAGGAAACCATTACGAAAAAGAAAAAATTAAAATTATCGGTAAAACTAAAGAATTTAGTACTGGAGGAATTGGGTATAATTCTTTTAAGGGAAGACTTACTGAGATATTAGGAGGAGAAATATTTTATCTTCTAAAAAGATTATATTTAACTTTTAAAATTAAAAAAAAATATGATTATTTTTTTGTAGTAGGAGATATTGTGCCAGTTTTTTTTGCATGGGTTTGTAAAAAAGATTTTTTTACATATCTAGTTGCTTATTCCAGTCATTATGAAGGGAAGTTAAAATTACCATGGCCGTCAAAATTTTTCTTGCTCTCACGAAAAGCAAAAAAAATATATACAAGAGATTCCCTTACAGCTAACGATTTAACTTTGCAATTAAAAAAGAAAGTGTCTTTTTTAGGCAACCCATTTATGGATAAGTTTTTTCCTAGAAACAAAGAATTAAAGAAAGCTGAATTTAGTATTGGATTATTTCCTGGAAGTAGATTTCCTGAGACTTTAGATAATTTTGTTTTAATTTTAGAGGTATTAGAGGCATTGTCAGATTTAAGATATTTTCAAAAAATTAAATTTAATTTTGCAATAGTTAATGCTCTATCTTCACTAAAAATAAAAAAGATATTTCAAAAAAGAGGATGGTTAAAAATAGAAAATATAAAAGATAATAATCTCTTGAAATTCCAATATAAATTTTTAGAAGTGAATATATATTGGAATAATTTTGACAAAATATTATTGAAAAGTAGTTGCTGTATCAGCATGGCAGGAACAGCAGCAGAGCAAGCTATTGGATTAGGAAAACCGGTTATTCAGATTGAAGGTAAAGGTCCACAATTTACAAAAACATTTGCTGAAGCGCAAAGACGTTTGCTTGGAAAATATGTTTTTTGTGCCAGTAATTATAAAGATAAGAATGATCAAATCGATCAGACAATAAAATTAATTATAAAAATAATCTATCTCATACAGCTAAATAGGAAGTTTATGATCTCATGTAATGAAAATGCTAAAAAAAGACTGGGTGAAGACAAAGCTTGTCTTAATATGGTTCATGATATGAATATTGTTATAAAAAATGACTAAGGAAAATAATCAAACTAAGTTAAAACAATTTATCGATAATTTGTTATTAATAAATTTGTTTGCAGTAATTTTTTTTGCAATATTTTTTATTTTTGCAATCATTATGCGATTAAATGGAATATTTATTTTTATTAATTTTATTCAGCTAGTTTGGAATCCTCTTGTAGTTCCATTGATAACAATTCTTATTGTTGGTGCTTTATTAAACGGTATTAATTCTTGGTGGAGGCGCATATTGCTTTCTCAAGAAAAGGATATTTAAAAGTATAATTTTTGAGTTTACTGCTAATTACTTTTTGTCCTTCTAATACAACTTTTGCTCCATCCCCCAACAATATTTTTAAAACCGCTCCAGGCACTGGAAGTAAATTAGGTCTATTAAGACAATTTCCTAAAGTCTGAGAAAACTCTCTCATTAATACTGGGTTTGGAGCAACAGCATTAAATACTCCAGAATACTTTTTATCAACCAATGCTTGAGTAATTAATGCACATAAATCAGTTCTGTGAATCCAACTCATCCATTGTTTACCATCACCAATTGGTCCACCTAATCCAACTTTAAATACAGGGAGCATTTTTCCTAATGCTCCTCCATCTGCCTCTAGAACAATTCCAATTCTAAAAATAACTAACCTTGAGAAAAATGGTTTTTCAGCAGCTACCGCTTCCCATTTTCTGCAAAGATTAGCTAAAAAGTCTTTTCCTCCAATACTATTTTCAGTGAATTCTCCTGACAAACTTGTACCGTAATAACCTATTGCTGATCCATTTATGATGACTTTTGGGTTTATTTTTAAATTTTTAAGAGTCTTCATCATTAATTTCGTGGTTTTAATACGACTATTTTCAATTTCCTGTTTTTGTTCAGAAGTCCATTTTTTTTCTGCTATTGGTTCACCCATCAAGTTAATAATTCCATCTATTTCTTTTAAAATATTCCGAAGATTTTCGTTATTCCAGTTTTTTTCTTTTGATAAATCTATTTGAAAAAATTTAAACTTATTGAAATCTAAATCAACCTTTAATTTACTTATGGGTTTTCTACTTACAATGTATATTTCGTGATTTTCATTGAGTAGTGTTGGTACTAATTCTTTACCAACAAATCCAGTGCAGCCAAGGAGTAAAAGACGCATATAATTTAGATGTTTATGATTTAAGGCTATAAAATTTTTTAGAAGTTTGTAATTATTATTCTGTTATCAATTTTTTTTAATATTTTGGAAACAAGTTTTTGTATAATGGATTTCAAATAACTTTCTTGAATATATTATGGCAGATTCAATTCCAAAGAAACCGCTCAAGAAAGGAAGCTTAGTTTTTGTCGATAGAGAAAATTATATAAAAAGTATCGAAGCGCTAGCCAGTGATAATGATCTACCTAATTATGTCTTTGAAGGTCCTGGAGAGATTCTTTCACTCAAAGACGAATATGCTCAGGTTCGATGGCGCAGACCTGTTCCAGATGTTTGGTTTAAATTAGATCAACTTAAAGAATATATTCAATAAAATTTTAATATCTAAAAGTTTTTATTTTTTTTCTCTGTAAACATTTTTGATTGAATTCTTTTTGCTTCTTTGATCATTTCTCTACCATCAAATAAGTAATTATCTACGTATCCTTGTGTATATCTATCAAATTCTGATAGCGCATCTTTAACTTGTGAAAAACAATGATAAAGATCGAGTCCTAAAGCTGAAATAGACTTTGGAACAATTTTTTTGTTATAAATTTTTTCAACTTTTTCTATTTTCTTTTGTGAAAGACTTATGTAACTACAGAAGTTTTCCATTAGTTGGTCATCATACGGATCCGCAGATAGTTCTTTGATTTCGTTGTTCAAAGGTTTAATTATTTGACTAATTAATCTATTGATCGGAGTGTAAATTTCTTTAATCCATATTTCAACTTCTTTGTCTTTGATCGAGGAGTCATATTTTTTTGAATTAAATTTCTCTTCCCAATTTTCATTTAATGAATCTAATACTGTACTGGTAGAGAAAATACTTTTATCATATTGTTCTTTTTTGATAGGGTCATTTAGAGTCTCCCAGGCATTTTGTATTGCAAGAAATCTTTCTTTTTTTCCTCCAGCATCAGGATGATGTTGTTTCACTAAAGAACGATATGAAGATTTAATTTCGCTTTTGGTTGCATTTTTTTTAAGGCCTAGTTCTTCATACAAATTTTTTTTCATTTTATTAAATTATGGATTAAAGATAACCATCTTTTCTGGCTTGAATTGAGGTATTCGATTCAAACATTGCTGTTGATAAATATCTTTCACCAAAACTTGGAAGAATAACTATCAATCTTTTATTCATTAGTTCTTTCCTTTTACCGATTTTTATAGTTGCTGCTAAAGCTGCACCGCTGCTTATGCCAGATAAAAGACCTTCTAATCGAGCTAATAAACGCCCATAATAAAATGCTTCATCGTCATCTATTTTTATAATTTCATCAATTAATTTAGTATTCAGTACTTTCGGTACAAAACCTGCTCCTATGCCTTGAATCGAATGAGATCCTGCTTTTTCTCCAGAAATTACAGCACTTTTTTGGGGCTCTACAGCATAGATTTTGCAATTTGGATTAACTTTTTTCAAAAAACGTGCGCAACCAGTAATTGTTCCTCCTGTGCCTACTCCTGTAACTAATCCATCTAATTTGTTATTGGATTGGGACCATATTTCTTGAGCCGTTGTTCTTTCATGAATATCTGGATTAGCAAAGTTTTCAAATTGATTAAATTGATAGCTATTTGTAATACTTGAAGACAACTCATTAGCTAAATCTAAAGCTCCTTTCATTCCTTCTTCCCCTGGGGTTAACTGTAATTCAGCTCCATATGCTCTTAACATTGCCCTTCTTTCAATACTCATGGTATCAGGCATAGTTAATATCAATTTATAGCCCTTCGCTGCAGCAACCATTGCTAATGCGATTCCAGTGTTCCCACTTGTTGCTTCAATTAACGTTGTTTTATCTGGTGTTATCAATCCCTCTTCTTCAGCTTTGCATAACATTGAAAAAGCAATACGATCCTTAACAGACGCTGATGGATTGAAACTTTCTAGTTTGGCTACTATTTCTGGAAAACAATTAAAATACTTTCTGATTCGATTTAATTTAACTAACGGGGTATTTCCAACTAGAGAAGTTATATCATTTGCTATTTCCATGAAATGATTTTTTTAATTTCAAAATAAAATCTCCTAAATATATAATAATTGTATTTAAAGATCTTTTATGAGATTTCCTCAAAAGAAATTAATTTAAAATAACTTTCTGCGTAAAAATATTTACTATTATAAAAGATAGTTTTAATAAGATTATGTACTCTCTGGAACTAAGTCTGAGATATTCACCTTTTCCACTTTCAATTCAGAAGAAAGAATTTGATGATGTTAAACGAATTTATGATGAAATAAAAAGTTCTATGAATGAAACTTTAGAATCTTCAAACTTGATAGAATTAAAGTGTGACAAAGTACAAGATAAATTAATTGCCGTCAAAGCTAAAGAAATCATTTCTGTTCAGATATATGAAAAATCTTCAGTAGCAGGAGGAGCTAAAAGACCAGGGTTTTCTCTCAACATAGATTGATATAATTTATGAGAGCTTCTCTTGAAAATGAAATTCCCCTTATACATTTCAAAGATGTCTATTTTTCATATCCTGGGAAAAAAGAAAATTTAATTTTTAAATGTAACTTCTCAATAAAAAAACCTGGATTTTGGATGGTCGTAGGTAAAAACGGTAGCGGAAAAACTACTCTTCTAAAATTAATTAATGGAATAATCAAACCTAAAAGTGGATTTATTGATTCCAGAGCAAATATTGGCATGGTTTTTCAAAACCCGGATCATCAAATATTGATGCCAAATTGCAGGAGTGAGCTTCTGATAAATATTGATCAATATATAAGTCAAAATGAAATTAATAAAAAAATTGAAAATGTCCTTGATCAGGTAGGAATGAAGGGTTTTGAAAAAAGGCCAGTACATACTTTAAGCGGTGGCCAAAAACAGCGCTTAAGTATTGCATGTGCTCTTATTAGTGATAGAAATTTTATTCTTTTGGATGAGCCTACAGCGTTTCTTGATCAAACAAGCCAATTAAAAGTTTTACAAACTATTAAAAATCTTACAAGCGACATTAAAAACCCTTTATCAGCTTTGTGGATCACCCATCGTTATGAAGAATTAACTTATGCTGATTCAGTAGCAGAGTTGAAAAATGGTTTTTTATCTGACTGGCAAGAACCATCAAAGTTTCAATATAATTAATTTTTTTACTTGTCATAAGGCACTTTAAAGAGCTAAATTTATCCTATGTTCCTCGGTAGCTCAGCGGTAGAGCGATCGACTGTTAATCGATTGGTCGCAGGTTCGAATCCCGCCCGGGGAGTTTCATTTCTGCCTAAACAAACTTGCAGAGACCTAAAGGGTCTTTTTTTTTGGAAATAAACAGTTTCTTGAAGATTTACTTCTTATTTCTCCTCAAAGTTACATCAGGTTTGCAAAACAATGTGTGTGATATATGTGTTATGTAATAGAAAATGTGTGCGAAATATTCCTAAGTCTTAAAAATAAATCAAGAAGTTTGCTAAAAACTTTTTCTTTAAAGTTTCAAGATGAATTAAGATTGCAAATAAAATAGCTTTTCTCTAAGAAAAAAGATGAAAAAATTTTTTGAGTATATTTTTCAGTTTTATTTTTTGGAGCTTCTTCAATATATTTTATTTCTGAATACGTTATAGGTTCATTTGAAGAAGAAAAAGGAACCACGATCACCTATGGTAGATGGAATAAATACCTTTTTAAAGAAAACACTGTTAGTTGTCGAGATGATTCTTGGACAATGAGCACGTCTTATAGTTCTATTACTAATACTTATATTTATTGCGTGGGAGCAGCAATTAAAACTGATATAGCGGGTTCAAGATATGTAATTGATTTACCTGAAGTACTTTGTAAGACTTCGAACCCTGATCACAGATATGATTTTAAAGGAGAAAATCTCAAACGCCCAAATGCGCTGACCTTTGTAGCTGCAAAAAAAATGGGAAAATATGATTGAGATATAAATAAATTAATAGATAAAAAACACCAGTATAATTTATCTACCCTAATTTTATAATAAATAGTTTGAGTATTTTTTCTATATTCTAATTATAAGATGAAAATCTTAAATCTTTTGCAAGTTTTTTATTAATTAAGGACTCTTTAAGTCTTTCTAATTATTGAGTTTCGATATTTCCAGTAGGCACAAAATTAATTGTGCTATTTGAATCTTGATTCAAAAAATCTTTAATTAAAAATAAATTTTCTGATGTAACTAAATTAAAACTTGTGAGCATAAAAAAATTTTGCAAAAAAGATTATTATGGTATTATTTAGAACTTTATTCAGAAAGCTATTTTTTAAAAATTGATTAATATGTTTCTCTAAATAATTCTAGTCATTCCACATATCTTGTTTCTCTTGCTGTAAATTATTCCTTTCAAGAAATGCCATTCTTTGTTTATGAGAATCTATTTCATTTTCAATTAAGTTTTTTTCATCACTATATTTTTTTTGCATTTCAAAAATTATTATTTCAAAGTGCTCTCCAAAAAAATTTGACATTTCTTGCCAAGCTTCCATTTCCTCTTCTTTTCCAATTGTATCGTTTATTTGATGAGAAATAGTTTCTAGTACAAATCCTTTGAGTTCTTTATGAGTCATCGATTCAACTTTTTTTTGAACATATAATTCTTTGAGATTTTCTAGTTGTTTTTTTGATAAATCAGAGTAGGTAAAAGTTTTCTTTTTCATAGATACTTAGATTTTTTTTAATATAAACAAATTTTCAACTTAAATACCAAAACATACAGTAATTATAGAATCGGTTGAAATTTCCTTCAAAACTTTAGAATCATAATTGAATTTTTAGAAGCATTATTAAATTTCGAATTCGTAAATTTTTCTGATTAAATCACTAACAGCTTCAAAATAATATTTAGATTATTAAGAAAAAGTAAACTAAATTGGAAGAAATTATAAAATTTATTATTTTTAAAAATTTATAATTTCCTTATAAAATGTTGCAATGATTGATTTGTGGGTGAATATTATTGATAAAATTGTTTACAATGAATCTACAATCTTTATAAAATCTTGAGAGAATCATAATACGAAATTTAATTTTAATTTAATAGTATATAAATATGAAAATTTCAATTCTCCTAATAGAAGACGATCGTGATATGCGTGATTTGGTGGCAAGGCATCTAGAACATTCCGGTTTTGATGTTCAGAGAGCTGAGGACGGAATAAAAGGTCAAGCATTAGCTCTTCAATATTCACCAGATATAATACTCTTAGATTTAATGCTGCCAAGTGTTGATGGATTAACTTTATGTCAGCGACTAAGAAGAGATGAAAGAACATCAAATATCCCAATCTTAATGATTACTGCGTTAGGCGGTCTTAAAGATAAAGTTACTGGGTTTAATTCTGGAGCAGATGATTACATTACTAAACCATTCGATTTAGAAGAATTACATGTACGGATAAAAGCGTTATTAAGAAGAACCAACAGAGCACAATTGAACTCTAGTAACCAACAAGAAATATTAAATTATGGCCCTTTAACCCTTGTTCCGGAAAGATTTGAAGCTATTTGGTTTGAATCTCCTGTTAGATTAACGCATCTTGAATTTGAATTACTTCATTGTCTTTTGCAGAGGCATGGTCAAACTGTATCACCAGCATTAATTCTTAAGGAAGTATGGGGATATGAACCAGATGATGATATTGAGACAATAAGAGTTCATATTAGACATTTACGCACTAAACTAGAACCTGATCCACGTAAACCCATATATATAAAAACTGTATATGGAGCTGGATATTGTCTTGAGTTACCCACTGGTCCTCAAGTAGAAATTGCTAGGCAAGAGTTTATTCAAGCAAGAAAGCCTAACTTGATAAATTCTGCAGTTGATTAAACTCATATATCTTCCATTGAAATTTTTAAAAAAGTAATTTCCCATGCCAACCTTGGTTGTATATTCCTTTTTAAAAAATGTTTTAAATTTTCAAGTTTTTTAATTAAATTAATATTATTTGTTTTTCTCCACCAAATAGTTTGAATTAAATTGATTAAACAAATCTGTTCTTGAACTTCTAATTTTTCAGATATTAATTTAGATATCTCTAATACTTCAAGATTATTTTTTATTGGGGAATCTAATTTACTTATAATTTCATCTGAAAAATCGTTCCAAACTTCAATAATTCTAAATACTTGATTTGGAGATCCATTTGCGGAGTTTATTAAATCTTCAATTTCTAATTTTGAATTAATACTTAATTTAGAAGTATCTGGAAGATCTTTTAAAATAGACTTTATATTTTTACTAGAAAAAGAACGAAATCTGATGATTTGACATCTTGATATTATCGTATCTAGAAGAAGATTTAATTTAGATGTTAGTAAAATAAAAATGCCGTTACTAGGTTCCTCTAAGGTTTTTAAAAGGCAATTAGAGGCGGCTTCATTTAAGAGGTGTGCATCTACAATTAAAACAATTTTTTTTTCTGAGTTTATTGATTTTTGACCAAGAAAAGTTTTGATATTTCGTATTTGAGCAATTTTAATTATTTCAGATCCATTTTTTTTTATTTTTTCAAGATCGGAACTTCCTGAACTTTTAGTTGCCAACGGAGAATCAGGTTCGATAATGAGAAAATCAGGATGGTTATTGTTGGTAATTCTCTCTTCAACATTATCGCTTTGTGAGGATTGTTTGAAAATCTCTATTATAAATCGAAGAGCAGTTTGTTTCTTCCCTACTCCTTCTGCACCAAAAAATATATAACCATTAGCAAATGATTTATTTTTAATTATGTTGTTAAGACAGATATTGACTTCTTCATTCAAAAAAAATTTATTTTTTTTAACCTCAATCATTTGTTATTAGGAAAATTATTTAGTATGGTCTCTTTAATTTGATTAGAAATAGTTTTAATATTTTGTGAGGCAGATATTATTGTCCATTTTTTTTCTTTGGCAATTATTTTGAAGCCATCATTTACTTTTTCTAAAAATTTAATGCCTTCTGATTCTATTCTATCTGGAATTTCATTTTTTCTTCGGAATAGACTCTCTTCTGGAGAAATTTCTAAGAAGAAAGTTAGATCAGGAGATTCTCCTTGACACACAATAGATTCAATATTTTTAATTATTTCTAAATTTATATTTCTTCCATAACCTTGATAAGCCAGGGTGGAATCGGAAAATCTATCACTTATTACCCAATCATTGTTATTTAAAGCAGGTGAAATAATTTTTGAAACGTGTTCAGCTCTATCCGCTGAATAAAGTAATAATTCCGCAAGCGATGAAGGCTTATTATTTTCATTATTATCAAGAATAATTCCTCTCAGTCTTCTTCCTAAATGACTCCCTCCCGGCTCTCTTGTTGTTATTAATTTAGAACCTTTCTTAATTAGACCACTATTAGGTAACCATTTAGATAGTTCATCTATCTGAGTAGTCTTACCACATCCATCAATACCCTCAATAACGATAAATTTTCCTTTCATTTATTCTAAAGATAAAGCATTGATCACAACTGTAATAGAGCTAGTTGCCATAAATAATGCTGCTATTGAGGGAGTGAGAAGAATACCGTATTTAGGGAATAAAATGCCTGCGGCTATAGGTATAGCTAGTAAATTGTAACCAAAAGCCCATATTAGATTTTGCTTTATTTTTATAATAGTTTTTTTTGCAAGATTTAAGGCATAGGGTAATCCATTTAATTGATCTCCCATCAATACTACATCTGCATTTGCCTTGGCTATTTGAGTCCCTGAACCGACAGCAATTCCTAAGTCAGAGGATGCCAAAGCTGGGACATCATTAATACCATCACCAATCATTGCTACTTTGCTATTGATTTTTAAACTTTCTATAATCTTAAGTTTCATTTGAGGAAGAAGATCCCATTTCACTTCTGCTTCTTTACAACCAATTTCTTTTGCTAAAGCTAAAACTGTTTGTTTTCTATCTCCACTTAAAATATTAATTTTAAATTTGTTTTCTCTCAAATTTTTAACTGTTTTAATTGAATCATCTCTGAGCAAATCTCCTAACAAGATAAAGCCTAAAAACTTATCTTTGATACTTACTCCAATAATAGTGTTAGTTTTTGTCTCTTCATTTTCAATAATTTTTTTTGCATCACTATCAATAATTATCCCTTTGCTAAGTAGCCATTCAATATTTCCAATATTAATAGGTCCATCAATTGAATCAAGTTCTCCAGAAATACCTCTACCTGAATGGGTAAAAATTTTTTTTATTGGAAATAAACTTAAATTTTGTTTTTTAGCCTCTTGAATTAATGCATCAGCGATTGGATGTCTGCTTTCCTTTTCTAGACTGGCAGCTATTCTTAATAAAAATGAATGATCATTATTATTTTTATAATCAACAATAAAAGGCTTACCCTTTGTTAAAGTACCTGTCTTATCAAAAATAATATGATTAATTTTTGAAGCCATTTCTATTTTATCCCCGCCTTTAAATAAAACCCCTTTTTTTGCTGCTTTACCTGATGCAACGGTTATTACAGTTGGGGTGGCTAAACCTAATGCACATGGACAAGCTATTACTAAAACAGCAATCGATAATTGAATTGCTAAACTCAGGAAATTCTCAGCATTACTACCAAGCGAACTATGAAGTGTGTGACTGGAGTTAGCTAAGAACTGATTATCATGACTTAATAAATTAGGCCAAATGTTTCTTGCTCCCTTCCACCAAAAGAAGAAGGTTAAAGTAGCAAAAATAAGTACAAAGTAAGTAAATTTGCCTGCAATTTCATCAGCAGTTCTTTGAATGCGAGGTTTTCTGGCATTTACAGACTCAATAAGACTTACTAGTTTTGCAAGCGAAGAATCTCCTCCTACCTTTTGTACCTTAAGTCTAAGAGTTGAATTTAGATTTAAAGATCCACTAGAAAGATTTTCGCCTTCTTTTACTTCGATAGGTTTTGATTCTCCAGTAATATGTGAAACATCAACATATGAATTACCCTCAGTAACAATGCAGTCAGCAGGAACTCTGTCTCCTGCTAAAACTTGAATCTCTTGATCAGGTCTTAAAGCATTAACTCTTATTGATTTTATTTGATTTTTTTTTGTGTAGATATTTGCCATTTCAGGCTGAAGATCTAATAATTCTCCAATAGATGAACCAGTTTGATATCTTGCTCTTTCCTCTAGGAAACGTCCAATTAATATAAAACCTAGTAGCATTACTGGTTCATTAAAAAAACAAGGAAAACCAGTGGCAGGAAATATTAAGGATAGAAGACTAGTTGTATATGCGCTAGTTACTCCAAGAGCTACTAAAGAATCCATATCTGGACGGTTCTGAATAAATGATTTAAATCCATTAATAATTATTTCTCTGCCAGGAAAAAATAGAGCTAATGTTGCTAATAAAGCGTGAAAAAAAATATTACCTAGTATTGGAAAATCTATATATCTTCCTTCTGCCAGATGACCTAAAACTGAAAATAATAAAAGTAATAGCGCAAAAGTTAATTTTTTCCATTTATTATTCCACTGCTTTTTTTTTTCTAATTCTGCTTTATTTATTTTTTTTGAAAAATCATTTATGAAAATCTTTGATGGAAAACCATTCTCTTTTAGATTTTCGAGAACTGTTTCTATTTTTAAATGTTTCTGGCTGATTTCAAAATATGCACTTTCAGTAAGTAAGTTTACAGAAACATTTTCAATACCATCAGAATTATTCAAAATTTTTTCAACAGTACTAACACAACCGCCGCATTTCATTCCTGTAATGCTTAATTGAATGCTCTTCATGTTTTTCACGATAGAATCAAATTAATGATTGACCTCATTTTTAACTATAATAATAAATGTTATAGACTATTTAAAAATTTATTTTTTAAATTACTATATTATTTTTATAAATTTTAGATCAGTGCCTAGTAATCAAAATAGAGACAATTTTATTGATAAAGCCTTTACTGTAATTGCTGAATCTATAGTTAAAATAATGCCTATTGCAGAGAAAGAAAAAAAAGCATATATCTACTATAGAGATGGATTAGCAGCACAAAATAATGGAGATTATTCGGAAGCATTAGAGTATTACAAAGAAAGTTTACTGCTTGAAGAAAATAAAATTGATAGGGGTGAGACTCTAAAAAATATGGCAATAATTTATATGAGTAACGGTGAAGAGGATTTGTCTATTGAAACTTATGAAAAAGCATTAGTAGAAAATCCTAAACAGCCATCCTGCCTTAAAAATATAGGTTTGATTTATGAAAAAAGGGGAAGATATGCTGAGCAAAATGGTGATTTAGATCAGAGAGATATTTGGTTTGATAAAGCTGCTGAAGTATGGTCTAAAGCAGTGAGATTATATCCAGGTGGCTATCTAGATATTGAGAATTGGTTAAAAAACTCGGGAAGAAGTTCAATCGATATGTATCTCTAATATTTTTTACTCTGATAAAGAATATTCAACTGCTTCTTTAATATTGGCAATCTCTTTAATATTTATTAAATTTTGAAAATTATTGTTTAGTCCCTTCTCTAATTTTGGCACTACGATATTTTTTATACCTATTCGTATGGCCTCTTCAATCTTTGTACGAATGTTATTTGATTTTCTAACCTGACCGCTCAAACCCAATTCCCCAATAAAGGAGCTATTAGCCAAAGGAGGAATATTTTTTAAACTTGATAAAATTGAAATTGCTACACCTAAATCAGATGATGGATCATTAATCTCAAAACCCCCACCAGTAGCTATATAGCAATCAAATTCAGACAATTTTATACCTACATGTTTTTCAATAACAGCAAGAATTTGATGTAATCGATTTATGCTAATTCCAGTTGTAGTTCGTCTTGGGTTACTGTAGAAAGTTTTATTTACAAGTGCTTGTATATCAACTGCTAATGGTCGAGTACCTTCATTTGTAATCGTAGTTGTTACACCTGAAATATTTTCTTTATTCGTAAAAATTGAACTTGGGTTTTTTATCTCTCTTAAGCCTTCTTCAAGCATTTCAAAAATTCCAATTTCAAAGGTTGATCCAAATCGATTTTTTATACTTCTTAGTAATCTATGAGAGGAAATATTATCTCCTTCAAAGTTTATTACTGTATCAACTAAGTGCTCTAGAGTTTTTGGACCAGCTAAAGCACCTTCTTTGGTTACATGACCAATTATCAAAAGTGCAATATTATTTTCTTTGGCTAGATTTTGCAATTCAGAGGAACATGCTCTAACTTGAGAGACCGATCCTGGCGAACTTTCCATTTCATGATTTTGGATGGCTTGAATACTATCAATAATTGCGAAACTTGGATTAATACGTTTGATCTCTTTAATAATTAAGGATAAATTAGTTTCGGAAAAAATTTTCAGATCAATACTGCTTTGATTTAATCTTTCCCATCTAATTTTTACTTGTTCTAAAGATTCTTCTGCAGTTATATATAAAACTTTCTCATTTAGAGAAATTTTTGCTGCTGATTGAAGGACTATTGTGCTTTTACCTATACCTGGTTCTCCTCCAAGTAAAACAACAGATCCAGGAACTATTCCACCTCCAAGAACTCGATCAAATTCTCTAAAACCACTTGTAAATCTTGATATTTTTTTTGATGAAATCTCATCAAACGGTATAGATTGCTTGTTATTTTTAATATCTTGATGTTTAGATCTCTTGCTTTTAATTTCTTCTACAATTGAATTCCATGAGTTGCAATTAAGGCATTTCCCAAAGTATTGAGATGTCTCAGATCCGCAATTCTGACAAATAAAGGTAGATAATTTGCTAGACATTAAGTTTTTGCATGAAGTAATGGAACTAGAATGTTTGGGATATTGCCCCTCTACAAGTTAGATTAGGTAAATAATAAATTCTCTTACTGATTAGCTAATAGAAACAAATGGCTCTATCTAGTCAAACTAAAGAAACTATACTGGTCGCAGATGACGAGGCAAGTATTAGAAGAATTCTGGAGACACGTCTCTCCATGATTGGCTACAAAGTTGTAACTGCAAGTGATGGCAAAGAAGCACTAAAGTTGTTTAAAGATTACGAACCTGATTTGGTGGTCCTCGATGTCATGATGCCAAAGCTAGATGGTTATGGAGTTTGTCAAGAATTAAGGAAAGATTCAGATGTGCCAATAGTTATGTTAACTGCACTAGGTGATGTTGCTGATAGGATAACAGGCTTAGAATTAGGGGCTGATGATTACGTAGTAAAACCATTTAGCCCAAAGGAGTTAGAAGCTAGAATTAGGTGCGTTCTCAGAAGAATCGATAAAGAACAAATCCCAGGAATGCCTAATTCAGGATTAATTTTGGTTACGGATATAAAAATTGATACAAATCGAAGACAAGTTTTTAAAAGTGATGAGAGAATTCGATTAACTGGTATGGAATTTAGTCTTTTAGAACTTTTGGTAAGCAGGTCAGGCGAGCCATTTAGTAGAGGAGAAATTTTGAAGGAAGTTTGGGGATATACACCTGAGAGACACGTAGATACAAGAGTAGTCGATGTTCATATATCAAGATTAAGATCAAAACTGGAGGCTGATCCAGCAAATCCTGAGTTGATCTTAACAGCAAGGGGCACAGGGTATCTTTTTCAAAGGATTGTAGATATTGCTGCTTTTGACGGTAAATAAATGGGCAAAGAAAGTGTACAAAAAATTAATAAGCCCAGAGCTATCAGAAGATTAGTTATTTGGTACAAAAGAAATTCGGCTGTAACTTCAATAGTAGATACTGCTGCTAGTTCTGCGGTAACGGCTACTAATGTAGCGGGTAACGTAGTTTCTGGTGCTGGTTCTGTTGTGAGCACAGCTAGTAATGTGGCGAGTAATGTTGCAGGTAATGTTGCAGGAAATGTAGTTTCAAGCGCCGAATCTGTAGTTAATACTGCTAGTAGTGTGGTTTCAAATGCTAGTTCAATAGCTAAAAATACATTACAGCCTTTAGTTTTTGACCCATTAAAAAGGTTACAAAATAATGATAATATTTTAGATAGGCTGGACGAATCTCAATCTAAAAGAATTTGGATTGCAGTTGATGGTATGGGTGGAGATTATGCTCCTGGTCCAATTCTTGAGGGTTGCCTCGAAGCAATAAGTAGATTTCCAATAAATATAAAGTTTGTCGGCAAAATTGAAAAAGTTAAAGATGCAGCAGAAAAAGCTGGTTTGACAGATTTATTAGAAAATGAAATTGATAATAATCGTTTTGAATTAGTTGACAGTGGAGAGCCTATTGGGATGAATGAAGAAGCTACTGCAGTTAGAAAAAGGAAAAATGCAAGTATAAACGTTGCTATGGATTTAGTGAGAAATAATAAAGCTGAAGCTGTCTATTCAGCTGGTAATTCAGGTGCCATGATGGCATCTGCCATATTTAGAATTGGAAGATTGAAAGGAATTGATAGACCAGCTATAGGAGCATTATTTCCAACAAGGGATCAAACTAGACCGGTATTAGTTTTAGATGTTGGAGCAAATACTGATTGTAAGCCATCCTATCTGCATCAATTTGCTCTTTTAGGTAACATTTATGCAAAAGATGTTTTACAAGTAAAAAAACCAAGAATTGGCCTTTTAAATATAGGAGAAGAAGAATGCAAAGGTAATGATTTATCTCTAAAAACATTTGAATTATTATCTTCTGAAAAAAGTTTTGATTTTGGAGGTAATTGTGAAGGTCGTGACGTATTATCGGGTAGTTTCGACGTAATAGTCTGTGATGGATTTACTGGAAATATATTATTGAAATTTCTTGAATCTGTAGGAGGTGTTTTATTAGATATTTTGAGATCTGAGCTGCCACGTGGAAGGCGTGGGAAAGTTGGTTCAGCTTTTTTAAAGAGTAATCTACTCAGAATTAAGAAAAGGTTAGATCATGCCGAACATGGAGGAGCTTTATTACTTGGGGTAAATGGGATTTGCGTTATTGGTCATGGAAGTAGCAAATCTTTATCAGTTGTTAGCGCTCTTCGCTTGGCTCACTCCGCAGTGAATCATGGTGTTATGGAAAATTTAAGTCAACTGAAAAAGCTTCAAGTTTTAAATTCATAAAACATATTGAGTCAAATTTATGTTTGACTAATATAAGAAACTAAAAAACTCTTTTGGAAGGAATAAATTTTAATCAGATTGGAGTATCATTCAAGGGGAGTGGAAGTTATGTACCTGATCAAATTCTGACTAATCAAAAAATTAGTCAAAAGGTCGATACAAGCAATGAATGGATAAAATCTAGAACCGGTATCTCTGAGAGAAGAATCTCTAGCTTAGGAGATGATGTTACTGAGATGGGCTATAAGGCGGCTCTAACTGCTATACAAATGGCTAATTGGGATATTAAAACGATTGATTTGATTGTTCTAGCTACTTCTACTCCGCATGATTTATTTGGATCAGCGCCATCCATTCAAGCTAAATTAGGGGCAGCTAATGCTGTGGCTTTCGATTTAACTGCAGCATGTAGTGGTTTCTTATTTGCCTTAATTACAGCCTCACAATTTTTAAAAGGTGGTAGCTTTAGAAGGGCTATTGTTATAGGCGCAGATCAGCTATCAAGCTTTGTTGACTGGAATGATAGAAGAAGTTGTATTCTCTTTGGAGATGGTGCAGGTGCATTAGCAATTGAAGCAACTGATGAATGTGATAATTTAATAGGCTTTGATATGAGAACTGACGGAGAAAGGGGGTCTTTTCTTAATCTCCCATCAAAAAATAATATGGATTCAATAATTGATAACATTGATTTTTTAAGCGGATCTTTTTCTCCAATTCAGATGAATGGTCAGGAAGTTTATAAATTTGCTGTTAGAGAAATTCCAATAATTCTTGAAAAGTTGTTTAAAAAAATGAATTATACTTCCGATGAAATTGATTGGCTTGTATTGCATCAAGCTAATCAAAGGATATTGGATTCTGTAGGAGATAGGTTAAAAATTCCTAGAGAAAAAATTCTTAGCAATTTAGAAAAATATGGTAATACATCAGCAGCAACTATTCCACTAGTAATGGATGAAGCTATTAAAAATAATAGAATTAAACAAAATGATATTATTGCCACAAGTGGTTTTGGTGCTGGGTTAAGTTGGGGTGCAGCCCTCATTAAATGGGGTTAAAAAAAGGAGCATTATGACAGTTGCATGGGTATTCCCTGGACAGGGTTCACAAAAAATTGGAATGGCAAAACAAATTGAAAATTTGCCATATACAAAAGAGAGGTTTAGTTATGCATCTGAAATATTTGAGAGGAATTTATTTGAAATTTGTGAGTTCAATACTGAATCAACAAATCCTCTTTTTGATTTAAATAACACAAGAAATACACAAATTTGTCTTTTTTTAGTTGAATCTATTTTATTAGATGCATTAAAGGAAAATGGATTTAAACCAAATTATGTTGCTGGGCATAGTCTTGGAGAAATCACTGCGCTATATTGTGCGGATGTCTTTTCATTCGAGGATTGTGTTTCTCTAATAAAAGAAAGGTCTCAATTAATGGTAAATGCTGGTGAAGGATCTATGGCAGCAGTAATTGGTTTTGATAGAAATCAACTTGATTTATTAGTACAAAAAATTAATGATATCGTAATTGCTAATGATAATAGCTCTTCCCAAGTTGTCTTATCAGGATCTAATGAAGCCTTAGATAATTTATCTAGAGAAATTTCTTGTAAAAGATTCTTGAAATTAAATGTTTCAGGTGCATTTCATTCGCCATTTATGAATGAACCTTCATCAAAATTTTCTGAGTATTTAAAACAGATTAAATTTAATAATCCCTCTTTCCCTGTCATAAGCAATTATCAACCTTCACTTTGTAGTGATCCAAATGAGCTTAAAGTTAGATTAGAAAAGCAAATGTGTAATGGAGTGCGGTGGCGAGAAACTATGGATTTAATGGCAAAAGATAATGATCTTCATATTGTTGAAATTGGCCCTTCTAATGTACTAAGCGGTTTAGGAAAAAGACATCTAAAAGACGTAAAAATTTCTCAAGTTTCATCTTCTGATCAAATATCATATTAATTTGTATGAAAAATCATACTATTCAAAAATTAATCTATGAATTAGTTAGCAAGCTTTTTGTATTTCCTATTTATAAATTTGTATTTAAAGGTCACTTAATAGGTAGAGAAAATATTCCGCAAAAAGATTCCTTTATCATGGTTTCTAATCATGGTTCTTTACTTGACCCTCCTTTGTTAGGCCATGCACTTGGACGTAATATATCTTTTATGGCCAAGGCAGAGCTTTTTAAAATCCCTTTTCTTGGCTTTATTATCAAGGCTTGTGGAGCGTATCCTGTAAAAAGAGGAATTGCTGATAAAAATACAATTAAAACAGCATGTAATAAATTATCAAATGATCACTGTATTGGAATTTTTATTGATGGCACTCGTCAAAAAAATGGTCGAGTGAATAAGCCCAAACAAGGCGCAGCGTTATTAGCCTTTAAAAATCAAAAATTATTATTGCCTGTTGCAATACTTGATTCACATAGACTAATAAAATTTAAATTTTTTATTCCTATCTTTTCAAGAATAGTTATTAAAGTGGGAGAACCTGTACAACCTCCACAAAGTTCCTCAAGAGATGATCTGAATTCTGTAACAATGATCCTTCAAGATAAAATTAATAATTTGATTGGATGAATATTCAATTAATTGGAGAAATAGGATAAAGAGGCAAAACTTTTTCCCAGGAATCTACATTTGAATTTAATAATTTTTTATTTGATAAATCTAATAGTTCTTTTAAATCTTCTTTATCTTCATAAGTAGCCTCAAAAGAAGGTTCCTTACTCTCAATTTCTTTGAAAAATTTTGGTAAAACTGTTTCTCTTATTTCTAGATATGAGGATTCTTTTTTGTTAGGACAAATTTCATATTTACCTGCAATAAAACCTTTCCGTTTTAATTTTTTATAAATCCAGAATGATTTTTTGTTTGTAAAGATATTTTTTTTTAATGCGATTCTTTTTGCCATTATTTCAAATGAACTAAAACTGTCTAGAGGACAATTTATTTGTTGTGAGATAGTTCTTGCTAAAACTACAATTAGTCGTGAAGCATTAAAATTTGCTGGCCCTATGCTGACAGATAACTTATTTATTTTTTGTAAATTTTCTTTGGAAATGAATTTGTTAAGATCATAAATCAAGTTGTTGCAGAGGTTATTATCAAATTTTTTGATAAATAATCCATCAGATTCAAGGTTATTGTTTTTTCTATACCCAAAGCCAAAAGAATTGTCTGTGCTATGAATCGCTAATGTAGGGTAATTTTCTCTTGTTTTGAGGTTATTTGTCATCTATTGCCTTTAAACAGGTAATTCCATACCTGGATTACACCTAGACCATTTGCCAAATTCATTTTCAAAACTTTCACAAGATTGGACATCCCAATCAGTTTTATAATCACCATTATTATCTTTAACTATATTCACATGAATGAATGGTTTTTTTGCTTTAAAATCAGGTAGATCACAAATATGATCAACACCATGATTATTTTCAACATCATGATAAGTGATACATCTATCAACCCATTTACAGTTGATGCAAATGCACATAATTAATAAATAAAATGAAAAGTAGTATCCAAACAAATCATACACTAATAATTGATCAATTAGAAACGAGTATAAAATTTCATAATTTGGATTTAATATTAGGTTTTTTACCTAAAGGATCCTATTTGGTTGGTGGTTATATAAGAGATATTATTTTGGGAAGAGAACCTGAAAAGGTAGATGTTGATATTGTGGTGCCTTTAAATGCAATTGAAATTGGTAAAAACATTGCAGACAAAAATGGATTCAGATTTATAATTTTAGATGAAAAAAGAGAAGTAGTAAGAATTATTTTTAACGATATTTATATTGATATTGCTAATCAGATTTCATCAACAATAGAAGGAGATTTATATTCTAGAGACTTTGCGATTAATTCAGTTGCTTTTTTATTTGATAAGAGGTGTTTGTTTGATCCATTAAATGGTCTTAAAGATCTAGAGATTTCTTTGCTTAGAACTCATTCTGAAAAAAATTTACTCAATGATCCTTTACGAATATTAAGATGTTTTCGATTTGTTTCAGAATTGAATTTTAAAATCGATTTTAATTTAATTACTTTTATAAAAAAAAATAAAGGTAAATTATATCTTGTTGCTAAAGAGAGAATTAATTACGAAATAAAGAAAATCGTAAATGGAGCAAATGCTCTTGATGCTGTGTTGTTGATAAAAAAATTAAATATATTTGCTAAGGATAATTTATCTGAGGATTCCTTTTTTTTGGATTTAGAGAAAATTAATTATGCTGAACTTAATAAGAAAGAAAAAGAAAAATTTTTACCATCATTTTTCATTGCTCAAATTTTAGATGTTATATCTTTAGAGAAACTTAAATTTACTAAAGCTGAAATTGAAAAAATTAAGTTATTACGAAAATGGCACTTTTTGTTGGAGAAAAAAAATATCGCTCAATTAACTGAATCAGATAGATTTGCATTGCATAAAGAATTAGAGATGTTTCTTCCATTATTTATTTTTTATTTACCTCAAAACTTGCGATTAGATTGGCTTCATAGATGGCGTGATAATGATGATAAATTATTCCATCCTTCAAACTTACTTAATGGCGATGTAATCAAAAAAAATTTAAAAATAAAGGATGGGCCTCTATTAGGAGAACTTTTACATTATCTTTCTAAGGAGCTTGCGTATAAAAGATTGAATAATTTTGATGAAGCTATTTATAAAGCAAAGCTATGGATTGAACAAAATGCGCCAAAATGTGATTAAATACACATAGCTTAGTTTTGTTTAGAAGTTCAGACTTCAAAATCATTTTTAAAAATTTATGAGCATTCGCATTTACATTGGTAATTTACCACAAGGATTTAATCCAAAAGAATTCGATACACTTTTAAAGTCAGTTTCTGATTCGATTAGATTTAAAGCAGTTTTAGATAAGGAAACTAAGGAATGCAGGGGGTTTGGTTTTGCGACCACAAATAATGTAGATAATGCTGATTTATTAATTCAAAAGTTAAATGGTTTTGAATTTAATGGTTCTAAGTTAAGAGTAGAACTATCAGAAAAGAAAGATTCTGCTTCAAACAAAAAAAATAGTGGAAAATTAAATAAGAATAAGAAGAGGAAAGACTTTAAGAAAATTGTTCACAGTGATGCCCCTAACTTGGAGGCTCCTGATCCTAGATGGGCGGGAGAACTTTCTAAATTAAAAGATTTGTTAGCTAATCAGAAGACTCCTGCTTAGTTACTTAATCCGAGAAATTAAAAAAGATATTGGAATCTCAAGAGCTTTTACTGAATTTTTTACAAAAGCTCTATTATTAAAAACATCATAATCTAGTCTTTCAATAGAATCTAGTATTCCTCTATAAAGACGTAAAGAAGTCCATACTGGCCATCTTGCGTCAGAAGATAGCCACTTAATACCTTCTTCAGACTTTTGGAACCATTCTCGAGCTCTTTTTAATTGAAAGTTCATCAGTGCTTTCCACTGCTTGTTTATTCTTCCTTCTAAAAGTTCTTCTTCAGAATAGTTAAATTTTTCAATATCCGCTTGTGGGAGATAAATCCTCCCTCTGTGTCTATCTTCTCCTACATCCCTTAATATATTTGTTAATTGGTTGGCAATGCCTAGAGCTATAGCTGCTTCGGAGGGATCAGGCATGGCACTCCATGGGGCTGATGTATAAGCACTATCAATCCCCATTACATTTTGAGTCATTAAACCAACAGTCCCTGCGACCCTATAACAATAAAGTTTTAATTCATTAAAATCTTTGTATCTAAATTTATTCAAATCCATTCTCTGGCCATCTATCATATCCAGATAAGGTTGAATACTTTGGGGATATTTCTCGATTGTATCTAATAAAACTGAGTCTAATTCAGATTTAATATTCCCTTTAAAAACATTTTTAGTATTTTCTTCCCATTCATCCAGATTGTCTGAAAGCTCATCTTGCGATTTAGTTGAGGCTTCTACGCTATCCATTATTTCATCTGTTCTTCTACACCATACATAGATAGCCCAAATAGCTCTTCTCTTTTCTTGAGGTAATAGAAGAGTTCCCAAGTAAAAGGTTTTAGCCCATTGTTGAGTTTCCTTTCGGCATATCTCATATGCTTGATCTAGTTGAGAAATTGAATTTTTCAAAAAGTTTTAGCTAAATATAATGGTTTGAGAAGGTTATAGAGAGACATTTTGAGGGGATTTGGAATACTCCTTATTGATAGATTCTGCGCATAATTTACCACTTAAGACAGCTCCTTCCATAGATGCTAAATATTTTTGCATTGTATAGTCACCAGCTAAGAAAAAGTTTTTTATGGGAGATTTTTGACTAGGTCTGAATTCTTGACATCCAGGAACTGCCTTGTAAACCGATCTAGGGGTTTTGACTACTTTAAATTTTCTTAATTTTGTCTTATCATCACCCGTGAAATGTGTTGGGAATAATTTCTTCAACTCTTCCATAGTTGCATCGACAATGTCTTGGTCACTTTTATTTATCCAATCTTTTGCTGGTGCGAAAACTAATTCAAGCATTGATCTATTGGGATCTTCGTATTCTTTACAAGTAATACTCATATCTGCGTAAACACTGAGAAGTGGAGATCTGCTAAATAGTAGATGGTCGATATCTGTTAATTTTTTGTCAAACCATAAATGAATATTAATGACTGGCACACCATTTAAACCGTCTAATTTAGAAAAAGCATCTAATCCTTTCCACTGTTTAGGGATCATTAGTTTAAAAAGATCTACAGGCATTGCACTCACATAAGCATCAGCCGTTAGCTCATTCTTTTCGTTTTTATCTAAAGAAGCAATAGTAAAACTTTTGACAGTGCTGTCTTCATTAAGGTTAATTTGCCTTAATGGACTATTCATGTGAATTTCTCCACCACGTGCTGTAATATAATCAACCATCGGTTGGCAAAGTCTTTCTGGAGGCGCTCCATCAAGGAATGCCATTTTAGAACCATTTTTTTCTTGTAAAAATCTGTTTAATGCTGTTAATAAAACTGTAGATGATATTTCATCCGGCCCAATGAAATTTAAAGCTTTGCTCATTGCTATAAAAACTTCGTCATTAACTCTTTCAGGTATATTGTGCTCCTTTAACCAATCTGTCCATGATTTCGTATCACATTTATCTAAGTACTTTTGGCCTCTCAACATTGCAGGCACTAAACCTAATCCAAATAGAATTTTTTCATTCCATGAAAGCATATCATTATTACTTAATATTGCTGAAACTCCATTAACTGGAGCAGGTATGTCCGGGAAGTCAAATCTACTGTAAGTTCCAGGCTCTGAAGGCTGATTAAAAATCATTGAATGACTTTTCCATTGGAGTCTATCTTCAATATCTAGCTCCTTGAAAAGTTGCAACATATTTGGATAGGCTCCAAAAAATATATGTAAACCAGTTTCGTACCAATCTCCATCTTCGTCTTTCCATGCGGCAACTTTCCCACCTAAAACGTCTCTGGCTTCAAGTACAATCGGAATGTGTCCATTATCGACTAAATATTTAGCGCAAGATAAACCTGCTAAACCAGCACCAGCAATTACAACACGCATTATTAAATCAAGAAATAAATTAACACTTACTAATAAGCTACATTAAAGTTAGAACATAATAGTTTTTTTCGTTGATTATTTCGTAAAATTATGGAAAAAATGCTTTTAAAATCGACTACTAGGCATGTAAGAATTTTTACTGCCGAAGTGGTAGATAAGGAATTAAAGTTCCATCCCAATAAACTAACTCTTGATTTAGATCCTGATAACGAATTTATTTGGAACGAAGATTCTCTAAACAAAATAAATGAAAAATTCAATGAATTAATAAAAGAGAGAGCAGGAAAGGATTTAGATGATTATGAACTTCGAAAAATCGGATCAGAAATTGAAGGTTTAATTAAGTTTTTGCTTCAAAATGGTCAGCTTAGCTATAACCCTGATTGTAGAGTAATGAATTATTCAATGGGTTTACCAAAGACAAATGAAGTGCTGTGAATAGATCATCCTCAAATAGAAGGCCAAGAAGAGGCCCAAATAGAAGTTATTATCCACCAAATCCAAAGGATAGGGAACCTTATGGTCAAAGAAGCAATAGATTGCCTGCTTCTTCTGAACAAAAGATCAACTTTAGTACAGGAACCATTGCCGTACTCGCTGGAGTATTAATTTTAGGAGTTGGTATCGGGAGCGCTATAACCAGTACAACTGATGGCGGGCAGGGAAATATAGCAAGTCAACAACAATTAGATATGGCTGTTCCAGATCCTGAATTTTGCAGACAATGGGGAGCTAGTGCTTTTGTAATTGATGTTGAAATGTATACGACTCTGAATCCATCTACGAGTTTTGTGACCCAACCAGCTCTTCAGCCAGGGTGTGTTATTAGAAGAGAGAATTGGACAGTGCTACAAAAAGAGGGCGCAATTAGTAATGAAGATGTAAGAGAATGTAAGCAAAGGATGAATACTTTTGCTTATATTGGTTCTATACGAGATAAGCCAATAGTTAAGTGCGTTTATCAGACTGATGTAAATGAAAATAAATTTATAATTAAAGGTGATGGACAAGCTGAAGATGGCGGGGTAGGTATTAACAGAGAAGCAATTCAGTTTTGATCGAAATTACATATGCCTCAAAGGGCTTTCTAAACTAGCAAATTGTGGGAGAATGTTTTTCTTAAATACTTCTGATGCTCTTGATGTATATCTTGACGGATTAGTAATTAATTTAAGTTCTCTTTTTACCTCTAAGTCAGCAACGAATGCTTTGTGGATTGTTCCAGCCGATAATTCTCTTTCAATAGAAACAACGGGCAAAAAGGAAGCTCCTAATCCTGATTGAACTGCATTCTTGATTGCTTCAAGAGAGTTAAGTTCCATCTCAATTTTTAATCTTTGAATATCAAGCCCAGAGTCTTGGAGTAGTTTGTCGACAACTTTTCTCGTTGTAGATTGTGAGTCTAATGTTACAAAATTTAATTTGTATAAGTCTTCTTTTAGAAGCTCTTTTTTGGTCGAAAGTGGATGTTTAGATGGTAAAACTAATGCCAATTCATCAGTGGCATATGGAATTACTTGTAGTAAATTTTCCAAATCTCCAGGTAATTGTCCGCCAATAATGGCTAGGTCAATTTGTCCATTGGCCACACTCCAACCAGTTCTTCTCGTACTATGGACTTGAAGTTGAACGGATACATCAGGGTATTTTTGTCTGAATAGTCCTATCATTCTCGGCATTAAATAAGTACCCGTTGTTTGGCTCGCTCCAATGACAAGAGTTCCACCTTTTAAGCTATTTAAATCTTCAATAGCTTTGCAAGCTTCGTCGCATTGATTCAAAATTCTTTCACAATATTCAAGTAGTAGTCTCCCTGCTTCAGTCAATAGAGCCTTCCTACCGCCTCTGTCGAAAATTGTGATTTCAAGTTGTTTTTCTAAATTTTGTATTTGTAAACTTACGGCAGGTTGGGTTACATATAAGAGATCTGCAGCTTTTTTAAAACTTCCTTGAGCTGCTATAGCTTTTAATATTCTTAATTGGTCGAGTGTAAATGGTAATTCTGGCATCCATTATGCCTACAATTTCTTATAATTCTAATGCTTAGGAGCATTCTTGTTAAGAACAAAAATTATTTGAACAATTTAAATATATGGA
Organism: Prochlorococcus sp. AG-459-N19; assembly: GCA_003209375.1. GTDB lineage: Bacteria > Cyanobacteriota > Cyanobacteriia > PCC-6307 > Cyanobiaceae > Prochlorococcus_A. Next base: position 68,922 of record QCRF01000001.1, on the reverse strand, counting down.
GACTCATAAAACTTCGCTAATCATCTTAATTTTAATTTTGATTTTTGCGGTCATTCATAGTGGGGGAGCTGCTTTAAGAATCAAAGCAGAATCTATTATCGGTCCAAGATTATGGCGATTATGTTTTGTTTTTTTAAGTTTGCCATCTGCAATTATCTTGATTAGTTATTTTTTAGCTCATAGATATGACGGAATCAGATTATGGAATTTACAGGGCAATAATTTTGTTTTTATGGTCGTTTGGTTCTTAACTGCAATAAGTTTTTTATTTTTATATCCCGCTACTTACAATTTGCTAGAAATTCCTTCCGTTTTAAAACCCAAAGTAAGAATCTATGGAACTGGGATAATGCGAATCACAAGACATCCACAAGCATTTGGTCAGATAATTTGGTGTTTTGCTCATACTTTATGGATTGGTACATCATTCACATTAGTAACATCTATTGGCTTAGTTTTGCATCACCTTTTTGCAATCTGGCATGGCGACAAGAGATTAGCAACTAGATTTGGAGAAGAATTTGAAAATTTTAAAAAAAATACTTCCATAATCCCTTTCTTGGCGATACTTGAGGGGAGGCAAGAATTTAAGATTAAAGAATTTTTTAGGTTATCTCAAGTTGGCATTTTAATTGCAATAGGCGTACTTTGGTGGTCTCATCAATATATAAATATTGCTGTTAAAACATTTAATTCATCACTTTTGTCTGAATTTTTCAATTGACAGTTTAAAATCAAAATATAAAATTTTTTTAAAAATGCCACAAGCTTCAGAAATTGCCTGGTTAATTCCCGTTTTTCCACTTATTGGAGCAGTGCTTTCTGGCTTAGGACTAATAAGCATTAATAAGAAAATTAATAATTCAAGAGAAATTGTTTCTGTAGGTCTGATAGCTTTCGTTGGGATTTCTGCGGTAATCAGTTATAAAGCTTTAATTGAACAAGTTAATGGTTATCGATCTGTAGAAAAATTATTTGTATGGGCCAATGCTGGGGATTTCACAATTCCAATGGGCTTTGTTCTTGATCCTTTGGGGAGTGTAATGCTTGCTTTAGTTACCACAATAACTTTACTCGTAATGATTTACTCTCATGGTTATATGGCCCATGACAAGGGTTATGTCAGATTTTTTACATATTTAGCATTATTTAGTAGTTCAATGATGGGATTAATAATTAGTCCAAATTTATTAGAAATTTACGTTTTCTGGGAATTAGTTGGAATGTGTTCTTACTTATTGGTTGGTTTTTGGTACGACAGAGATGGAGCTGCACATGCTGCACAAAAAGCATTTGTTGTTAATAGGGTGGGGGACTTTGGACTATTACTAGGAATTCTTGGCCTATTTTGGGCAACAAATAGTTTTGATTTTAATGAAATAGCTACAGGAATTTCTCAATCAATATCTGACCATTCGATACCCATTTGGGCTGCTTTACTACTTTGTTTTTTAGTGTTTTTAGGGCCAATGGCAAAATCTGCTCAGTTTCCTCTTCATGTGTGGTTACCTGATGCGATGGAAGGACCTACACCTATTTCTGCACTTATTCATGCTGCAACAATGGTTGCAGCAGGAATATTTCTTGTAGCAAGACTTCAACCTCTGTATTCAATATTCCCCTCTATTCAGTTCATTATTGCTTTAGTTGGCACCATTACTTGTTTTTTAGGAGCCTCTATAGCTTTGACCCAAATGGATTTAAAAAAAGGTTTAGCGTATAGCACAGTTTCTCAGCTTGGGTATATGATGCTTGCAATGGGTTGTGGAGCACCAGTAGCAGGAATTTTTCATTTAGTGACTCATGCGTGCTTTAAAGCAATGCTATTTTTGGGATCTGGTTCAGTAATACATGCTATGGAAGAAGTAGTTGGTCATCAGCCTGTATTAGCTCAAGATATGAGATTGATGGGCGGTTTAAGAAAAAAAATGCCTTATACATCAACAACATTTTTAATAGGTTGTGTAGCAATTAGTGGAATTCCTCCATTGGCAGGGTTTTGGAGTAAAGACGAGATACTCGGAAATGCTTTTATATCATTTCCTGCTTTTTGGTTTGTAGGACTTCTAACAGCTGGTATGACTGCTTTTTACATGTTTAGGCTTTATTTCTTGACATTTGAAGGAGATTTCAGAGGGGAGAATAAAGAATTGCAAAAAGAGCTTCTAATAGCCTCCAAAGCAAAACTAGATGATGAAAATGAAGAAGAGCATGAAGAACATGGCTCTATTCATGAGTCACCCTGGTCAATGACATTTCCATTGGTATTTCTAGCTGTACCGTCTGTAATTATTGGTTTTATGGGACTTCCATGGGATAGCAAAATTGCAAATTTACTAGATCCTGTAGAAGCAGAAACTGCTGCAAAAGCCTTCGAATTAAAAGAATTTTTGCCTTTAGCACTTGCTTCAATAGTTATTGCATCAGCCGGAATCCTTATTGCTTATCAGGCATATTTTGTGAAAAAAATTAATTTATCAGTTTTATTTGCCGAAAAGTTTCCTAGCATCAATCGATTTTTATCCAATAAATGGTACCTAGATGATATTAATGAAAAACTTTTTGTTAAAGGCAGTAGAAAACTTGCTAAAGAAGTCTTAGAGGTTGATTCTAAGGTTGTTGATGGCGTTGTAAATCTTACAGGACTTGTAACTTTAGGTAGTGGAGAAGGTTTAAAATATTTTGAGACTGGTAGGGCTCAATTTTATGCGCTTATTGTTTTTGGAGGTGTAATTCTACTAGTCGCTATATTTGGTTTCCAATCTCCTCAAGTTTCTTAATTACAATTGTGTGTCTTCACTGTCCATTGGGGTGAAAAAATACAGAAAATTTCTAGACTTTATCTAAGATAAATTTCTTATTAAATTGAATACTTATTTTTATACACATTTTGCGACACAAATGTTGGGAACTTTGGGAGCTGGATTGTCTAATTTTCCTTGGTTATCTGCTTCAATTTTATTTCCAATTGGTAGTGCATTTGTGATACCTTTTTTCCCAGATAAAGGCGATGGCAAAGAGGTAAGATGGTTTGCATTGTCTATTGCATTAATAACTTTTTTAATAACTGTAGGTTCATATATAAATGGCTTTGATATTAGTAATGAAAATGTTCAATTGAAAGAAAATATTAGTTGGCTCCCTGATTTAGGTCTTACTTGGTCTGTTGGCGCTGATGGCATGTCTATGCCTTTGATTTTATTAACTAGTTTTATAACTGCTTTAGCAGTTCTTGCTGCATGGCCTGTAAAGTTCAAACCAAAGTTATTTTTCTTTTTGATATTGGTTATGGATGGAGGGCAAATCGCTGTTTTTGCAGTACAAGATATGCTTTTATTCTTTCTAACTTGGGAACTTGAGTTAATTCCTGTTTATTTATTACTGGCTATATGGGGTGGCAAAAATCGACAATATGCAGCAACGAAATTCATTATTTATACAGCTGGTAGTTCTATCTTTATTCTTCTTGCAGCATTGGCAATGGGCTTTTATGGTACAGAAATTCCTAACTTTGAGTTTTCTCACTTGGCAACTCAAGATTTTAGTCAAAAATTCCAAATATTATGTTATGTAGGGCTTCTAATTGCATTTGGGGTGAAACTACCAATAGTTCCTCTTCATACTTGGCTTCCAGATGCTCATGGAGAGGCTACAGCTCCTGTTCATATGCTTTTAGCTGGAATTTTATTAAAGATGGGAGGATATGCTCTTTTAAGATTTAATGCACAACTATTACCCGTTGCTCATGCTCAATTTGCCCCATTATTAATAGTTCTTGGGGTAGTCAATATAATTTATGCTGCATTAACTTCTTTTGCTCAAAGAAATCTTAAAAGAAAAATTGCATACAGTTCGATAAGTCATATGGGTTTTGTTCTTATTGGTATAGGTAGTTTTAGTAGCCTTGGAACAAGCGGAGCTATGCTGCAAATGGTTAGTCATGGATTAATAGGTGCAAGTTTGTTTTTTCTTGTTGGTGCTACCTATGACAGAACAAAGACTCTTAAACTTGATGAAATGAGTGGTGTGGGACAAAAAATGAGAATTATGTTTGCCTTATGGACTGCTTGCTCCCTGGCTTCCCTGGCTTTGCCTGGTATGAGTGGATTTGTTTCAGAATTGATGGTATTTACAGGATTTGTTACTGATGAAGTGTATACACTTCCATTTAGGGTGGTGATGGCCTCTTTAGCTGCTATCGGTGTAATACTTACTCCTATTTATCTGCTTTCAATGTTACGAGAAATTTTCTTTGGTAAAGAAAATCCTAAATTAATCGAAGAACGAAAACTTATAGATGCAGAGCCAAGGGAAGTTTACATTATTGCTTGTTTGCTTTTACCGATTATTGGAATAGGTTTGTACCCAAGATTAGTTACTGAAAGTTACATTGCATCTATTAATAATTTGGTCGATCGAGATTTAACTGCAGTTAAGGGTGCTGTTAAAACAAATATTTTTTCAGGAACTAAAACAAATGACATCCTAAAAGCTCCAACAATATAATTTTTAAATTAATGCAATATTGTTTGGCATTCAATAAATTTAAAGATATCTTGTGAGTAGATTTTATCTATTTTAAAATATCTTATTTCAATCCTACTGATAGGCAACAATTAGGCCCTAGATTGTTGATTAAGTTTCTTCAAGACGCCGCAGGTAAAGGTGAGATTGATCCATGGGATATTGATGTAATAAGTGTAATTGATAGTTTTTTAGAGCAATATTCACAAACTTTTAATCAATCTTCAAATACTCAAATCTCATATCATAAGGATTTAGCTGAGACTAGCGAAGCGTTTTTTGCTGCTTCCGTACTAGTTAATCTTAAGGCTCAAGTTTTGGAATCTGATGTTTTTAAAGGAAATTCTTCCGATTTTGAAGATGAATTTGATTTGGATGATCAAGATTGGATTGATAAAGAATTTGATATTCCAAAATATCCTGAAAAATATCTAAGGAGAAGATCAATTGCACAACCAATTCTTAAACGTACAACAACATTGGGAGAACTTGTAAGTCAGTTAGAGTCAATAGCAGAAGTAATAGAAACCCAAGATCTTCTCCTCATGAAGAGAAAAAGAAATAAAAAATATTCTGATAAGGTTTTAATTTCTCAAGTAAAGTCATTAGCTCATCGCGAGAAACTTCCAGAAACCACCAAAGCATTAGGGAAATTTATTGAAGGATGGGAAAAAGCATTACAATGGACAGATTTTGAATATTTAGTCAAGAAATGGCAAACAGTAGTAAAAAATGATTTAGATAAAGATCGTTTGGGAGTTTTTTGGGCTTTATTATTTTTATCATCTGAAAACAAAATTGAAATTAAACAAATTAATTCCTTATATGGTCCAATTCAAATAAAAAGAATAATACCGGATGGTGGCTTAGCTCAATTGCCTATAGAAAACCTTGAGGTAAGTAATGCCTCTTCCTCGGCTGCTTAGAAGCTTCATAGTAATAACGTATAATCTTAAAAAATGGTTTTGAATTTATGAAGGCAATGATACTTGCGGCAGGTAAAGGCACACGTGTTCAGCCAATTACGCATGTTATTCCGAAACCAATGATTCCGATTTTGCAAAAACCTGTTATGGAGTTCCTTTTGGAACTTTTAAGAGAACATAATTTTAAGGAAATAATGGTAAATGTTTCTCATCTGGCTGAAGAAATTGAAAATTATTTTAGGGATGGGCAAAGATTTGGAGTAGAAATTGCTTATAGTTTTGAAGGAAGGATTGAAGATGGAGAATTAATAGGTGATGCTTTGGGATCTGCAGGAGGATTAAAAAAAATTCAGGATTTTCAAAATTTCTTTGATGAAACTTTTGTTGTTTTATGTGGTGATGCTTTAGTTGATTTAGATTTAACTCAAGCTGTTAAAAAACATAAGCAGAAAGGAGCGATTGCGAGCTTAATAACAAAGAAGGTAACTAAAGATCAAGTATCAAGTTACGGTGTCGTAGTTTCTGATGAAAATGGTCGAATAAAGGCTTTTCAGGAAAAGCCAACAGTTGATCAAGCTTTAAGTGACTCTATAAATACAGGAATTTATCTTTTTGAGCCCGAAATTTTTAATTACATACCTTCAGCAGAGAAATTTGATATTGGAGCTGATCTTTTTCCTAAACTTGTTGAAATGGATTTACCATTTTTTGCATTACCAATGGATTTTGAATGGGTAGATATTGGAAAAGTTCCTGATTATTGGAGTGCTATTAGAAATGTATTGCAAGGTAAGGTAAGACAAGTGCAAATACCAGGTAAGGAAATAAAACCAGGAGTTTTTACCGGTTTGAATGTAGCGGCTAATTGGGAAAAGGTTAATATTAGCGGGCCTGTTTATATAGGAGGTATGACTAGGATCGAGGATGGAGCAACTATTATTGGTCCTTCTATGATTGGACCAAGTTGTTGCATTTGCGAGGGGGCAACTATAGATAACTCAATTATTTTTGATTATTCTAAAATTGGTAAAGGTGTAAGACTTATGGATAAGTTAGTGTTTGGTAAATATTGTGTTGGCAAAAATGGAGATCATTTTGATTTACAGGATGCATCTTTAGATTGGTTAATAGCAGATTCAAGAAGATCTGATTTAACTGAGCCATCACCTCAACAGAAAGCTATGGCAGAATTATTAGGTACTGATCTGATTAATATTCCAGACTAAGATCTGCTCTTTCAATAATCTCAGGAATTAAATGCTCTGCTTTTACGGCCATTAGATGAACACCACTTGCGATTTTAATATAATCATGAGCTTGTTCAGATGCAATTTGAACACCTTCTTGTAATGGGTCTTTAGCATCTTTAAGACGATTTAAGATATTTTCAGGGATGTTCGCCCCTGGAACGTATTTGTTTATAAATAGAGCGTTTTTGTAAGACTTTAATAGGAATACTCCTGCAATTACTGGAATTTCAAGAGGCTCGCTAATTTTTTCACAAAACTCTATCAAATTTTCTTTTTCCATAACCATTTGAGTTTGTATAAATCCGGCTCCAGCCTCTTTTTTCTTTTTCAATCTATTTTCTAAACTTCTTTTATTTTTGCAATTTGGATCAGCTGCAGCACCTGCAAAAATAAATGTTTTTTTATCGGAAAGTTCTCCTAGAGTAGGATCAATTCCTTTGTTGAAAGCCTGAATTTGTTGTATCAATCTAACTGACTCAAACTCATGCACGGCCTTGGCATCTTGTTGATCCCCAGCTTTTACTGAATCACCGGTAATGCACAAGATGTTTTTAATTCCTAAAGCATTTGCTCCAAGAATGTCTGATTGTAAAGCAATTTTATTACGATCTCTGCAAGAAATTTGCATTACTGGTTCTATCCCATTTTCCAGTAATAGTTTGGACATTGCCAAGCTGCACATTCTCATTATAGCTCTGCTCCCATCGGTAATGTTAACAGCATGTACCTTATCTTTCAAAAGTTGTGCTATCTTAAGAGATCTTATGGGGCTTCCACCTCTTGGCGGCATTAACTCTGCTGTTATTACTTTAGATCTTTTTTCTAAAGTCTGCTGAAGTTTTGATTTCAATTGCTTTTGTTTCCTAGTTGGTTAACAAGTGTACTGAGATTGCTAAACTTAATTAATATAAAAAAGGAACTGTTTAAATGCAAATGGTTGATGAAGAAGTAAACAACATTGATATGATGGGTCTCTCAGCAAGGGAGATGGAAATCATTGATCTCGTAGCTGACGGGCTTACAAATCAGGAAATTGCGGTAAAACTAACTATTAGTAAAAGAACTGTTGATAATCATGTAAGTAATATGTTTACAAAAACTGGCTCTAAAAACAGAGTAGCACTTTTGAATTGGGCAATGGACAACGGAAAGATTTGTAGAGATGGCTTTAATTGTTGTACACTCCCAGAATCTGATCAAGATTAGTATTACCCTTTACTTTTTTTGTATCATTTGCAAAATCCATTAGACAATAATTTGTAGAACCTAATTCGAAGAGTTCAGCATATGCAATACAGGCATCCTTGTCTGAATCAACAAATCTCAATATTCCTTCTTTGTCGTAAAGACCATACATCTGGAGAAGATAAAAAATACTTTGCTTAAATATAAAGAAAATATAAAGGATGAGTGGCTCCTCCGACTAGTCATTTTTTAAAGTTGTTAAATATTCTTCTTTCCATTCTGAACAAGGATTGTTAGCAAGACTGAAATTGGAGTAATGGGTCAGCCCAGTAATTTCTTTTGAAATGAAAGATGGAAGAATTAAATCTTCCTCTTCATTAGAAAGTTCAATTTCTGCAATTTCAAGTGGATAATTATTTTCTTTAAAGCAGTCTATAATCCAAGATTTTTTTTCAATTTCTATAAAGTATCTATCTTTTTTAATTGTATTTGAGAGATTTGACAGTATTGTTTCAGCATCGCTTCGTGGAATGGAGTATTCAAATTCAAAGTTGGTAAAGCCTTTGATATGTTTTTTAAGTGTAATTTTAGAGTTTTTGCCTATAAGCCTTACCCTAATAATCCAACCATCTAAACTTTTTGATAAATATCCTTGTTCAATATAAATTTTTTTATTTATGAATTCTTTCCAACTATCATTTTTTATAAGAAATCTTCTTTCTATCTCTAATGCCATTTAATTTTTGAAATTTTTTTGAGATAAATCACCTTTCCAATCTAGTTTTTTTATTAGGGTACTATAGTAGCTTGTACTTTTTTTAAACTTTATTATTTTGCAGGGCGATTGCCCTTTTTTGATCTCACAATAATAATCTTCCTTAATGGTCATACATTTTGACCCGTCTCTCCATAATTTAATTTCCCCCTTATTTTTTTTAACAGGTTTTATGATTATCTTACTTGTATTAGGTATAACTATTGGTCTACTAGCCAAACTCATAGGGCATATAGGGTTTATTATCATTGCATCAATACTTGGGTGCACTATTGGCCCCCCTGCAGCCATTGAGTAGGCTGTTGAACCAGTAGATGTAGATATAATTAATCCATCGCCCTTGTATTCATTAACCTTCTCGTTATCTATTTCGATTTCTATTTGGTTGGTTGGAGAAATGTCCTCTTCAACAGATTTAAAATAAAAATCATTTAAGGCTTCGTAGCTTTTTATAATCTTTTTCTCAGAACTTTTCCCACTTATAAACACATTACAATTTAATCTATTACGAAAGTCAATTTTATATTCTTCGTTTTCAAGGATATCAATAAAAGATTTGTCAAGCAAAAAATCTTTTTCTTGCGTAAGGAAACCCAGATTACCGCCAATATTAATGCTCAACAGAGGAATATCATAATCAGCTAATGCATTTGCACATTTTAAAAAGGTCCCATCTCCACCAAGAACTATGCCAATATTTGGCTGTAATTTTAGATTAAAAAGATATTTTTCAATTTCATCTCTTTGAAAATCACTCTGAATTCTTTTTGATTTTATATTTTTAGCTTTGAGGGCTTCTTTACAGAATTTAGAAGCTTCTTGAGCTATAGAACTATCTGAACGATATATAATAAGCACTAATGAAAGTTTCATTTAGTGGTTTTACCATTTTAATAAATTAAAACTTTCCATATCTACAGTCACCCTATTCCTATAAAGAGATAATAAGATTGCTAATCCAACTGCTGCTTCTGCGGCAGCAACAGTAATGACAAAAATTGTAAAAACTTGGCCTTGAATTAAATTATTGTCAACATAGGAAGAAAACGCCATTAAGTTTATATTTACTGCATTGAGCATTAACTCAATGCTCATAAGAACTCTTACTGCATTTCTGCTATTTAATAATCCCCAAATACCGATACAAAATAGTGCTGAGGATACTATTAAAAATGCTTGAATAGGAATTGATTCTAAATTCATAATAAGAAAAGTGAAATGTTAATTTTTATTTGTAAGTAATGGTTCTGATGATTTTTCAATTAACTCTTGATCAACAGGTAATCCAGTGGAAATATCCTTGCTCATCACATCTCTTCTAGCTAAAACAATAGCTCCAATCATTGCCATTAAAAGTAAAATTGACGCTACTTCAAATGGGAGTAGATAATCACTAAAAAGATGTTCACCAATTCTGATAGTTGATTCTTCTCTTATAGAGTTTTGAGGACTTGATAGGGGCCATACATTAGTCAAGTCAACTCTTATTAAAAGGCTTAGGAGGGTTAAACATATTGATGTTGATATGATTCTTCTCGATTTAATATCACTGATGGGCTTTAAATCTTCTTTTTTATTGACTAGCATTATCGCAAAGATTATTAATACATTAACTGCCCCCACATAAACTAAAACTTGAGCTGCAGCAACAAAACTTGCATTTAAAAGAAGATATAATCCCGCAACACTCGTGAAAACTCCTCCTAGAATAAAGGCTGAATAAACAATACTTTCTAGCAATACAACACCAAGTGCTCCAATGATGATAACTAAAGATAAAACTGAAAAACAAATAATTTGTGTTGTTATTGCAATGGACATGAATTAATAGAAATTAATTATTTGGATTAGAAACTTTATCTTTGTTTTCATTGGATTCTGATCTCATCCAATCATAGACTTCTTCAGGTAATTTACCAACTCTAGTATCTGAAGCTGGGATTTCATGAGGGTCCATGACACCTTTAGGCAGATAGGCAAGTTCTCTTAGAGGTTTAACAGAAGGATCTGTTGTAACATTTGTGGGTAGTCTACCAAGTGCGACATTATCAAAATTTAGATTGTGTCTGTCAAAAGTAGCTAATTCATATTCTTCGGTCATTGATAAACAATTAGTTGGACAATATTCAACACAATTTCCGCAAAATATACAAACTCCAAAGTCTATAGAATAATTTCTAAGTTCCTTTTTTTTGGTTTCTTTATTCATTACCCAATCAACTACTGGTAAATTTATGGGACATACTCTCACGCAAACTTCACAAGCAATACATTTATCGAATTCATAATGTATCCTTCCTCTATATCTTTCAGAAGGTATTAATTTTTCATATGGATATTGGACAGTAACAGGTCTTCTTCTAAGATGATCAAAAGTTACTGATAAGCCATTATATAGATATTTGCCAGCATTAAATGCTTCTTTGATATAGCTATTTATTTGATGAAGGAAATTTTTCATTTTGAAGAATTTACTTAGTTATTTTATTTTAGTGGATTAATTTTAAATTTAAGTATTTTTACTTAAGTTTAACCACCAAAGAATTGAGGAAATGCAAGTTTTAATCCTGCAGTTATCAAAAGATTAGCAAGGGAAATTGGAAGAAGAAACTTCCATCCTAGATCTAATAGTTGATCTATCCTTACTCTAGGAGTTGTCCAACGCAATAGTATTGCAATGAAAACCAAAAGATATGCTTTTAATACAGTCATAACAATTCCTATTGATGCAGTGAAAACTTGTATGAATGGCGCATTAATTGGCAAATTTAGAAACTTAGCTATTAATTCAACTGGTACAGGAAAACCCCATCCTCCTAAATAAAGTATTGATACTAATAAAGCTGAAAGGATTAAATTAATGTAACTGCCAAGATAGAACAATGCGAATTTCATCCCTGCATATTCAGTTTGATATCCTGCAACTAATTCTTCTTCAGCTTCGGGTAAGTCAAATGGAAGTCTCTCACATTCTGCAAGAGCACAAATCCAAAAGACTATAAAACCAACTGGTTGTCTCCATATATTCCAACTTAGGATTCCAGCTCCACTTTGTTGGTTGACAATGTCAACAGTACTTAAGGAATTTGTCATTAGTACGATAGCCAGTACAGATAAAGCTAAAGGAATTTCATAACTTATTGATTGAGCTGCTGCTCTTAAACCTCCTAATAAAGAATACTTATTATTTGATGCGTATCCGCTCATAAGAAGGCCAATTGGCTGAATACTGCTTAAAGCGATCCATAGGAAAATTCCAATACCAACGTTACTTATTAAAAGGTTTTGTCCAAAAGGAACAATTAACCATGATAAAATCACCGGGACAAGAACTAATATAGGTCCTGCAGTAAAGAGAATTCCATCCGCTTTGGCAGGAATAATATCTTCTTTGACAAGTAACTTAAGACCATCTGCAATTGGTTGGAGGACGCCAAGCGCTCCAGCATATTCGGGACCTATTCTTTGTTGAGCAGCAGCAGATATTTTTCTTTCAAGCCAAACTGTTACTAACACTCCAACTACTGCCGCCACCAAAACCAAAAGCATAGGGAGAGGTAGCCAGATTATATGAGCGATTTCGCTGGAAAGGCCAAAACCCTTTAAGAATTCATTAAAACTATATTCGAGATCTAATCCGTATTCCAAAATTTTTATGTTATTTACTTAATAGATTAACTCTTCACAAACAATATGTGTGTTTTTTATGAAAAGCTGCAAATATTATTCTCTGTTTTCTAGGCTGATCCAATATCTTGGTGCTGAACCTGTGTAGATTTGAGATGGTCTGAAAATTCTATTTGCTCCAAGTTGCTCTCTCCAATGAGCTAACCAACCAGCCACTCTAGATATGGCAAAAATTGGAGTAAATAAATCACGAGGAATACCAAGTTTTCTATAAACAAGACCAGAATAAAAGTCCACGTTAGGGAATATACCCTTAGGACCGAGTCTTGGTATTGCCTCTGCCTCAAGTGATTTAGCAACTTCATACATTTCATCTGCTCCAAATCTAATGAAAAGCTCTTCTGCCAGTTTTTGAAGAATTATTGCTCTTGGATCTTTGACTTTATATTCTCTGTGGCCGAAGCCCATTATCTTACTTTTATTTTTTATTGCGTTATCTAAAAAAGAGCCAGCATTTTCTGGGGTTTTAATCTCTTCTAACATTGCAATCACATCCTCATTAGCTCCTCCATGCAATGGGCCAGCAAGGGTTCCTACTGCAGAGGCGATGACAGCATATGGGTCTGTAAGAGTGCTTGCAGTAACTCTAGCGCTAAATGTACTGGCGTTTAAACTATGTTCGGCATGTAGAATTAAACACCTATCAAAAACTTTTGCAGCTATTGGATCTTGTTCTTTTTCAGTCAGCATGTAAAGAAAATTTGATGAGTAAGTTAAATCATCTCTAGGTTGAATTGGGTCTTGTCCTTTTCTAATAAGTTGAAACGCAGCAATCATTGTGGGTATTTTTGCTATTAGTCTTATCACTGCGTTGTAGATGTAATTAGGATCATCTATTGCCCTGCGCGAATAGAAGAGCCCCAAAGAGGCCGCGCTAGACTGAAGAGCATCCATAGGATGACCTGTCGCAGGGAAACATTTCATCATATCTCTGACTCTAAAACTTAATCTTCGATGCATCTGAACCTCTTGTTCAAAATCTCTAAGTTGAATAGCTGTGGGCAATTCACCCCAAATCAACAGGTATGCAGTTTCTAAAAAACTGCTTTTCTTGGATAGTTCCTCAATGGAGTAGCCTCTATACAATAATTTACCTTTGTTGCCGTCAATATCACAGATAGATGAATTAGTAACTGGGACACCCTCTAATCCTGGTTTTAAAATTAGTTTTTTATTGTCCAATTGCTTAATTCAATATCAAATACTTATAGATTAAAGATAGTCAAATAATTTTTAATTAACCACAAGTTTTTAACTTCACAAAAATTTCAAATGATTGTCTTTGAAGCTTATTTGAATACCTTTATTAAGGTATTTTTAAAATTGTTTCTGAATAAAGAATTGGATTTTTTTCTGGAATAGATTGACTTATGATTTCTAGATATTCTTCATTTGATATTTTTAAAATATTTCTAATGAGAAAATAAAGATCTTCCAAATCAGGCAAATATTTAATTTTATTGGAATTTTCATCTTTGATATCAACTTTGGCAAAAAGAAAAGTAGATTTATCTTTAGAACTTTTTAGGTTGAAAAATCTTTTTGAGATTGTTTCTAGTTTTTTACTATCTATTAAAAAATTACTTATGAATTGCAAACCTCCTGATTCTATTGAATAGATATTTTCAAAAGTTAGATATTTTATTGCATCGTTTTTTTCTTCAAGAATATCTTTGGAGTATATTGAGTAAATATCTTTATTATGTTTTAAAGTATATTTGTTGAAATCTTTTAGTTCTTTCAAAGCACTTAAATCAAATTGATTTTCAGTATTTTTTTCAAATGTAAAAAGCCAATCTTTTTTTGAATTGAGAATTAAGATGTCTTGATTTGTATTTTGGTTAAAATCTTCAAAAAAACTTTGTTCAAAATTATTTATAAAAGGTTTTAGATATTTTTCAAAATTCTTAATTTCAGTAAAAATTGAAACTTGAGGATTATCTTTATGCGTATTTTCTTTATTTATAAACTTATCATAAGCAAGAATATCAATATTTTTTTTATTATTTAGTAAATATGATTTTAAAATTAAATGTTTATTTTTTAAATCAAATGTAGTAGCTACAATATCCTCATTTTTATTAGTAAAATTTTCATTATCAAAAAATACACTTTCCCCAAATTTTTTTGTAAATAATATATTTTTTTGATTTTTGAGTCCAAAAAGTTCTCCCTCATATTGAAATTTTTTTTCTTTAAAATCATTACTGAAGTTAATACTATTTTTGATCAATTTTTTATCTGATGACGCAATTATATAATTATCTTCGGTGCGGTATATATAGTTAAGGAAATTTATTTTGTTTTCTCTATTAAATGAAATTATCTCATCAATCTGATCAATTTTATTAGGCAAATTTAATAAATCGTCTATTGTTTTTTCTGGCTTAATTTTAAAAATAATCAAAATATCATCTTTAAGCTTTTTATTATTTTCAAAAAATGAGATTATAAGTTCATTGTTATAGATATCTTCTAATTTATTGGTGCCTAGATCTATACCTAAGTAATCTAATATAGAGTCTTTTATTAAAACAAATTCATCTTGGTTTGTTGAATTTTTATCTTTTTCATTATTATTAACAATATGAAAATTATCTAAATTTGAAATAAATAATAATTTATTGTTTTTAGGTATATATCTTAAGATATTTAGTTGCTCAATATTTGTACTTTGCTCCGTATTTTTATTAGCAGAAACTTTTTTAAAACCAAAAAAAAGTAATAAAGATAATAATAGTATTATTGTTACTACTCTAAGTTTCATTATCAATGTTTATTTTATTTTTAACAATAAACTTACTACTGCAACTTAATTTATTAAATTGTAAATAACACATAATTTATCCTATAAGTTGGGAAGTTATCCAAAATCTATAAATGCTTCTAATCTCAATGATTGGTTTAATTCTGAGAAAGAAGATCCAGTTTTGATTGATGTAAGAGAACAGTCAGAGCTTGAAATAGCTCGTTTCTCAAAAGAATTTTTACATATACCAATGAGTAAAGTCACATCTGAATATGTTGAAGAAATATTAGCTGGTTTATTAGACAGAGAAATTGTAGTTACCTGCCATGCAGGAATACGAAGTTATAACTTTTCTCAATGGTGCTTGGATAATAATATTGTGAATGAAATATGGAATTTGGAGGAGGGTATTGATGGATGGAGTAGATATATTGACCCATCAATCCCAAGGTATTAATTAAATATCTAATGAAGATGCAACAGTATTAACATCTTTGTCGCCTCTACCAGAGCAATTGATAACTATATGAGTATCTTTTTCAAGAGTAGGGCATAATTTATCTAACCAAGCAAATGCATGGGAAGTTTCAAGTGCAGGAATAATTCCTTCTAGTTCACTAACAAGTTTTAAAGCGTCTAAAGCTTCTTGATCTGTTACTGATCCATATTCTGCTCTACCTATATCTTTTAAATGGCTATGTTCAGGTCCTACACCAGGGTAATCTAAACCTGCACTTATTGAGTGAGCTTCTTGTACTTGACCATTATCATCTTGCAAGAGAAGACTCATTGATCCATGCAAAATTCCAACTGACCCTTTAGTAATAGTGGCAGCATGTTTGTCAGTATCAACTCCGCTTCCTGCGGCTTCAACTCCAATAAGACGCACAGAAGTTTCTTTAACAAAAGGATGGAAAAGCCCCATTGCATTTGATCCCCCACCTACACAAGCAAGTAAAATATCGGGCAATGATCCAAATGATTCCAAACATTGTTTTTTAGTTTCTTCACCTATAACTGCATGAAAATCTCGCACAATCTTTGGGAAAGGGTGTGGGCCTGCAACAGATCCTAAAATGTAGTGTGTGGTTTCGACATTAGAAACCCAATCTCTAATGGCCTCACTAGTAGCATCCTTAAGTGTTGCAGTTCCAGAATTTACAACTTTAACTTCAGCTCCTAAAAGTTTCATTCTGAAAACGTTAAGGGATTGCCTTTTTATGTCTTCAGCACCCATGTAGATAATACACTTCAAGCCAAATCTCGCACAAACAGTAGCAGTAGCAACTCCATGCTGACCTGCTCCAGTTTCTGCAATTATTCTTTTTTTGCCCATTCTTATTGCCAATAAAGCTTGTCCAAGAGCATTATTAATTTTGTGAGCCCCAGTGTGATTTAAATCTTCTCTTTTAAGCCATATTCTAGGAGTTGCTTGTTTATTTTTGTAATGTTCAGTAAGTCTTTTGGCTTCATAAAGTGGTGTTTCTCTTCCTACATAAGTCTTAAGTAGATGATTTAATTCTTCTACAAAAAGTTTATCTTTCCATGCATTAGATGCAGCGTCTTCAAGCTCAAAAAGAGCGGGCATTAGCGTTTCAGGAACATATTGACCACCATATTTTCCAAATCTTCCCTCTTTAGAGGGTTGATTTAAATCGTCATTTTTATAGTTTTGATCTTTGCGAGAAAATGTGCTTACCACTTTTTCTATAGAATAAGTATTAACTAACTATAGATTATATTGAAAATAATGGGAAAAAAGAATTGGATTGAATTTGATAATCAAGAAAAGAAATCTGAAGAAACAGCTAAGGGAGATACTTTTAATAAAAGATTAAAAATTAATATTTCAAAACAAAAAAAAGGTAAAAAAGGCAAGACTATAACTTTAATAAGAGGTTTAGG
Source organism: Prochlorococcus sp. AG-459-N19 (assembly GCA_003209375.1). Taxonomy (GTDB): domain Bacteria; phylum Cyanobacteriota; class Cyanobacteriia; order PCC-6307; family Cyanobiaceae; genus Prochlorococcus_A. Next base: position 51,921 of record QCRF01000001.1, on the reverse strand, counting down.
CACTGAGGATGAAATCTTATTAAAAGAATTACTAAAAAAAATTAAAGTTTTTTGTGGGACTGGAGGAACATTAATTGATAGAAATATCCAGTTACAGGGTGATATGGTATCGAAATCAATTGAGTTTCTTCGTAAAGAGGGATTTCATAATTTATGAAGCAAGGGTTAGGATAGGTTTTTAATTTTTGATGAAGTAAAAAATGAAAGAAAAAAATCAAACAAAGTCAACCAATATAAAGTGGCATAATTTAACTATTGATAGAGAAAAGTTAGAGAAAATGAGAGGTCATAAAGGTATGGTTATCTGGTTTACAGGTTTATCTGGTTCAGGTAAAAGTACTTTGGCCAACGCTTTAAATGAAGCTTTACACTTAGATGGTTTTTCGACTTATGTATTGGATGGAGATAATATTAGACACGGTTTATGTAAAGATCTTGGTTTTTCGGATGAAGATAGAGAAGAAAATATAAGAAGAATTGGCGAAGTTGCGAATTTATTTATGAATGCTGGGATAATAACTATTACAGCATTCGTTTCGCCATTTATTAGTGATAGAGATAAGGTGAGAAAAATTATTGGATCTAAGGATTTTATTGAAGTTTATTGTGCTGCTGATATAACAGTTTGCGAAAATAGGGATACCAAAGGTCTTTATAAGAAAGCTCGTTTGGGTGAAATTAAGGAATTCACAGGGATTTCTAGTCCATATGAAGCTCCTCTTAATCCAGAAATTGTTGTTGATACAGGTTCGTTAGATTTAAATGATTCCGTTGAAAAAATTATTAACTACCTTAAAAAAGAAAACTTTCTTAACAAGGCCTAATAGAAAAATATTAGTTCATTTATTTTGAAGATAATTTTCCGCTCCAATACTTGATAACTTACTATTTTTAGTTCTTACCTGTGAATGTAGATTTACTCTGAATTCTTTCAAACTTTTCTTTATTGATTCATCAAATAAACTGATCATCTCTATTGCCAATAGTCCAGCATTCTGACCTCCATTAATTGCAACTGTTGCAACTGGAATTCCAGCGGGCATTTGAACAATTGATAAAAGAGAGTCAATCCCCTTAAGTGTCTTACTCTCTACTGGCACGCCAATTACAGGAATGCAAGTTATGGATGCTAGCATTCCTGGAAGATGAGCAGCACCCCCAGCACCGGCAATTATTACTTTTATGTTTTCTGATTCTGCATTTTTTGCATATTCCATCATTTCAAAAGGTGTTCGATGTGCAGAAAGTATACAAACTTCAGTTTTTATTCCAAATTCTCTTAAAATATCAATGGCTGGTTTTAATGTTTTTAGATCTGAATCACTACCCATTACGACAGCAATCTTATAGATATCTTTAGAATTCAATTCTGACAAAATAACAAATCAATTCTTTCCTATAATGGCGTGCAATTAATTTGGCGCCAGTTAGTTAGTATAAAAAGAATAAATTTTCATAGAGTATTATGACATCAAATAAGATTATCGAAAAAAGTGAAGTAAGAGAGTATTTTAACGGTACTGGCTTTGAAAGATGGAATAAAATTTATAGCAAATCTGATGAAATTAATACAGTTCAGAAAAATATTAGGAAAGGACATCAAAAAACTGTAGATGATGTAGTCTCATACATTAAAAATTATCCTGAACTAACAAAAAAAAGTTATTGTGATGCAGGCTGTGGTGTAGGAAGTCTTTCTATACCTTTACTAAGACTCGGTATAAAAGAACTACAGGTGAGCGATATTTCTTCTGAAATGATTAAAGAAACAAAAAAACGCATTCATGAATTAGGTTTGAGTCAAGGTAAAGTTAAATATGAGGTCTGTGATCTGGAAAAATTAAAAGGATTATTTGATGTTGTAGTTTGTTTAGATGTATTTATTCATTATCCTCAACCGGTCGCAGAAGAAATGGTTCAACATCTATGCGATTTAAGCAAAGAAAAACTAATCGTTAGCTTTGCTCCTTATACTCCAGTTCTTGCTGTTCTAAAAAATATTGGAAAATTATTTCCTGGGCCAAGTAAAACTACAAGGGCATATACGTTGAAAGAAAAGGGTATTATTAATTCTGCTAAAGAAAGAGGATTTAAAGTTGTTAAAAAGAAATTAAATCAAGCTCCTTTTTATTTTTCAAAACTAATTGAATTCGAAAAAATTAAATAATCTATTTTACTAAATGATTTTCAAGTGCATAACGAACTAATTCTGTTCGGCTAGATGTACCTGTCTTGATAAAAAGTCTACTTACATATTTCTCAACATTTCTAATGGATGTTTCAAGCTTTCTAGCAATTTCCTTGTTCATCAGTCCCTCTGCTACTAGTTGAAGCACACTTGCTTCTCTGGGAGTAAAACTAGGAAGATTTATTTTATTTTCTGGATTAGTCTGGTTTTGGTCTGTGAGCATAGATTTTATTTCAGTAATTTGTTTTGCCATTTTGCTGACGTCAATATCTGCGAATCGTGCCGCTTCTTTTAATAGTCGTTCTTGTCTGTTGATTACATTTTTAACTCTTGCAGCTAATTCATCGGGATCGAAAGGTTTGGAAATATAATCATCAACTCCTGCAAGGTAACCTTCTGTTCTGTCTAAGGTCATTCCTTTTGCAGTTAGAAAAATAACTGGAGTTCCTCCTAATTTTTCATCCTCTCTAATTTTTTCTAATAAATCATAGCCGTTGGCTCGTGGCATCATAACATCGCTAATTATCAAATCTGGGAAAATTGTTTGAGCTTTTTCCCAGCCATCCTCTCCATCAACTGCAATAAATATTTCAAAGCCTTCATCTTCTAGAAATGTTTTAACAGCTGTTCTTAAACCAGGCTCATCATCAACTAATAAAATTCGTGATTTTCTTACCGGTTCATTATTTATTTGATTAATTTCATTCATTTTTTAAATTCTTAAATTTGATTTTCTAGTAATAAACAGAATTTTATATACTAAACATAATGCTATCAACTCCCATACTACTAGACTATCAATCTTCGACTCCTTGCTCTAAAGATGTTGTTGATTCTATGAAACCTTTTTGGAGTGAGATATTTTCTAACCCTGCAAGCAAATCTAATTTGGCGGGGATTAACGCAAGCGCTATATTGGAAGCCTCAAGAGAAAAAATAAAACAAAATTTATTTCTTAAGAATAAAAAAGTTATTTTTACAAGCGGGGCAACTGAATCTAATAATTTAGCCTTATTAGGTTATGCCAGAAATTTCTATAAAAAAACTGGAAATTATGGGCATATTATTACCTTAAAAACAGAGCATAAAGCTGTTTTGGAGCCCCTAAACCAACTAAAAAAAGAGGGATTTATGGTTACAGAAATTAATCCTGAGAAAGATGGCTTAATTTCAGAAGAAAAATTCAAAAAAAATATAAGAGAAGATACATTTCTGGTGAGTGTTATGTTGGCAAATAACGAAATAGGAGTTATCCAGCCTGTAGAGAATATTTCAAAGATATGTAAATCGCGAGGAATAACTTTTCACTCTGATTTTGCACAATGTTTAGGTTTTATCGAGTTAGACAATCTTTTATCAGATGTAAATATGATTACGATGAGTTCTCATAAGATATATGGTCCTAAAGGGATAGGACTTCTTTTGATTGATGAAGAAATGAATCTTGAGCCTTTAATTGTTGGAGGAGGTCAGGAATATAATCTCAGGTCTGGTACGTTACCTCTTCCTTTAGTAGTTGGCTTTGCTAAAGCAATAGAGATAGCAGTTTTTAATCAAAAAAATAATGCTGAGAAATTACTTTTGCATAGAAATACCCTTTTAGAGGGTTTGTTAGAAAATAATTCTGGTTTATTAATTAATGGCTCCATAGAAAAAAGATTACCTCACAATTTAAATTTGACTGTATTGGATTTAAACGGAGCAAAGTTTCATAAACTTTTAAAATCTAAAATAATTTGTTCTAGTGGATCTGCATGTAGTAATGGTGAACCATCTCATGTTTTACTAGCCTTAGGTAGATCTTTTAAAGAAGCAGAATCTTCAGTAAGGTTAAGTATTGGATTAAGCACTAATTCAAAAGATATAAAAAAAGCAATTCATATTCTTACAAATACGATCAGATCATTACGCTAGAAATTATTGGCTCTTATTTTAATTGAGCAATTCTTAATTTTCCACTTCTAGCTCTTTTATTGAGTTCGACTTCTTGTTCGGACGGAGTTATTGGCTTTTTTGTCAGGTTTTTTAGTCTTTGATCATTCTTAAAAGAATTTTTAACTAACCTATCCTCCAGGGAATGAAAACTAATAATAGAAATAATACCTCCTGGCAAAATCCATTCAGGGACAACTTGCAAAAATTTTTCTAATACATCAATTTCTTTATTAACAGCAATTCTTAGTGCTTGAAATGTTCTTGTTGCTGGGTGTATTTTTTTATATCTTTGTTTTGGTGGAAAGCAGCCTGCAATAGAATAGGCTAATTCTTTTGTCCCAGAATATTTCCCATTTTCCTTCAAATCCATTTTTATTTTCCTAGCAATCTTTCTTGATAATCTCTCTTCTCCATATTTATAAATTAGGTTAGCTAGATCTTTTTCATTTAAAGCTTCAATTAATTTTTCTGCATCAACCTCAAGAAAGGGATTCATGCGCATATCAAGCGGACCATCTTTTTGGAAACTAAATCCTCTTTTAGGGTCATCAATTTGGTTGCTATTTACTCCAAGATCTGCAATCACAAAAGAAACTTTTTCTTTTGGCATAAAATCCGCAAAATTTGTAGCCCTAATATCAAGCCTATTTTTAAATTCATCAAGTTTTTTTGATGCTGATTTTCTCGCGAATGGATCTTGATCAAGTCCAATTATATTTAAATCCGAATATTTTCTCAATAAATGATAAGAGTGCCCGCCTCCGCCTAAAGTTGCGTCTATTCCTTTAAGTTGGTTGTTATGGATTAATGGGTAATGCTCTAATGAGGCCATAATCTCATCTGTCATAACTGATTTATGATTGAAAAAAGATGAATCAGATAGGTCAGTTTGCATAACTTTCGACTAAGATTTATTTAGAAGTTAAATTTCGAATGGCTCAGCTAGAGACTAGAACAGAACCAATGGTGGTCAACTTTGGCCCTCACCATCCCTCAATGCATGGGGTTTTAAGGTTAGTTGTAACTCTTGATGGTGAGAATGTCATTGATTGTGAGCCAGTAATTGGATATTTACATAGAGGAATGGAAAAGATAGCTGAAAATAGGACAAATGTAATGTATGTCCCTTATGTAAGCAGAATGGATTATGCAGCAGGAATGTTTTATGAAGCTATTGTTGTAAATGCTCCTGAAAGATTAGCTAATATTCCAGTTCCTAAAAGAGCTAGTTACATCAGAGTTCTAATGCTAGAACTCAATCGTATTGCTAATCATCTTTTGTGGCTTGGCCCCTTTTTAGCGGATGTAGGAGCTCAAACTCCATTTTTCTATATCTTTAGAGAAAGAGAAATGATATATGATCTCTGGGAAGCTGCGACTGGACAGAGGCTCATAAATAATAATTTCTTTAGGATAGGTGGTGTCGCATGTGATCTTCCATACGGATGGTTAGAAAAATGTATAGACTTTTGTGATTGGTTTGGACCTAAGATTGATGAATATGAAAAATTAATTACAAATAATCCAATTTTTAGAAAAAGAATTGAAGGTCTGGGAACAATACAAAGAGACCAGGCAATTAATTGGTCTTTGTCTGGGCCAATGCTTAGAGCTTCTGGAGTTTCCTGGGATTTAAGGAAAGTCGATAGTTATGAATGTTATGACGATTTTGATTGGCAGATTGCTTCGGAAAAAGAAGGAGATTGTTATGCGAGATATCGAGTAAGAGTTGAAGAGATGAGACAATCACTAAGCATCATTCGCCAAGCTTGCAAAATGATTCCAGGAGGTCCAACAGAAAATTTAGAAGCTCAAAGAATGGCGACTGAAGATAAGAAAAGTGAAATATTTGGTATCGACTATCAATATGTAGCTAAGAAGGTTGCTCCAACTTTTAAAATTCCTAACGGAGAATTATATACAAGATTAGAGTCCGGTAAAGGAGAAATAGGTGTATTTATTCAAGGAAATAATGAAGTTACCCCATGGAGATTTAAAATCAGAGCAGCTGATTTAAATAATCTGCAAATATTGCCTCATATTCTTAAAGGTGCCAAAATCGCTGATATTATGGCAATCCTTGGTTCAATAGATGTCATTATGGGATCTGTTGATAGATAATTTCTTTAAATGAACCCCTCTGACTGGTTAATATTGCAGAAGAAGGTAAGGTTTGGTGATTGTGATTCTGCAGGTGTAATTCATTTTCATAACTTATTAAAATGGTCGCATGAAGCTTGGGAAGAAAGTATTGAAATCTATGGGATCCCTTGTCATGATATTTTTCCAGATTTTTCTATACGTAAAAGTCAAATTATTTTTCCAATAGTAAATTGTGAAGCAAACTTTCATGCGCCTATAAAAATTGGAGATTTATTAAAAGTAAAAATTGCCCCTCATAAAATTAATACTCATTTGTTCCAAGTAAATAGCTTTTTTATAAAAAATGGAAATAAAGTAGCCGAAGGGAAAATTATACACTGTTCTTTAGATGTTGATTCAAGAAATAAAATAGAAATTCCCGATCAGCTAGAAAGATGGATAGAGGCTTCTAATGTGAGTACAAATTTAAAAGAATGCTGATTATTATTTTTTAAATTTATAGTTTATTTTTTCTGTAATGCTATTTTTGTTTTTAATAATCCACTTTTCAGGCTTTTCATGTTTAGGCCAACTTTGAGAAAAATTTTTTAATAAATTTAAAGAAATTTCAATATTTTTATCATTTGTAAGTTCTCTAAATTCAACTATTACTTTAATTTTATTTTCCCATAATTTGTTAGATACTTTCGAAATATTGAATTTATTAATTGGGATATTTTCTTTCATAATGAAATCATTTAATCTAGATTCAATTACTTCAGGGAAAACAACTTCTCCACCTGAATTAAAGGCATTATCACTTCTTCCAACAAATTTTAAATAGTAAGAATTATTGATTTGCTTAATTTCACCTAAATCTCCGGTTTGCCACCACCCATTTTTATTTTTGAAATTTTCAGTTTTTAAAGAATCTATTATTTCGATTCCAATTCTGGCTGATTTTATTTCGATTAATCCTTGTGCGTTAATTCTTATTTTTGTATCTGGTAGTATTTCTCCAACATTTTTAAAACCCATTAAGAATTCTTTTGGTTTTAAACTCGTAACCATTGCTGCTGTTTCGGTTGAGCCGTAACAAGGTGCTAATTTTATTTTTTCTTTTATACATTGTTCTGCAGTTTCGTCTGAAATTGAAGCTCCACCTACCCAAATTAGATCAAAAATTTTTAGCCAATTAATTCCATCTTTTTGAGCTAAAAGTCTTTGTAATTGGGTGGGTACTAATGACGTAATCAAGTGTTTTTTGTTTTTTTTAAATTTAATTGTGAAAAGTAAAAGTTCTCGAGTTTTTTTTATCAAATTCGGAGAAATATTAATACAATCACATCCCCAAGTTTGACTTCTAAAAATTGGCATTAATCCACTTATATGGTTCAGGGGTAAAGTATTTAAAATTAAGCAGTTTTGTAATTCAAATCCTTGCTCTATTAGCCATTGACCTGATGTAGTTGCAGATAATTTAAGATTATTTAAATGGTGAAAACATTGTCTCGGTTTTCCAGAACTCCCACTACTGTTTAAGATAATTGCTGGCCCATTTTCAGTAATTGAATCTAATATATCTTTGTCTTCATAAAATTTGTTTTTTACGTAAATAATTTTATTCTCTCTAATTTTTTCAATAATTTTTTCTACAGATTGAGTTTCGTTATTTTCAACTTCAATTGTATGAATTTTATTTTTCATAGTTGCTCCCATATCTTTCTTGCTTCATTTAAAAATAGAAACGAATTAGGGAATTTATTCATTGCTAAACCAGGAACTTTTGGCGTTGGTCCTTTTAATTGAAGAGAAGATAAATGATGGAGCCATCTCTTTCCTATTCCAGTTTCAAATGAAGTACTTATAGATATTAAAGCTTTTTTATTTTCTAATTCTCTTAAAAGCTTAACTGGATTTTTTTCTTGAGAAGGCCTTCTAATTTGCCAACCCTTCCACTCATCAATCAAAGTTGGAAATTTTAAAAGTGATTCGTCTAAAGCTATTGGAATTTTTTTGTTTAGTTCTGTCAGTCCATCAATATCATCAACACAGAGAGGTTGTTCTAACCAATCTATATTTTTATTATCTTTCAAAATATCAGCCCATCTATTAGCTATCTCTCTTCCCCAAGAACCATTAGCATCTATTCTTAACTTAATATTATTACCTATTTTGCTTAAAATTTCTTCTAATTTTGCTTCTTCCTCATGGTTATTTTTTAGTGCTACTTTCCATTTTAAGGTTAATGATTTTCCAATATCACAATATCTTTTTTTAATATCATTTAGATCTGAAACTACATTTTCATGATTTAACAATATGGCTGTTTTACCAATTTCATCAAAGTAGTAGTTTTCTTTAAAAATTATTTTTCCATTGATCTCAGCTAATGCAGAATTTATTGCAGATTGAATGCATGGGTGAAAAATATTTATTTGCTCAGATAAATTAAATTCCTCTATATACTCAGGGATCATATCTAGTTGTTTCGCACACTTTTTTAAGTCTTTTTTATGTAGCGGTGAAACTTCTCCAAACCCTATTTTTTTATCATTACTTATTAATTTAATTATCCAACCCGATTTTGTATGGTAATTGGTTTTAGAATTTTCTACTTTGGCCGATAACTTAAAGCTATAAGATTTTTTTTGAAATATTAAGTTCATTTATTTAGATAGTAATTAAATATTAATCCTGTGATTAAACCAATTCCATTAAGAGTTTGAAATTTTATTGCGACGAATTTGCAATTTTTTATTGCAGAAGGTTTTGCATACGAAGACTTTAATAAATTTATAAGTCTTATTGCTTGAGGGAAACTAAGCAAATAAAGGATGCAAAACACTGGAATAAATCCATAAACTATTGTGAAAAGTTGAAAAATATATATTGTAAAAATTATCCAAGGCACAAATTGAGAACCTTTTTTTGCCCCTAAGCGAACTAAAGGTGAATTTTTACCATGCTTTTTATCTTCAGTAATTTGATGAAAATGAGAACAAAATAATACAAGAGTTGTTGCCAAGGAAGGTCCTGAACCAAGTAATAAAGAAACTTTCCATGGAATATCTTCGAAGTAAATATTAGACGGATTTAACGCAATTAAGACTGCAGAGTACGCAAAAGGTCCAAATGCAAGCCAGCATAAGGGTTCTCCTAAACCTTGATATCCCAATCTAAAAGGAGGACCTTGATATAAATATCCTAAGAAGCAGCAAGCTGCAACCAAAATAAAAATGTTTATACTTGTTGATACTGAAATAATTAAAATTATTAATAAACCAATAACTAAAGATGTATATGCAATAAATGAAATTATTTTTTTATTTTTTACAAGATTTACTATTGAATGGAATTTAAATTCATCGATTCCTGTTTCTGCGTCGTATAAATCATTAGTTAGATTTTCCCAAAGTAATATCAAAATTGCAGCTAAAGTAAATGAAATCAAATTATAAATTTTTACCTCTTCATATTGATTGAGTAAGTAAGCCCCTGTTATTAAAACTGGAAGAATGGCAACAGAATAAAGAGGCCATTTTATTGCTTGTTTCCATAATTTTTTTTTATCTTCTTCCATTTTTAATTAACACGCAAAATTAGATAATTATTGAATGTAGTTTATAAATTGAGTTACATTTTTTACTTTATTGCATCATTTTTAGTTATTTTCAATAAGTAATGAAAAATGATTTAAACTTAACAGATTTTTTAAAAGATGTATTTTCCTCTTTCGATAAGAAAGTTGAAAATTCTGGATTAGTAAGTATTAGTGTTGAGATTCCTTCTATTGATTTATTTCAAGTTTATGAATTGTTAATTAATCAATATCCGTTTTCTTCATTTTGGGAGGAATCTGATGGCATTTCATATATAGCTTTCGAGAAGTGTAAATATGTTACTCTGGATGGCCCAAAAAGATTTGAGGTAGCAAAAGAGTTTAATTCTGAGAATTTTAAAAATTTAATTAACTTAACTAATGAATCGCATAATGCTGCACTTTCAAAAATTATTTATTTATTTTCTTTCTCTGAAAATTTGAATAATAAGAATTTACCTTCAGATATCCCTAGTTTGGAAGCCATTTTGCCAAAAATATTAATTACTAAAAGTGGCAAGAATTGCTGGTTAAGAATAAATGGTCATGTTGAAGGTAAATCATCATTAAGAACATTAATTGAAGAAATATGGACAATAAGGAATCAAGTTATTAATTCTGGCTCAGAATTAATAAAATTATCTGGCTTAAAAACTAGTTTTGATTCTCCTTTTATTGATGATTTCTCACGCTCCCTAGAAACTTCTAAAACAAACATGAAAAAAGTAGTAAAAAGAGGAATTCAATTAGTAGAGAAAGATATCCTCGAAAAGATAGTTTTAGCGAATAGGATTAAAATAAAACTTAAAAATAAATTAGATTTAGTAGAAATTTTAAAAAGATTTAAAAAGAAGCAACCAAATACATGTAGATACGTTTGGAAAAGGAATAGTAAGGATATTTTGTTTGGAGCATCTCCAGAAAAATTATTTTCTTTCTCTAAACCTAATTTAACTTTAGAGGCTCTTGCTGGAACTATCTCTACTAATTCAAATTTTAAGAAACTCCTGAAAAGTACTAAAGACTTAAAGGAACATAATTATGTAATACAACATTTGATTAAATCTTTAGAAGTTTCAAAAATAACAAACTTTAAAAAAAGTGATATCAAGGTAAATTCATTTGGAGATATTTCTCATTTGCAAACACTCATTTTCTCTAAAGTTGAAAATATTTGTCCTTTTGAATTGCTTAAAAACTTACATCCATCTCCAGCTGTTTGTGGATACCCAAAAAATGCAGCATTGGATTGGATAAACACTCTTGAGTCTTTCCCTAGAGGGAATTATGCTTCTCCAATGGGTTGGGTGGATTCATCAGGCAATGCTTCATTTCTTTTGGCAATAAGAGGCGCAAGATGTATTGAAGAAAATATTGAATTTACTGCAGGTTCAGGTATAGTTTCTGGCTCCGTTTTAGAGAAAGAAATAGATGAGATTAAATTAAAATTTGAATCTATAGTAAAACAGATATTTTGTGCTAAAAATCCTAGATAATTTCTACTAATTTTTCAATAACTTCCTCTGAAACATTTTTATTGGATAAATTTTCTATTTCTCTTAAACCTGTTGGACTGGTTACATTAATCTCGCTAAGCATTCCATTTATTACATCAATACCTACAAAAAATAAACCCTCATCTTTGAAGTGTTGAGATAATTCTGAGCAGATACTTTTTTCTTTTTCTGTTAATAATGTGGGTTCAGCCTTGCCTCCCATCGCTAAATTACTCCTAAAATCGCCTCCTTGAGGAATCCTATTTATTGATCCAATTGCTTCTCCGTTTACGATAATTATTCTTTTATCACCCTTTATGACTTCAGGAATAAATTTTTGCATCATAACGGGTAATTCTTCTTGAGAAGTGATTAATTCAATGATTGATTTAATTCCTGGAGAATTTTTATTTATCCTTATAACACCTTGACCCCCTTTTCCTCCAAGAGGTTTTATGACTACTTCATTATTTATATTTGCAAAATTAATAAGATCTTTTACCTTACTCGCAACTATTGTAGGTGCCATTAAGTGGCTGTATCTTAAAGCACCTAGCTTTTCATTCCACGCTCTTAACGATGAGGGTTTGTTAATTACTTTTACTCCTTTTCTTTCGGCAACTTCTAAAAGATGGGTTGCATATAAATAAGCCTCATTTACAGGAGGATCTTTTCTCATCCAAATGCAATTAAATTCGGCGAGAGGTATGCAATCATTCTCTTTGAAAGAAATCCAAGGAATTACTTCAACTTTTACGGAAGATGCCCATACTTCATCACCTCTAGCTTCCAGGTCTTGAGGAGTACAACTCCAGATTTCAATATTTTTTTTTGATGATGCTTGCATTAAAGCAGCAGTTGAATCTTTTAAGGGATTTATATTTTTAATTGGATCTATTACGAATAGAAATTTCATAAGATCTAGTTTAATAATGCTTCTAATTTATTTTCATTTTCTAATGCGTAGAGATCATCGCAGCCTCCGATACCCTCATTATCTATAAATATTTGTGGTAATGTTCTTCTACCATCAGCTCTTTCAATCATCAATGCTCTGGCATTTTCGTCACCATCTATTTTATATTCTGTAAAATTTACATTTTTTTTCTTGAGTAGTGATTTTGCTCGAATACAGAATGGGCAATATTGCCAAGTATAAATTTCAACTTTGGACATTTTTTTAAAATAATACTTAGTTTATACTATTAAACAAAAGTGCTTGTTAGATTATAAATAACGATTAAATTCTATTTTGATAGATATTACAGATTTCAAAAAAGATCTTTCGGAACTAACAGAGCGCCTGGGTAATGCTCAGGATTGTCTTTGACGTTCCAAGATTAAAAGCGAAAAGGAAAGAGTTAGAGCAAATTTCTGCTCAGCCTGAATTTTGGGAAAATCAAGAAGAAGCTAAAAAGCAAATGTTAATCCTTGATGATGTAAAAGCACAACTCGAATTGTTAGATAAATGGAAAACTTTTATTTCTGATGCTAATGCCTCTCTTGAGCTTTATTCTCTAGAACCCGAAGAGGAAATGATTTTAGAATCGCAGCTGGGATTAAAGAAATTAAGAGATAATTTGGATAAATGGGAATTTGAAAGATTGTTATGTGGTGAATACGATAGGGAAGGAGCAGTAGTTTCTATTAACGCAGGTGCCGGTGGGACAGATGCGCAGGATTGGGTAGAGATATTATTAAGAATGTACTCAAGATGGGCCGATAATAATCAAATGAGCCTTGTCATTAATGAATTATCTCAAGGAGAAGAAGCAGGTATTAAAAGTGTAACGTTCGAAATTGATGGAAAATATGCATATGGCTATCTGCAACATGAAAAAGGAACTCATAGATTAGTAAGAATTTCTCCTTTCAATGCCAATGGCAAAAGACAAACCAGCTTTGCTGGGGTAGAGGTTATGCCAAAATTAGATGATAATATTTCACTTGATATACCTGAAAAAGATTTAGAAATCACAACAAGTAGATCCGGTGGAGCTGGAGGACAAAATGTTAATAAAGTAGAAACAGCAGTGAGAATTGTTCATTTGCCTTCAGGGATTTCAGTAAGATGTACTCAAGAAAGATCTCAATTACAAAATAAAGAAAAAGCTATGTTACTTTTAAAGTCTAAACTATTAGTGATTGCTAAAGAACAACGAGCTGCTGAAGTCGCTGATATTAAAGGTGATATTGTGGAAGCTGCATGGGGCAATCAAATAAGAAATTATGTTTTCCATCCCTATCAAATGGTAAAAGATCTTAGGACTATGCAGGAGACTAACGAGTTAGATACTGTTTTAGATGGTGGACTTGAACCATTTATTCATGAATTATTACGTATGAATATTTCTTCTAATGAATCTCTTGAATAACTAATGGAAAATAAAAACGAAATTTTAGAAAAAAAAGTTTCTCCTCCAAGCTTTATAAAGCTTGCTATGAGAAATATGGTAAGGAAAGGCTCAAAAAGTATTTCTCATTTTTCAATAACCTTTCTAGTTTTAATTGGGATATTAATACTTGTGGCCACAATAGGTAAGCCCAATATTCCAGTTTAAGAATGTATGAAAGAAAAAATTATTTCTGAAATAAATTTAGATTTGGTTTTTCAATGTAATGATTTCTCTCAATTTTCAAATAAGTTAAAAGATACTAAAACTCATCTTATTTTTGAATCTATTTTTTGGGAGAAAGTTTTTTTATCTTGGATAAATACTATATTAAAAAAAGAGGATTATGAATTACCAAATTATATTTTTGAAAAAAAATCTTTTTCATTAGGCTTACAGATAATATCTAATCAAGAAATTGCTTCTTTGAATAAGAAATGGATGCAAAAAAATGGTCCAACTGATGTTCTATCTTTTCCAATTATTTCTGATGAATCTCTAAATAATTTAGATCATATAGAGTTGGGAGATATTTTTATATCATTAGAGATGGCACTTGAGCAATCTTATGAATATAAACATTCAATCTATAGAGAGATGATCTGGTTGGCTAGTCATGGATTTTTACATCTTTTGGGATGGGAACATAATAATGAGCATGATTTAGAAAATATGTTAAATTTCCAAGAATATTTAATTACTCGATTAGATTAAAATCAATGGAAAAAAAAATAAACTATTTAGAAAATAGAAAAGAATCATACAAAACTTCTAGTAATGTATTTATAAGTTTTAAGTATGCTTTCAGTGGTATTAGTTATGTATTAAAAACTTCAAGAAATTTTAAAATTCAATTAATTTTTGCAGTTACAAGTTTAATAATTGGTTTTTTACTCAAAATTAGTCTAAGTAATTATGTTATTTTGATTGCAACAATAATGTCTGTTTTAATATTAGAAATATTGAACACATCTATTGAATCAATCGTTGATTTAGTAATGAAAAAAGAATTTAGTATTTTGGCTAAAATTTCAAAAGATACCTCTGCAGGGGCAGTATTATTAGCTTCCATTAATTCTGTTATTATTGCTGTATATATCTTTGTTCCTAAAATAAAGTTGTTATTTTAAATCCATATAAATATGTTTCTTGTTATTGATAATTACGATAGTTTTACTTATAACCTTGTTCAATATTTAGGAGAACTTTCAGTTGAGCATGAAATAACTAAAGAATTAATAGTTAAAAGAAATGATGAAATTACTCTAGAAGAAATTATTAAACTAAATCCTGGTGGAATTCTCTTATCACCAGGTCCAGGTAATCCAGATCAATCTGGAATTTGTCTGCCAATTCTAAAAAAATTATCTAAAAATATTCCGACCTTGGGAGTTTGTTTAGGTCATCAAGCTTTGGCCCAAGCTTTTGGAGGTGAGGTTATAGTTGGGAAGGAACTTATGCATGGTAAGACATCCAAAATATTTCATAATCAAAAAGGATTGTTTAAAGATATCGAGACTCCATTTGTGGCTACTAGATATCATAGTCTTATAGTTGATTCAAGTTCTTTACCATCTTGTTTCGACATAACTGCGACTTTAGAAGACTCAACAATAATGGCTATCTCTCATAAAGAATATAAACATTTACATGGTGTACAGTTCCATCCTGAAAGTGTGTTGACGCAATTTGGTCATAAATTAATTAGTAATTTTCTAAAAATGGCTGAACAAAAGTAAAATAAAAAAAATTAATATTATGATTTCTCAAATTAAAAACTTCTTATTTTTGATATTAGTGAGCTCTTTTTTACCTACCTCATTATTGGCAAGGAACTTAGGAATAAAAAGTTTGGGACATAGTAGTTTTTTAATTACTAGTGCAGATAAATCTATTCTTATAAATCCCTTTAAAGCAATAGGTTGTGCAAGTAATTTAAAGGAGCCAAAAGAAGTCAACGTAGATTTTATTTTGGCTAGTTCTAGGCTTCCAGATGAAGGATATAACCCTAATGATCAATTAATGTTCGTTGACCCAGGAATCTATCAATTTGAGGATATTTTATTAAATGGAATTTCTGTACCACATGACAGAGTAGATGGAAGAAGATTTGGGATGGCAACTGTTTGGAGTTGGGAGCAGAATGATCTTAAAATTGTTCATATGGGAGGAGCTGCTGGTGATATTGATATAAACAGTCAAATTATTTTGTCTAGTCCAGATATATTGTTTATTTCAATTGGAGGAGGAATAAAATCTTACAATGGTAAAGAAGCTTCAAAAATAGTTAAGCTTCTAAAACCTAATGTAGTTATTCCTGTTCATTTTGAACGCGGCAAAAAAATTAATAAAGAATGTGATTTCTCAAATGCTGATTTATTTATCGAAAATATGAAAGATTTTAAAGTAAAATATGTTGGAAAAGATTTTCAAATAAAACATAAAAGAATCGATCAAAATACAATTTATATTTTCAGTAATTAATTTTTTAAATCTAATATCTTGTAATTTTCCCAGAAAAAAATCATTTGTTCTTTCGTTCCAATACTAACCCTTATAGAATTGCCGATATCTTTTTTGTTTTCCATACTTCTAATAAGAATACCTTTTTCTCTCATCTGTTGTATTAAGATTTTAGGATCTTTTTTTGGCCAAATTAAGAAATAATTACCTCCACTAAAGTGAGTTCTGATTTTTGTTGATTTAAATTTATTTAAAATCCATTCCCTCGCCTTTTTTACTTCTAAAACATAATTATCAATATATGATTTGTCTTTAAGTGCTGCTAATGCAGCTGTTATAGCAAAGCTGTTTACATCATATGGTCCTGTAACTTTATTAATGTACTGAATTAAACTTTTATTCCCAAAAGTAAAACCTATTCTTAATCCAGCTAGACCTGCAGTTTTTGAAAGAGATTGGATTATTAGTATATTTTTAATTTTTTCAAAATCTATCGATTCAAGAAGACTATCTCCATTAAATTTTTCATATAGTTCATCAACAACTATTAATGAATCGTTATTGATATTGGCTAAATTAATTATTTCATGAGAGCTTAGAACAGTTCCTGTTGGATTATTTGGATTGCAAATAAATATTAACTTTGGATTATGCTTAATTATTTTTTCCCTAAATTCTTCGATGGGGAATAGAAAATTTTCTCCAATGTAAGAACAACTTATTTTTTTCATTCCTCGGATTTCTGCACAAGGAGAATAGTAACCAAAAGTTGGATTTGTGGTTAGAAATATCTGATCTTTTTCTCCAAAGCAATTGAAAATTGCATTTATTGCTGCATCTGCTCCATTGAAAATTCCGATTTCATCATTACCAAATTTTCTTGAATCAAGATATTTATCACATAAAAATTTTTTTAAAAAATTATATTCTGGATAAATTGATATCTCATCTAATTTTATCGCTTTTAATGCCTCTAAAACCTTAGGACTTGGACCTAAAGTATTTTCATTAAAGTCTAAGCGGAGTAAATTTCTTCTATTTTCTAAAGGTGCAGAGTAAGACTGCAAATTTATTATTTCTTCTCTTGGTTTTGGGAAAAGATTATTTAATGGATCAAAATCATTCATTACATTCTTTCTAAAGTTTCAATTCCTAGAAGCTCTAAGCCTAATTTTAGTGTTTTTGCAGTTAGGTCACATAAATTAAGCCTAGAGATTTTTATTTTTTTTTCTTCTTTGAGAATTGGAACTTGATCATAGAATCTATTAAAAGTCTGACATAGCTCGAACAGATAATTGCATAATCTATTTGGCATTAAGTCTTTTTCAATAGAAATTATGACTTCATCGAACCTGAGTAATTTTCTGATAAGTTTCCACTCAGATTTATGTTCATAATTTACGTACTGAAAATCTTTAGATTCATAAACAAAATCATTTTTTCTTTTAATTCCTAGAATTCTTACAAGTGTATATAACAAATAAGGAGCGGTATTACCATTAAGGGAAAGCATTTTATCAAAACTAAATTGATAATTAGTAATCCTATTTTGACTTAAATCTGCATACTTAACAGCTCCTAATCCAATAATTCTTGAAGTATTTGCTATAAACTCTTCGGTCTCATAACGATCTTCATCTTCTAATCTTTTCAATAAATCTTCTTTTGCTCTTCTAACTGCTTCATTTAATAAATCTTTTAGGCGTATTGTTTCACCTTCTCTTGTCTTTAGTTTTTTGCCATCAATTCCTTGAACTAACCCAAAAGGGACATGGTCTAATTGACAATTTTCTGGGATCCATTTTGCTTTTTTTGCAACTTGAAAAACTCCAGCAAAATGATTTGCTTGCCCATGATCGGTTACATAAATAATTCTTGAAGCATTATCGCCATTAGGAGGTTTATTGAATCTGTATCTTATAGCAGCAAGATCTGTGGTGGCATAATTAAAACCTCCATCTTTTTTTTGAATAATTAGCGGTAAAGGTTTGCCTTCTTTATTAGTCATCCCATCTAAAAATACACATTTTGCTCCTTGATCTTCTACTAATATTTTTTCTAAATTCAAATCATCAATAACTGCTTTTAAGAAGGGATTATAAAAAGATTCACCTCTTTCTTCTATTTTTATTTTTAAATTTTTATAGATTTCATCAAATTCTTTCCTTGATTGATCACATAATAATTTCCAAGCTTTAATCGATTTAATATCTCCACTTTGTAACTTAACTACTTCCTCTCTAGATCTTTTTTGGAATTCAGATTCGTTATCAAATCTTTTTTTTGATCCTTTATAAAATTCAACTAAATCACTTATCTTGATCTTTCCTATTTCTTCTAGATCATTTGAATATAAATCTTTGAGCTGAGTAATAAGCATGCCAAATTGTGTTCCCCAATCACCAACATGATTGAGTCTTAATACTTCATAACCTCTTAACTCGAAAATTCTAGATATTGAGTCACCTATTATTGTTGATCTCAAATGCCCTACATGCATTTCTTTAGCAATATTAGGGCTAGAAAAATCTACAATAACTTTATTGGACAAACCACTATCTAAATTTTTTCTAATTAGAGGTATGCCAGCCCTATTGCATTGAATATTTGACTTAATTTCATTTATTAGAACCTCATCTTTTAATTTTATATTTATAAATCCAGGTCCAGCTATTTCTAGACTCTTACATAATTTTGCTATGCTTTTATTTTTATTTAAAAGGTTAATAAAATCATTTGAAATTTCTCTTGGGTTCTTTTTATATATTTTAGATAAACTTAAACAAACATTACATTGATAATCACCAAATTCCTCTTTTGATGATTGTGTAATTAAATTCTTGTTAAGAATTGCGAATTCTCCTTTTTTATCATTTTTTTCAAGACTATCTAAAAGAGATTGTTCAAATTGTTTTGTTAATTCTTTAAAAATGATTAGCATTAATTATTCAATTATTTATCTATATGATTAATTAATATAACGCATACTAAAATCAATCCAATTACTTTTGGTAATTGAAGAACTTGTTGAAATCAAATCAATACCTTTTATTAGATATTTACTAATTTCTTGAGGGTTTATTCCAGAAACTTCTATTATCAAATTTTTATTGACTTCTTTTTGTAGACTATTAATTGATAACTCTCTTAATTCTTGAACGTTTTTTTTGATTATTTCAGGACTAAGTTCATCTAATAAGACACTATCCGCTCCTGCTAATACTGCTTCTTTTGCCTGGTCGATATTCTCAGCTTCAATTATGATATGAGTTGTAAAAGGCGAATTTAGGCGAATATTTTGTACTGCATTCTTAAGATTATCTGTCCATGCAATATGATTTTCTTTGATCATAGCAGCATCGTATAATCCCATTCTATGATTCACCCCACCTCCGCATTTGAATGCATATTTTTCAAATATTCTTAAGCCAGGAGTCGTTTTCCTAGTATCTGCTAATTTTATATTTGTGCCTTCTAATTTATCTGTAAGATTCTTTGTATATGTTGATATTCCAGATAAATGCATTGCTATATTTAAGCTGATCCTTTCACTTGCGAGTAAACTTTTTGAAGGCCCATATATTTCTAAGAGTTTTTGATCTTTAACAAATTTATCTCCATCAGAGATATGAAATTTTGGACTGATTTGTAAATCAATTTTTCTAAAAATTTCTTTTATAATTTCAACCCCGCAGAATATACCCTCTTCTTTTGCAATCCAATATGCATTACCATTCTCTTCTGTAATAGAGGAACTTGTAAGATCTCCCCTACCTATATCTTCATCGATCCAATTATCAATGATTTTACTTATTATTGGAGTATTTAAATCCACTAAACTAAAAATAATTAATTAATAAAAATTAAACTGAAGTTAGAGAATCAACTATATATCACTATGTAATTTAACTCAAATTTATTTACCAATACAAAACTTAGAAAAAATATTATCTAGAAGTTCCTCTGTTAATTCTTGACCAGTTATTTTAGATAAGTTTTGAATTCCATCTCTCAGCTCAATTGATAACAAATCAAATGGCAATTTATTTTCAATTATTTCATCAGTATCATTTAAATTAGATAAGCAAGCAGACAAATTTGTTAGATGTCTTTCGTTTAAAAATATATTGATATTTTCTACTTGTTTTAATCCGCATCTTTTTATAATTTTGTCTATTAATAATCTTTCACCATCATTATTCTTAATACTCATAAGAATTGTGTTTTTTAACTCATTTGAATTAATATTTTTGCAATCAATTAGATCTTTTTTATTGCCCAAAATAGTAATTAATTTTTCTTTGGGAATTTCTTGTATTATTTTTCTGTCTTCTTCATTAAATCCTTCTTCAAGACTATAAATATAAATTATAAAATCTGACTCTTTTATTTTCCCAAAACTTTTTTTAATTCCAATACTTTCAATTTGTTCATGAGTTTCTCTTATGCCAGCAGTATCAATTATTTTCATTGGAATATCATTAATAGTTAAATTAACTTCAATAACATCTCTAGTTGTTCCAGGAATATTAGTTACGATTGCTTTCTCTTTTTTTGCAAGCAAATTTAATAAAGAGCTTTTACCAACATTTGTTTTACCTATAAGCGCAATGGATATTCCATTGTGAATATATGAATTTCTTTTTGCATTTTCTATTAGTAATTCTATTTTTTCTTTGACTTTTTTAATGTTTTTTAGATATTTGGTGTAATCAAAATCTGTGAAGTCTTCTTCAAAATCAACTCTCGCTTCTATTTCGCAAAGTTGATTTATAAGGTCATTTTTAATATCATCAATTTTTTTCTTTATTTCTCCTTGAACCCCGCTAAAGGCTAACTCTGCTGATCTGGTATTGCTTGCATTAATTAATTGATTAATCGACTCGGCTTGAGTAAGGTCTATTTTTCCATTAAGAAAAGCTCTTTGACTAAATTCTCCTGGGTTTGCAAGTCTAACTCTAGAATTACAACATAATAATATCTTTAAAACTTTATTTACTATGATAATTCCGCCATGGCAATGAAGTTCAACTACATCCTCTCCTGTGAAGCTATTTGGGGATTTCATCACTAAAATTAAAACCTCATCTATAAATTTATTTTGTTTATTTTCCTGAATAAAACCACGAAAAACCCTATGTGATTCCCATGCATATTTAGATTTAGTTTGAACAATCTTTTTGCAAGAATTTATTGCGTCTTCCCCTGATACTCTTATTATCGCAACTCCTCCCTTCCCAATACTTATAGCTGAAGCAATTGCTGCTATCGTATCTTCTGTAGTAACTATCGAATCCATCTCTCGCTTTGTTATTGATAATTAAGTAAGATTATCAAGAATTTAATTTTTAAATTTTCTTTCTGAATGAGATTTAAAAGAGATATTACCTATAAGAAAATTCTATCATTATTTAGGAGTCATAATGGAAGTCCTTTCTTTAATGCTAAAGGTTTAGCTATAGGGGTATTTAGTGGTTGCTTTCCATTTTTTGGTTTTCAGACATTAATGGGAGTATTTTTTGCGAAAATAGCTAAGGGAAATATTGTTCTAGCTGCAATTGGTACCTGGATCAGCAACCCTTTTACTTATATTCCACTTTATTATTTTAACTATAAAGTTGGTTCGATTTTTTTAAATAATCCTTCTAATAAAATTCTTGAAAAAAGTTTAGTTATTGATGACTTATGGAAACAAGGCAGAATTTTTTCCTTAAAATTACTCTTAGGTTCATCTTGTGTAGGTATTTTATTAGCTTTGATTTGCGGTAGTATTGTTTTCTTTATCTACAAGATAAAAAGTAAAAGATAGATTGATCTGATTTTAAAATTAACTTTGTCCAACTCTGGCAATATCTAAAACATCTGCCATTGATTTAATTTGTTCAATTGTTTTGTGAAGTTGATTATAACTTTCAAGACCTACACAAAGATTTATGATAGCTGGTTTACCATAAGCAGTTTTAACATTGGCATCACTAACGTTTATACCTTTATCAGATAACCGCATAAGAATATCTTTAAGAACTCCAACTCGATCAATTACTTCTATTCGTAGCTGAATTGGAAACTTATTATCGCCAGTTTTATTGTCTTGATTCCAACCGACAGGTAATCTTCTCTCTATTGGAATTGGTATTACATTTTCACAATCTTCTCTATGTATAGTTATCCCATGGTTGCCGAGCGACACAGTTCCAATAATATCCTCGCCTGGGAGTGGGGAACAGCATTTACCTATTCTGTAATCAAGACCTTCTATCCCGGAAATTGGTGATTTAACTGCTGTGTTAGATTGAATAGTGGATAAATTATTATTACTTTGAAGAGATTTTGCTATTTCAGAGTCAGAATCATTTTTTACATCTTCTGTCTTTAATTTTATTTCTTCTCTTAGTCTGTTTAATACTTGATGCAAAGTTAAACCACCAAAACCAAGAGATGCAAGAAGGTCTTCAGTAGTTTTTAAATTGCATCGATTTGCAACTTTTTTCATGGCTTCACTAGAAAGTAATGCTTCAAAACCGTTTCTACCTACTTCTTTTTCAAGTAAATCTCTACCTCTTTTAATCGTTTCATCACGATGGCTTTTCTTATACCATTGGCGAATTCTATTTTTAGCAGTTGGCGTAACTACAAAGTTCAGCCAATCCAAGCTTGGAGTAGCATTATTACTTGTCAAAATTTCTATGAAGTCACCATTTTGAAGTGCTGTAGATAATGGAGAAAGCTTTTCATTAATTCTTATTCCATTACAATGATTTCCAACTTCAGAATGGATTCTATAGGCGAAATCTATCGCGGTAGATCCTTTCCTTAAACCAACAACATCTCCTTTTGGAGTGATTACAAATACTTCTTCATCAAATAAATCTTCTTTAATTGAAGCTAAATAATCATTATGATCCCTTTCATTACCTTCTTGTTGCCATTCTACTAATTGTCTTAGCCAATTAAATCTCTCGGCATTACTTTTAGCAGGAGAACCACCCTCTTTATATTGCCAATGAGCGGCAATACCATATTCAGCAATTTGATGCATCGAAGTAGTTCTAATTTGAACTTCAATAGGTCGATGTCTTCCAATCACAGAAGTGTGTAAGGACTGATATCCATTGGGTTTTGGTAATCCTATATAGTCTTTAAATCTACCTGGAATTGGTTTGAAAGTATCATGAACAACTGCTAAAGCTCTATAACAACTATCAGAATTGTCCACGATAATTCTTAGGGCAGCAACATCATAAATCTCGTGAAAATGCTTTTGTTGTCTTTCCATTTTGCTCCAGATGCCATAAAGATGTTTTGGCCTTCCTGTTATTTCAAAATTTTTCAAACCCGCTGAAATCAAGTTTTCCTTCATAAGATTCAAAGTTACTTTTAATCTTTTTTCTCTATCACTTCTTTTAACGGCGATTTGATCTTTGAGATCTAGATATTCTTTAGGCTCAAGGAATTTAAAAGCTAAATCTTCTAATTCCCATTTAAATCTGTTTATTCCTAGTCGATTAGCTAATGGTGCATAAATCTCTCTTGTTTCTCTCGCTATTCTTAGTTTTTTCTCATCATTTAGCCATTCAATTGTTCTCATGTTATGAAGTCGATCTGCAAGTTTAACTAAGACAACTCTGATATCGCTGGCCATAGCCAAAAACATTTTTCTAAGATTTTCAGCTTGTGCTTCAGTCCTGTTGTTAAAGTGGATGCCGCCTAATTTTGTTACACCCTCTACAAGTATTTTTACTTCTAATCCAAAATTTGTTTCTATTTCGGATAAATCAATGCCA
This sequence comes from Prochlorococcus sp. AG-459-N19, assembly GCA_003209375.1. Lineage (GTDB taxonomy): Bacteria > Cyanobacteriota > Cyanobacteriia > PCC-6307 > Cyanobiaceae > Prochlorococcus_A. Next base: position 27,979 of record QCRF01000001.1, on the reverse strand, counting down.
GTATCTTCAACTACATCATGTAAAAGGCCTGCAGCAATAACAGATGAACTAGCACCTATTTCTTTAAGGAGATTTGCAACAGCAACCGGGTGGATAATGTATGGCTCGCCGCTCGCACGGAATTGTCCATCATGAGCTTTATAAGCAAGTTTAAAAGCCTTTACTATAATGTTTTGATTCTCATCATTTTCTTTATTTGATTTTTCAAAATTATGAATATCTTTAAGAAGCCAATCGGGAATATTTATTTGATAATTCAAAGATTCACTTTCATATTTTTTATTTTCAGGCAAAATAGTTTTGGAAACTTCAATTTCGTTTTTTTCTTTTGAATTTGCAGCTGCCTCGGACATTTTATATTGCTTTAGATGTATTTTATTTATGTCTAGAAAAATTTGCTATAAATCATGGAAAAAAATAAAGAAAAAATTATTGTAGTTAAAAATCTTACTGTTAAATATGGTCTAAAACAGCAACCTATTATCAAAAATTTTAATTTGGAAATAGATAGTGGAGATCATTTGGCCATAATAGGACCTTCTGGATGTGGAAAGACCACTTTTGCAAAAACATTAGTTAATATATTGCCTGCAAAGGCCACTTCTAAAGGGTATCTATCGATTTCTAATGTAGACCCTAGGAAAATAAACAACAAAGATGCACAATTATTTAGAAGAAAGAATTTTGGATTTATTTATCAAGACTCTATAAAAAAACTTAATCCATTAATGAGAGTTGGGGATCATTTATATGAATTATTTAAAACACATGATCAAACTAAATCATCTTTAGCTATTAAAAAATTAGTAAGAGAAGTTTTTCAAAAAGTCGGAATTGAAGAAAGTAGGCTTGATTCTTTCCCACATCAATTTAGCGGCGGAATGAGACAGAGAGTTTCTATAGCAATGGCACTTGCTTTGAAACCTAAATTATTAATAGCTGATGAACCTACAACAAGCTTAGATACCAAAACAAGTTTTGAAATTATGCAAGAAATAATTTATCTATGTAATGAATTTGATACAACTTTAATTTTAATTAGTCATGATATTAATCTTGCAGCAAAGTGGTGTAAAAAAGTTGCAATAATTGAAAAGGGATCGATTGTTGAAAAAGGGAATATATTAGATATTTTTCAATCACCAAAATCAGATATCGGGAAAAAGTTAGTAAATGCTTCAAAAATAGTATTAGAACCAAATACTAAAAATAATGCTCGAGATCAGATCGTTCTAGAGGTAAATAACCTAAGACATTGGTATAAATTAAATTCTTCAATTTTTATTAATAAATGGAATAAGGCTTTAAATGAAGTTAGTTTCAAGTTATATGAGAATGAGACTCTTGGAATAGTTGGTTCTTCAGGGAGTGGTAAAAGTACATTATGTAGGGCTTTAATTGGACTTCTTAAAGTAAGAGGTGGTGAAATCAAAATTTATGATAAAAATCATTTATCGAAAAAAAATAAATCTTTTAAAAAGAACAATAAAGTGCAAATTATTTTTCAAGATCCTTTTTCAAGTTTGAACCCGAAAATGACAATTAAAAGTATTTTGGAAGATATATTTTTTATTCAAAAAATTTCAGATAAAAGAAAAATCGAAAAAGAAATAAAATTAATGTTTAGAAATTTGAATCTTCCCTTAAATAATGATTTTTTTAATTCTTATCCAAGCCAATTATCTGGTGGTCAATTGCAAAGAATTTCATTAGCCAGAGCGCTATTGTTGAAACCAAAAATTTTGATTTGTGATGAGAGCGTTAATATGTTGGATGCTTCAGTAAAAATAGAGATTCTTGAATTACTTAGAGTCTTGCAAGAAAAAATGAATTTAACGATTATCTTTATTACTCACGATTTGGGCATTGCTAAAAGATTTTGTGATAGGTTGCTAGTCATGAATCACGGAAAGATAGTTGATGAAGGAGAAAGTTCTACAATATTCACTAAAACTCAAAACACGTATACAAAATCGCTTCTAAATTCCTCTTTGAATCTTATTTAACTTTAAGAACACTTAGTAATTTTTGAAAATCCAATGGTAATTCTGATTCAAATATCATTTCTTTACCATTTATTGGATGTATTAGTCCAAGCTTAATGGCGTGTAAAGCTTGGCCATCTAATTTACATGGTAGTTTTTTACATCTTCCATATAACGGATCACCCACAATTGGATGATTAATGTGAGCGCAATGTACTCTTATTTGATGCGTTCGCCCCGTATCTAGTTTGAAACTCATTAATGAGTAATTGCCAAATCTTTCTTCTAATTTCCAATAGGTACAAGCATACCTTCCTGAAGTTTCTTCAACTACTTTATATTTCAATCTATTTAATTTATCTCTGCCAATGTTCCCCACTATTTGGCCTTCTTCAGAATTCGGTGCTCCATGAATTACTGCAATATATTCGCGTGATGCTATTTTTTCTTTAATTTGTTTCTGGAGATTTACTAATGCCTCTTGGCTTTTTGCAACAACTATACATCCGGAGGTATCTTTATCTAATCTGTGAACAATCCCAGGTCTTAGTTTCCCATTAATTCCAGGTAGATCTTTACAGTGAAAAAGTAATCCATTCACTAAAGTTCCAGATTTGTGTCCAGGGGCTGGATGAACAATTAGTCCTGATTGTTTATTAATTACTATGATGTGCTCGTCTTCAAAAAGGATATTTAAATCCATTTTTTCAGGTTTCAAATAAATAAGAGGTTCTGGAGGAGGCATCCATATTTGAATATTGTCGCCATTTTTTAATGGGGTCTTTGCTTTCGCAGTCTTATAGTTTACAAGTACTAAACCTGAATTTATAAAATGTTGAATTCTTGCTCTACTTTGTTCTGGTCTTTTACTTACCAACCATCTGTCTAGCCTCATAGGAAGAGGTAGCTCATAAATAATTTCTATAAGCTCACCTTCTCCAATGCCGAAAGAATTTTGATTATTTAATTCCATGGTGGGACTTCTAAAGCAATTTTACCCAGCATTTGATTTCTATAATCTTCCAATAACTTATGAGACATTCTCCTTTTATCGCCTGAGGTATGTTTTGAAGCTGCTTCGTCGATCCAAGCAGAAGGACTCTTAAAGCCTTTAGTAATATCAACTCCATATCTATTAGATATTTGTTTAACTGAGATATTCGCATTCTTATCTTTGTTGAGAGTGGATATAATTTTGATAAATCCAATTGCGACACTCTCTATTTCATAAGCAGCTTCTCCAATATCGTCACACAGTGCAAGATTAAGTGCTGATTTTTGATCTTCTAAATTTGGAGGTATAACACCAGGAGCATCTAGCAGATCTATACCACTTTCTAATTTTATCCATCTTAAATTACGAGTCACGCCTGCTTTCCTAGCGCTATCTACAACTCTTTTTTTTGCGATTCTATTAATTAATGCCGACTTTCCTACGTTTGGGAAACCAAGTGTAAGGGCTCTAATTGGCCTAATTCGCATTCCTCTAGAGAGTCTTCTATCATCGATTGAAGTCCTAGAATCTTTGGCTGACTTACAAATTTCTTTAATCCCTATTCCTCTTTTAGCATCACACCAAAGAGGATATTGATCTTTAGCATTAAACCATTTATTCCAACTATTGATTGTATTCGGGGAGATCATATCTGATCTGTTAATGACAAGAATATGTTTTTTATTATTTATCCATTTATTTAAGTGTGGATGTCCTGTTGATAAAGGAATTCGTGCATCTCTAACTTCTATAACTAAATCTACTTTATTGATAACTTCAGATAATTTCTTTTCTGCTTTTGCGATATGGCCTGGATACCATTGGATTTTGGGTATGTCCACTTCAATAAATCAAATAAAATTTTGTATTCCTTTTAGTTTTTATAACTTTCAAAAGTATTTACTTCTAAATTTTAGTATAAATTTAATAACTAAAAATTTTTATAATCGTTAATTCTTAAAATTTATTAAGGCATAGGTAACAGTAACTACTTTTTAACCCAATAAGCCCAAATTAACGTTAGGGTCTTGAGATTATAAATATAGCTTTTTTAATGTCAAAATTATCTCTTTCCAGTCTTGATAAGACACATTTAGAAGGAAAAAAAGTTCTTGTAAGAGTAGATTTTAATGTTCCATTAAATGAAGACGGTCAAATAACCGACGATACGCGTATTCGTGCAGCGATCCCAACTATTGAATATCTTATTAATCATTCTGCAAAAGTCATTTTAGCTGCTCATTTTGGTAGACCGAAGGGTCAGGTAAATGAAAAAATGAGATTAGCTCCAGTAGCAGCAAGATTGAGTGAATTGTTGGGGCAAAATGTTGCTCTTACTAACAGTTGTATTGGGGATGAAGCAGTTGCACAATCAAATAGCTTATCAAATGGAGATGTTCTTTTACTTGAGAATGTTCGTTTTTTTGGTGAAGAGGAAAAGAACGACCTGGAGTTTGCTGAAAAATTAGCATCACATGCAGATATGTATGTAAATGATGCTTTCGGTGCTGCTCATAGAGCGCATGCTTCAACTCAGGGTGTTACAAATTATTTAAGTCCATCAGTAGCTGGATTTCTTTTAGAAAAAGAATTGAAATACTTACAAGGAGCTGTAGATACCCCAAATCGTCCATTGGCAGCAATCGTTGGAGGATCAAAGGTTAGTAGCAAAATAGGAGTACTTGATTCTTTACTAGATAAATGTGACAAAATCATGATTGGCGGAGGTATGATTTTCACTTTTTATAAAGCTAGAGGTTTAGATGTCGGAAAGAGCCTTGTAGAAGAAGATAAACTCGAGCTTGCTAAAGATTTAGAAGCAAAAGCAAAAGCAAAAGGAGTAGAATTATTATTACCTACTGATGTTGTTTTGGCTGATGAATTTTCTCCTGACGCCAATAGTAAAATATCTCAAATTGATACAATTAGTGGGGATTGGATGGGTCTAGATATTGGTCCAGATTCCATTAAAGTTTTTCAGAATGCTCTTGCAGAATGTAAGACAATTATTTGGAATGGTCCAATGGGAGTTTTTGAATTTGATAAATTTGCAGATGGTACAAATTCAATAGCTACGACCCTTGCGGACTTAAGTGCTTTTTCTGAAGTTTGTACAATAATTGGTGGTGGAGATTCAGTTGCAGCAGTTGAAAAAGCAGGTTTAGCTGAGAAAATGTCTCATATATCTACCGGTGGTGGGGCTAGTTTGGAACTTTTAGAAGGTAAAACTTTACCAGGTGTGGCTGCGTTAAACGACGCTTAGGCTATATCTCATCAACAATATCAATGCTCTTCGTGAAAGTTATCATACCCTCAGGATGAGCTATGATTCCTGACCAAATTTGCATCCCTGGTTTTGAAGGGGCTCTTGTAATTTTAAAAATCCCTCCAGAAGCCAATGGTTCCAATAATATTTCTTGTTCAAACAATGAATTAACTTGATGAGGTTTTATAGCTCCAGCAATAATCACTTCTTCAAGAGGCTTATTTAGAATTATATCGATATCGTATTTTGAACCAGTAAGAACTTTATCAGGAATTTTAAAACTAATATCTATTTTTTTATTATCGTTTCTTATTGTGGTGAATAAATTTTTGATAATCCCTTCACTTATTTTTCCATTTACGATTGAAAATAAATAATCAAATTTGGATTCAAGTATATATATTTCTCCGTTAACTATTTTTTCCCCAGAAACTTTTATTCGCAAAATATCTTCATCTGGAATATTAGATTTTAATCTTTTGATCTTCCATTTGCTGTTAGGGAAATCATTAATAATCTTTGAAAATTGTTTTGGAATATTTTGATTTTCATCATTTCTAAAATTTTTTTTAATAAACTCTAAGTCTCGCTTATTTAATGAGGTTTCTAAATTTCTTATAAAATCAACTTTTAATGTTTGCGTTATTGCTGAATAGGGGAGAATGAGATAAATAAATAAGTAGAGAGGGAATCCTATATTTCTGAATAAGTTTAAATTCAACATATTTATCATTTATTATTTTCATTCTACTAATTTAAGTTTTTATGTCTAAAAAAAATAATTTATTAGTTGCAGCTAGTGGAACAGGAGGCCATATTTTTCCAGCTTTAGCAGTTTCTAAAGAGGTGGAAGATGAGTGGAATATTCATTGGTTGGGAATTCAGCAAAGACTTGATGCGAATTTGATTCCCCAAAAATATAATTTGAAGACTTTGAATTTAAAGACACCAAGAAAAAATATTTTTTTGTTTTATCAATATATAAAAATTTTAATGTCAACTTTCCAAATAATTAGGATCTTAAAAGAAAAAAAAATTAACTTGGTCTTTACGACTGGAGGTTATATATCTGCCCCTACTATTGTTGCTTCAAAACTACTCAGGATACCTGTCATTATTCATGAATCAAATTTAATTCCAGGAATGGTCACGAAATATTTTGGTTTTTTGTGTAACTATGTTTTTCTAGGATTTAAGAAAACAAATTCTTATTTAAGAAATTGTAAAACTATTTTCACTGGGACTCCTTTAAGAGATCAATTCTATAAATCCCATCCCTTGCCAGAATGGGTCCCAAAAGGAAAAGGACCTCTTTTGATTGTTATGGGAGGTAGCCAAGGAGCAAAAGCTATTAATCAAATTCTTAACGAATCTCTTGAATTTTTAATGAAAAAACAGTTTAGGATAGTTCATATTATTGGCGAATGTAATAAACAATCCTTCAATGTAAAAAATTCCAATAATTATGTTCAAAAGAAATTTACTAATGAAATGGCAGCTTTGATTCAAAACTGTGATCTTGTAATATCGAGATCTGGTGCAGGAACAATAAATGAACTGATAGAAACTGAAAAACCTTCAATTTTAATTCCATTTCCTTATTCTAAAAATAATCACCAGGAAAAAAATGCAATGATTCTTGCTGAAAATGGAGGCTCTGTTTTAATCAATCAGAATAAAATTTCTAAAGAAGTTTTTGAAGAAACTCTAGAAAGAATTTTTAAAATAAATTCAAAAAAGGGAAAAAAACATTATGAAATATTAGATCTTATGAAGAAGAACATGGAAAATAATAATAAAATTAAATCTAAAAACGAGATTAAAAAATTTATTAATTATTTTTTAAAGGAATTCTGAATTTCTTTACATAAAAGAGTGTTATTTTTCCTATTCTGCAAACTTATTCTTGCCCACTTTTCGTCAAGAAATCTAAATGAAGTGCATTCTCTCAGCAATATTCCCTTATTTTCTAAGAATTTAATATTTGGCGACAAGGATGTTTTACTTTCTATTAAAAAAAAGTTGGTTGAAGAGTTGTGTACTTTAAGGTTCTCTATTTTTGATAATTTTTCAAATACTCTCTTTTTTTCAATATTTATCCAGCTGTGAATCTGTTTTGTCCACTGTTCATAGCATTTCTTATCACTTAGTAGATCAATTCCGGCTTTAATAGCAAATGAATTTAAAGGCCAAGGATCTCTATTTATTTCCCACTGTTTAAGTTTTTTCGATGAGCCAATAACGTAACCTAATCTAAGACCAGGAATATTGAAGATTTTGGTCAAGCTTCTCAAGACTAATAAATTATCAAATCTTTGGGTTAATGGTATTACAGATTCTTTGTCTCCATTAGGTGTTATCGATAAGAAAGCTTCATCACAAATAACTAATTTATATTTTTTCACAACTTCCTCTAACGAATTCTTTTCCCATAATTGGCCGGTAGGGTTATGTGGATTTGTTATCCAAATAACATCACCTTTTGGATGAAGCGGAAATGATTGAGGAAAAATATCATCCCATTTTTTTGGTAATTCGCAATGTATAAAATTACTATTCCAACAATTTAAAGATCTTTCATAATCAACAAATGATGGAGAGGGAATACAACTTATTCCAAATTTGGATGCTTCATAACCTGCCCAGGTTATTAGTTCAGAAGCTCCATTCCCAGGCAATATATTGTCTGGATTTATCCCATGAAATTTGCCGATTATTTCTTTCAGATCTCTTAAGTTTCTTTCTGGGTAATATTTAAAGCCAAGATTCTTAATTTCCGCATTTAGTGAATCTATAAGTATTTGAGGGGGATCAAATGGTACTAATGATGCACTCGCATCAATGATTTCGGAGGGTAATAAATTTAGTTTTTTCGCAGTTGCATATACATTTCCACCGTGCTTTAAGTTTGATCCTTGCATGGCTAACTTTGAGGAATCATGAGGTTCAGCTTTGTTCATTATTTATTCTCTAATTTTATTCAACCCATTTTAAATTTGATCCAATTGCATCTTTTATATTAGATAATTGATGGTTATTGAGTTGCTTTATAATTCCCTCAAGTATATCTGGTACTAATTGTGGACCCTTATATATCCATCCTGTATAAAGTTGAATTAATGATGCTCCAGAACAAATTCTTTCCCAAGCTGACTCAGGACTATCTATTCCACCAACGCCAATTAAAATAATCTTTTTATCAATATTATGGATATGTTTTATTATTTGATTTGCTTTTTTTTGTAGAGGCCTTCCACTTAATCCTCCATTCTCTTGAGAGAGTAATAATCCGGTTTGCTTGATCTTTCTATTTTCAAGACCTAATCTATCAATGCTGGTGTTTGTAGCAATTATTCCATCGATGTTTTCCTCGATTATTAATTGGCAAATATCTTCAATATCTTTAAGGCCTAAATCTGGCGCAATTTTTACAAATAATGGTGGACAATTAGGTAAGTTTTTAATTTCTCTTAGAAGTTCTTTTAGAAGAATCGGATCTTGTAACTTTCTAAGTCCTTCAGTATTTGGAGAACTAACGTTTATTGCTGCGTAATCACAATATGGAATTAATAATTTTAGAGAAGTTAAATAATCATCTTTTGCTTGAGATAAACCTGTAATTTTTGACTTACCGAAATTTATCCCTAAACAAATATTCTCCCTGTTTTTTTTAAACTCAATACCTTGTTCAAGAAAGTTTTTAACTAGATTTTTAGCACCATTATTATTAAAACCCATTCTATTTAAAGCCGCCTCTTCTTCTGCTAATCTAAACAACCTTGGTTTGGGATTACCTTCTTGAGCAAACTTAGTTACTGTACCAAGTTCAGCAAATCCAAAACCAAAATTTTTCCATATATTTGCAGCATTTCCATTTTTGTCAAAACCCGCAGCTAAACCAATTGGATTACAAAAATTTATTCCACATATGTTCTGAGTTAATCTTTTATCAACTACAGAAAATTCTTCATTTAGATTTTTTAAGATAGAAGATACTATAGCCCAATTATATTTTCTTGAACTGAATGATAGAAGGTTAAGAGATAGATTAGTTAAATATTCTGCATCGATTCCAGAGTCTTTTTTTAGTATAGGAGAAACCAAGTTTTTATAAAGATTTTTAAATACCCTCTTTTGTTCATTCATAAAAAATCAGGATTCTTTTTTTCTATTATCCAATATTTTTCACCTTTAGGAATCAATATCCAATTACGCCATTCAAAAGGGAAATATTGTTTTATCTTAAAGTGGTTTTCTTCCCCTAATAAGTTAGTTAGTTCTGGTGAACTTAACAAGTATTTTTTTTCTGCAAATTTTCGAATTAATTCATTCCTTGAAAATAATTCCTGAATTTCTGTAGGTGCACTTTTTTCAAAAAACTCTACTGAAGATTCAGACTCTTTGAAGTTACTTTTTAGAGATATACCTTTGCTGTAATTGGTCGCGATTTTATCTACCCTTTCATTTTGTTTGTCACCGCTATGGCCTTTAACATATTCCATTACAAGACCATTAATTCTTAATTGATCAATTTTTTGCCATAAGTCAAGATTTTGTACCGATTTTCCTGAGCTTGTTTTCCATCCATTTCTCTTCCAATTAATAATCCATTTTGTATAACCTTCTATTACATATTTACTATCAGTTCTTAATTTAAAGTTTTCTTTTAATTTATAAGTTTTTAATTTCTCAAGTGTTTTTATAGCCGCAGTGAGTTCCATTCTATTATTAGTAGTATTTTGCTCGGAGCCACCTATTTCTAATTCACTTTTGTCATCAAAAATTATTAGACCACCCCAACCACCTGGACCTGGATTACCACTGCAGGCTCCATCAGTTGCAGCTTCAATTGCAATACTATCAATATTCATAATTTTTGAAGCCGATAGACTTTATATCGGCTTGAAAAAATTTTCTCTTACTTAAGTGTAACTTTACCGCCAGCTTCTTCAATCTCTTTCTTTAGAGATTCAGCATCTGCTTTGGCAATTCCTTCTTTTACTGTTTTTGGTGCAGATTCTACAAGTGCTTTTGCATCGCCTAGACCTAGACCAGTTGCATTTCTAACAACTTTAAGTACTTTGATTTTTGCAGCTGCATCAAAGCTTTCGAGAACTACTTCAAATTCAGTTTTTTCTTCAGCAGCGCCACCATCTGCGTCACCGCCAGTTGCTCCTGGAGCTGCCATGACTACACCTGCAGAAGCTGCAGCAGATACACCAAAAGCCTCTTCAATTTGCTTTACAAGTTCAGATGCTTCTAAAAGTGATAGAGATTTTAATGATTCAAGAATTTCTTCAGTTTTTGCGGACATTTTCTTAAAAGTTAATTAGGTTTTCAATTTAGGATTCTGATTTTTCAGAATGTTGTTTAAGTGATCTAGCAAGTCCAGAAGGTACTTCATTAATAGAGATCGCAATTTTTGTAGCAACGCCATTTAGAGCGCCAGCAATTTTTGCCATCAATACTTCCTTAGATGGAAGACTTGCAATTTCTTTTATTTCAGAATCGCTTAAAAGTCTGCCTTCAAATAAAGCTCCTTTGGTTTCGGATTTATTGGTGTCTTTTTGAAAAGATTGGATAGCTTTTACAGCACCTCCAACATCTTCTTTGATTAAGACAAAAGCATTTGTTCCGGTCAGTAAAGATTCAAGATCGTTCCAATTACTATCTCCATCAATAGCTTTACGCATTAATGAATTTTTAGTAACTTTGCAAATGCCGTTAGTTGTTTGCAATCTAGATCGCAAATCTGACATTTCTTTGATAGTTAAACCTTTATAGTCAAGAACTACAGCCATTTCCGAGTCGTCTAAAAGAGATTTAATCTCAGTAACGATTTGTTGCTTATTCTCTAGTGTTCGGCCCATTGATGTTTTTTGGATCGTAATTTAGGGAGAGCAGGAAATGCGGCAAAGTCCTTTTAAAGAGGCCGCTTTTATTAGATCCAAAAAGAAATAATTTAAGACGAGTCCTCGGTAGGAATTAAAAATTTAGAATAACTAAATCAACCTACTTTCTTTGGCCGTATTATTGCAATTCTAATTATACTACAAAGCGTTAACCTTCAGGTTGGTAATCTTGTACAGCATTTATGTCTACTTGAACTGAAGGCCCCATTGTTGAAGTTACATAAAAAGTTTTCCAATACTTTCCCTTAGCTCCACTTGGTTTATTTTTATCAATTGATTCTTGTAAGGTTTTTAAGTTGTCAAATAGAGCCTCTTTTGTGAAACTTGCTTTTCCAAAGCGGACATGAACGATCCCAGCTTTATCTGCTCTAAATTCGAGCTTACCAGCTTTGAATTCTTTTATTGCATTAGCAATGTCATTAGTTACTGTCCCAGCTTTAGGATTAGGCATTAAACCTCTTGGCCCTAAAACTCTTCCTAATTTTGCAACCTTTGGCATCATATCTGGAGTTGCAATAAGAAGATCAAATTCCATATTTCCTTTATTGATGCTTTCCACAAGATCTTCTTCGCCAAATAAATCTGCACCAGCAGCCTTAGCTTTCGATACATTCTCACCGCTCGTAATTACTGCAATTTTGATGCTTTGACCAGTACCATGTGGTAATGCAACAGTGGTCCTTAATTGTTGATCAGTATATTTTGGATCAATACCTAAACGTATATGTGCTTCAATAGTTTCATCAAATTTTGCATTAGCATTTTCCTTGATTATGCTTAAAGCTTCAAGTGGTGCGTAAATGCGATCTTCTATCTTTGTTGATAGAGCCGACATTCTTTTGGATAGTTTTTTCATAATAATATTGGGTGCAAACGGTTATTAACTAACCTCCCCGAAATAGTGATAAATTTCGTATTGAACTTAATCAGTAATAGACACGCCCATATTACGAGCAGTACCCTCAATTACTTTCATGGCTGATTCAACACTAGAACAGTTTAGATCAGGAAGCTTAGTTTTGGCTATTTCTTCTAATTGAGATTTACTTATATTCCCTACAGAGCCTTTTGCAGATTCACCTGATCCTTTCTCTATACCAGCTGCTTTTGTTATTAAGACGGAAGCAGGAGGTGTTTTTGTGATGAAAGTAAAGCTTCTGTCTTCAAAAACAGAAATCTCGACTGGAATTACAAAACCTGCTTTATCTTGTGTCCTTGCGTTGTATTCTTTGCAAAATGCCATGATATTGACACCATGTTGTCCTAAAGCTGGTCCTACAGGAGGAGCAGGATTTGCTTTGCCTGCTTGTAGAGCAAGCTTGATAACTGCAACAATTTTTTTTGCCATTAGATTAGATAATTTAAGCTGAAGTAGAAAATCATAATTTTACTCGATAAACAAGAACAATTAGAAATTAATTTTGTTTATTGATTTGGGAGAATTCTAATTCTACAGGAGTCTCGCGCCCAAAAATTGAAAGTAATGCTTTTAATTTATTTCTTTCTCCCGAAACTTCTATAACTTCTCCCTGGAAATCCTTGAAAGGGCCACTAGTTACAATGATTCTATCTTTTTCTTCGATATCTAACTTGATTACAGCTTTTTTCTCTGATGCGCGCTTAAATATCCTATTAACTTCTTGTCTTGATAATGGTCGAGGTTTAATATGACCTCGCGATCTGCCGCTTCCTCTACCGTCTTCAGCACCGACAAAGTTAATTACATTTGGAGTACTTTTAACAGCCATCATTGTATCTTCATCCAAAATCATTCTTACGAGGACATAACCTGGGAAAACTTTTTCTTCAGTAGTTTGTCTGCTTCCATCTTTTTTTAATTTAATTCCTGGAGTTTGGGGAATTTCAATTTCAATGATTCTATTATTAACACCTAAAGTTACTGATCTCTGCTCAAGAGTCGCTTTTACTTTTTTTTCACAGCTAGATGCTACTTGAACTGCATACCATCTTGCAATGCTTGTATTTGCTTTTGAAGAAGCAAGGCTTGTAGTTAATTCATTACTCATTTGTCTGGAAGCTTAATTAAGATCTTTATTAATGGATATTCGGGAGATAATTCAACCAAAAATTTGCGAGGCTGCCCATCCATAGAATCTGCTAACAGAAGCAATGGCTGCAGCAGAAAACGATACCATAATTATAACTGCTACTGATTCGCTAAAAAGTTGTTGTTTGTTAGGCCACACGACAAGTTTAAGCTCATCGTAGGTAGATCTAAAAAAATTATTCTTTTTTTTAGGCTCTTCAACTTCAGGAGAAACCTTTTTAAGAGGTTCTTTATTAGTGGTAGGACTTGTCACAAAAATTTTTTTGAAATTAAGCTTTATGCATTAGTTTTTATTTTAGCTTATTGATTTACTTCTCAGCCAGGTTTGAAAACAATCTCATCTTTTTTAGCAGGGTTAAGTTTAATTGTTATATTTTTTTTGTTTTTAAAGTTATCCTCTAAAAGTTTTGCAGCTAAGGGATTTTCTATTTGTCTTCTAAGTTCCCTGCTAAGTGGCCTAGCACCATATTCAGGTTCGTAAGAATCGTTTGCAATTTTATTAATAACTTTCTTGTCTATAGCGATATTTATTTTCTGTTCAAGTAGCAGGTTTTTTAAATCTTCAGTTTGTAAAATTATTATTTTTTGAAGTTCATCAATAGATAATGGATTAAACTTTACTACTTCGTCAATTCTATTTAAAAATTCAGGTCTAAAAATTGAAGACAATGTATTACTAATGGAATCATCTAAGGTTTGTTGGTCTTTTTCTAACTTTCCCTCACTTTTAGAAATCTTTTGTGAATACTCCAGTATAGATTTACCAGCTAGGTTGCTTGTCATAATGATTACGGTATTTTTGAAGTCTACGGTCCTTCCTTGAGAGTCAGTTAATCTTCCTTCATCTAAGACTTGTAAAAGGATATTAAAAACTTCTGAATGTGCTTTTTCTATCTCATCAAGAAGTATTACTGAATATGGTTTACGTCTTACAGCTTCAGTTAATTGACCTCCCTCTTCATAACCAACATAACCTGGAGGAGCTCCCAAAAGTCTTGCTACGGCGTTCTTCTCCATATATTCACTCATGTCCAATCTTAAAAGTGCGTCTTCTTCATCAAATAAAGCTGTTGCAAGAGATTTTGCTAATTCTGTTTTGCCAACACCTGTAGGACCCATAAATAAAAAAGATCCGATAGGTCTTTTAGGACTTTTCATGCCAACGCGAGCTCTTCTAATTGCAGCAGAAACAGCTTCTATAGCTTTTTCTTGTCCAATAACTTTTTCACTTAGTTCTGTTTCTAGATTGACTAATTTCTTACGTTCATTTGAAACTACTTTAGAAATTGGAATTCCTGTAATTTTTGAGACAACATCAGCGATATCATCAGGTTCAACTTGATATTTAAAAGGGAAATTTCTATTTTTCTTTATTTTATTAAAGTTCTCTTCAAGTTTTTGTATGTCATTCTCTATTTCACTTAACTCTTCTTCAAGCTTTTCTAAATAATCTAGATCATTTTCAATTTCGCGATTTGATTTATCTTTAATTTGTTTGGATAGCTTATCTTCTTCTTTCATTAAAATAGATAATTCCTCCATTTCTTCACGTAAATTGTTCCAATTTTCCAAAAGAACGTTCAATTTTGCCTCTGATTGTTGTCTATTATTCAATAATTTTTCTTGAGCTTCGATATTTTCTCCTTGCAAATTATTCAATTTTTCATCAATAGTATTAAGTTTGTTTTCTTGTTGGAGAATGATTTGAGGCATATTATTAGACTCGATTTTCAACTGTGCAGCTGCTTCATCAATTAAATCTATTGCACTGTCAGGGAGACACTTATCGCTGATGTATCTATCGGCCAATTTTGCAGAATAGTTTACAGCCTCTTCAGAAATTTTTATGCCATGGTGAGATTCATATTTCTTTTTGATCCCTTGTAATATTTTTGCGCTTAATTCTACTGAAGGTTCATTAACAGCTATCTTTTGAAAACAATTATTTAATGCCTGATCTTTTTCAATAGTTTCACGAAATTTCTCAGGTGTTGTTGTACCGATACATCTAAGTTCTCCTTCAGCTAGTAAAGGTTTTAAGATATTACTGATGTTGGTAGAAGATCTGTCAGCACTTAATATTGAGTGAATTTCATCAATAAATAGAATCATTCCTTGGTTTGGATTATTTAGTTCCTGCATTATTAAGCTTAGTCTTTCCTCTAGTTGACCTCTAAATTTGGTCCCAGAAACTAATGCACCTAAGTCAAGTGAAATAATTTTTAAGTCCTTTAAAGTATCAGGAACTTTTTTGTCTACAATTAATTGAGCAAGTAATTTTGCAATTGAGGTTTTACCAACTCCAGGATTACCAATAAGTATAGGGTTATTTTTGTTTCTTCTGCAGAGGACCCTCATTAAATTATTGATCTCATTTTCTCTTCCTAAAACAGGATCCAGTAAGCCTTTTTTAGCTGATTCTGTTAAATCTTTTCCATAAATTGAAAGAGCATTTTCATCTTGTCCAACTTGTTTTTTGGTTTCAATTTGAAGTTCACTTTTCGGTAATGGAACAATAGCTTTCTTAAATTTTTCTCCTTTTACAAAAGTCTCGTTAGTCTCGTTGTTTGATTCAAAATTAGGTTGATTATTTATTTCAATTACATTCTCATAATTAAAAGAATCTTTTGATTGATTAATATTTGGGTAAAACTTTAATTCTTCCTCTAATTTTTCCATTGAAAGGTTTCCTTCTTCAAAAACATAATTTCCAATTCTTAAATCTCTTCCAAGAGCAATTAGTAAATGAGGGATTTCTATTAATCTTGATCCCCATTGAGTTTTAATCTGATTAGCGTTATCTAATAAAATTTCTAAATCTTCTCCGATAGTAAAAATATCTGACTCATTTGTTGGTGTCTCTGCTAAAAAATCTTCCGTTATGTCTAAAACTGTATCTTGGTCGATTGATAATTTTTCAATGAAGGCAAAGAATTCACTTGATGAGAACAATGTATGAATTATGTGTTCAATATTAAATTCGCTATGATCCCATTTTTTTGCGGTTTCTTCCCCTAATAAAAGAAGATTCCAACTAATATCGCTAAATAGTTCAGGACTGGATGTAAGTGTTTCTCTCATAAACTATAAATCTATAGTTGATTATTAATTAATATTCTAAATAGGATCTGCACTAATAATCATCCGATAATTTTCAAATTGTAAGATGAATTTGAAAATTTTTTAGATGAGAGGATTTGCGGGGACTTTAGAATGAAAAAAAATTTTAAATAATATCTAAGCTCTTATAAAAATAGCAATTATAGTTGGTTAACAAATATATTTCAGATATTAGCCAAATAGTTCAGCTATTAATAGGATTTAAATAGTAATAATTAAATTGTGAAAGAAACTATTGATTTTCTTATTGATACTGTTGAAGCAAGGCAAGTCCTTGATTCAAGAGGTAATCCAACTGTAGAAGCAGAAGTATTTTTGGAATGTGGTGCAAGTGGTAGAGCAATTGTTCCCAGCGGAGCTAGCACTGGTGCTCATGAGGCACATGAATTAAGAGATGGTGGTTCGAAATATATGGGGAAAGGCGTTTTGAATGCTGTTAATAAAATTCATGAAACAATATCGCCGGCTTTATGTGGTTTGTCATCTTTAGATCAAACTGCAGTAGATAAATTAATGATTGAAATTGATGGAACTCCTAATAAGTCTAACCTTGGAGCAAATTCAATCCTTGCAGTAAGTCTTGCAACTGCTAGAGCATCAGCAAATGCTTTAGACATTTCCCTTTATAGATATCTTGGAGATCCATTATCCAATCTTCTTCCAGTCCCATTGATGAATGTAATAAATGGTGGTGCTCATGCACCAAATAGTCTTGATTTTCAGGAATTTATGATTGTTCCACATGGAGTTAATAATTTCAGTGAATCATTAAGAATGGGTACTGAAATTTTTCACTCATTAAAATCATTACTTGATCAAAAAGGTCTATCAACTGCTGTAGGCGATGAGGGTGGATTTGCCCCGAATTTGTCATCAAGCGAAGAAGCAGGGGACTTATTATTAGAAGCAATTCAAAAAGCCGGATTTAAGCCTGGTGAGCAAGTGTCTTTAGCTTTAGATGCTGCTAGTACTGAATTTTATAGTGATGGTATTTATAAATATGAAGGTAAGAGTTTAAATAGTTCTGAAATGATTTCATATCTTTCAAGATTAGTTTCTAATTATCCCATAGTTTCAATAGAGGACGGTTTAGCTGAGGATGATTGGGAAGGTTGGTCAGAATTAAACAAAGAATTAGGGAATAAAGTTCAGCTTGTAGGTGATGATTTATTCGTTACTAATACAGAAAGATTGCGGAAAGGGATTATAGAAAAATCTGCCAATTCTATCCTAATAAAGGTAAATCAAATTGGAACATTAACTGAAACTTTGGAAGCTATTGAGTTAGCTAAAATGTCTGGTTTCACAAGTGTTATAAGTCATAGAAGTGGTGAGACTGAAGATACAACAATTGCAGATTTATCTGTCGCCACAAGATCGGGTCAGATCAAGACTGGCTCTTTGAGCAGAAGTGAAAGGATTGCGAAATATAATAGGCTTTTAAAAATTGAGGAGGAACTAGGAAATCAAGCAAGATTCGCTGGAGCTCTAGGTTTAGGTCCCAAAAATATATAGTTTTTTAGCGCTTAAGTTTTTCTAAACGTGAGCCTTTGCTCATACTTAATTGGCACTTTATCCAATCAATACTTATTGGTAGTGCAAAAAAAAGTGGCAATAATGCAAAATTATTTTGTTTATTGGTTACAAGTAAAGCAGATGCAATTGATAAGCTTCCTATGAGAATTGAATGACCTAAAGTTTTTTGAGCCGTAAACATTTTTTTGAATTGCCTATCAGACTCACCCATTCTTATTTGCAATTGTAAATCGCCCTGTTCTAATCTTTCTAAACTTTCATCTATTCTTTTGGGAATTCCAACAGCTTTAGATCCTAGTTCACCTACTTGCCTTCCAAATTGGTTAATTAAATCGTTGGGACTTTGATTATTTGAAGTCATAAGTTCTATTAAATAAGGCTTGGTAACTGATACAAGGTTAAACCCTGGATCTAGCATTCTACCAACTCCTTCGAAAGTTGATAAAGCTCTCATCACAAAGATTAAATCAACTGGCAGTTGAAATGGCGTTTCATAAACAAGTTCGTATAAATCTCCAGATAATTTTTCAATAATATTAGAACTAAATGGCGGAGTTAAGGCTTCTTTAAGCATCA
Organism: Prochlorococcus sp. AG-459-N19; assembly: GCA_003209375.1. Lineage (GTDB taxonomy): Bacteria > Cyanobacteriota > Cyanobacteriia > PCC-6307 > Cyanobiaceae > Prochlorococcus_A. Next base: position 9,522 of record QCRF01000001.1, on the reverse strand, counting down.
ATCTGACTAATCTTCTGACTGGTCCTACATCAATATCTTTTGAAATTAGCCCAGCTTGTTGTAATTGACTAACAAGTGATGAGGCGTCTCTAAGGGCAGCAGCCTTAACCATCCCCCCTAATCTTGTTTGAAGATTATTTGAGATGTTCCCCATCATTCCAAAATCATAAAAAATCAATTTACCTTCACTTGAAACTGCTAGATTCCCTGGATGAGGATCTGCATGAAAAAAACCGTAATTTACTAATTGTTTTAAGTAGCTGATTGCACCTATCTCTGCAATTTTAGATAAATCAATTCCTTGTGATTTTAATTTTTCTACATCGCTTATTTTTGTCCCTTCTACATAACTTAAACAAAGCACTTTTTCACTGCTCATATCCCAAATTACTTCAGGAACTTCAACATTTTCATCATCAAGAAATTGCTGCCTAAATCTTGCTGCATATTGCGCTTCGCAATTAAAATCAAGTTCTTTCATCAGAACTTTCCTACACTCTTTAGCAATCTCAACCCAGTTTCTACCTCGACTCCAATTCTTATTTTTCTGCAATAATCCTGCTATTTGCTGCATTATGCCCAAATCGATAATAAACAATTCTTTTAAATTGGGCCTTTGAACTTTAAAAACTACTTTTTTACCATCTTTTAAAGTCGCCCTATGAACCTGAGCTAGTGATGCTGATCCAACCGGATCACATATTATTTGATCTATTTCATTAAACTTAGACCCTAGTTCATTTCTTATAGTCTCTTCAACTTGCGTAAATGAAAAATTAGGAACTTGATCCTGCAATTTAGACAATTCCTGTATCCAGGTATTAGGAATTAAATCAGGTCTCGCTGATAATAATTGTCCAATTTTAATAAATGCTGAACCAAGCTTTATTAATTGATTAGTAAAACACCTAGCTCTTTTAATTTGGACCCTACATTTTTCATTCGTCTTAGCTTGGAAAATTGTAAATCTAATATTATCTATCCACAAATTTATTAAAAGTGAAATCAGAGTTATCCAAATAAGAAAGGCCCTCTTCAACTTTTTTAAACGATAATGAAGAATGTGAAAACTCATTTCATTTGATTATTTGTGGTTTTATTAAAGAGATCAATTTGTTTATTGATATCTTCAATTTCATTTAAAGCTTTTTTTATTTTGGAATCTTGATAAGTATTTGCAGACTCATTTTCTTGAATATTCTCGGCTTTTTCCATTCTTGAGGCTTCTTCAATTATGGATTCTTTCAAACTATCAAATTCTTTTTTGAGAATTTCTGGAGCATCCTGAGCAATATTAGTTGCTTCTTCAATTTTGTCAACCAATATCTCGTTTAATTTTTCGGTTACTTTTTTAATGGTAGCTTTTAAAAGGTAATCAGAGTTAGTCATTAAAAATATAATGTTTCTACAGCAATTGATTTTGCATATTAATTAATAATAGATCAATTCAGAACATTTCACGTACCTGATCATTTTGATAATTAATTTTTTATGTTTTTCCTATGTAAGTTTGTTTCTATATTATGCTTTTTTCTCTTTTTTCTTTTAACTTATATCTATATAGAGGTTTAGGTATTTAAATTAAAATATCTTCTAACCAAGAACTCATCTAATACTAATAAAAAGGAGTTTTTAAAAATTGGAAATCATTGAGTCAGATGTAGTTATTATCGGAGGAGGCCCGGCCGGATGTACTTGCGCACTTTATACATCTCGTTCAAACTTAAAGACAGTTATTTTAGATAAAAATCCATCTGTTGGCGCCTTAGCAATAACTCATCAAATCGCTAATTATCCAGGTGTTCCCGTTGATATCAGTGGGGAGAAATTACTCACTCTAATGAGAGAACAGGCTGTGCAATACGGCACAGACTATAGAAGAGCACAAGTGTTTGGAATAGACGCTAGTGGAGAATGGAAAACGGTTTATACGCCAGAAGGCACTTTCAAAGCTAAAGCACTTGTACTTGCAAGTGGAGCTATGGGCAGGCCTGCATCATTTAAGGGCGAAGCCGATTTTTTAGGCAAAGGAGTAAGTTATTGTGCTACATGTGATGGGGCTTTTTATAAGAATAGAGAAGTTGCCGTTGTGGGAGTGAACAAGGAGGCAATTGAAGAGGCAACTGTTCTAACTAAATTTGCATCAACTGTGCATTGGATTACATCAAGTGATCCCAAAGCAGATAATGAAGAAGCTATGGAATTGATGGATAATTCAAATATAAAACATTGGAGTAGAACAAGATTATTGGAAATATTGGGCGATGATATGGGTGTGAATGGGGTTGTTGTAAAAAATAAACAAGAAGAAAATCCTATCAATTTAAATTTAGATGGAGTGTTTGTCTATATGAGTGGTTCAAAGCCGATTACTGATTTTTTAGGGGACCAAATTGCTTTAAAAGAAGACGGAGGGGTTATTGTTGATGACTTTATGTCTACAAACTCTGATGGAGTGTGGGCTATTGGAGATATAAGAAATACACCATTTAAGCAAGCCGTGGTTGCAGCTTCTGATGGATGTATTGCTGCAATGTCAATTGATAGATACTTAAATAGTCGAAAAAATATAAGAGTAGATTGGATTCATTCTTAGAAATAAATATTGCTTCTATAATTTAAAGAGGTGTAGCCTCAGAAATATAAGCAACTCCTCCGTAGTAGCTTAAATCGTCCCTGATGTTATCTCTCATTTTATCTATTAATTCTTGCTCACAAAAAACAATTACATGAGCATTTGCTCCTAATCCTGTAAATTCCATATCTTCGGTAACAACTCTTTCAGGCCCTCTGCCTGTGGCATGTTTCATAACTGTATATCCAGGAACATTAGCTTTTTCTAATGTTTTAATGATTGCATCTAGTTCTCTTTCACTAAATATCAAGTCTAATCTTTTCATTTTTATAAAGGGGACAATGGGATAATGGTATTTACTAAACTCATATATATAGGAATTCCAAGAACTATATTGAATGGGAAAGTTAGACCTAGTGTAGTTGAAATATAATAACTAGATTTAGCTTCTGGTACCGTCATCCTCATCGCTGCAGGAACTGCTAAATAAGAGGCGCTAGCACATAAAACCACAAATAAAAGTGCGTTGCCAGGTCCTAATGATAAAAATCTTGCAACGAAAACACCAATAAATGCGTTAAACAAAGGCATAAAAATGGCAAAACCAATCAAGAACGAACCCGCATTCTTCAATCTCGGTAATCTTTGAGCAGCGACTATTCCCATATCTAACAAGAAGAAACATTCTGCTCCATAGAATAATTGTCCAGTAAAAGGCTCCATTTTTGCAATCCCTGAGGGATTACTGGAAGCAGTAAGAAATCCTACAATTAAGCTTGAAAGCAATAAATAAACTGATCCATTCAAAAGTGATTCGTGTAATATTGCGCTTAGATGCATTTTCCTTGATTTTGGCCTATTTTTGGGAGCTGCAAATTTCACAAGTAATAATCCAACAATTATTGCTGGAGACTCCATTAAAGCTAAGGCTCCAACCATAAACCCATCAAAAGCTATTTTTTGACTTTCCAAAAAACTTTCTGCGGAAATAAATGTAACAGCACTAATTGAACCATATGCTGCTGCTATTGCAGCGGAATTAAAGACATCAAACTTAAATCTTAAAATTAAAAATCCAATCAGCGGAATTACTAATGACATAAGAATTGCAGCACTTAAAGTAGGCAATACTTGATCTGTAAAACCACTTTTCTGTATCTCTATACCTCCTTTAAAACCAATTGCTAGTAGCAGATATAAGGAAAAGAGTTTAGGTAATGGAGCTGGTATTTCTAAATCAGATTTAAATAGTACTGATATTGCTCCAATCAAAAAGAAAAGAACTGGCGGAGCTAATACATTTTGCAGAATTGGATTTATTTCCATAAATTATTAAGCTATTTCATTCAGAGCGGTTTCTAAAGCTTCTTTTCTTGTTTCAATAATGCCTTCAACTCCAAACTTTGCTAATCTATCTTTTACTTTTTCATTTGCCCCAGCAACAAATGCTTTTCTGGAATTATTTTTTGCTTCCTGCATCATATCTTCTATTGCGAGAGTCGCCGTCACTCCAAGTCTTGGTACGTCAGTGATATCTAGTATTAAAACCTTGTAGTTTCTTACCAGCATCATTCTCTCAGATATACCTTTAGCTGCTCCAAAACTAAGTGGTCCTTTAAGTCTAAATAACATTACTTCTCCTGAGCATCTATCTAGTAGTGCTTTTTCATCAGCAGGTAATGCATTTTTGGCTTGATCATCATTTGATAAAGGATTATCCTCGTCCATACCTTCTAGTTGAGTTTCTGTTATTGAATCAATAGTGAGCATATTTGCTATGAATACACCTACTAAAACTGCCCAAATTAAATCCCAAAAAACAGTCATTAGGAGTACTCCATACATTACAACTGAAGTTTTTAAAGATAACTTGTGAGCTCTCCTCAAGAAACCCCAATCAATAATATCTAGACCAACTTTTATAAGAATTCCTGCAAGCAATGCAGTTGGTATTTGCTCAGCTAAAGGTCCTGCGCCAACTAAAACTATCAACAAAACAACCGAGTGAACCATTCCAGAAATGGGAGTTGATCCTCCAGATTTAACATTTATAACTGTTCTCATGGTTGCTCCTGCTCCAGGTAAACCTGAAAACAGACCTGCAACAGCATTTCCTATTCCTTGACCAATAAGTTCTCTATCAGAATTATGTTTTGTTTGAGAGATATTGTCTGCTACTAGAGATGTCAGTAAAGAGTCAATTGCACCAAGTACTGCTAGGACTAAGCCTGCTTTGAAAATAATTGGGAAATATTGATTAAAACTTGGGAAATTTAAAGATGGAACTCCCCTTGGGATGTCTCCGATTCTATCAATAGCTCCATCTCCAAAAATTAATATTGATATTGGGGTAACTATCAATAGGGCCAAGAGAGGAGAAGGAACCCACTGACTTATTTTTCTTGGAGTAAGAAATACTATACCTAGTGTCATTATTGCTACTCCAATAGCAGCACCATTGGGCTGGAAATTTGAAAATACAGTAGTTAAAGATTCGACTACTCCACCTCGAGTGCTAATTCCAAGTAATGGTCCAATTTGAAGTGCAATGATTATTACTCCAATACCAGACATAAATCCTGAAACGACAGAATATGGAACTAAAGTAATGTATTTACCTAATTTTAAAATGCCGAATAATATTTGCAGTAAGCCGCCAATGACTACCGCTGCCATAACTAAAGGTAAAATTTGTCCTGCAGAGAGATCTCTTGGAACCCCTACTGCTGCTAAGCCTGCTACTACCCCTGCGACAGTTACACTCATGGGACCTGTAGGCCCACTAACTTGAGCAGGTGTTCCGCCGAATAATGCTGCTAAAAAACCAACTACTACAGCTCCATATAGTCCATAAATTGCTCCGCCAGGTCCTAACGCAGCATTACCAAAAGCAAGAGCGAGAGGCAAAGCCACCACTGCGGCTGTAATCCCTCCTAGAATATCGCCTCTCACATTCTTTAGATGAAATCCATTAATTATTTTCAAAGATACTCTCCTTAAAATAAATACTTAACTAGAAGATATTATCTCTTAATGATGTAAATTTGTGAAAAATGAAGAATGTGCAAAATACTTTTGTAACTTTTTTTTGCTCGTATTAAATAAATTTTAGTTAATTTTCCTGAACAAAATTAGTCTCTGATTGATTTATGTGCGAGGCAACCGATTAATCTATTAGATAAATATTTTTCAATTTAAATAATATTCAAATGAATTCGATTATTCGTCCTAGAAGGTTAAGAAGAACTGAGGCAATTAGAGAAATGGTTAGGGAAAACCATCTAACGGCATCGGACTTTATTTATCCATTATTTATTCATGAAAAAGATTTTAAAGAGGAAATTTCAGCAATGCCAGGAACCTATAGATGGGATATTAATGGCTTAATAAAGGAGGTTACTAGGGCATGGGAATTGGGAATAAGGTGTGTGGTTCTTTTTCCAAAAATTAACGAAAGCTTAAAGACTGAAGATGGTGCAGAATGTTTCAATGAAGACGGTTTAATACCTAGAGCTATTCGAATATTAAAAAAAGAGATTCCAGAAATGGCAATAATGACAGATGTTGCCTTGGACCCATACTCTTGTGATGGTCATGATGGATTAGTTGATGAAAATGGAAAAATATTGAACGACGAAACAATCGAAATTTTAAAAAAACAAGCTTTAACACAAGCAAGAGCTGGAGCAGATTTTATTGGTCCTAGTGATATGATGGATGGAAGAGTTGGAGCAATCAGAGCTTATCTTGATGCCCAAGGATTTTGTGATGTAGGTATTATTAGTTACACAGCAAAATATTCATCTGCTTATTACGGTCCATTTAGAACTGCTTTAGATTCGGCTCCTAGAGAAAATAGTAAGAAAATAATTCCAAACAATAAGTCTACATATCAAATGGACCCTGCCAACTCAAAAGAGGCTTTAATTGAATCAGCATTGGATCAGTATGAAGGAGCTGATATTTTGATGGTAAAACCAGGAATTTCATACTTGGATATAGTTTATAGATTAAGCACTTTTTCAAATAAACCCATAGCTGCATACAACGTTAGTGGTGAGTATTCCATGGTAAAGTCTGCTGCTATGAAGAACTGGATTAACGAAAAAGATATTGTTTTAGAGACATTGCTCAGTTTTAAAAGAGCAGGAGCAAAATTAATACTCACTTATCATGCTTGTGATGCATCTCAATGGTTGCAGGATACTTAAAAACTCATTATTGACAAGAATTTGGTTTATTCTTAGATAAGTAATGAATTAACTGCTTTGTTTTGAAGTTTTCACAAGGAGTAAATAGGATTGGTCACATTGCACTTAGAGTAGAGAATCTCGAAAGGGCGAAATCTTTTTATATTAAGCTGGGTATGAAATTGGTTTGGGATGATAAAGATTGGTCTTATTTAGAGGCTGGTAAAGGGAAAGATGGACTCGCGTTGTTAGGCCCTAGCTACAAAGCTGCGGGACCTCACTTTGCTTTTCATTTTGAGAATAAAATAGAAGTGGAAAATATTCAAAATGATTTAAAAAATTCTGGTGTAAAAGTTGGTCCTTTACATGAGCATAGAGATGGAACAGCATCTTTTTATATGAAGGATACTGAAGGAAACTGGCTGGAGATGCTTTATGTTCCTCCTGAAGGGATTCAATCGAATGTTTGATTCTTTTTTTGTATGCAAGAGAAAAGTTATTCTAAAAAATCATATTCGGATAAAACCTTAGAAGAAGAATCTATAGACCTTTTAGAGTGGGATTCATTAAAAACGCATTTATCTTCATTCGCCTCAACGGAAATGGGTAAACGATCAATTTTAAGTTTTGTTATTCCTTCAGAATACGAGTCATCTAAAAGACTTTTGAATGAGACTGTTGAAATTAATGAGCTAGAAAAAAATTTAGATAAATCAATTAGTTTTTCTGGTGTTTTTGATATTAGTAGAAATATTGAAATTTGTTCCAAGGGAGGTGTAATTTCATCTTCTGAATTGTTAGAAATAGCGAAAACAATTGCTGCAGCAAGAAATTTAAAAAAAATCTTATTAGATTATGAACAAAGGCCTTATATTTCATCATTTACAAAAAATTTAATTGACCATCAGAATATTGAAACGATTTTTAAAAAAGGTATTGAATCGAATGGAAGGATTTCAGACAATGCTAGTAATGAACTATCTATTCTTAGAAAAGAATTTTTATCTAAGAAACTTGAAAGGAAAATATTAGTTGAGAAATTTATTCAAAAGAATTTAGCTTATTTGCAAGATACTACTATTGGAGATCGATATGGAAGGCCTGTTTTAGCAGTGAAAGTTAATTATGTAGATAAATTTAAAGGCATAATTCATGACTCTTCATCTTCAGGAAATACAGTATATTTTGAGCCCGAAAGTGTAGTAACTAAAGGTAATAAGATTGCTTCTTTAGAGGCTAGGATCACAGCAGAAGAATTTAAATTACTTAAAAAATGGTCCCTTGTTGTTAGTGATAATTCAGAAAATCTTATTGAAATGGCATCCATTTTATTGAGATTAGAAAATGCCCTAACTCGTTCAAGATATTCGAAATGGATTGGAGGCAAAACTCCTACATTTGAGAAAAGTCCTATTCTTTCTTTAATTGGTTTTTCTCATCCGTTATTGATTTGGGAACATAAAAAAAAAGGAGCCCCTCCACCAGTAGCTGTCGATTTTTATATAAATAGAAATATTAAGGTTGTAGCTATTACAGGTCCAAATACTGGAGGTAAAACAGCAGCTTTAAAAGGTTTTGGCTTGTCTTTACTTATGGCTAGAGCAGGATTATTGATACCTTCAACTAATAATCCTATTATCCCTTTTTGTCCAAATATATATGTGGATATAGGAGATAATCAATCATTAGAAGAAAATTTATCTACCTTCAGTGGGCATATATCCCGCATAAAAGAGATATTAGATTCACTTGATCATAAGAAAGGATTATCAGTTGTTTTGCTAGATGAGATTGGATCTGGCACAGATCCTCTTGAAGGAAGTGCTCTTGCGATGGCTTTATTAAAAGAATTTGCAAATAAATCTGATATCACTTTTGCAACTACACATTATGGAGATATTAAGGCTTTAAAATATAACGACTCAAGATTTGAAAACGTATCAGTTGCCTTTGATGAGGATTCTTTGAAGCCAAAATATATACTCAACTGGGGTATTCCTGGGAGAAGTAATGCTTTGTCAATCTCAAAGAGAATTGGTCTCGATGAAAGCATACTCAATGAAGCTGCAAATTATCTAAAGCCAAAAGAAGTTGACAATATTAACAGTATTATTAAAGGACTTGAGGAAGAGAAGATTAAACAACAAAATTCTGCAGAAGCTGCTGCAGAACTGATTGCAAGGACCGAAATATTACATGATGAACTGAAGAGAAATTATGAATATCAAAAAATAAATGCTGAAAAAATCCAGGAAATTGAAAGGTCAAAATTATCAAAACATATTGTATCCGCTAAAAAAGAGGTGATAGATTTGATTAAAAAATTAAGAGATAAAAATGTTAATGGAGAGGATACGAGAATTATTGGAAAAAGATTAAAAGAAATTGAGAAAGAACATTTAACCCAAAAAAAATCCGAAAAGTCAATATTATGGAACCCTCAGGTAGGTGATTTTGTAAAGATTAAAAGTCTAAATAGTACGGGACAAATTGTAGATTTAGATAAAAAAGGTGGTTTTTATGAAATTAAATGTGGTTCATTTAGAAGCACATTATCTGTAAATGACTTTGAAGGTATTAATGGAGAAAAGCCTAATATCAAAAGGTCAAAAATTGAGATCAAGTCTACAAGAGAAGATTTTTCTTTTTCTAAAATTAGAACGAGCAAAAATACAATTGACGTAAGAGGGTTAAGAGTGCATGAAGCCGAAATAATTATTGAGGAGAAAATTAGAAAATTTCATGGACCGCTATGGA